>JAFGXR010000022.1 GCA_016936555.1 Spirochaetales bacterium | reverse complement strand
TTTTCCGAAATATCCTCGAAGCTGATTATGATTCTGTATTCATCTCCCCGGGAAATGGAGGAGCCGTTCAGACGGACAGGTATTTCCCGTCCCTTTCTGGTCTTTATTCTTTTCTCATAGGGCTTGAATAATCCTGTCGCTTTCAGAACCTCGAGGTTTTTTTTGTCCGAGGCCTGATAGGGCTCCGGCGTAAAGTCCTCCATGGTCATCCGGCGGATTTCACGTTCCGAATAACCTGTCAGGACCTGAAAGGCGAAATTGGATTCGAGAATCAGATCTTCCCTGTCTATGAGAACGACTCCCATGGGAAGGCTGTTCAGAAGATTGCGGTAGTATTCCTTGCTGTTGTGCAGTTCCTGAAGCAGATCGTCCTGCCTGTTCCAGAGCCTTTCAAAGCGTTTGCGGATATAGGACAGGTCATTACTTCTGTCCTCTTCGGGATGATCTTTTATAATACTGCCCAATTTTTCCTTTTCCCTGATAAAGGACCTGATTTCCCTCAGGGGAAGCTGTACCGTCCAGTAATAGGCAAAGGATACGGAAAGTGAGATCAGAGTGAAAATGGCCAGAAAGAAGATAATAAACAGACGTAATTGTCTGATAAAACTTCCCCGGATATTTCTGTCGCTTATTGTCAGGTAAACAGAGCCTACAGGTATTTCTTCTTTCCCGCTCTGATAGAGGATCGGACTGCCCCGGCTGAAACTCTTTTCACGGCTATCATAAATCGCCAGAGCTTCAAGAAAAAAAACGGGTAAACCGGAGAGTGCTTCATCTTTGGCGTTTTCCCGGTAACTCAGAAAATCCATGGTTTCACGCATGTATCCTTTTGTCGTCCCCATAGTTACAATCGGCGAGTCATCATCGCCGTATATATTGATTCCCCTTATGTCGCTGTCATTTAAAAGCGCTATACTCAACTCTTCAAGTCGTTCGTAATCCAGAACCCACAGGGGATAGGCCAGCTTCGCGTTCTCCTGCTGAAGGGTTATAATCAGTTTTTCCCTTAAGCCGGAATAGGTTTCCTTCAATTCGAGCCACTGTATGAGAAAAAAGAAGAGGAAGATAACCGATGCATTAAAGGGGAGGATTATCATGTAAAAAGCCCGGCGGAGCGTTTTTATTTTTTCCATTTATACCGGATCTTAAGGAATTGCCCTTTCCTATGGGAAATGCAGCGAATCTCTTCATCGCTGCGGGAAGTGATATGGCGCCTGATGGAGGAGTCGTGCTTTTCAACAGTCCGGCTCCCCCTAAAGAGAGAAGCCGCCCCCGGGACGGCTGCCTGTATGAGAAACAATTTTCTCACGGTGTGGCGATATCCATAACTTTGGTTATGGCCAGCGACTCCAGAAAATCGTAGAGCGTCGAGTTGATGGATGTTATTCTGAACTCTCCGCCAAGTTTCTCAATTTTTTTGTTCATGAAAAGAAGTTTTCCGATACCCGAACTGTCGATATATTCCGGTTTGCTGAGATTCAGGTTCAGTTTTATCTGTCCCCCGTCAATAAGCTCCACCGCTTTTTCCTTCAGGGCTGTTGCTTCATCCCCGGCAAGAGATAGACTGTCCACAACAAGCTCGACCCTATCTCCTGTTCTGTTTTCTCTGATACTCATTTCGCTCCTCCAGAAATTGATCTAAATTAATTATTGTTCAAATGCCGGCAAATTTCACCGGCAATTTTACCCAGTGGCAGGACTATGGATGCCGCTCCGTATTCCACCGCTTTGCCGGGCATGCCCCAGACGACGCTGCTCTGTTCATCCTGTACGATATTATAGCTGCCCGCGTCTTTCATCTCCTTCATGGCCATGGAGCCGTCATCGCCCATGCCGGTGAGCATGACGCCGATGGCATTGGGCCCGGCATAGTTGGCAACGGAATTGAAAAGGACGGCGACCGACGGTTTGTGGTAGTGCACCCGCGGCCCCTCCCGGAGATTGATCACGTATTTGGCGCCACTCGACTTTATCGAGCAGTGCTGTTCTCCCGGAGCCACGTAGACAAAGCCATTCTGAATCCGGTCTCCTGTTTCGGCGATCTTCACCGTCAGGGGCAGGTTGGCGTTGAGCCGCTCCGCAAAGGCGTGGGAGAAACGGAGAGGCATATGCTGGACGATAACGATTCCCGGTATATCGACGGGCAGTTCCGACAGAATATCCATTATGGCTGTGGTTCCTCCCGTTGAAGAGCCTATGGCTATGACCTTGTCGGTCGTGCTCCGGGAAATCGTAAAATGGGCCTGGGGAGCTTTTTCCTCCTGCTGGACGGCTCCGGTCGTTTTTTTAAAACGGAGCAGCAGTTTATCCTTCACCTGAGGTTTGCCCGCGTTGCGGATTGATTGCAGAATCGTCGGTTCCAGTTCCTCTAGCTGAAGAATGTCCTCCGGTTTCGCCAGAACATCGAAGGCACCGTGTTCAAAAGCCTGAAGAGTAATCTCCGCATTTCTCTGAGTCAGGGACGAGAGAATTATGACCGGTGTGGGGCGCACTTTCATCAATTTTTCCAGAAAGGTGAGACCGTCCATCCGCGGCATTTCCACATCGAGGATGATGACATCCACTTTGTTCTTTTTCAATTTTTCAATGGCGAAAATCGGATCGAAGGCTGTATCGACCAGATGGAGGTCCGGTGCTTTTTTTATTATATCGGTGAGAACCTTGCGGACCAGCGCTGAATCATCAACCACCAGTATATCAATCATCCCCAATCCTCCTGTAGATCGTTTTTCCGATGAGTTCGAATTTATCGGATAGGCCCGACAGGGACTCGCTGTGCCCCAGTATGAGAAACCCACCGGGCTTAATGTAATTGTGCAGTCTGTTTATCAGCTCCACCTTCGTGTCGTGATCAAAATAAATAATGGCATTGCGGAGAAAAATCACATCCATTTTCTGCAGCCTGTAGATTTTGTCATTGAGGTTGATCCGGAAAAAATTCACCTTATCCACCAGCTCTTTTTTCACTTTGACCAGTTTGCTTTTTTCTCCGGTTCCGCGCAGGATATAATTCTCCAGAACAGGGCGGGGGACTTTCTCCACATCCCTCTCCTGATAAACCCCTTTCGATGCCGCTTCCAGCACTTTGCGGGAGATATCCGAAGCGAGAAGCCTGACATTTATCTTCCGTCCCGTCTCCCTCTCGTATTCTTTGATGGTTATAAGAATGGAATAGATCTCCTGGCCGGTCGATGCTGCCGCGGACCAGATCGTCAGCTGTTCCCGTCCCGCTTTTTCAAGAACCTCATGTCTGAGAAAATCGAAATGGTGGGGTTCCCTGAAGAAATGGGAGAAATTGGTGGATAGTGAGTCTACCAGTAATTCGAATTCCCGTCCTGTCTGCTCCTCTTTAAGGTACTTTACATACTGGGCGAAACTGTTCATCTTCAGTTCGCGGATTCTCTTGGACAGCCGGGAGACGATGAGCGGCCGCTTCTGCTCGGTCAGGTTGATTTTCGCATAATCGTAAACGGCGCGGGAAATGTATTCGTATTCTCTGTCATTCAAAACGAACACTTATCGTCTCCTCCCATCAGAAAATGGTAACATCGGATTTCTGCTTCAGAGCCTTGAGCTTCTGCATGTAGTTTCTTTCCTCTTCAACAGCCGGTTCAAGATCTACCTTCTTGACAAAGACCGAATTGTTTTCTGTCAGAAAGAAAATCTTGCGGCCCCATGTGTCACCGACATTTTCACTTTCTATGGGGATTTTTTCCATTTTGAGATAAGCCCGGGCGAAACCGATATTTTTATCGCCTACGGTCGTGCCGGTCATATTTTTGTTGATAACCTTGCCGCCTCCGAAAATTTTCGCTTTCAGATGGATTCTTTCGGCCCCCCGTTTCTGCATTTCCCCTATAAGGACTTCCATGGCGGTTATGCCGTAGCGCATGGACTGTTCCGTGAGTTTTTCCTTTTCGATCATGGAATTTGAAATCATAGACTCCTGACTTCCCGAGGGCAGCATGAAGTGGTTCATGCCGCCGATCCGGTTGACGGGATCGTACAGGCAGACAGCGATACAGGAACCCAGGACCGTGGATATGACTTCTCCGGAAGAGCTGATGTAGTATTCCCCCGCAAAGATTGTCATAATCTGCGTCTTGAATTTCGAATCGAATTTTCTATACATTATTTTGCCTGCTGCTTGGTTTTTACCAGACTCTGGATATCGACTATAAGAGCCACATCGCCGTCTCCCAGAATCGTGGCGCTCGAGATATGTTCCACCTTCCGGAAGTTCTTCTGAAGGGATTTCAGAACAATCTGATACTGCTCCAGCACATTATCCACCAGTATGGCCGCTTTGATGCCGCCGCTGTTGATGACGATAACCTCGGCCTCCGAGGGCTCGAGAATCGCCTCTGAAATATTAAATATTCTATGGAGGCGTATCATCGGTATATAATTGCCCCGGAAGAATATCAGTTCCTCGCCCCCCGACACGGATTTGAGGTGAACGGCCTCGGGCCGGAAAATTTCGAGAATGGAAAGGGTGGGGATAATATATTTTTCCGCTCCGATGCTGATGAGCATGCCGTCCAGAATGGCCAGGGTCAGGGGCAGGTAGAGCTTGAAGGTCGTTCCCGTCCCCTCTCCGGAGATGATATCCACGTTGCCGTGCAGTTCGTTTATGGAACTCTTCACCACATCCATGCCGACGCCCCGTCCCGAAAGATCGGTAATGGCTTCGGCGGTCGACAGGCCGGGATGGAAGATGAGGTTGAGGATCTCGCCGTCATTGAGGCGCGTGTCTTTGCTTATGATGCCCCTTTCCTCCGCCTTGTCGAGCAGTTTCTGCCTGTTGATCCCCCGGCCGTCGTCGGAAACCTCTATGACCACTTTGCCGCTTTCCAGATAAGCCGCCAGCTCAAGGTGGCCTTCTTCGCTCTTGCCGAGTTTCAGCCTCTCTTCGGTGGTTTCTATGCCGTGATCGATACAGTTGCGGACCAGGTGCTTAAGCGGATCGTTCAGTTTTTCGATCATGTTCTTGTCCAGCTCCGTATCCTGGCCGCTCAGGTTCAGGCGGATTTTTTTGCCTCTTTCCGAGGCCATATCGCGGACGACCCGTTTGAAGCGGTCGAAAGTGCTGCCCAGATTCATCATTCTCAGAGAAGTGACCTGTTCCTGAAGAATCTGGGTGATGTTTTTAAGGGAATCGGTTACGGTGGAAAAACTGTCGGGAAGGATGTCTTCGTGCTCCTCCGTCAGCATATTCAGGCGGGCCTGGGATATGAGGAGTTCGCTTACCGTATTAAAGATTTTTTCCAGTTTGTCGGTGGGCACGCGGATATAGGAATCGACCGTTCCGACTTTGCGGCGGTCCGTCTTCCTTCTGTCTCCCTGTCTTCTGTCCATCGGGACATCTTCATCGGAAATCTCTCCGGTTCGCCTGTCGCCCTTTCTCCTGTCAGCCGATCCGGCAGTCCCGCTTTCGTCAACGGCGGACGCTTCCGCCGGCGCTTTCCGGAACTCCAGTTCATCGGCTCCCATGTTGCGGACCGTGTACCGGTCCATGGATTCACCTTTCTCTTTCAGGGCTGTCAGATCGGTAAAGGCCAGATTGGATTCATCTATGACAAAACAGAAAATATCGGTCAGTTCTTTTTCATTCATTTCCGTTTCATAGAAAATCTTCCATTGGAGATACATGCTTTCGGGATCGAATTCATCGGGTTCCGGCACGTCTTCGAAAAAGGCTTCAGCCGCCAGAATCGTGCCCCGGGAGGCAAGGTCGCTGAGAAACATCAGGGGATCGATCCCCGTGAGAAAAAGATCTTTGCCGTATTCCAGAGAGAGGTAAAAAAGCCTTTTCCCCTTCTTGTCCTCTTTCTTCTCTTCCTCCCTGCTGCCGGGATTTTCGTTCATACTGCCCAGAATGGCTCTGATTTCCTTTTCGGTTCCTTCGGTCTCGACACCTTCATCGGCGTCCAGGCCTTCTTTTATATTGGCTATCATCAATTTGAGGATATCCATGGCGTTCAGAATGACCGAAATAAGGTCTTCCGTAATGGAAAGCGAACCGTTCCGGATATTTTCAAAGAGATCTTCAACAATATGCGCAAAGTCTTTTATGCTGGAAAAACCGGCCAGTCCCGCTCCCCCTTTCAGGGAGTGGATGGCTCTGAAGGCTTCGTTTATGGTATCGCTGTCATCGGGAGTCTCCTCGAGGGTGATGATCAGGTTTTCCAGTATTTCGAGATTTTCTTCAGCTTCCTGGATAAAAATGTCATGCAGCATATTGTCCATACGTATTTACTCCCCGGCAAACCTGGATATGACAGCGATAAGCTGTTCCGGATCAAAGGGCTTGACCACCCATCCGCTGGCCCCGGCCGCTTTCCCTTCCATTTTTTTCGATTCCTGGGATTCGGTGGTGAGAAAGAGGATAGGGGTAAACTTGTGGTCTCCCAGCTTTCTCACTTCCTTGATCAGGGTAATCCCGTCCATGTTCGGCATGTTGACATCGAAGAGAAAGACGTCAATCTGCGGTGTCGAGGGAATCTTCTCCAGCGCTTTGACACCATCTTCCGCCAGGACAACCTGAAAGCCCGCTTTGGAAAGGGTGTATTCAATCGATGCTCTGGCTGTGGGAGAGTCGTCAACGGCAAATATGGTTTTCATGTTTTATCTCCTATGATTCTATATCCTTTATTATCGATCATTTCGATCAGTTCGTCCTTAAGGCCTATCAATTTGTATTCCTGATGAACCAGATAGAGAAGCAGCTGCATGCCCGCCCCGTCGATTTTTTCCAGAGCGGAGCAATCGATCTCCAGCGGGTCCTCCGTTTCCTTCACCTGTTTCCACAGAGCCGCGGCATTGCGGATCTTCAGCTCCTTTTCTACAGTTAATACATTCATGGCTCCTCCTAAAAGAGAGTTATGTTGCTTCCGGTCGACTTTTCAATATCAAGCTCCGAATACTCTCCGGCAATGGTGACCCGCTCTTCATCGACAGTCAGATTCTCCAGAATATCCTGTATGGTCGTGTCTTTAAAAATACACTCGTTTATATTGAGCGGTCCGCCGTAGGGTTCCAGATTGGCATGTACGGCTGTCAGCAATTCCTCACAGACGGAAATCTTGCTGTCCATGACTTCGTGGAGTTCCCTCAGCCGGGAGAAGAGAACCGAATACTGCCGTACCTCCGTCGAAAGGGAATCGGTTATTTTCATGACAGAGCTAAAATTTTCCGTGAAGAGCTGTTCCGTCGTTTCAATAATGGAAGAAGATTCCACCAGTTCTTCCTCCATCCGTATGTACTCATCTTTCTGGTTCTCGAATATGGAGTTGACCGATTCCAGTTTTTCGCTGATCCGGTCTCCCGATTCATCCATATCGCCGATGATGCTTTCCAGGTCGGAAAAGGCCGTATCGGAAAAGACATCACTCCCTGCGAGGTCGCCGGACACATCGAGATTGTTTCTCGCCTGTTCGATCCTGGCCAGGAGAAGAAGATTGTTGATCGACTCGATAACAGGTATGAACTCCGATGTGACAGTCCGTTCCGACAGAACCAGTTCGTATATTCCCCTGAACCGGGTGAGTATCTCCTTCTTGCGCTGGCGGCTCTTTTCCAGATTGGTAATGATGTCCCGGATGGTGTTTTTAGGAGCCTGGAAAATGATATGGATGACCGTCGCTTCGCTGTACCGTCCCTGCTCATTCTTAACGAGGGAGCCGATCATCTCCTTGTCGGAGTCCACATCGCGGATCAGCTCGTTTATCTTCCGGAATTCAACTTCGAGGTGGTCCAGCATGGAGAGGAGGTCAGAGTTTATCCTCTTCATCTGCTTTTCCGTCGTATTCAGGAGAAAGATCAGCAGGGTGTTGATATTCTTGAATTCATCGAGCCTGCGCCTGTCCTGAAGTGCCTCATGATCGGAATTGAGCAGGTGGGCTTTTTCTTCGGTTATCTGTACGGTCTTCTCCAGGACCTCCGACAGGTGGTCCATCTGCTGCTGTATGATATCCTGGGTCTGGAGCTGGATCATAATGTTATAGGTCGGTTTTTTTATGTTCTCAATGCGGGAAAGGAGGTCTCCCAGGATCATGGAGAAATTTTCCACGCTGTTGCCCGATACCTCCATCAGTTTCTGGGAATCTTTTGATACGGAATGAATGTGCTTGTGATTGAATTCCTCGTACTCATCAATTTCCGTCAGGAAGGTGCCGATGAGGCGGTTCATTTTTTTCCCGATGCCGTTTATGATGTCCGTTCCCTTGGCGATTTCCTCGGAAAGGCTGATAAAGCGGCTTGAAATGATCTGATACCCCTTCCCCCTGGTTCCCTCTTTCTGGGAGTACACTATGGAGTTGATGGCGAAGACTTTCAGGTCTTCCGAAATATTGTAAATATCCTCGATCCTCCTGACGGCGTTGTTGGAGATCTCGATGGTTTCCTTAAGCTCATCAAAGACTCTGCTGTCGGAATTTTCCGTTTCTTTCAGAGAGGTCAGAGCATCGTTCAGCTGTGTATGAAAGGCATCCAGTTCATGCTTTATCCCGTAACTCGACCTGTTCGCATCGGAAGAAAAGATAAAATTGAGAAGTTCCCGCGCTTCGAGAATATTGTCGTCGATCTGGGTTTCAATCCTGGGCAGATTGAGAGATATGCTGGTGAGAATCCGCGAATACTCTTCCGTGTATTTATTGAGGCTGGATATAAAATCGTGCAGTTTTCCCGTTTCCCTGATGCTGTTTTTCAGTTTTCTACTCCAAAGACTCTTTTATTTTATCATTTCCATAATTTCAGACAGAATCTTCTCATCGATTATTTCCTGAATATACCGTTCGGTCTGAGGGGAGACTTCCTTGAACGACACAGCCAGGCCCGATGTCCCGTTTTCCCCGCCTCTGTTTATTCTGACGATAGAACCCTCCGCCAGAAAATCAAAGTTTCTGAAATGAAAGAGAATGGAGAGATGGTCGCCTTCCGATCTGTTTTGCCGATCTTCTGTTCTCAGAAAACATCCTCTCGAGGAAATGGAGGTGACCATGACGCGCTCTCTTTTCTTTTCCGTTGTGGAAGGCGTCCAGAATTCAGCGTGAAGGGGCCACTGGATGCGGTTGGTGGACCGGATCTTTTTATCTGTGGCCCTCAAATGGGACGCCGCTTCATCGAGGTCCGAGGCGATAAAAACCGTTCCCCCCCGGAGCAGCTGTTCAAAGACCCCGTATTCAGCCTTATAGAGAATTATGGTGATGATGGCATTGAGGTACTGGATGTGGCGTATGATGGACTTGACATCAACAATGTTGAGGGAGGTGCAGTTTATGATATAGGAATCCACATCGCTGTGTTCAATGTGATACAGATAGGCTTCTTTCTGATCCTTTGCATTAAAGATTTCTCTGTCTCTATGCAGCGCGGCGGGATCGGCGTCGTGTTCCTGCCAGTTCAATACGATTGTTCGATTCATTCTCAAACCTCCACTTCTATAATTATGGGTAACAGTCCGTGTTTTTTGCAAATTCCGCGGCATTATCGGGAAATTTTTTCAATGGTTATAATCTCCCTTCTCTTCTTTTCCTGCAAAGCCGTCACTTCATTGCCCTTTTTATTCCGGATAATCTCACTGAGAAAGTCATCGGCGATCTTCAAGCCCCTTCCATGGGTGTACTCCTTTTCAATATCTCTGGCCATAATCTCCTCGATATGGGAAACGGGATCTCTTACGGCGCTGCGGATGAATCCTTCCCCCTGATCAGCTATGGAGAGAACAACAGAGCCGCAGTCTACGGTTCCCCGCACGGTAACCTCCAGATCGCTGTTCGAGCGGTTGCCGTGAGTAAAGGCATTGATGGCGAGCTCCGTGACGGCGATGGCCGTTTTCTCCCTTTCGTCAATTCCGAAATCATAACTGTTCATCAGCTTTTTCAGATCGTCCAGATGGCTGTCCCATTCATCGATATGGTTGAAGGAGAAGTTGAAACGGGTCGGTTTGCGGTATTCCAGCTGGATAAGAGTCGTATCGTCATCGAGGGGAAAGGAACCGTTTATTTTTTCCAGTTCCCGGATCAGGGTGTAGAAGAATTTCGAACAGTTCCCCCGGCTCTCTTCCAGCAGCCCTTCGAACACCTCCCGGCTGTTTCTCCTTCCTTCGCTGTTTTCCATCTCCACAACGGCATCGGAGTATATGAGGAGGCGGTCTCCGGAGAGAAGCTCCACTTCGCCCATTTCATAAACCGGATCTTCGAAATAGGCTATATGCATTCCCTTCACG
>JAFGXR010000127.1 GCA_016936555.1 Spirochaetales bacterium | reverse complement strand
ACTTTGTGCCAGCATACCTTCCCTCCTGCTCCTATCTGTAAGATAATCATTTATTTCATTTATTTCCAGACTTCGGAACCTGAGCAGGCCTGCTATGTAACGGCCGAGAAGTTTGAAGACTTCGGCAAAGGCTTCGTCGTAGAACTGACGGGTTCGGGGGTTCATGTATAACAATACAAGGGAAAAAAAGCTGATGCTTAAAGTTATATCAATAAAAACAATCGTTGAGGTTTATTTCGGGGAAGGCTTTTTTTACCAGGCTGATGGATTCGATTGTGGGGTTTCCCGGTGTTTCCAGGCGGACATAGCTGTTCCTGTTTTTCAGTCCGATTGTTTTCTGAGCCTGTTCCAGAGTTAAATTGCGGGAAAGCCGGTAGTGGCGGACCAGCAAGGCAAAGGCAATGTTCGGTTTGACAGGAATCCGAATGTATTTCTCCTCGCTGTCGAGTTTTTTATCTGGGAGGGGGAAAACCTGACTGGAGCCGGGCGGTTCATTCAGATAGAGGTTCAGGGCATCTTCCAGGCGGGATTTTAACTCTGTGAGCGTTTTACCATCGGATAGACATCCTTTGAGTTCGACACTCTCCGCCCAGAAACCGCCATCTTCTTCTTCGAATATTTCGAAATGATATTCCACTTTAGATCTCCTTCAGCAATCTCTGTTCCAAACCTTTACCAAGATCTCCGGTATGATTCGGAATTGTCTGGTGTCTGGAACCTTTTCGCAACTGAACATGGCTGCCGGTCTGGCGGATTACATTCCAACCATTTTTTTTGTACAACTGAATCATTTTCTTACCGCTTAAGGGCATTTGATAGCCTTCAATGATTCTCTCCTCAATATACACATATATGTGTATATTGTCAAAATAGTTCTGAAATTGCACGGATTAATAATATTGGCTCTATGTTTGTTCGGGTTCATGGTTAGAAACACAAGGTAAAAATAGTTGCTGATTTAAAATCATTAATAATCTGTAAGATAATCATTTATTTCATTTATCTCCAGACTTCGGAACCTGAGCAGCCCTGCTGTGTAACGGCCGAGAAGTTTGAAAACTTCCGGATCGGTATCATTTAGATTTTTTAAGTCAAAAGTGATACATCCTAAACATAAAGATCAGTGATTGTAATTACGTCCGTTTCACTGAGAGCATCCTCCAGCCATTCCCTGAGGTTTGCGAGCATGTTTACGATTTCAGTTTTTTTCTCCACGAGAAGCCAGTTTCGCTTTACATTCATCTCATCGTCACTCTGATAATTGGAAAATCCATTCTTCCTGATCAGATCAATGCGCTCATCAAGATGCCCGATAAAAAGGAGAACCTGTTCTTTTGTCATTGAAAACTTTTCGCAAGAAAAGTTTTCCCTATTCGTCATCTTAAGCAGATCCTCAATCAGCTCAACATCCTGATTATCTATCGCAGCGAATCGATAATCCTTACAATCATCAATATGGAATTCTCCCTGAATAAAAAATTTATAGGTATAGCAAAAGTATGCGGGGTCATCTACTGTCGGGAAATCCTCTTTCCCGGTGAAAAGTTCAAAGCGGGGAGGATATTGCCATGCAGCCCTGGCTTTTTCAAGACATTCATCGCAGTATCCGCAGGCTATTCCCTCTATAACAGTTATTCGGTCTTCTTTGGATGTGCCGCAGCGCTCACATACTGTGCAGGCCTCTCTTTCTGTACGCAATGCGATATCCTGAGCTTCCTTCGGTCCCGAAAGGGAGAATTGAAGCTTTCCAAAAATCTCTTTGACCAGTAATACTGTTGTCCCGGGTATCCGGGACAGTTCTTCGCAGGCTTTATCGATCAGTTCCATCCAGCCGTCACCGCATATGAAATCGACGATTCTTTGGTGATACTCTTTCTCTTCCCTGAAAGGATTGTCGCGGATCAGTATTGTCAGGGGAAAGAGGTCCGGATACTTACTTATTATTTTATCATCGCGATCGCTGTTGTGTATTTTCAATTGTTATCTTCCTTAACTGCCTTTATTCGTCTACCTGAGCTTCGAAACCCCTGTCGTTCGCCCATCCCTTTTTACTGTGATCCAGCTTTCTCCAATATCAAGTTCCGGAGGGTAGAAAATATATGCGACTGTCCCGTCCGGTCTGATTGATATGCTCTTGAGTTCCGGAAATGAGATAAGACAGGTCCGTCCGGTTTCAACGGCAATCTCTTTCAGCTGTTCAATCGCCTGGATTTCATCGGTCCCTTTATTAAAAACAATTTTCTTATACACAGCCGGGATAAGTTTCATCACAGCGGTTTCAGGGTAGGTTTGAACAGAACAGGCCTGTTCAAATTCTTCTGCATCCAGTTCCAGCGTAAATTGAAGAACCTTGCGATCGATCCCGATCTTGTTAAAGTACTTAAGGGGAATCCGTCTCTCCAGCCTGTCCCATTCTCTGCGGTGATTTCTGAACTTATCGGGCTTCGCGTATCCTAAGGTTTTCATAAGCCGGTTTTCGGCCTCCTTATCCGATGCCGGAATGGCAGATGATTGTCTTTTGATAAGATTCAGCGTATGGCGGAACCGGCGATAGTCATCGACAGAATTGATCCGGGCCGGCTGAAAACTCTCAATCAGAATATCGCTCATGAGTTCTCCTTTTGTCTTTTATTTTCACGATTTTCAGGATGCTTTAACACTCTGTTCCTGTTCATTTGTAAGCATTAATTATTCTCCCCCGAACTAAGATACTCCTGATGTTTTGAAAGAAAACAGAGCAGCGCATCTATGGGATCTTCGCCGTATTCACAGATTTCAGGTTCATCAATAAAAAAGGCTCCATAGAGATTCCGCTGTTCGGACCATTCAACCAGAACACCTTTTTTCCTGTATCTCATAAGCATATTCCGGGAACTCCACATGACCCTTAATCGTGCATACATTAAAGCCAGATCCAAAATGATTCTGATAAGAACTCTCGCCAGGTCATCGAGCATCAGATTTATTTCATGGATTATTTTTTCCATAAACGTTTCCTCCGGTCTGATAAGTAAAACCGGCAGAGACAGAGCCTCTATGGACAGGCTCTGCCTATACCGGAACAGGATCTTCAATCCCTGAGGATACAGCTATCCCGAAAAGCTGTTACACCAACAACTAGAGGTAAGGAGATGACTTAACTCTAATAATTACAATTTAAAGACGTTTCAATTTCTCATTGACTGATTTCCGGTACCGGCCTGCAGCCTGTTCCAGCTCTATGACAGACTTTTCAAGGCCTTCCAGGTTTGCCGGTTCCGGATCCGTCACCGGCGTGACATACCGGTTAACCGATAGAACATAGCCGGATTCTTTCAGATCCTTTTCGGTTATCAGGCGCTGAGAATTATTGCGGATATCTTTCCGCTGACGATAAATCTCAATTATCCTATTGATACCTTCTTCGTCAATAAGGGCCCCACCCCGTATCTTTTTATAGAACTCACGGCCGTCTATCATCAGGATCTTTCTATCTTTTTTTTCTCTGTTGAAAATCAATAGACTGGCGGCAACTCCTGACAGCTTAAAGAGCCCCGGCGGAAGCGAAATAACGCAATCGATCAGGTTATCCCGTTCTATCATATTCCTTCTGATCTCCCCTTCTTTTCCGCTCCGGAACAGCAGGCCTTCGGGTACGATTGTCGCCCCTCTCTTTTTCATGTAATGGAGTATAAGGGAGATAAAGTAGAAATCGCTCCCGCTCCGCGATGGAATTCCCCACTCCATATATTCAGGTATATTTCCGGGATCGCTATCGAACCGGAAATCGAAATGATAATGCCCGACCACAACATCACAGGGATCAAACTCAAAACCGGAGGATACTGAGTCACCTTTTTTGATAAAACTTTCTTTCCCGGCAACAATCGTGTTGTTTTTGGCTATGGCAGCCAGCAGAGCATTGCTGTCCTGTCCGCTGATGCTTTTTCCCCTTTCTCCCACAGCGGTGACCAGATCTCCGTAACCGATGCAGGGATCGAGACAGGTCTCATCTTCTTTGACGGCAAGAATTCCCTTCAGAATCGAGATGACCGACCGGGGTGTATTCACGGCGTAATAGGAACCCAGATCATCAATCAGATGCTCCTGTATATCCAGAAACCGGTCTAACAGGACATCGTAATTCCCACGGATAATATCCTTGGAAAAATCTATCTTTGAGAGCAACCCCAGAGCCTTTTCCAGCGAAACAGTATGGCTGTATTTTTCCAGAGTCTCCTTAAAAACGTTTACTTCAAGCGGGCTCAACTGGTCCAGCATGGTTCCGACTGTCGGACTGTCTTCAAGTTTTTCAAAATCCAGCTTATCCAGGTACTGAGTGATTAGATGGGGAGCCCTCAGATATTCCCGTTCCGCCTCAAAATCCAGAAGAATCTTATAGAGAACAATAAGATAGGTGATCAGAGCGGCTGATGGGGCATCATGACTGATATTCAGGCTGTCTTTTATATTCTGTACGGCTTTATTCATCTGCACCATCCTGTACCAGGAGACTGATTATCTTCTCATTAATCAGCAGCTCTTTCTGTTCCAGATATCTCTGTGTGTTTTTCTTTTCTCCATCGAATTCCCGAACCAGTTCCGCTATGTGCCGCTGCTTTTCCAGGCTCTCCGGCAGAGCGACATCCAGATTCAAAAGGACGGCTTTATTGATCGCCTTTACCACCGATCCGCTGGAATTGGCATCAAAGTGGTTTTTAGCCAGCCTGCTGTTCAGATACCAGCACAGGTATTCGGGCTCCACTTTCTTTTTATCAACATGGAGATTGAAATAAATCTGACTGGTAACCAGATTTTCATAATCCCTGTCGATGTACAGGGCTTCGAATTTATTTCCTTTCGCCTGAAACAGGAGGTCCCCTTTCTTCAGAAAATACTCAGTGATGTCTTTATTCCCTTTGAAGCTCCCACAATCGAGAAGGGACTCATCAATGACTCCGTCTGTAACAGCCGAAGCCTTGAGGATTTTTATCGTTCCGCCGCTCTCTTTAGGGACCAGAGGAGTTAAAGTGATGTCGGTTAGCAGCTTTTCCAATTTCATTGCATCATCCTTGAATAATAATATAAGATAGAAACAAAGAAGAGTCAATTATATTTTTTGTTTTAAAAACATTTTTTAGTTTACCGTTTATCACTCCAGCTTATCAAAAACCCGGCTTAAGTCTTCAAGAACGGGATTTTCCGGCTCCTCTTTCAGAAAAATGTTAAGCATATCCATAGCGCGGGTCATGCTGACATAGATGAGATTCCTCTCCAGTGTCGTTACTGTTCCATCGTCATAGGAAGATCTATTGGGAATATCCAGCCGGGGAAGGAAAAGCAGAACGACGGGCATATCGAGCCCTTTCGCCGAGTGAAGCGTCGAAATACGGATCTCCTCTGAGGATTCAAAATCAAAGTTTTTATCATCGACAAAGACTGAGGGGAAATCACGACCCAGATAATCGGCAACAGTTTTCCCGATCGTTCTATTGGGAACAAGTATGAATAGATTCTCCCTGTCGTATTGCAATTCATCGAGCAGAAAAGAGATTCTCTGTTTCAAAGCCTTTTTCAGATTTTCTGTACAGTCTGCGGTGAACCGTTCGGGCAGCGGTCCTTCGCGGAATGTAAAGCTCTCCCCTTCATCATCATTCCCCCGGAATTTCCCTGCCAGACTGTGGATGGATTCGGTACTGCGGAAATTGGTTTTAAGGATGGATGTCCGCCCCTGAACAGCAATGCCGGAGCGGACATAGGGAGACTGAAGACCGTAAATGCTCTGTCCGAGATCTCCTCCCATGATAACACCTTTACGGGCTGACTTTTTCAGGATTCTGAGTTCCAGAGGAGAGAGGTCCTGTACTTCATCGACAAAAAAGGTATCGATGTCCGACACCGTCAGGTTCTGTTCAATCAGGATACGGCTGTATCCTTTGGAGAACACACCTGTCCGGTCCATCTCCGCTTCAATCTGCTCTTTTATTGTCCATAGGATTTCCCGCTGTGATGTGTTCAGAGGCTTTTTCATCCCCTTCCGGCTGATTTTCTGATCGATATATTCTTCCCGGGAAACTCCATTCCAATAGATAAAGTTCTCCAGTTCAGTTTCCAGTTCCCTGTCGCTTAAAAAATCCGTCGTATTATAATTTTTATAGAATTTCTTCACATCCTTTTTGTTATTGAAATCCAGAGGATTCAATCCGGTTGCCACCAGAAGACTGTTCATATAGGAATCGACGGAACGGATTTCATCTCCCCTTCCCGGCTCCATTTTCATAACCATGGAAATGTATTTGTTGTATTTCACCAGAGTTTTCGTGTAGGAAAGAAGGAGAAAACGACCTTTTTCAAGCATATTTTCCGATCTTTCCTTAATGGCTTTACCCATGGCTTCGAGCAGCAGAAAGGTTTTGCCAGTTCCTGCCGGTCCTTTGATCAGAAAATCAGCAGAGGTGTTAATTCGATCCAGGGTTTCTCTCTGTTCGGGAGAGAGGCGGATGATAGTTCTCTCGTAGTCCATCCTGGTTCGCGTGTAGTGAACCATGCGACGGAGATTCTCTGTGTATTGCACCAGGGAATCGTATCCCTCCATCTGCTTTTCTTTTTCCCGGAGCTGTCTGGAGAGTTCGAACTTTTCCTGACGGAGCTTCTTGTTTTTATCGCTTTGCGTCTCTTTGCGGGCATCTGCATTTTCCAGTTCGAGTGATTTGATTTCGTAATTCCGCTGGAGAATTTCCAATTCTTCTTTGGCACTCTTCCACTCTTCCATCTGCTCCGTTATTTTTCTGTTTTCTCTGTTGGCCATAAAGAGTTGAAACTCCAGACGCTTCAGTTCTTCAATTTCTTCCTGTCGTCCCGTACGGCGGGACCAGAGTTCGAGGGATTTTTCCAGCTCCTGAAGATCAGTTTCCCTTTCACAGCCGGTGAGGCGGCAGAATTGTACAAAGTTGTGTGTAGCGGTTGAAGCTTCGCCGGGTGTGGCAGATCCGAACTCGTGGCGAACTCTGTTTGTGATACTGTGTTCATCTTTCAAACGCTGTATACAATTCAGATTTTCGATATATCCCTCGCGGTTCTGCCGGACATAGCGGCGGAGATTATCCATATTGGCAGGGAACTCCCCTTTTCCGCAATAATCGTAAATTATGGGAGCATCGTTTTTCAGATATCTCTCGATATAGGAATGGAGAGCCAGGATGTAGAATCCGGAGTCGGTTCCGGAGAGTTTTGTTAAGCGTTTGATCTGTGACATTCAATAATAATAGCAATGAGGGGAAGAACAGTAAATCATTTTATTGTTATGCTATTCTTTCAGACCGTGAATCCGCAGTTAATCCAGAACTTCATTTTCCAAAAGTGATTTCAACTCTTCTGCAAGGGATTTTTTATCAGGTATATATAATTGGTATCTCGATACGAATAATTGATTTGAAATGGAACCCGTAGCATAATCGACCAGTATTTTATCCTTATCAGCAGCCAGAACGATCCCGATCGGAGGATTATCACCGTCGGTGTTTTCTTCTTCTGAAAAATAATTCAGATACATATTCATCTGACCGATATCTTTATGATTAACCTTGCCCAGTTTCAGATCGATAAGAACAAAACATTTAAGAATCCGGTGATAAAAGACAAGATCTACAAAATAGTGGGTATTATTCAGGGTAATTCGGTACTGATTTCCAATAAAGGCAAAGCCTTTTCCCAACTCAAGTAAAAAGCTGCTTAAGTTATCGATCAGGCGCTTTTCAAAATCCTGTTCGGAATATATTTTCAGCTCGGGAAGTCCTAAAAATTCAAAAACATACGGGTCTTTAACTATATCTAGAGCCTCTTCAAAGCTTTGTCCCTTCTGTGATAATTCAAAAACCTTCGATTTGTCTTTGCTTAAAGCCAGTCTTTCAAAAAGACTGCTCTGCCTCTGGCGCTTTAATTCCCGAACTGACCAGTTTTCATATATACATTGCTTTTCATAAAACGAACGTGCAAGGTTATCTGAAATACTTAACAGCTCAGTATAATGGGACCAACTCAAAATGCCAGACAATGTCTGGCATTTTGGATAAGTGAGAAATAAAAGTCTCATATACTGCAAATTTGATCGACTGAAGCCTTTACCAAGTTTCTGACTCAAATCTCTGGAGAGCTCCTTTAGCAACCGACTACCATACTCAGCTTTTTCATTGCCATTCTGTTCATGTTCAACTATCCTCCGTCCTATATTCCAGTAGGTTTCGACAAGAATTGTATTAACTTTCTGTATTGATTTTATACGTCCTTCCTTAAGCAGGACTTCGATTTCTGAAATAAGTTTTTTATACGTGTCAGGACTCATAAAAGAGTATACAGGAGAAAAAAAGCCGGTGCTTCAAGTTATATCATTAAAAACAATCGTTGAGGTTTATTTCGGGGAAGACACCCGGACGCAGTGAATTATCTTTTTTATTTTTTTCTGAATAGTTTCAGAACGTCTTCTGCCGAGGACGCAAAGAGAATGATATCCAGGGCGTCTTCGATAATGCTGACTTCTGCACAAGACCGGATAAGGTCTTTATCGGCATCACATATACCGAACTTTGTATCGATCTGATTAATCAAAGTCTCCAATTTAGCAGAGGTGCGCCCTTCTTCATACAATTCTTCCAGACTTTGTGCCAGCATACCTTCCCTCCTGCTCCTATCTGTAAGATAATCATTTATTTCATTT
>JAFGXR010000126.1 GCA_016936555.1 Spirochaetales bacterium | reverse complement strand
TATTGCGGGATTTTATCAGAAATCAGGCTTTTTCCCGAAGAAACTAAAGCGGGTATGGTGAAGAAAATAATGCGGGATTTAACATCCGCTTCATCGACAAATTTGGAAAATATTTATGGTAAAAACGATCTGAATCTCAACGGAAATTATATGCATATATATGGTAACAATTTCGGTTCCATAATCGAAAGCGATGTCACTGAGCCTTACTGTATGGACGTGGATGTGGCGGGGAGAGAAATCGATCTTCTCAAAGAGAGAAACATCGCACTCAATGAGGAGAACAGCCAGTATGGTGCTGCTGTCGACACACTGGAATCCGATGTTTCCAATGTGTACAGCCTTATCGCCCGGATCGATTCTCTTCTGAATACGGTCATCTCTGCCGGTACCGATCTCTATACGCTCTCCACAGTGCTTACCGATCCCGAAATGAAAAATGAACTTCAGAAAAGCATTGAAGAAAACAGACAGCAGAAATTTGACCTTGAAAACCGTCTCTTCGATCTCAACCGGAAGCTTTCCAGTCTGAAAGATCAGATCGGTGTCAAAAAAAAATATATAACTGTCAATCACCTGAATATCAGAAGAAATGATGACAGGATTGAATTTCTCAAAGCCTGTATCGATCTGTCCACGAAAGACAGCGGAGCGATGAACCGGGCTATCAGCCGATCTTCATCGCTCCAGGAAGAAGTCGACAGTCTTCTCAGCATGAACTTCTGAAAGTCTGAAGAATTAGCTGAGGAAGTTTTTTAATGAGTCTTCTGATCGCTGCGGGTACAGGCCGGGAGATAACCCCGGCCGGAAGAACGGAATAAGGTTCATATACGGACTTATCCTGATAGAATTCGCTATAAGGAATCATTATTATTTTTTATGAGCTGAAAGGTGTGGAATTGAAAAGAAAAATAACTTTTTCATTGATATTATCATTATTCCTCTATTTCTCCAACTTCCAATCCTGCAGCAATTTTCTCATCGATCCGCGTATCGCTCCCGATAGCGATCCCGTTCCTTCCGACTTGTCTGAGTCATCACGGCAACTCTCTCAGACGGTTCGGAATCAACAATTGGCGTATCCTTTGTCACAATTTACTGGTCCGAGGAGGTCCCGGACCTCTCAATCGGCTACCTGGAGGCATTGAACTGCATCGTAGGGGGATTTTCCCATTCCGGTGATTCTTCGCACTTTTCTCTGACAGATCTGTGCAGCGGCACAGCGGGATTTTCCATTCCCGCCGGCACGATAACCGGAATAAGCGGCCTCAGAAACGGCGATGCAGATTATCAGTTCATCTATTCTCCTGTCGGGCTGACGCTCTCGATCACATCGACGGAACAGGTTCAACCTGGTCTTTTGATGTCACGCCCCGGAGCAACGGGCTCGTTATACTCAATATTCCCTCGGATGTCGCTTCTGACATAGCGGGAAATGGCAATCTGACCCTGTCAGATACCTTTGATTATACTTATAACAGTAATCAGATAGCCTTGAATTTTTTTTCGTCCTCTTCCCTTATAACCAACGATCCGGTTGTCACTGTCACGATGACTTTCGACCTCGAAATGGATGAGAATGATCTGCTTGAAAGCGAGCTATCCCTTTCGGGAGGAGAGCTGAGTCATTTTCAAAAGATAAGCGACAGCGTCTATACCGTTGATCTCATAAATATGACCGAAGGAACGGTCAGCCTGACAGTTCCGGCCGACTCCGCTTCCCGCACCTTCGGCAGAACGAATCCCTTATCGGGCGATTCCTTTACTTGCGACGGCGCCGGGCCGGATATCCCTCTCTTTGAGGTCCGGGAAATTTTAAGCCGCGATCCGGTCGCTTCAGATGCCTTCGCCAATGAGATCCTTGAACTCGGTCTTATAAGCGATTACTCCGGCGATCTGGGACTGACTTTCGAATACACGACCGATAACGGTTCCACCTGGCTGCCCTATTCCAATCCCCGTTATATCGCTGCCGACGGAACATATGCGGGAATTAACATCCGGGTTACCGATGAGGCCGGGAATCTGTCGGAAGGAACGGCGGTCACCAATATCTCCATAGACTCCATACAGCCCGATTCTCCTCTGGTCAACATAATAAGCGATCCGGTAAACGCTTCAAATTACATGGCTTTTTCCTTCGCTGTGAGCGGCGGTGAGCCGGGTTTCGGCTACAGCTATGAGCTGGATTCTTCGGGTGGCGGTTCCCTGTTGACGGGAACCGGAGTTCTGGACGGTTCGGGAGAAGCTCTTGTTTCCGGCCTCGATACATCGGAATTGAATGACGGTGTCCTGACCCTTCAGGTCCGTCTGACCGATCTGGCGGAAAACCAGAGTGGAATAGGGCAGGACCAGGTCGAAAAAGACACTCTCCTTCCCTCAGCTCCCATTGTAATCATCAATTCTTCCGATCCGGTGACTTCGGCGGATAATGACAGCTTTTCCTTTTCCGTAACCGGAGGTGAAGAGGGTGCTTCGTACAGCTATACAATCAGTTCGGACTCAGGGGGAGCCGTGCTTGAAGGAACCGGCACATTAGTCGATAACGGTGATGGAACCGTAACCTATCAGGTCCCCGGTCCCTCCTTTTACGGAATAGATGAGTTCACATATCAGGTCAGCGACGGCACGAATATCTCTATTGGAACTATCAGGTTTGATGTGGTCCCATAAGGAAAGCCGGTAAATGAATAAACAATCTCTGCTGATGGTTTTTACTATCTGCACGGCTTTACTTCATCTCCATTCTCAGGACCATAGGGGCTATGGACCGCCTTATACCTTTGATACTCATTTCAGATTTTGATATCTATGACGAAGTGCTGCAGATTGAATCCCGCCTTATCCATACGGTGGACGGAGCTCTTATCGGAACGACTCAATCGGCAGGAGATGTAAGCCTCGGGGCCTCGGGCAAATGGAGCTTCGTTGTCAGAAATCTCGCCGATAAGGCTGACGCTTACCCTCTTATTTATCCTGAAAAAATACCGGAAGAGGAAATCAGCGGTGAAGATCCGGCCGGTCCGGATGTGTCTGACGACAATCCGGTCGAATCCATCGATGCTGCTGAAACGAAAGATCCGTGGTTCGTCTTCGGTTCCATTGATGTCTCATCATCGACTTTCATCCCCCTGGCCCGTTTCAGAGAGTATTCAAAAGTGGGAACCGGCGCGGAACTTGCGGCTTCCATGAAGCTCTTTTCGCTGCCTTTAGATTTCAGAATCGCTCTGGGGGCTGCATGGGCTCAGAGCGAAAGCGTCTATGTGGACACTCTCTTCCAGTTCACGGCGCTTATTCAGTCGGGTTATACCATCCCCTCAAAAGGGATTTTCTCCTTCGGGTTCCGGGGGGCGGCAGGGATCATAGGGCATCTCGCTTCGGGAAACCTCAACACTCTGGAGGACGTGGATACTCTTTTTTTATGCGGATCAGTATTACGGCATAGAACCTGTATTCAGAATCAGACCGGGGAATAAAGAAGGCGAACCGTGGCAGTTCAGTTTTTTTCTGGCTCCGGGATTGTATATTTTCCCAATGAAGAATACTGGGGATTCCATATGACCGCTAACCTGGGAGCGAGTCTTCACTTTTAATCGGGAATGGATATCTCTGTTGTTTGTTCCTCTTCTACAGTGATGATGCCTTCCCAGAAGTAGAGTCTGTCCGTTTCATCCCGTCCGGAAATAATAAAGATATATTCTCCCGTCTCCAGGGTTACCGGATCTCCGGACGCGTAGTTGACCGGCTTATAATTCAACTCCATCGAAACATCCTCTAGGTCGTAACGGACTATGAAAGCCCCTGTGGGAATTTTTTCGTTTGAAGAAGCCTTTTTCCCGGCCGGGTCCGGAATATCGATATTTACTTTCCGGATTATTCTGTCCGTCACCTCAACGGGGCTTTCGATCGTCCGGTTCTCGTATTCCGCTTTTACAATAACCTCTCCCACAGGCAGTGAGGTTATAAAGAGCGGGCTGATTCCGAAGCTTATTCCGTTGATGGATACCGCGGCTCCCGGGGGATCAGTCGTCAGATATATCTCTCCGGTTCTCTGCGGAACCTCCCCGATATCAGTTCCGCCTCCTTCTTCAGCCGGAGAGGCGGATGGGGGCGGGGAGAGAGCCGTTTCAATATAGAGTTCCCTGAATGGCGCAATAAGCTCATTCAGTTCGGGGTCCTCATATCCTTCAAGCGTTTTAGCCAGAGTTTCCGTTTCCTCGTCGGATATATCGTAGAATGAGTCGAGCATGAGAAGGCGGCGCCCCGCTTCCATCCTGATATTCTGATCACCGGAGAGAATCAGTATCCTCTGATATTCGCTTATGGACTCCTCCGTGTTGCCCAGCTCCTCCAAAGCCCGGGCCAGAAAATACCGGGCTTCCGTTTCTTCATCGAGAGCCGGATCGTATTTTTCCAGAAAAGTTGTCAGAGTGACGACCGCCTCTCTGTAATTTACGGAAAAATACTGCTCCCGGCCCAGTTCCAGAGAGTTCTCCTCCAGCTGGGCGAGCTGCTGCTGTTTTTTCCTGAGGGAGAAGATGAATGTATTGATTCTGTCGGCGGTAAGGCGGAAAACCATATTTCCGGAACGGTTGATGATATCATCGGCGATTCTCTCCGCCTCGCTGTATTCGGCATTCATCAGATGGGAAAAGGAGAGATGGAGGAGTATCGTATCTTCAACCGATGGTTTCATCACCCCGCTGTACTGCGAAACAAGGAAGCGGTACTTGTCAACGGACTGATCGTAATGGCGGTTCCGCTCCCAGTAATAGGCCTCTTCCAGATGGCGAAAATAGGCGGGTTCCTCTGCCGATATGGGGCTTTCATGGCTGCCCAGAAGATAACCGACAGCCCGGCTCAGCGGCGTGTTGCGCCTCAATTCCTCTTTATCGCCCTCATCGCCGTAGAGATTCAGCCCTGAAGTGAG
>JAFGXR010000125.1 GCA_016936555.1 Spirochaetales bacterium | reverse complement strand
GAAAGGATTGACGCTCAAAGAAGAATCGTACCACAGCGAAGCGAGGAACGAGTTCGTTAAAGATCGCGTCATCGGCAAACTCCGGTTGAACCGGAGTTTGTGTGCAAATTAGCGTGCTTTCAATTATCTTTTAAATGGAATATACTTTATCCGAGACTTGAAGATCTGATCTGTTTTACTCAGTCTCGGTGGGGTATTACTTCTCAGGGAATTCTGTTGATAAAAAGGTGATTCAGACTTAAGATGAATAGTGTATTAGAGCTTAAACATCAGGTGCTTGATTATGAATGAGATTGTTTCCCTTCATAAAAAAGAATATGGTTCTGAACCGGAAGTGATTACTTCAGCTCCGGGAAAGATCAATTTGCTGGGGGAATACACGGAATTCTCAGAAGGGTATGTCCTTTCTGTGGCCATCGACAGATATGTGAAGGTCGCTGTTTCCAGAAGAAATGATAATTCTCTCCGCTTTTATTCTGTGAATTATGATGAACGAAAAAAAACGACTATCTCGAATTTGAAGAAAAAAAGAGAGGACCGCTGGGCCAATTATCCCAAGGGTGTCATTTCTTCTCTTCTTCGTATCGGCTGTGTGTTGAGAGGCGTTGATATTACTATCTGGGGTGATATCCCCGAAGGAATAGGTCTTGCTTCTTCATCGGCTATGGCCATAGCTCTGACTGTCGCTCTGAAAAAGCTCTTTGAACTCGAATTGACCGATGTGCAGATTATTGAAGCTGCCAGACAGTCCGAATCTGTCTTTCTGGGACAGAAAACCGGTATATCTTCTTTTCTTCTCGCTTATTATGCCCGGGAAGGTCAAGCCATGTTTCTTGATACCAGAAGTCTTGAGTACGAATACATTCCTCTGGATTTTATAGAGCACTGTTTTCTTATCACCGATACCAGAATACCGCCATCTCTTATAGAAATAGATGATGAGATTGATTATTACGAGGACTTCCGTACGATTGTTGATGCTTTATCATCCAAAAAAACAGGATCCTCTCTCCGGGATTTTTCCAAAAAGGATCTCAGTCTGAGCATTGATGGAGTGAGTGAAGATACGAGGCGACGTTCTATGCATATCCTCGATGAGAATCAGAGAGTTCTCGATATGAAAGGGTTTCTCGAGCAGGAGGATATGGTCATGTGCGGGCGGCTGCTCAGTCGGTCTCACGATAGCCTTCGGAATCAATTTGATGTCTCATGTCCCGAACTCGACTGGCTTGTAAAAAGAGCCCAGGAAACACAGGGTGTCCTGGGATCCCGACTTACGGGCAAAGGATACGGCGGCTGTACGGTCACTCTGATCGAGAAAGATAAAATCGGTACATACGAAGAACACCTGGAAGAATATGAAAGAATATTCGGATTCAAGGCGGAGGATTTTATCTGCAAGCCTTCCGCGGGGGTGAAAATCATATATCCTGAAGAGAGGTGACGGTTGACCATTCTACTGACCAATGATGACGGAGTAGACAGTCCCGGTATTAAAGCTCTCTACGATTCTTTTTGCAAAAATCACAATGTGTGGATAATGGCTCCGGACGGAGACAGGAAGGGGGGAATTGAATCTTCAGACCTGTCAGGAGAGGATTCTTCTGCTATACTGAAAGGAAATATTTCCATCTCCTCCGTTTTTCTCCAACCTGTCAATCACCTTGACGATGAGATGTATAAAACGGTTGAGTTCAAGAGGATTGTGATATGATATCCAGAAGAGACAAAGGGAAGAATCTCTATCATAACGGGGATTACGAGGACGCAGTCAAAGCCCTTCTGGCCATAGATGCCGTATATGAAGAAGATCCGGAAACAGCGTATTATCTCGGGTTGTCTCATACCCAACTCGGAAATTTTGAAGAAGCGGAGAGTTTTTTCGATCTTGTTATCCGTTATGATATTCATATCCTGAGAGTTTTTCAGAGCTCGATGGTTCTCAGTTATATTTACAGCATTACAGAGCGATATGATCAGGCAATCAATCTTATTCTGCAGGTAATTGATGAGGGCTTTGAATCAGCCCAGATTTATTCGACACTTGCATACTGCTGTTACGGCAGCGGAAATCTTTCCAAGGCTCTGGATTATCTGGAAAAAGCAATGGAACTTGAGCCGGACAATGCCAACAGCCTTAACTCCTATGGATTTATTCTGGCGGAGGAAGGCAAGTCAACCAGATCTGCTGTCGATTTCTGTCTCAAGGCTCTTCGTCAGAACCCCGAATATGGCGCTTATCTGGATTCGGTGGGCTGGGCTTACTACAAGGACGGTAATATTGTGGAAGCAATCCGGTTCCTGCGAAGGGCGAAGGAAGTCTGGCCAGATGACGAGGAAATCGCCTATCATCTTCGAACTGTGGAATCCCGCTTTTAAGGTCTGAGGGGCAAAAATTATGAAAGTCGTGAAATTATTATTCCTGCTGACGGTTCTCTCTGCGGCGCTCTATGGACAGACTATAGATATGAAAGCTGTGGAGGCTGAAGATAATCTCAGGTGGGGAGTCATCGCTTTTAATAACGGTTTTTACAATAAAGCTGTTCAGTCTCTCGAAAAGGCTTTAGCCCTCAAGCCGGAAAACCCTGTGATTCTGGCCTGGTTGGGCCGGAGCTACTATATGTCGGGTCTTGAGGATGCCGCGCTCGCCGAATGGGAAAAGATCATTTCCACAGGTGAAGCCGGAGCATCACTTATCAATCTTTCCGAGCTGATCAAATACCGGCAGCTTTTATCCATACAGCCCCGGCAGGAAGAAAAATGGGTTGTTCATATGGAGCTGGAGAGTCAGCTGGGGGGATTCACTCTTTTCGATAGACCGACTGCGGCCGTTCCCACAAGAGACGGTTCGGGCGGAATGTTTATTGTCTCTTTCGCGACGAATCAGGTCCTTCACTACGATGCCAACGGAGCTCTGAAAGAGACCCTTGACGGAGGCTTTGAGGGATACGACCATCCTTTTGATATTTTCCCCCTCCGAGACGGGCGGTTCCTTCTGAGTGAGTTTACCGGAAATTCAGTTTCTCTTTGCGGTGCCGGCGGTTCGCGGATATTGAAAATAGGTGATAAGGGAATTGGGGAAGGGCAGCTCCTGGGCCCTCAGTATCTAGCTTCCGATGAAAAAAAGTACTTTTATGTCACAGATGCCGGTAACAGAAAAATCGTTAAATATGATTTTGAAGGGAATTTCGTTCTTGAGATCGGGAAAACAGTTAATGGTTTTCCGGGGTTTCAATGGCTGACGGGCATCGTTCTTGATAATGAGAAAATTTATGCTGCCGATTCAGTCGCCGGATCCATATATGTTTTTGACGACAGCGGAAATTATCTGGAAACTCTTGTTGAGGGAAAACTGGACAGACCGGAAGGTTTGAGTCTCTATAATAATGATCTGCTGATCGCCGATGGACCTTTGATACGCCGCTATGACAGATCAATGGAGCATCTCTCCCTTTTGATTGACAGGACGGGAAACAGTCTGCGTTCCATGGACGGAGAGCTCGATGAAAACGGCAATTTGCTGGTAGCCGATTACGATGCGAACAGAATCGCCGTCCTTACAGAGCTCTCTTCTGTTTACGGCGGACTTTTTGTAAGGATAAACAGGATCAATGCCGACAGGTTTCCCGAAATCATCGTTGACTTTTCCGTTGAAAGACGGGACGGCAGGGCCGTTGTCGGTCTCGATAAAGGGAATTTTATCATAACGGAGAAATCCAGACCCGTTAACGGTTATTCTCTGGAATTTAAAGGTTTCAGCGGAACAGACTCCTACCTGACCATACTGGTTGATGGTTCTGAACAGATGGCTCCTTATGGAGATTCCGTTACAGGTCTGCTGAAAGAGATATATTCATCGGAAACAGGGAGTGTGAAATCGCTCATTTCGATCGGAGAAACCCCTTACATCGTTAGCTCCTTTAATGACAGATCCATATCCGATGCCATAGAGGAAGCCACATCGCAGTGGAGTCCTTTATGGAGTGCCGATACAGGTATCCGGCTGGCTGCGTCTCAGATGATTCCGGGACGGGACAGGAGATCTGTCCTTTTTATCACACAGGGAGATCTGCCGGCCAGTGCATTCGACCGCTACGATGTCATCGATCTGGCCGCTTATTACAAAAACAATAATATTGTCTTTAATACTGTTTATACAGTTCCGGGAAGAAGGAACAGGGAGCTGGAATACCTTGCCGGGGCGACGGGAGGTCAGAGCATCTATATGTTCAGGCCCGGGGGAATCAGACCTCTTCTGGAAGATATGGAATACACGCCCAGTGCCATCTACACAGCCAGTTACAGTTCTAACAGCAATCCTGATTTCGGCCGTGCCTATATCCCTGTTGAGCTGGAAGTGCTCTATGTCAATAAAAGCGGACGCGATGAATCCGGCTATTATCCACCTATCCAGTAGCCGGGGGAAGATTGAAAGTGAAATATAAAAATCTCCGGTTATTGTTAAAGTCAATCCTTACGGGTTACCGGGGCGAATGGGATTCCATCTGCAAAGGTTGCGGAGCCTGCTGTTATGAAAAGAATCAGAGTGAAGACGGGGTAATCTATATCGATTTCGATAGTCCCTGCACTTTTCTCGATACCTATACGAACCGCTGCACTGTATATGAAAAGAGGTTCAAGGTCTGCCGGGACTGTTCAAGGCTGAGAGCCAGGCACGCACTGTTTGCACCATGGCTCCCTCCTTACTGCGGATATGTGGAAACTTTTAGAAAAGAGCCGTAATTTTATCAATCTTCCAACCCGTATCAAATTGTCTGAAGCGGAAAGTCTGAACGCGTCCGAAGAAGGTAATTCCAGTATGGTAGAGCGATTCATCATCGGCTCCGTCCACCGTGAGAAGGTACGTGCCCTCTTCGATCTTTTCAACACGGATCGATTCGATCTTATAGAGATCTGACGGAGAATAAGTGGATAAATTGTAGTCTTCTGCTATTTCCCGAACCATGGGAGCCAGCTGCGACTTGGTGAGCCCTCCCTCGTATTCCGGTAGGTAAAGTCTTTCGGCGATAAGCGAATCCGCAGTTTCTAGATCGCCGGTGGTTACGCTCCGCAGCAATTTGGAGAAATAAAAGCGTATCATGCCGCTTCTGTCGGGACCGGCTGTCCGAGGTTGTGCCGGCCGGGCATTCGCTTCAACGGCAGCTTCAATCCTCTCTTTATCCATTATCAGAAGCTCCGGATAAATGAACAGGGCCATTTCTCTGAATTTGGCCGCCTGTCTGGTATCTCCGAGTTTGGCGAACTGTTCGCTGACCATCAGATAGGCATGGGCTGCATCGAGTTTCTGGGAGTCGGAGAAATTGTCAAAAAAATACTGACTGCTCAGACTCATGGCTGTGAGAAAAAAAATGGCGATAGTGAGATTCCTTTTCAAAATATCCTCCCGAAATCAGATGGTTCAATAATAAATATACTCTACCTCCTATTTTTTGTAAAACCCTTACTTTTGTTGATAATGGTGTAAAAATTGTATAAATTAGGGATATGTCTGAACAGTATGACGGTCAACTGAAAGAGGAAATAAAAGAAGAGATAAAAGAACCCGACATGTACAGGGTTATACTTCTCAACGACGACTACACCACGACTGATTTTGTTGTTGAGGTCCTTGTCTCTATTTTTCATAAACCGCCGATAGAAGCGGCGAAAATTATGATGGATGTGCATAAAAAGGGTAAAGGCGTTGTCGGTCTTTATACTCACGATATTGCGGCGACTAAAATCGCCCAGGTCCATGCGGCTGCGCAGGAGAGAGAGTATCCCCTCAAGTGCATTATGGAGAGAGTGTAATTGAATATAAGCGAAGAAGTCCAGACCGTCATAAACTCGGCCTGGTATGAAGCTAAAAACCGCAGTCATGAGTATTTTACGGCGGAGCACGTCCTCTATACGGCTCTGAATTTCGATAAATCAAAAATCATTCTGGAGCAGTGCGGCATCGACACTGATGAGCTGATCGAGGAACTGGAGATCTATTTCGAAAAACACATCCCCCAGGTCAAGGATATCGATCCCTTCCAGACTGTAGGTCTGCAGTCTGTCATCGAAAGGACCATGATCCATATGGAAGCGGCGGGAAAGGATACGATAGAGATCGGAGACCTTCTCGTCTCCATACTCGAACAGGAAGAGAGTTACGGCTCCTACTTTCTGAAAAAAGCCGGATTGAAAAAACTGACACTTCTCGATTTCCTCTCTCATCGTATCGATGAGGAGGAGGAAGAGCCCGATGAGGATGATGAAGAGGAATACGAATTTGTCCGCGACCAGATGAAATCCGTCGGGGGCGGCAAAGGCTCCGCGAAGAAAAAACAGTCCAACCTGGATAAATATACCACCAATCTGACCGCTCTGGCCGAAGAGGGGAAACTCGAGCCTCTGATCGGCCGGGAGGAAGAGATCGAGCGGACGATTCAGGTCCTTTCCAGGCGCCTGAAAAATAATCCGGTTCATGTCGGGGATCCCGGTGTCGGGAAAACCGCTGTAACAGAAGGTCTGGCCCAGAGAATCGTTGCGGGTGAAGTTCCCGGTCCTTTGAAGGGCTATTCCATTTTTTCTCTGGATATGGGATCTCTCCTGGCCGGAACCAAATTCCGGGGTGATTTCGAAGAGCGGATGAAACTGGTTCTCGGAGAACTGGAGGATAGGGAGAAGGCTATTCTCTTTATCGATGAGATCCACACCATCATCGGCGCCGGGGCCGTCTCCGGCGGGGCGATGGATGCCTCCAATCTTCTTAAGCCCGCTCTGGTCCGGGGGACGTTAAAATGTATAGGTTCCACAACATTTGATGAATACAAGAAACATTTTGAAAAGGATCACGCCCTGGTCCGCCGTTTTCAGAAAATAGATATAAATGAGCCTACGGTCGATGAGACGCTGCAGATTCTCAAAGGACTCAGAAGCGTATACGAGCAGCATCACGGCGTTATGTACAGCGACGAGGCCCTGCAGTCCGCCGTAGACCTGTCCGCTCAGTATATCAATGAGCGCAAACTTCCCGATAAGGCCATAGATGTCATTGACGAAGCCGGAGCCTGGAAGAGGCTGTTCTGCGAAAAGAACGGCGATACTCTGATCCCCGAAGTCTCGGAAAAGGATATCGAACTGGTTGTTTCCAAAATCGCCGGTATTCCCGAGAAAAGCGTTTCCGTGAGCGAAACGGAAAAACTAAAAAGCCTGGAGACGATTCTCCGGAAACAGATTTTCGGGCAGAACAGAGCTGTCAGCGCCGTTGTAGAAGCGGTCAAGAGGTCCCGCGCGGGCTTCCGCAATCCCGACAAACCCATCGCTTCATTTCTTTTTGTCGGACCCACGGGAGTCGGAAAAACCGAATTGGCCAGAACGCTGGCCGATGAAATGGGTATAACACTTCACCGCTTCGATATGAGTGAGTATCAGGAGAAGCATACGGTCTCCCGTCTGATCGGCTCGCCTCCCGGGTATGTGGGGTTTGAAGAGGGCGGTCTTCTCACCGATGCCATAAGAAAAACGCCTCATGCCGTGCTGCTCCTCGATGAGATCGAAAAGGCACACCGGGACGTATTCAATATACTTCTTCAGATGATGGACTATGCGACCGTTACCGATAATATGGGCCGCAAAGCCGACTTCCGCAATGTCATCATAATCATGACTTCCAATGCAGGAGCGGGAGAACTGGGAAAAGCCATAATCGGGTTCGGCGACAATATGGTTCAGGTCGGATCCATGGAGAAAGCCATCGAGAGAACATTTACGCCGGAATTCCGCAACCGGCTCGATAAAGTCGTCCTGTTCGACCGGCTCGATCAGAAGATCGTTGAGAAGATCGTCATAAAGGAAATCAGTCATTTCCGGCATATGCTGACGGCGAAAAACGTGACTCTCAATGTGAGTGACGAGTGTGTCAGCTGGCTGGCGAGAGAGGGGTACTCCCCCGAATTCGGAGCCAGAAATATCGCCCGCCTCGTGGAGGATAAAATCAAGACCATATTCGTGGATCAGGTTCTCTTCGGCGATCTTTCCGAAGGCGGCAACGCCGTGGCGGAAATCGTCGATAACGATGTGAAAATTCTTATCTCCAGGCGGAAGCTCACTTGAGTTTTCCCTGGCTCGAAGAAGATGAGCACATTGTTTTCCCTTCGGTGGAAGAGGCTACCGGAGAGGGCGTCGTCGCTTTCGGGGGGAACCTCAGCCCCGGTGTACTGCTTTCGGCGTACCGCCAGGGGATATTTCCCTGGTTCAGCGAGGGACAGGATATTCTGTGGTGGAGCCCCGATCCGCGTTTCGTGCTTTTTACCGACAGGCTGAAGATTTCCCGGTCCATGAAAAAGGAAATCCGCAAAGAGAAATACCAGGTCGTAGTGGACAGGAATTTCGAAGAGGTCATCCGCTCCTGCCGGGAAACGGTCCGGAGAGGACAGAGAGGAACCTGGATCACCGAAGAGATGGTTCAGGCTTATTGCCGAATCCATAAATTGGGGTGGGCCCATTCCGTCGAGGTTCTGGATAAGGGGAATCTTGTTGCCGGGCTCTACGGTGTTTCCATGGGGCGCGTCTTCTTCGGCGAGTCCATGTTTACCCGGGTCTCCAACGGATCGAAGACGGCCTTGATTTTTCTGACCCTTTTCCTCAGGGAGCAGGGGTTCTTGTTGATCGACAGCCAGGAGCATACCGATCATATGGAGAGCCTCGGGGCGGAATATATCAGCCGGAATGCTTTTTATTCCATCCTGAAGAAAGAGCTGACTTATCCCGATTATAGAGGTATGTGGAACCGTCTGTTTCCTGATTTCCCCCGGTGCCGCGGGCTCAGGGACCTCCTTCAATGATAAATAAACTGGCTGCTCTCTTTCTGGTTTTCCTGATTTCGTCTCACCTCTGTCTATCAGCTCAGAATGGTTCAGCAGTTTCCGATGAGGAGCTTGAAGCGCAGATAAACCTGGCTCTGGATTATTTCGGTCAGGGAAATTATGAAAAGGCCATTAGTCTGCTTGAAACAGTTCTGTCATTAGCGCCCGATAACGAAAGGGCTTCCGATTTGCTGCTATCCCTCAGAGAACTCTACAGAATGGAAAAGGAAATCGGCAGGAATGGCGATCAGGCTCAAGAGCCTTTTACAGCGGAGCGTCCTGATTTCAGCATAAATACACCTGAAGCAGGGGAAGATGTCCCTCCGGAAGATGATGAGTTGGAGAAACCGGATTTTTCCATTCACGATGAAGAGGACCTGATTCAGCCCGAGGAAACCAGGAGCCGGTTCGAATTCGGTTTATTTCCGGGTTTTATATACCCCTGGGATATCGGAGAGAGTGGCGAAGTTCTCCCCTCATCGGGTTCCTATTCCGGAAGCTTTTTTTCTGACATCAACTATTATTTTAAAAGCTGGAACCGCATCATAGGTGTTTCCGGAGGATATTCTCTCTTGCTTTTTAATTCAGACCAGAGCGACTTCGGGGATACCATGCTTCATATTGTCGATGTCCTTTTTACTTTCCGGACTTTTTTCAAGGAAGAGGTGGACAGCAAAACGGTTTTAAAAATCGGTGCCGGATACAGAGGGTATTTCGCCGGGGCTTATGATTTCTACACTCTCGGGAAAGGGTGGCTTAACGGATTTAATATGGGGGTGAATCTCGAGGGGCCGCTCCTCTATCTGTTCCGCAGCAGAGAGTCTCTGAAGCGGTTTATTCTTGGAATCGATATGAATCTGCTTTTTTTTCCGGAAATGAACACGCTCAACCTTTTCGATTTCAGGATCGAGGCAAAACTCCAGCTTGACCACTTCAGCGCGGGTCTTCATTTCGGAGCGTACTCGGTTATTACTCCCGATGAATCGAAATATATCTGGATGAACGGAATCAATTTCAGTTTCCGTCTCTGAGAGAAAAAAACCTCATCATTTTGCCCGGTTGGGCCCAGTTGCAGGTTCCTTCCATACCCTGCATCTTCAATATTTCCTCTATGAGAGGGTTTTCGAGTTCTGTCATGACCCGCCTCGCTTCATCTTCGTCCTGAAAGGATAAAAAGGCCTGTAGGGCCTGATTGGGCTGCCAGGGCTGCCCTTCTTCGGCGGAGAACAGCTGCGGCCGGAATTCTTTTTTCCCATAGGCTTCCCAGACAACCTTCCAGGGGGCGAAGGAGTAGGGACCGACCCCCAGAAGAGACCACCAGAGACCTTTTTTTATGGCGCTTCCGATCAGCACCCCCTTGCGCTGTTCCAGCCGTTTCTGATGTCCTTTCAGATAATTCTCCGCATCCGGGTATTGGGAAAGTTCATCGGGAGTGAGGACTTTTCCGTTTCTGTTATAGGGCAGGAAAACATACCTGTGTTCCCCGTTGACTGAGAACTGACCTGATCCGATCAGCGGGTAGATCAGAGAAGAGGGAAGTGATGCCTCGCCCTCCTTGTTTCTCAATGTCAGGATATTTCCCTCATATCCGGTAATTCTGTCGAAAATAAAGATACTGTTCGCTCCGCAGGTATTGAGCCCCTGTCGCGGTTTTGACAGGGGGGATATGGTGATGCGGGGGATCTCGGTCTTTTTATTCCGGGGGCCTGCCAGCAGGGGGGATCCCGTGCCGTCGAGCGGTGAGGCTTGCCAGTTTACACAGGTTCCTTCCGGTGTAAAGATCCGGTAGGGAACAGGGTAGTCAGTCCTGAGACCTTTTGTGAATGCTGCGAATCCGTATCGGGTCGAAACGCCGGGAAAAAGGGGCAGATCTCGGAAATCATCGATCGTATCCAATGAAAACAATCCGTTGTCCAGCAAAATCCTGAAGGGCTTATGGGCTCCTTCTCCGAGAAAGAGGGATAGAGGGAGATAAAAAAAGGCTTTTCCTCTGTTCTTCAGATTTTTTTTTATGGCTTCGGTGACAATCAGGGCGGCCAGGTCTATACGGGAGCTCCCCAGAAGAAGATCCTTTTTATTTCCGGTCAGACCCGATTGAATGAAGCGGGGTTTCAGCTTTTCTTTATAGGTTTCCTCGAGGTCGCAGAAATTCAGCCAGGGCGGATTTCCCAGGAGAAAATCAAATTCTTCCGTCAGATGCGTAAAGAGATAATCTCCTTCCATAAACCTGTCGCGGGGGAAGCTGATCGAGTATTCCTTTTCGATTCTCAGATGAAAGTCATCGATAAAGCGCGGCTGCATTTCGACCGCGCAGAGACGGGCCAGTCTCTTGCCGGACAGCCGGTCCCCTCTTTCCCGGGCTGTTTTGATAAATGCTTCGATAAAGTGGCCGCTACCCGCTGTCGGATCGAGAATGGAAGCTCCGGAGATCCAGTTTGCGTATAGCCCCCTGTCTATGATTGTCTTTTGCGCCTGGAGCAACGGGGTGAAAACAGCTCCTATCGGTTCCAGTTCAGACAGAGGTGTCGCTCCTCTTTTCATCAATGAGATCGGAAACCTTCCGGTTTGCCAGCTCTTTTTCTCCGCCGACCCTGTAGGCAGTCAGGCTTTCACTGTCGTTTTCATCAATTCCGGAAAGCCGGCTGTAGAGGCGGGATACCTCCATCCTATCCGGGGGTAGAGAAGGCACATACAGGCCCTCCTCAGTTCTCAGAATCAGTTCTTCGTTGAGAAGGACTGCCGCTCCGCTCCGGATCTCCTCTTCGCCAAGCCCGAGGGATGACGATAGCCTTTCATCATCGATCCCCCCCTCGCCGTTGAGGTAAGCCCGGGCTACGGCCAGATAAAGATCGAGTTTCAGGTTGAAGACCTCACTGGTTTTCATCTCTTTCCGGTAGCGGATGTGTTTTTCTTTTCTGTGCTGATGGACGTAGGCCGTTTCCATGGCGATCATAATGATAAGCCAGACGACGTATAGCCAGATAAGGAGAAGGGGAATGAGGAAAAGAGAGCCGTAAATGACCGAATTGCGGACCGAATAACCGGCCCATGTTTTAAATCCCCATTTGGCCAGCTCCCAGATGAGAGCCCCGGTCAGGCCCCCGGTCAGAGCGCTCAGAAAGGAGACCTTTGTAGAGGGAATGAGCAGTATCAGGAGGAGAAAAGTCGTCGTGATAAAGAGAATAGAGGACAGCCTGTAGAGTGTTGTGACGATAAAGGGCTCTTTCAGGGCATCGCTGTAATCGGGCAGGATAGCCAGAAGATCTCCCGACAGAGAAAAATTTCCACCGATCAGCAGTGATGTGAAAACGATGACGGTCGTGTAGATGGTAAATTGCTGAAAAAAGCTTCTCTTCCGTTTGCAATGCCAGATGGCATTGAGATTGTTTTCGATATTGTTCATGAGGAAAAGGATGGTTATGAGAAAGAAAACCAGCCCGTAGGTTCCCAGTTTCGTCGAGTTTTCCGTAAAGCCGCTCAGTTCGTCGAGAATCTGATTGAGGCTCGAGGGGAGGAGAACTTCCACCAGAAAATCGTACAGTTCCCCGCCGACGCTGTTGAAACCTCCGAAAGCGAAGAGGACCGCCGAGAGAGGAACCAGAGCCAGCAGGCTGTTGAAAGCCAGTCCTGAGGCGCGGATAAGGCAGCTGTCGTGGAAAAAATTGTCGGATATGCGCAATAAAATCCGCACCAGCGAGTATAAAAGTGATTTGAATCGCGACGGGTAAATTTTCTCCTCGCTGATAATTGTCCGGTATATGGATCGGCTGCTCATGGAACCAGTATACCTCCAATTGCCATAACGGGGAATCAGCTGTATAGTTCTTTTATGGATAAGAAAACGCTGCCCGCCTCACTGAATGGCTTCAGAGTGCATCTGGTGGGTATCAAGGGAACCGGCATGGCTGCCTTCGCCGAACTGCTGCAGAGGCGCGGCGCTGTTGTCACCGGTTCTGATATCGATGAAAAATTCTATACCGACGAAGTCCTTCAGCGCCTTGGAATACCTTATGAAGAATCATTCAGGCCGGAAAATATAGATCAATCGGTTCAGCTGGTTATACATTCGGCGGCTTACGGTTCCGATAATCCGGAGTTGATTGAAGCGGATAGGCGGAATCTGCCGGTCATGGTTTACACAGAAGCGCTCGGATACATTTCCTCGCTGACAGAATCCTTCGGCGTCTCGGGAATACACGGGAAGACGACCACGACGGCCCTCGCCGGGACGGTCGCCGGCGCCGCGGGGCTCGAGGCATCGGTTCTTGTGGGCAGCTCCGTTCCCTCCTTCGGAGGCTTTTCGACAGCCCATTTCGGGGACCGCTATTTCATCGCCGAGACCTGCGAATACAAGAGACATTTTCTGGACTTCCATCCCCGGTCCATCATACTCACAAGCATTGAACCGGACCATCTCGATTATTTCCGGAACCTCGATGATATTTTTGATGCTTTTTACTCCTATATTGACAGGCTGCCGGCAAATGGCGATCTCATTTATTGCACCGATGATAAAGGGGCATCCGAAGCCGCCGCGCACATGAAGAAAAAACGGCCCGATATTAATTTTATTCCCTACGGTCTCAGCGCTGCAGGACCGTACCGCGTTTCAAAAGTCCGGGAGGAACAGGGGCTTTCCTCTTTCTCTCTGGATCGCTTTGACCGCGATTTTGCGCTGCGTATTCCCGGTCACCACCTCGTGCTGGACGCCGCGGCGGCTGTGGCTCTGGTTGTAAGGGCTCTGGAACGAGAAGGCCGGGGGGGAGAGCCCTCTCTGGCGGATAAAATATCTGAAGGCCTCCTTTCTTTCGCCGGAAGCCGGAGACGGAGTGAAATCATAGGGGAAGCGGGGGGTATCCTCTTTATGGATGATTATGCCCACCATCCTACAGCCATCAGCACGACCCTGGAGGGGTTGAAGAAGTTTTATCCAGGCAGAAGGATCGTCGTGGATTTCATGTCCCATACCTACAGCCGGACAGCAGCCCTTCTCGATGAGTTCGCCGCTTCTTTCCAGGCGGCTGATCTTGTGCTGCTCGAGGATATCTACGCTTCAGCCAGAGAACAGGCCGACGGATCGGTCACGGGCCGCCATCTCTATGACAAGACGGCTGCCTGCCACCGGAACGTAAGATATTTTGATAACTTTAAAGAAACCGAACTGTTCTGCCGGTCCGCCCTGAAGAAGGGGGATCTCTTTATCACCATGGGCGCCGGCAATAACTGGCAGATCGGAAAAAATCTGTATAATCAATTTAAAAAGGAGAATCTTTCATGAAAAGCATGACGGGATTCGGATTCAGCGAAATCCAGGATGAGAAAAGCCATATCTCTCTTGATCTGAAATCCTATAACAACAGGTACCTCGATATCATTACCAATATCCCCTCCATTCTCAACCCGCTGGAGCCGACGATCAGGGAATGGCTTTCGGCCCGGATCGGCAGAGGGCGCGTGGAAGTGCATATCCGCTACCGCGAGCTGGAAGAGGATATGAAGGTTATTCTCGATGAAAATGTCGTCAGAGAGTACGCGTCCGTTCTCAATCAGATGGCAGCCATTGCGGGCATAAATGAAAAGCCGGGGCTTTCCCATCTTCTGGGAATGGACGGCATTATCAAAACAGATAGGAAAAGAGATCTCTCCACGATCTGGGAAAAACTGGAGCCAATGATGGAGAAAGCTTTCATCGATTTTGAAGCGAACCGCCTCAGGGAAGGAGACAATACGGAGAAAGATATCGCGGATCAGATAGGCGTTCTGAAAGAGAACCTTGCTTTTGTCGAATCCAGAGCTCCCGAAGTGGATCGGCAGATCCGCGAAACCCTCAGCGGAAAATTCAGGGAGATAACCGGTGATGAGCTGGAAGAGACCCGTTTACTTGCGGAAACAGCTATGTATCTCGTAAAATATGATATAAACGAGGAGATCATCCGCATGCGGAGTCATCTCGACCGGTTTGCCGAAATCATGAGAGAGGAAGAGGGAGCCGGAAAGAAGCTGGATTTTCTCTGTCAGGAGCTGAACAGGGAAATCAATACGATAGGATCAAAATCTCCGGTCGTTGAGGTGCACCAGTCTGTTGTTCTCATGAAAGATGCGCTGGAGAAGATCAGGGAGCAGCTGCGCAATGTCGAATAAATCGAACAAAGTCAGAATCGCCATTTCATCGAGAAGCGGATGCGGCAATACCACGGTTACCCGCATGCTTTCGGACCGTTTCAAATTCAAGATGGTCAATTACACCTTCCGGAACATCGCCGAGGAGAAGGGAATCGAGTTTCACGAGTTCTGCAAAATGGCGGAAAAGGATGCCAGCTGGGACCGCTATGTCGATGAAAAGCAGGTCAAGCTGGCCATGGAGGATGATTCCATTCTGGGGTCCCGTCTGGCTATCTGGATGCTGAAGGAAGCGGACCTGAAAGTTTTTCTCACCGCCTCTCCGGAAGTCCGGGCATCCAGAATCCATCAGCGCGAAGGAGGATCCTTCCAGGACAGGATGGAAGAGACGGCGGAGCGCGATCAGAGAGATCATGACCGTTATCTCAAACTCTACGACATAAACAACAGCGATTACGGCTTCGCGGATCTGATTATCAATACGGACCGCATGACGCCTGAGGAAATCACGGAGATTATTTCAGCGGCCGTTATCAATGTTATGAAGGAAAAAGGCCGCTCTGAAACGAGGATCGGTTGATTTTAAGCGTTCATATTGGGTATAATGTCCAACAGCATTCATTTTTACGAGGAATTAAATGGCAGAAGAAAGCAGAGTCATCCCTATGGACAGACTGGTCAATACAGATAAAAACATGTACGAGCTTACCAATGCGGCTATCCACCGCGCCGAACAGATCGCTATTACAGGCGGAAACGAGAATGAGGAAACTGAAGGCAAGACCATTTCCAAAGCCATCCGCGAAATCGTTACCGAAGAGGTAAAATACGAATTCAAGCGCTGAAGCCGTTCCCGTTCTCCTGTTCGGACCTACAGCCGTCGGCAAAACCGATCTCCTGCTTGAGCTTTTTGAAGGCAGGGGTGAGGTTATCAGCGCTGATTCCATGCAGGTCTACAGGGGGCTGGACATCGGAAGCGCCAAGCCCGACCGGGCTTATCTTGAAAAACTTCCCCATCATTTAATCGATGTGAGAGACCCTCACGAACAGTTTACCACCGGCGATTTCGTGCGGGAGGCCGACAGGCTTATCCCGGAAATCACCTCCCGGGGGCGTATGCCGGTTTTATCGGGAGGTACGGCTTTTTATTTCCGCAATTTTCTTTACGGACTTCCCCCCATACCGCCCATAGATCCTTCCATAAGGGAAGCCCTGAGCCGTTCTTTAAAAGAAAACGGGCTCAATTCAATATATGAAGAGCTTCTCCGGTGCGATCCTCCGACAGCGCGGAGGCTGAACCGAAACGACAGTGCCCGCATAGTCCGGGCTGTGGAGGTTTACAGGGGGACAGGCACACCACTCTCTCATTTTGAAATCTCCCATAGGAGCAGGATTCCCTATGATGTGAAAATCATCGGACTGGAAAGAGACCGCGCCGAACTTTATGAGAGGATTGACCGCCGTGTGGATATCATGTTTCAGCAGGGTCTTGTCGAGGAAGTCAAGGGACTGATCGCCGGAGGAATCGATTCAGATATGCCGTCCATGAAAGGAATAGGCTACAGCGAGTTCTTCGATATGATGAACCGGGGATGTATGACTCTGGAGGATCTGAAAGACAAGATAAAACAGGATTCCCGGAGATATGCCAAGCGGCAGATCACCTTTTTTAAATCTCTGCCGGGGGTGAAATGGTTTTCCCCGCTGAACAGAGAGGGAATAATGAGAGAGGTTTTCCCCTAAACCCTTGACTTATATGGGGAGTCTCTGCATAATCTATAAAGTTCTCCCAATGAGGACTTTCAGTTAACTGTATTAACCCTTTCGGGGTCCCAATATGTAAAGGAGTAAGCACGTGCCTTGCGGTAGAAAAAGAAAAAGAAAAAAAATAGCTACGCACAAACGTAAGAAAAAGCTTAGAAAGAACAGACATAAACATAAATAGGTTCTTTCAGGCCGCATAGTTTCTGCGGCTTGGTTATTCTTTGTTAAATCTCCGCGGAATGTCGGGGATTGTAGTGCTGGAAACCGCTTATTACTTTTGAGAAAGGTCCGATGCATAGGCTTTCTGATGGCAGGTTTCCGGTAGTAATACCCCGGTATCGTTCCGGGGTATTTTTTTTCCGGCTTCGCCTTATGGTTCCGGGCTTTTTTATGTTATATTGCACTTGTAGAGGTTTTAATGTCTGAATTTTCCATTCTTCCCGGAATGAATAATCCGGCGGCTTTAAAGAGCCTGTCCTCCGAAGAGCTGAAGATTCTCTCAGGAGAAATCCGGGAATATATAATAGAAACGGTTCACCGTAACGGCGGCCATATGGCGTCCAACCTGGGTGCGGTTGAACTGACCATAGCCCTGCACAGGTCGTTTAATTCGCCCGTCGATAAAATCATCTGGGATGTCGGGCATCAGTGCTATACCCACAAACTCCTGACCGGACGGTTTGAGGAATTCAGGACCCTGAGGCAGTTGAACGGCATGAGCGGTTTTCCCAAGCGGGAGGAGAGTCCCCACGATATTATGAACACGGGACATGCATCCACTTCCGTTTCGGCGGCGCTGGGTGTACTCGTCGGCGAGCAGCTGGCCGGTTTCAGAGGCCGGGCCATCGCTGTGATCGGAGACGGATCTCTTACGGGAGGCCAGGCTCTCGAAGCACTCAACTACGCGGGGCATCTGGGGAAGAATCTCATTATTATTCTCAATGACAACAATATGTCCATCGGGAATAATGTCGGCGCCATTTCATCTTATATGAGCCGGATGACATCGACCGGTTCCTATATCAATATGCGCCGCTTTATCGACAGAGCCATAAGCACCATCCCTTTTTTCGGCAAAGCGACTTTGAGGTTCGTATACCGGTTGAAACGGGGCGCTAAAAGCATATTTTTCAAGGAAAATCTTTTTACTGACCTGGGATTCAAATATATCGGTCCCATCGATGGTCATAATATCGAAAGAATGGAAAAGGTTTTCGAAGTGGCCAAAGAGGTTAATCAGCCGCTGGTCATTCATGTGGCGACTACAAAAGGGAAGGGTTTGACCGATGCGGAGGAGAATCCCGCTGGATATCACGGCGTCTCTCCTAAAGCTCCCGAAAAAGCTGATGAATCGGAGAAAGACGACAGTCCTTCAGCGCAGAAACTGACCGAGGCGTACGGACAGACTATAGTCAAAGCAGCAGAAAGAGATAAAAATGTTGTAGCCTTAACGGCGGCTATGACTTCGGGAACGGGACTCAAGGAGTTCTCCGAGACATATCCGGACAGATTCTTTGATGTGGGAATAACGGAACCCCATGGAATTACCTATGCCGCCGGGCTGGCTGTTGCGGGAAGAAAGCCCTTTATTTCTATCTATTCCACATTTATGCAGAGGGCGGTCGATCAGGTGATTCACGATGTGGCCATACCGCATCTTCCCGTAACTATCGTCATGGACCGGGCGGGACTGGTCCCCGGTGATGGTGAAACCCATCAGGGAATCTACGATATTTCCCTCTTTAAAAATGTTCCGGGGATGACCTTTGTCGCTCCGGTCAACCAGTCGGAGATGGAGATGGCTGTTGAACTGGCTCTGAAGAGCCGGGGACCCTTCATGATCCGCTATGCCAAGGAGAGCTGCTATCCTGAATGCGCAGCCCTTTCGGCGCCCTTTGAAAGCGGTAGAGGTGTTTTCCTGTCTAAGGGAGAAGGCCGGGAGAACAAAACACTGCTGATCAGTCTCGGCTCTCTGCTGACGGAAGCGGAGACCTGTGCCGGGCTTCTGGAAAAGAAGGGTATCTCCTGCGATGTCTACAATATGAGATTTATTGCGCCGTTGGATATTGATTATCTTCTGGATTTAGTTAGTAATTATAACCTGACAGTATTTGTAGAAGACGGTGTAAAAACAGGCGGCCTGGGAGAGAAAATTGCCGCCGCCATGCTGGAACATGATAGGAATTTTCATTTCCGGTATCTGGGAGCCCCCGATGAATTCCTCGGTCAGGCGACCCGGGAGGAGCTCATCAGAATGTGCGGACTCGACGGAAAGAGTCTCGCCGGCAGAGTTGAGGAAATTCTGCATAATTACCGATTCGAAGAGGTCGTCAAACAGGTTCGAAATGATTCATGGCGTTGACAGTGAATCTCCTCTTCACTATCGAGAAAACCCGGTTCAGTCTCCCCGAATCCGGATGTGTATAAAAGAGAAAATATGAAATTTACTGAATTTGAATTTAATGAGAATTTACAGAAAGGTATTGCGGGAGCCGGCTTTGAAGAGTGTACTCCCGTACAGGCGGAAACATTCAAGTTTCTATTTGAGGGAAGGGATATCTATGCCCAGTCCCAGACCGGGACGGGTAAAACCGGCGCATTCATGATCAGTGCGTTTCATCTGATGGCGGAAGACGAGAATTTCAAAGGTAAGAAAACACTTGTTATAGCCCCGACCAGAGAGCTGGCTGTGCAGATCGAGCAGGAAGCGGAGCTGCTGGGAAAAGAGATGGGATTTTCCATCGGATCCTTTTACGGCGGTGTGGGCTACAACAGCCAGGAGAAGAAACTGAGCGAAGGCTGTGATGTCATCATCGGTACGCCGGGACGTCTGATCGACTTCGGAAAATCGGGAAAGATCGACTACAAGGAGTTCGGGATCTGTATTATCGACGAGGCTGACCGGCTCTTCGATATGGGATTCCTGCCCGACCTGAGAAATATACTCAGAAGAATGCCCCCCCGTGAAGAGCGGAGAACCATGCTTTACAGTGCGACGCTCAGTTCCAAAGTCGGAAATCTCGCCTGGGAGCATCTGAACAATCCCGGAGAGATCGTTATCGAACCGGAGCATGTGACTGTAGACGCTATAACGCAGGAGCTCTACCATGTGGGTACCAATGAAAAAATGCAGCTGCTCCTGGGGCTTCTGAAAAAAGAGAGCCCCGAGACGGCGATCGTCTTTACAAATACAAAGCATACGGCCTATGAGGTCGCCAAACGGCTTGAACACAATGGATATAAGGCTGAGTGTCTCATGGGCGATCTTCCTCAGAAGAAAAGACTGAAAATTGTTGAAGATACGAAAGAGGGGAAAGTCAAATTTCTCGTCGCTACAGATGTTGCCGCAAGAGGTCTTCATATCGACGACCTGGCCATGGTTGTCAATTACGATATACCCCAGGACTGTGAGAACTACGTTCACAGAATAGGGCGGACGGCAAGAGCGGGAAAGAGCGGTAAAGCCATTTCCCTCGCCTGCGAAAAATATGTCTACGGCTTGCCGGCTGTCGAAAAATATATCGATCTGAAAATCCCCGTAGCCTGGGCCGACGATGGATTATTTGTGGAAGACAAGAGCGAGGGTATGCGTTTTCACCTCCGTGACAGCAACAGCAGGGCTGACAGAAACGGCCGGGGACCTCGCGATGATAACCGGAACCGGTCCGGAAACAGGAACGGAAGCAGAGACCGGAACCGCGAACGCGACCGGAACCGCGATGGGAACAGAGACGGGAACAGAGACAGGCAGGGTAATAAAAAATATCCCTATAACAAACGGCCTCTCGAAAAGAGTGAGCGACAGGTTCAGAATCTGGTCCTTGAAGCTTCGGGCGGTCTGGATCTTTTCAAAGAGGAATCCAGCGCTCCCGTATCTCAAGGGAAGAAAGTGGAAAGATCCGGTAAGAGAAGTAATCAGAACAGGAAAAACAGCAACCGCAATTACAAGAAATCTTCCGGAGATCAGAAACCGAAATACAGCAAAAATACCCGGAACAGATCCGGAGAGGATAAGAAACGGGTTTCCGGTAAAAATCATATCAATGATAGGCTCGCTTATTACCGCGATAAGTATGGCGAGGATTTCAAAGTCGACGAAAAGACCGTTAAAACGGACAAGGAACGACAGAGAAAGAACACGAAAAAGAAAATTGACAAGAAACCGGAAAAGAAGGGATTCTTCTCCCGATTATTCGGAAAATAATTCAGGGCTGCTTTCGGGCAGCCTTTTTTTTCTTACTTCAGTAACAGATAAGCAGAAAAACGTCCGGTTTTTCCCCTGTCCGCTCTGTAGGAATAAAATTCTTCGGTATGGCAGCTTGTACAGATTCGGGCTGACTCTATATTTTCTTTCTTCAATCCTGCCCGGAGAAGCTGTTCTCCGTTGGCGATCCACAGGTCTGCGTAGGTGCTTCCTTCTTTTTTGATTATGATGTTTTTTTCATAGGGAAATCCTGATTGCAGTTTATCTGCAGTATCATCACCGATTTCAAAACAGCAGGAGCCTATTGACGGTCCCAGTGCCGCGATCATGCTTTCCGGTCTGCTGCCGTAAGTTTCCTTCATCTGCAAAACAGTTTTTTGGGCAACACGGGACGCGGTTCCCTTCCAGCCAGCATGGACGAGAGCTCCCGCATGGTTTTCAGGGTCATAGATAATCAGGGGAACGCAGTCCGCTATGTGTATATTCATAAGAATTCCCCTCCGGTCTGTCATCAGTGCATCGGTCCCCCTGATCGAGGTTCCGTAGGATATGGCTCCCGAGCCCATATCTCTGGTCCCGACGGCTTTAGCTTCTGAGCTGTGGATCTGCTCGGCACAGGTATAGGATGAAATATCAATTTTGAGAGCCTCGCAGAGCCTGTTTCTGTTTTCCAGCACCGCATCGTCATCGTCACCGCAATGGAGCGCCAGGTTGAAACTTCCGAAGGGCTGGCGGCTGACCCCTCCCTTTCTTCCTGTCATTCCGGCAGACAGTCGATCGGTAAAAGGATCGAAAATGGAAAAATAATAGAGGAATGGATATTCTGAAGATTTATACATAAAATTAAAATAACACAGGCTGACTCTCAGCTGAATATTTTCAGGAAGGTTTATATGAAAAAAGTCGCATTATTTCTGGCAGAGGGATTTGAAGAAGTCGAAGCAATAACTCCGGCGGATTTTCTGAGACGAAGCGGTGTCGATGTGATACTGACCGGTGTGACGGGGCGGACGGTTACGGGTTCCCACGGAATTGAAATAAACTGTGATGCGAAAGTCTCTGAATTGTCGGGGGATCTGGACGGCGTTGTCATTCCGGGTGGGATGCCGGGGGCATCGAATATCGGCTCCGATATGGCTTCCATGAAAATCATTCAGGCCGCCCTGGAGAGCGGGGCGTTGGTCGGAGCCATCTGCGCCGCCCCGGCCGTTGTTTTGGGCCTTAACGGGTTGATCGAGGGCCGGCATTTTACCTGTTATCCCGGATTTGAGACCAGCTTTACCGGAGCGTTCTTTTCAGAAGACCGCGTGGTGCTCGACGGCAATCTGATAACCAGCCGGGGGCCGGGAACGGCGGCAGAGTTCTCTCTGGCGCTCATTGAATACCTCTGTGGAAAGGAATCGAGGGATCAGATTTACAAGGGAACGATTCAGAAATAAAAAAAGACTGTCCCGAGGGACAGCCTTTCTCCTGGATCGTACAGAAAATCAGGGCCTGACGATAATTTTCTCCAGTCCCGGTCTTTTTTCCAGGTCTCTGGGGAGAGATTCCTCTCTGCTTTTGTTTATGTAATCCCGGCTCTGGAAAGAGTAGGTGAAGTTCGTATGAACATCATAGGAGCCGTCCATGAGGGCAAAGGTATCTTCAGTCATAACCAGTTCCTCATCGGTGGGGATGATGAATACTTTGACTTTGGAGTCATCTGCGGAAATACATGTTTCGCAGTTCCGGGATTTCGAGAGGGCATTTTTCTCCATATCCACTTTGACGCCGATGCTCTCCAGTTCCGAAAGGGCTTTCGCTCTCACGGGGGGCGACATTTCGCCGACGCCGGCTGTGAAGACAATGGCATCCACCCGTCCCAGCGCTGCGGAATAGGCTCCGAGGTATTTTTTTATTCTGTAGGCTTCCATATCCTGGGCGAGGATGCAGCGTTCGTCGTCGTCTTCGACTCCGTCGTTGATGTCTCTTCTGTCTATGTACTGTCCGGTGATTCCCAGAAGCCCGCTCTGTTTGTTGAGAATCCGGTCCACCGCTTTGGAGTTCATATCGGTCCGGCTGATGATATAGGGGATGATGGCGGGATCCATGTCGCCGCTTCTCGTTCCCATTATCAGTCCTTCCAGAGGTGTGAGCCCCATGGATGTATCGACGCAGACACCGTTCTTAACCGCGCACATACTGGCACCGTTTCCTATATGGGCGATGATGACATTTGTGTCTTTGGGATCTTTTCCGAGGAGTGTTGACGCTCTTTTTGCCGTATAGAGATAAGATGTTCCGTGAAACCCGTAACGCCTTACATTGTAGTCTGTGTACCAGCTGTAGGGCAGGGCATACATAAAGGCCTTGTCGGGCATAGTCTGGTGCCAGGCTGTATCGAGGATGGCGCAGTGGGGAACTTTGGGAAGCACTTCTCTTGCCCCCATGATTCCGGTGATGTTCGCGGGATTATGAAGGGGTGCGAGAGGAGACAATTCCCGGAGCGTCGCCAGAACTTCGTCGCTGACAATGACCGATTTTATGAATTTTTCCCCTCCGTGAACGACTCTGTGGCCGACGGCTTTGATATCGTTGATATCGTTGATGCATCCGCCTTTTCTGTCCAGTATGGTCTTGATGATCAGTTCGACAGCCTCTTTATGTGTCGGGCAGGCTCTCTGCCTTATCAGCGGCTCTCTTCCCGGCGTATTGCTTTCAATTGTGGAGATATTCTCTCCAATCCTCTCGACAACACCGTTCCCGAGCACTTTCTTCTCTTCCCAGTCGTACACCTGATATTTTGCAGACGAGCTACCGCAGTTCAGGGTTAAAATTACCATTTCTCTACCTCTCCTGTTCAACCACTATTTCTTCAAGAATCAGAACCAACCACGGCCAGTGTAACTTTATTCATTTATACATGACAACCTGAAACAGACCTTTTAAGAAAAAACTGGCCTTATTGCGAAAATCTGTTATTCTGAATAGTGAAAAAAAGAGTGATTAGCCTTTTTGAGGAGGACAGGTCGTGAAAGGCAGCCGTTACACATTTAAAAGTCAGGATCTCAGAGATATATCCGCTGTAAAATGGATACCCGAAGATGAAGATTCCATTGTGGGAGCTGTTCAGATTTTTCACGGCATGGCGGAGCACATTGAAAGATATGAGGACTTCGCCCTCTTTCTCAACAGCAAAGGTTTCGTGGTCGCAGGTCATGACCATAGGGGACACGGCAAATCAATTGAAAATGAGAGCGGCACGGGTTTTTTCTCCGGGAAGGACGGATGGGAGAAAGTCGTCAACGACGCGCGGAAAGTCACTTCCCATATCCGGGATCAGCACGGCGATATCCCGCTTTTCATCGTATCTCACAGCATGGGATCTTTCATCGCCAGGGATTACATATCCCGGTGGGGAGATGATGTGACCGGAGTTATTCTCTCGGGGACGGGCAATCAGTCTCCCGCCCTGATGAATGTATTGGGAGTGCTGACCCGCCTCGAAATCCTCTTTCGGGGAATGCATCACAGAAGCTCGTTCTTCGACAGGCTTTCTTTCGGTACATTCAATAAGCCCTTCGAGCCCGGCGCACCCACTCCTTTCGAATGGCTTTCCCGTGACCGCGAACAGGTCGACCGCTATGTTGCCGATCCGCTCTGCGGTTTTATCTGTACATCCTCTTTTTTCAGGGATCTGTCAAAGGGGCTGAAACGGGTCTGCTCTCCGGGAATTTACAAGGAAGTTCCCGAAGATCTGTCTATCCTTCTCTATTCAGGAGATGAAGATCCTGTAGGAGGGGTAAAGGGTTCATTTGTCATGGAAGTTTATAATAACTATAAAGCGGCCGGTCTGTCCGATGTCGAGATGATTCTGAATCCCGGAGGGCGCCACGAAAATCTCAATGAGACAAACCGCCGGGAAGTATATGATACTTTCTGCAAATGGCTAATAGAACATTTGCCGGCCCTAGAAGAAAAAAGATGACGATCTTAAAGCGGGAGAGCTTCTTCCTACGTAATGTAGGATGTGAGACTCTCTGTTGTTTATATCATAATTCTTATTAATGCTGTTTCTCTTTCAGATCTGTATTCAGAGCGGAGTGAGGTGCTGATAAAAACTTCACTCTCTTATCCGGACGGTCTGCTGTCGGGAATTGCCTATAGAAGTGATCATTTTGATATCGCGGCTGATGTGTTGTACCGGGAAAACCTCTCTTTCTCCCGATTTTATTTCCTCAGCGACAGAATCGCTTTCGGGCCCTTATCCTATTCCGGATTCTCGTCGGGGTTGCTGAGCGGAATGGGATCATTTTATGATCCGGGAAAAAGAGAAGGAGCGGAAATCAATACAGAAGGTAATTTGGAAAGTGGATTGGGAATTGTTTTTACGCCGAACATCTCAACGGGCGGTTTTTCATTTTTCAGAGATGAATGTACCAGCCGGTCTTATATCTGGCTGGTTCCCGATATCTTGGAAGCGGGAAGTTTGGTTTTCGGCCAATCTGTCACTTTACCTGAAGATCCGGGAGAAGATGAGTCCTGGTATTATGAGGAGGAACCGCTTTTTTCCCCTTTTTTCCTTCACAGCCTTGCGGGATTGAATCTGGAGAGCGATTCCCTTTCCGCCGGTGGCCGGATCATTGTGAATTCTTCTCTCCGGGACAGATCCGGGGCTTCGCTTCTTTTTACAGGAAGAGCTGAGAATGCTTTTGCCCTGGTCCAGGGCGAGATCCTCTGGTCCAGTCCCTATTTTGTCGCAGCCGATCTGGAACACTCTCGTGAGGCATTTCTGATTCGACTCCGGGGCGAGGCAAAAAACAGACCCTACCGATTAAAAACGCAATTGAAGTTCAGCGCCGGACGGGTGACGAATGCGAACCTCTTTCGGGAAATTGAATTCTCTCATGAAATCTCATTCGGGAAAGAATGGTCCTCCAACTCTATCGAAAGCAGTCTGGAGTTGTCTCTATCGGGGGGGCCGGAAGGAAATTATCTGCCGGATATTTCAATTGATGCGGAATATGGACATCATGTTCACGGCGTTTCCTGGTCCGGGTCGGTTCTAGCCTCCTATGAAGAAAGCGTTTATAGATACAGGATTAAATTGGGAGGCGAGATCAACAGGGGTCGAATGGTTATATCGGCAGACCTGGCCGTGGAAATCGATACGGAAATTGCCCTTTTGGGAGGCGCTGTCTTTTCTTTTGGAACCGACAGCTGGAGCCTTTCGGGAAAAGCCGGTTTCGAGGATCTGGGCCTGTACAATTCCGCACTTTCCGATTGGAATCCCTGCTTCAGTCTGGAATATAAATCAAAAGTTCTGATTGGTCCTTGACGAACACAGCGAACTTATGAAAGCGTGCTTTATTCGGGGAAATTGAAGGCGGAGCCCGACCTTGACGAACACAGCACGACTTATGAAAGCGTGCTTTATTCGGGAAAATATAAGGCGTAGTCCGACTTATCAAAGCGTGCTTTACAACAATTATGTATAGTTGTTATTATTTACTCTTATGGAACAGAAGAATCAGGTTATCTACGACGAAAGCAAAATCAAAACGCTCAGTTCTCTTGAGCATATCCGCCTCAGGTCCGGCATGTATATCGGGCGCCTTGGAGACGGCTCCAATCCCGACGACGGGATTTATATTCTTCTGAAAGAGGTCATAGACAACTCGGTTGACGAGTTTATCATGGGTGTCGGCAAAAAAATCGAAATCACGATAGAGGAAAGTAAAGTCAGGGTCCGCGACTTCGGGAGGGGTATCCCTCTGGGAAAGGTCATTGAATGTGTTTCCGTTATCAATACCGGGGGAAAGTACAACGACGATGTCTTTCAGTTTTCCGTGGGACTGAACGGGGTTGGAACCAAAGCGGTCAACGCCCTTTCATCGGAATTCCTGGTACGGTCCCACAGGGACGGGCAGTTCTCCGAAGCGATATTTGAAAGGGGCAAGCTCCAAAAGGAGAGAAAGGGTAAATGCGAAGGTGTTTCCGACGGAACCCTGATCGAGTTTATCCCCGATAAGGAGATTTTCGGCGATTATGCCTTTGTCGATGAGTTTATCGAACAGAGAATGTGGAATTACGCCTGTCTCAACCGAAATCTGAGGCTCTACTACAATAAACAGAAATTCGAATCGAAGCGGGGTCTCTACGACTTGCTGGAAGCTGAAGTCGGTGAGGAGATTGTTTACGATATCGGTTATTTCGCCGGGGAGCAGGTCGAGTTCTCCTTCACCCATACGCTCAATTACGGAGAGAATCATTTCTCTTTTGTAAACGGTCAGTTCACCTCCGACGGGGGGACCCATCTGAGCGCCTTCCGGGAAGGCTTTCTCAAAGGTGTAAACGAGTACTATAAAAAGAATTACAGCGGCATGGATGTCCGCGAGGGAATGACCGGCGCTATAGCCATTAAACTGAAAGATCCCGTGTTCGAAAGCCAGACCAAAAACAAGCTGGGAAATACGGATATCCGGAGCTGGATCGTCAATGAGGTCAAAGCCGGCGTATCGGACTTCCTGCACAAGAACGAAGTGGCGGCCAAAGCTCTCGAAGAGAAGATCATCAATAACGAGAAGCTGCGGAAAGAGCTCAACTCGGTCAAAAAGGAAGCGAAGGCAGCCGCAAAAAGAATCAGTCTGAAAATACCCAAGCTGAAGGACTGCAAATTCCATCTGACCGACGGTGAGAAGGGGAAGGAGTCGACCATCTTCATCACCGAAGGGCAGTCGGCGACCGGGTCCATGGTTTCCTGCCGCGATGTCTACAACCAGGCGATTTACTCCCTCCGCGGTAAGCCCTGGAACTCCTACGGCAAGAGGCGGACGGAGATCTACAAAAACGAAGAGCTTTACAATCTGATGATGGCTCTCGGAATCGAAAACGATATAGAGAACCTGAGGTATGAGAGAATCGTTGTGGCCACTGACGCCGATAACGACGGATTCCACATCAGGAATCTGCTCCTGACTTTCTTTCTCAACTATTTCGAGGAGCTAGTCATCGCCGGCCATATCCATATTCTGGAAACGCCGCTTTTCCGCGTGAGAAACAAAAAGGAAACCCGCTACTGTTACAGCGAGAAAGAGCGGGATATAGCCATGTCTGAGATCTCAACACCTGAAGTCACCCGGTTCAAAGGGCTCGGAGAGATTTCGCCCAAGGAATTCGGCCAGTTTATCGGGGAGGATATCCGGCTGGTTCCCGTCAATGTGAAAACCATCAAGAGCATTCCCGAGACGCTCGAGTTTTTCATGGGAAAAAACACCCCTGAAAGAAGAGACTACATTATGGAGAACCTCGTATAATGGCTTACGTACAGAAATTATTTGAAGAGAACTTTATTGAATACGCTTCCTATGTTATCAAGGACAGGGCTATTCCCCATATCGATGACGGTTTCAAGCCTGTTCAGAGAAGAATCATCCAGTCCCTGATCGATACGGATGACGGCAAGTTCAACAAAGTCGCCAATATTGTGGGGCACTGTATGCAGTACCATCCCCACGGGGACGCCTCGATCTATTCGGCTCTGGTTAATCTTGCCAACAAAGACCTCTTTATCGATAAGCAGGGGAACTTCGGAAATGTTTTTACGGGAGACCCCGCTTCGGCTGCGAGGTATATCGAATGCCGTCTTCTCCCCTTCACGAAGAAGGTCCTGTACAATCCCCAGATCACCGATTTCGAACCGTCCTATGACGGACGGCGCAACGAGCCTGTTACTTTTCCTGCTAAGATTCCTCTGGTCCTGATCCTCGGAGCGGAGGGGATCGCCGTCGGTATGGCCACGAAGATTCTCCCCCACAATCTCGTGGAGGTCCTGGAAGCGGAAATCGCCTGTCTGGAAGGGCGGGAGTTCAGGCTTTATCCCGATTTCGTCACAGGCGGATTCTGCGATGTCTCCGAGTATAAGGACGGAAACGGAAAGGTTCTCTCCCGGGCGAAAATTGAAACGACGAAAGATGACAAGACCATTATCATCCGGGAAATTCCCTACGGGACCAATACGGAAACCCTGATGGCTTCCATTGAAGCGGCGGCCCGTAAAAACAAGATAAAAATCGGGGCGATCAACGATTATACGACGGAAAACGTCGAGATCGAGATCAAGCTGCCCAGAGGGGTCCACGCCGAGGATGTCATAGACGGGCTCTACGCTTTTACGGAATGCGAAGTCTCCATCTCCGTCAATCTGCTGGTTATCAAGGACAACACTCCCGTCATCATGACGGTGAGCGAGATTATCGAATATCATGCGAAACAGCTACTCGTCGTTCTGAAAAAAGAGCTGAAACTGGAGGAGGGACAGCTCCACGACAGACTCCATGCGAGAACCCTGGAACGGATTTTCATCGAAGAGAGAATCTACAAGAGAATCGAGGAGATGAAATCCAAAGAGGCTGTCTATCTCGCCGTCCGCACGGGGTTCGAACCGTTCCTCAGTGAAATTAAAAGGGATATAACCGAAGAGGATATCGAACGGCTCCTCAAGATCCCCATCAGAAGAATCTCTCTCTACGACATCAATAAGATGAAGAAGGAAATCGAGGAGATCCTGGCCCGCCTTAAAGAGATCAAATATCATCTGGCGAACCTGACGGAATACGGAATCGGTTTCCTGAAGGGCATCCTTGAAAGCGAGGGAGAGCGTTTCGTCAGGAACGCGGAAATCGTGTCCTTTGAAAAAGTGGATATACGCGATGCCGCCCAGAAGAACCTCAAAGTTAAATACAACAAGGAAACCGGATATCTGGGCTACGATGTGTCTAATGGAAAAGTGCTCTTCGACGCTTCCATATACGACAAGGTTATCGTCATCAAGAAAGACGCCACCTATATGGCGATGAACGTTCCCGACAAGACTTTTATCGGAAAAGGCATGCTCTACGCGGGACTGGCTGATAAGGAGACCATGGAGAGCACGGTGTTCACGATGATCTACCGCAACAGGGAAAATGATTTCCCCTATATCAAGCGCTGTAAGATTACCCAGTTCATCATGAATAAATCCTATGAGCTAATGCCGGAAGAGGGCGAACTTATTAAGTTTACGACCAGGGATGATGTCTCCGCTATTGTCGATTTCAAACAGCAGAGCCTGATGCGGTCCCTCGGCGATACGTTCCCCATCGATAAATTCCTTGTCAAGGGAGTGAAAGCCCGGGGCGTCAGGCTGAAAGCGAAAGAATTTACCTCGGCCAAGTTTGTAAAAACGTCGACAATAGAGAACAGTTAAGTTATGGAGAAAACTCTTCGGGAACTGATCAGGGAAGAAGCGCCTCTTATCATGGGCATCATCAACTGCACACCCGATTCCTTTTATGAGGGAAGCCGGAAGGAAGCTGTCGAAGATGCTCTGGCCGCGGCGCGCCTGATGATCCGCGAAGGGGCGCATATCCTCGATATCGGTGGGGAGTCGTCACGGCCCGGCTCCGCCTATGTCTCCTCTGAAGAAGAGTTGGAGCGCGTTATTCCCCTTATAGAGGCTATCCGGAGAGAATCGGATATTCTCATCTCCGTCGATACGCGGAAGGCCGTTGTGGCGCGGGCTGCCGTTGAAGCCGGTGCCGATATCATCAATGATATCTCCGCTCTGGCCGATGATCCCGAGCTGGCTTTATTCGCAGCGGAAAAAAAACTGCCTGTCATACTCATGCATATGAAGGGGACACCGGAAACCATGCAGAATGATCCCTTCTATGAAGATGCGCTCTTCTCGGTTAAAGCCGCACTGGAAGATGCAGCCGCAAGAGCCGCTGCGGCGGGCATCGGCAGAGAGAATATCATCCTTGATCCCGGTATAGGTTTCGGTAAAAGGCTGGAGGACAACCTCGATCTGCTGAGGGGAATCGGAGAGCTGAAAAACATCGGCTTTCCCGTGCTTATCGGTTTGTCGAGAAAGCGCTTTATCGGGGATGTAACGGGACGGGACGCCGGGGACCGGTTGGCCGGAACTCTGGCGGCCAATCTGTACGCCGCCATGGAAGGGGCCGATATCCTCAGAGTGCACGATGTGCCCGAGACGGTGGATGCTCTGAAAATGCTGAAGGCGCTCCGATGAACTGGTTTACCGATATCTCGGTTGTCCGGGAAATAATAAGGCCGCTACTCGATATTATTCTTCTGGCGGTTATTATCTATAAAACCTACAGCATTCTCGAGGAAACAAGAGCCATTCAGTTGATCAAAGGGGCTGTCATTATCCTGCTGATCTACGCTGTGGCCTATTTTCTCCAGCTCAATACCATGCTCTGGATCCTCCAGATGCTGGCTCCCGGTATCGTCATCGGCCTGGCCATTGTTTTTCAGCCGGAGCTCAGAAAGATATTCACTTCCATAGGTCAGGGCGATCTCTTCACCCTGCAGTCCCGGTCCAAGCCCTTTCTTGTGGAATCGGTTCTGAATGCCGTGGAAATCCTCTCGAAAATGAAAAGGGGAGCCCTGATTATCTTTTCGCGGAAAGTGGGTCTCAAGCATATAACCGATACGGGTACGAGAATCAACGGGGATCTGACGACCAATCTGATCACCTCGATTTTTTCACACGATACGGCCCTTCATGACGGAGCTGTCATCATCGCCGGAGGAAAAATCGTCGCGGCGGGCTGTTTTCTGCCTCTGGCCAATGAACCGGATCTTCAGAAGAGCCTGGGGACGAGACACAGGGCCGGTCTGGGGATGGCGTCTGAATCGGATGCCGTAGTGCTGATTCTGTCGGAGGAGACCGGAGCCAAATCCCTGGCTTACGACGGAACGATCTACTACGATCTGGAGACAGATGAGATAAGGCGGGAACTGAAGAAACTGCTCCAGTTCACAGATGAGATAAAGGAGGAACAGACCGTATAATGTTATTCAAGCGCTCCTTCTTCCTCCATCTGGTCGATAACTGGCCTGTGAAAATCCTGAGCCTTTTCGCAGCAATCGTCCTTTTCGCCCTTTACCGGATCAATACTCTGGAAGAGCGGTTTTTCACACTTCCTCTCCAGGTCCTCATTAATGAGAATTATGTGGCGGTGGACAATACTGTGGAGAAAGTCAGGGTCAGGATACGGGGAAACCAGGAGGAGATCTACTCTGTACTGGAAGAGGATATAGAAGTATACATCGACCTGAAATCCAGGACTATTGAAGGGGAGTTCCAGGCCCCTATCCTCATTAAAAAATCAGGTTCGGCTCTCAATGTGAAAAATCTGGAGATCAATGTGGATCCCATTAATGCCCGCACCCATCTGGAGAGAAAATTGACAAGGTCCATCGCCGTCCAGCCCAAGTTGAGCGGCTTTCCGCTCTCCGGTTATGAGATGGATCAATATCTGGTCACCCCATCGCAGGTTACGGTGACGGGACCCCGTTCCCAGGTGGAGGGGCTTCAGTTCATTCCCACGGAAGATATCGATCTCATGGGGCGTTATGAGGATTTTTCCGTTCGTTCCAGACTCATTCATGTGAGTGATGATATATCCTTCCTGGCCGGCGATGTTATCGAGTTTTCCGGTTTTATCTCGGAAAAGATTATTATCCGGGCCATCCCGGATATCGATATCGTCGTTGTCGATCTGGCTGATAATCTCCTGATCAATGAGCTTCTCCCCGATGCGACCATTCAGCTTCAGGGGACTCAGCAGCGTTTGGACCGGGTCAGGATCCAGAATCTCCAGTTCACTGTGGACTGTTCCCGAATCAGGCTGCCGGGACAGTATACTCTGCCGGTTCTGGTCGAGGTTCCCGACGATCTGACTGTGCTCAGTTTTGCTCCGACCCGTGTCGAACTGAAGGTGATCAACGTTTCGGAAACCGAAGGGAGGCAGCCATGATTTTCGGAACGGGGATTGATCTTGCACAAATCGGCCGCTTCGAAAAATGGATCGATAATGACGGTCTGGCCGGTAAGTATTTTTCCGCAGACGAACTTTCCTATATCCGGTCCCGGGGAAAAGGCGCGGTCAATTCCCTCGCCGCCGGATATGCCGCCAAGGAGGCCTTATGCAAGGCTCTCGGAACCGGATTTGACGGTCTGCCCCTGAAAGGCATAACCGTCTTGAGGGATGAGAAAGGCAAACCCTACTTCAGATTCGACAGAGAAATCAGGAAAAGAGTCGATGCCTGCGGAAAGCATCCCGTTGTCCATCTCTCCCTCTCCCATGAAGGCGGAATGGCAATTGCCCAGGTAATTATTGAGGTGGATAATGGCTGAGAATCCCAAAATATCATTCTTTGCAAAGAACAAAACGGTCTGTCCGGTCTGCGGAACTGAATTCTACAGGGAAAATCTCCTTTCCGGCGGCGGAAGAATGAATGCGGGACAGCTGACGCTGGAAATGCACCGTCTTTATGAACCGACTCAGAAATTCGGAAAAGTCTATCCTCTCCTCTATCCCGTTACGGTCTGCCCCGAGTGTTTCTCCGCAGCTTTCGAGAAGGATTTTCTTGAGATGGGCAATTCGACCATAACCCGGTTGCGATCGAATCAGCAGGATCGAAAAGGGAGTGTGGAAAAGCTTTTTCCAGGGATAGATTATACCCAGAACAGAGGATTGAAAGAGGGTATCGCCTCCTATATACTGGCCATGATAACTTACGATTCATTCCCTTCCGACTATACGCCGACATTCAAGCAGGCCATGTGTACCATCAGGGCCGCCTGGCTGTGCCGTCATCAGGAAGAGGAGGAGCCGGGCGACAATTTCGAATATCTGTCCAGAATCCTGTACAGGAAAGCCTCTTTTTTTTACAGGCAGGTTGTGGAAAACGAACAGACCGGTAAGGAATCGGTTGAGGGAATCGGGAATTTCGGACCGGATATCGATAATAACTACGGTTATGACGGAGTCATGTATCTCGCGGGGCTCCTTGAATTTTCATACGGCCCCAGGGAGGATACGCAGGTCCGTCTTCAGCGGCTGAGGAATTCCATGACCGTTGTTTCCCGGATTGTAGGCATGAGAAAATCATCCAAATCAAAACCTTCGACACTGGTTGAAAATGCCATTGAACTGCATGGAAAAATCAAAGAGGAAATTAAGAAGCTTGAAAACAACCCGTAATATTAGGCTGGATATTTCTTACGACGGTACCGATTTTCAGGGCTGGCAGATTCAGAGTAAGGGGAGAACTGTTCAGGGGGAAATTGAAAAAGCTCTGAAAGCGCTTCACCGCAGGGATATTCCTCTCATCGGTTCCGGCCGGACCGATTCGGGAGTTCACGCCACATGCCAGGTAGCGAATTTCCACAGTGACCTCGCTTCCATACCGGAGGAAAAATTCAGGGAGGCCATCAATTCCCATCTTCCCAAAGATATCAGGATCATGAAAAGCTTCGGGGTCAGTGACGATTTCCATTCCCGGTACGATGCGAGGCTCCGGATATACAAGTACTATCTGCTCCACAGCGACGCGGGACACGCCCATTTGAGAAATTTCTGTTACCTGACCAGGGGTAAATTTGACATTCAGCATCTCAACCGGCTGGCGGCACCTATCGTCGGCGTCCATGACTTTACGGCTTTTGCGGCCGTGAAAGATGAGAATGAATCGAAAGTACGCCACATTTCAAGCGCTTCTTTTTATCCCGAGGGGAATTTTATCGTCTTCCGCATTGCGGGGAATGCTTTTCTCTGGAGGATGGTCCGGTCCTTGACGGGAACAATACTCCAGTTGGCCGAAGCCGGCGGAGATGCTGCCGCTATGGCTGAAATCCTGGCGTCGGGAGACCGCGGTTCTGCCGGGCCGACCGCTCCGGCCAGAGGCTTATTTTTACACAGGGTATTATATGAATCAGAGACAGATCTTTACTGAATACTGGAAAATTCTCGATGATTTCGAGGATCATCTGAATGGCGGCTTCAGCCTGGAAAGGGGGGAAATCCCTCATTTTAAAATGCAGCTTAAAGTTGATCTGCCCGCCGATCCTCATCTTTGCAAAGCCTGTTCTCTCCATGAACATAATGAACTGAGAGCTCCGCTTCCCGCAGATGAGAGGAAGAAGCTGCTTATTGTGAACAGGCCTCTTCCCGCCGTTCTGGCAGGGGCAGGAAGCCATTTTACTCCCGACGAAAGTCTTTTTCTTTCGAAATGGCTCGAGGCGATAGATCTGGAGCTTGAGCGGGATTGCGCCGTCGTGGCGCGAATCGCCTGTCCGGTCAGGGATCCCGGTCATCCCGGAAGTGACGCCCTTACGGCCTGTCTGCCTTATTTTGAGAGGACTCTGAAGAGTGTCGAGCCCCTTGCTGTTCTGCAGCTGGGATTTGAGGAAGAGAGCTCTCTTGCCGGCAGAACCGGGAACGTACCCTTCTTCCGGACCTATCATCCTTCCGATGTTCTGATCAACGGAGAGCTCAAACGCCCTGTCTGGGAGAGTCTGAAACAGCTCAAAGGTGTGCTTGTTGGAAGGTAGGGTCGTTGAGGTCGTCTTCAACACACCGGTCAATAACAGTTTCACCTATATCTGGAAAGGTGAAGGCGAAGCAAACATAGGATGCCGGATAACAGCTCCCTTCGGCAGGCGAACCCTTACCGGCTGGATTATTGGGCTCCCCGAGGCAGCTCCTGCGGGATTTGAACTGAAAGAGATTGAAAGAGTTGTTGACAGCGAACCTCTTTTTGATGAAGACCTTCTGGAACTGGCCCGCTGGCTCGCCTCTCTTTCCCTCTGTTCTCTCGGCGAAGCTCTCTCCGTCATGCTGCCCGGAGGGCGGCAGGAGAAGGATATACCGGCTCTTGGCCTGGAGGATCCCGTCGACTCCAGCGGAGCCATTTCCCTCTCCGGGGAACAGCAGAATGCGCTTGATGAAATGGGCCGGCAAAAAGGCGGCTTCTATTATCTCTACGGGATTACCGGTTCCGGAAAGACGGAGGTTTTTCTCCAGGCCGCCCGGGAAGCTCTCGGACGGGGGGAGTCGGTTATTTATCTCGTACCGGAAATATCCCTCACGCACCAGCTGGTAGACGTCATCAGGGGCCGTTTCACATGCGGCAGCGCTGTCCTCCATTCCCACCTGACACCCTCTCAGAAACTCAAGGAGTGGAGGAGGATTCAGAGCGGTGAAGCCCGCCTTGTCATCGGAGCGAGAAGCGCTGTCTTCGCACCGGTTAAAAATCCCGGTTTGATCATTATTGATGAAGAGCATGAGAATTCCTATAAATCCGGATCGACGCCCCGCTATCACGGCCGCCAGGTCGCGATGAAGAGATGCCGCGCTTCCGGCGCCTCCCTGATTATGGGAAGCGCCACGCCATCGGTGGAGGCCTGGCATCTCATGGAAAGGAAAGTCATTAAAAAGCTGACCTTGACGAAAAGGCTGGCCGGAGGCGGATTGCCCGAGATCTCCGTCATAAATATGAAAGACAAAAAAGGAGTCCTTTCTCCCGAGCTGATTGGCGCTATACGCAAAACCGCTGACAGTGGAAAGCAGAGTATCCTCTTTCTGAACAGAAGGGGCTTTTCCTATTTCTTCCATTGCCGCAGCTGCGGTTATGAGATGAAGTGCCGGAACTGCTCGGTCTCACTGACCTATCACAAGAACAGCAATTTTATGGTCTGTCATTACTGCGGGTATAAAATCCGTCCGGTCAACAGTTGTCCCGAGTGCTCCTCCCTTGATGTCGGCTATTCGGGATTCGGTACGGAGCAGATCGAGGAGGAGGTGGAGCGGCTCTTTCCCGATCTCAAGGTGAGCCGTCTCGATACGGACATCGCCTCAAAAAAAGGTGTCCTCCAGGAAACCCTGAGGGCTTTCAGAAATGGGGAGTCCCATATCCTTCTGGGAACCCAGATGGTCGCCAAGGGACTCAATTTCCCCGATGTCAGTCTCGTGGGAATCGTCCTGGCCGATACGGGGCTCAATCTTCCGGATTTCCGCGCTTCCGAGAGAACATTTTCTCTCATCACCCAGGTAGCCGGGCGGGCGGGCCGTTTTTCCGATGATGGAAAGGTGTTCATTCAGACATTCAAGCCCGGTACCGATGCTGTGAGACTGGCGGCGGAAGGAAATATCGATGAGTTTTACGAAAAGGAACTGACATTGCGGCGGATGCTGGATTTCCCTCCTTTCTGCCGCCTTTTCAGAATCGTCTTCCGGGGGAAAAAAATCGGTTCAGTCAAGGAAGCGGCCTTTTCATTTTCCCGGGAGCTTGCGAAGGTCAACAACCGGACTTTCGAGCTCCTCGGACCTTCGGAATGTCCTTTATCGGTCATATCGGGAAATCATCGATTTCAGATCCTTTTGAGAAGTTCAGACTTTACGGGAACTCATGCCCGTCTGGAAAGCGTATTCCGTAGCAGCCGCTTTTCATCGGGTATTTACTGCGAAATAGATGTGGATCCTCTGTCTCTTCTGTAAAAAAAATAAAGACTGTCATATTTCTGCCTTATTCCGGTTCTATCTTCTTCTTTGTAAGGAGATATGATATGAACAAAAAACTTTATGTATTTTTAACAGCCCTTTTTCTTTTGACAATCGCAACCAATCTTTCCGCACGGGGAGCTGTCGAAGCTTCAGGTGTCGATGATGAAACTATCCAGACGCAATTCGAACTGTGGCTTGACCGAATGGAAGAAGGAGAAATGTCCGGAAGTGAGGTCATGGCTCAGGTGCGCGAATACCAGAGAACCAGGAATCAGGTCAATGAACAGGAGTTGAAGGAGTTCCAGTACTGCGTGGATCAGCTTGAAGAGGGAAGTATGACACGGGAACAGGTCCGGGAGAGAATCCAGGAAATGACACAGCTGCAGACTGAAGAAAAACTTCAGACCAGAGTACAGGAAAATCTGCAGGCCGGTGCCCGGACCGAGACTCAGGACCCGCCCGCACCGGAAAAAAACAACAATAGCGGTAATGGCCAGTCAAAAAAGAAATAATTCGGTTTGAACTTCTTCCGGTGCTATAATGGAGATGAAGATATGAAGACATACAGATTGATTCTTCTGCTGTTTATTCTCCCGGTTCTCTCTTTATCGGCCAGGGGTGCGATCGAGCGGGATCGTGAATTCCGCGAAGAGCTCGAAAGTACCTGCACGAATCTCTTTTATAATCTGGAGAGCGATAAACTTACACCGGAAGAAGCCAAGGACCAGCTGGCGGAATTGCGCAGCCGGTTCAGCCGGCCTTTCACTGACAGCGACGGGATTCTGGAATCCATGATCGACCAGGTCTCGGAATCCCTGTTGTCCGCTGATCAGGCCCTCTTTGAATTCAATTTGTTGAAGCAGGGAAAGCTTATGACCTACAGGCAGGAGCAGAATACATCGGCGTCCCTTACGAATTCTTCCCGATCGGGAAACTCTACCGGCCCATCTCGCGAAACCCCGTCATCCGGTCCTCCTTCAGAGCCGCCATCAGACCGGGGCAACTCCGGCAAGGGCGGCGGATGAGCGGAAGCGACAAGACAATTCTGATCATTGAAGATGAACCGCGAGCGGCTCAATGGATCAAGGTCTATCTGGAGCGCGCCGGTTTTTCCGCGGTGAAATCGCCGAACGGTGAGGAGGGGTTGAAGAAAGCCAGGGAATTGCGGCCCGATCTCATTCTTCTCGACCTTATGCTTCCGAGGCTCAATGGTCTGGATCTCTGCCGGATTCTCAGAAAAGAAAGCGATATTCCCGTGATTATGACCACAGCAAGGGGATCAAAGGAAGACCGGCTCAATGGTCTTGACGGGGGAGCCGATGATTATCTGGTCAAACCCTTCGACCCCGATGAACTTGTCGCCAGAGTCCG
>JAFGXR010000124.1 GCA_016936555.1 Spirochaetales bacterium | reverse complement strand
GTTTATTCTCCCTTTCTAAATTTCCTTTCAGAAAAATAAATCGGAAGAAAAACGCTATATATTAAATTTTAGAGCGGGAATCAAGAACTGTCCTGCGCCTGGACTTCCAGAATATAACTTCCTTCGGAAAGATCCGATAATGGTGAAAAAGCGGTTGTTTCCGTTCCTCCGGCAATCACCCATTCAGCTCCGCTTAATCTGTATCGTATATCCGTCGCACCATCCGGTATTGTCCAGCTCCATGTGGGGGTCTGTACGTTTGTAGGGCTAATTCCGGAGACTTCGGGCGATTCAGGAGCTGTTAAGTCGATAATCGTTGTAAAAAATCCCGATTCTGACCAGTTGCCTGCAGCATCGGCAGCTTGAATCTCAAAAGTGTAACTGCCTTCGGATAACTCTGATGGAGGTGTGAAAGTCGTTGTTCCGGTTCCTACGATAGTCGCCCAGGCCGTGGAATCCAGTCTATACCTGAAATCTACCGCATCCTCCGGGATTGTCCAGTTCCAGGTCGGGGTCTGATCGTTTGTAAGGCTTGTGCCGACAACATCGGGAGCATCGGGAGCTGTTATATCAATAATTGTTGTTATGCTTCCCGATTCCGACCAGTTTCCCAGAAGAAATTGAGCTTGCACTTCAAAAGTATGACTTCCCTCCGGAAGATCCGATGGCGGAGAATAGGACGTCGTTTCGATTCCTCCTGTCATCACCCAATCGGAAGAGTCAAGGCTGTACCGTATGTTTACTGCTTCCCCGGGAATTGTCCAGTTCCATACTGGAGACCGGTCGTTCGTGTAATCCGGACCTGATACATCCGGTACATCCGGGGCTTCATCAATTATCACAGTGACAAGATAATCCTTTGTCGAACCGTCTACGGCTATAACGGTATAAGCAACAGGCCCGGTAAAATCATTGGCCGTTGTACCGCTGACCTGTTCGGTCTCTCCGATACGTACGCTCATGCCTGTAGCGGAGAAAACAGCTGTTAATCCCCTGACATCGGTCCTGTAGGGTACAATCACCTCGATATTCGAGCCGTTTATGATGCCGGTAACAGCCGGATCGGTGAAACCGAAGGCCGTGATTTCCCGGGAATCGCTTAATGTGACGTTAGCGGTTATTCTATAATCCTCTGTGGAACCATCTTTGGCTGTGACCCTATAGGTAAGGGGATTCGTGAAATCATTAACTGTCTTTCCACTGATCTGTGCCGTATTTCCAACATGTACAACAGTACCTGTTGTTTCGAAATTTGCTACCAGCGCCCTGACGTCGGTTCCCGTCGGAAAGGTCACCGCGATATCAGTTCCGTTGATTACTCCGGCTGCTTCAGGTTCGGCAAAAGCAAAACCGGTAATCGCTTTTTCACTGCCGAGATCCGAAGCCGTGGGCGATGAGCATCCCGCCATAATCAAAAATATCAGAACAACTGATAGGATATAAAATTGTCTTTTCATTTTCCCTCCTGAATAATCACTACTAAATTAAAGCAGATCTGTCTTTGTATTCCTGACAAAGAAAAAGATTGTAACGCTTTATAAAAGCTGTATTTTTTTTTGAATGGATATTAATCGGATGGGAAATAGAATCATCAGGAATCTGTTCTCCTGTTTATTTAAATATAAAATTCCAGACAGGCTTTTCCCCTCTCATGTGGAGCTGGAAAGGGTAGACGGTAAGTTGTGAGAATCGTTGTCATTCTGGATTCTTTCTGCCATTCAACCGCTTATATCCGTTCTTCCCGGCTTTCTTCATCTCGTACATAAGGGAATCGACTTGTGCCATAAAGGCATCGAAAGGCTGGTTTCTCTCCCCGGAATATTCACCGATGCCGATAGAGCAGGAGAGAAATTTATCTTCGGGAATTTCCTTCAGGGATAAGGAGCTGTGCAGTTCTTCGAGAAAATCCGTTCTGAAAATCTGCAACAGCCTGACTATGATCTGTTCCGCCTGTTCTTCCGACGTTTCGGGCAGCATAATGACGAACTCGTCACCCCCGAACCTGGATATGATATCGGTCAGTCTGAAATGCATCTTCATCAGTGAGGCGAATTGCTGAAGCACTCTGTCCCCGGCCTGGTGTCCGTATGTGTCGTTGTAGAATTTGAAATTGTCCAGATCCAGATAGATTATGGTCAGACAGGGGATCCCGGAGTTTTCGTGGCGCTGATGCCTCTCCAGCTCCATGGCTATTTCGTTCCAGAAGGCTTTCCGGTTGTAGAGGCCCGTTAAAGAGTCGGTGTGCGCCATAAGCGATAAATCATCCATAGCCTGAATTCTTCTGTTTGCCTGAAACAGACTCTTAAGGGCCATTTCGAAGATGGGAACCAGATCGGTGAATGAACGGTACTGATTTCCCGGTATACGCGCCAGAAAAGCCCTGTCCACATTTCTGTCTTTCAAGCCGGGCATGCCGACGAGATAGCTCTGTTTTCCGGTGAAGTCGGGGAGAATAATGGTATTTTTCCTCTTCATCAGAATTTTACCCAGTTTTCTGGTTTCCATGACCTCCTGAAACCAGTCTTCCTTCCCTCCTATTCTCACCCAGGTTGTGTCTTCCTTCCTTATAAAAACCGGATCGGTGATCATAAAATGATTTTCCAGAACGCTGAAGGCCCGGCTGAATAGTTCCGTCCTGCTCTCCGATTCGGAAACCAGAGAAAAAAAGGAATTGAGGAAATCGATGTTTTTGATCCTCTTGTGAAGTCTGTTTATCTCCTGGTTTTTTCTGGTTTTGAGAAGGATCTGATCGATATCGATTTTAATCAGAGGCAGAACCGTTTCATTCCCCTCTTCGCCGTAGAAAGAGGGGAAGTAAGGTTTCTGTTTTTGTGCCAGAAAGGCTTTCCCTTCTTCCCGAAACGCTGTTTTTTCTTCTTCATTGAAGAGAGAAAGGCTGAGGCAGTAGTTCAGCAGAGCGGGATAATAACTCGGGATCATGGAATTGCTGACGGCATTCCTGCCCAGAGCCAATGCCTTTTTCAAATTCCTTTCCGCCTGATCGCGGTCATCCAGAGAAAAGGAAATGACTCCCATAGCCCAGTTGTATAAATAGACTTCAATGTCCCGTTTTTTTTCGCTGGAACTCCAGGCGCTTTGTAATTTTACTTTCAGCTCCTCTCCTTTGAAACGGTTGGCACTGAAACTGTTGGTTATGAGTTCTATCGCGTAGATCTCCAGAGGGGATTGCAGAGGAATGGTATTTTCTCCCAGAATCTCCAGCTGAAGGAGTATTCCCTCGAGTATAAACGCCGCTTCTTCGAACATGCCTGTTGTAAAGTAGGTCCGTGCAATATTGAAGAGGCTGAGCGACATTTCGATATCATCGTTGAGCTCGTCGATCAGGTTGACGGCGTTTTCGAATTCCATAATCGCCGAATGATAATCCCCGTACTGGTAATAGAGAAATCCCCTTCCGTTGTAGAGATTGACCAGCTCCCGTTTGTGATTCAGCCTCACTCTGATCTTTTCGCTTTTCTTCAACAGATCAAGGGCTATGACAAATCCTTTTTCACTCCTCTGCCACAGGTAATACAGGCTTTTCGTGTGGTATAAAGCGGCGAGACGGAACTCGTTTCCCAGCTCTTCAGCCAGAGTTGTCGCTCTGTTCTGACACTCGAAAATTGTGTCTTTTCTGTAGAGATAGTTCAGTTCATAGGGTGCCGTCAGCCAGTAGGCCACTGTGTTTTTAAATCCGATTTCCAGACCCATCCGCTCAATTTTTTCCAGCTCCCTGTCCCACAGGTCGATATTCATAGCCTGCTGATGTTTGTCGATGAGCAGCTTTATATGGGCCAGGTAGAACATGCCTCTTTTGTCTTCGCGCATGACTTTGTAGTCGTCCAGCTCTTCACAGATTTGTGCTGCTTCGACAAAGCAGTTTTTTCTGATATAGGATGCTGCCAGATAGAGGAGTATCTTGAAAAATACAAGGTCGTTTTTCGGAGCTTTTTCTTTCAGCTCGCTGAACTGCAGAAGCGCCATATCCCAGTTTTTCTGAAGATAATTGAGATTGGCTTTGATGAAATCGAATTCTAAAAGAAGCTTTTCTCCGGAGGATTTGCTCTGTATGAAATCTATCATTTCCTCGACATCGTCAAGAGCCAGAACTTCCAGCGCGTTGTGCAGGGACTGTACTGTTTCCTCACTGTTCTTCTTCCACCGGAGAGAAGGGGCCGGTGAATCGGAGACGCTCTCTTTAATCCTTCTGAATGTAAAGCCTTTTTCCTCTATAATAAGCCTGAAATCACTGATTTCCTTTATCCGCTTCTGTGAGGAGAGAAGATAGCCCTCCTCGGAGAGAAAGATCACCAGGAGATTGATATTTCTGTTCCCGCCGACTGCTTTTTCCAGGAGCCTGAGTGTGGAATACTGAAGATAGGGGAGATTGGTGCAAAGTAGAACAGCCGGCTCTTCCCTGGAGACTGTTTCCAGCAGGAGGGACAGTTCTTCCTCAATTTTACCCGATTCGTAGGCGATTTCCTCCTGAATGATCAGCTCCTCTCTGCTGATGGTTTCTCCTTTCAGAATGGAGAGTAATATGCCCCTGTGCAGTTCATACATGGCGGGATTGTTTTTCACTTCCCTTTCAATGATTCCCTTCCGGTTCCTGTCAATATCGGTAAGGAGCGGAAAAAGAGGGAAGTAGGCCAAACACCCGGGCTTCGACAAGTCGTATTCAAAGATATGTTTGTATTTTTTTTCCAGTTCCGCCTTCAGGAAATGGGTCATGCTTTCGGGATAAAGTGTCCTGATATCTGCGATTCTGAGTCCCTGTTTCCATCGAGAAGTCAAGTCTTCTATAAAAGGGAGAAGTCTGTTTTTCTCTTCCTCAATACCTACAGTCCGCATGTAAACAGTTGTCCCTCCAGTTCCATCCCGTAGCAGAATAGAGTTGTATTGACCGCTTCCGGAGAAGAGGGGTATAGCCTTGACGTCAGGGCGTACCTGGCATTCAGGAATATTTCTATGAGCGATCCGTCCTGGAAGATCCTCATAGATAGAGTATCGGTTGTTTCCTCCAGGGGGATAAACAGAGCCGTCTTGCTGACATTTTCAAGAAGAGTGGAGCGGCTTCTGTCCAGTACGAGCCGGTTTTCTCTTCTTTCAAAGCGCAGCTCCGTCAATTCTCCGGTCCTGTGATCTTCGCAGATGCGGAGCCGCAGGGGGGGCTCATTATTTTGATCCCCGTCTTTCATTTTCAGCGTTATTGTCAGTTCCCATTGCCAGCCCCGGGACGGCAGAGCCAGGGGCGTTCCGTCGGGAGCACTCCTGGAGAAGGCGTACTTACTTCTCCGCAGTTCCAGGCACCGGCTGTGGGGTTCCATCCGCACATAGCCCTCATGGCTCAGGGACAAATGGCGGGGTAGGGTCTGGGCACCGGAATAACCCTTTATGAAGCCGGTTCCCTTCCGGCTCTCTTCCGGTGCCCAGGCTATCATGTAGATGAATCCCTCTCTGTCCCGCGCCATCTGCGGGGCATAGAGTCCCTCCATGGCGCTGTTGTCCAGAATGGATTTGTGTTCGATCTGAAATGTTTCCTCTTCGGTAAAGCATCCGGTCAGGCACCGCACCGGTTTATTGGCCGGAGAGTAGAGCAGAATGGCCTTTCCCCCGGTGAGAATGAGATTCGGACACTCCAGAAAGGGCGATTCTTCGGAATCGGTCAGAAGAATCCGGCGGTAAGTCCAATCTGTCAGGTTATCCGAGCGGTAGAGGAGGATGACGCCTTCTCCGTCGAGAGATCCTCCCAGCAGCATATACCATCGATCGAAAGCCCGGAATACGAAAGGATCCCGCCAGTCGATCAATTCTCCGATATTTCCATGATCCTCTTTTCTCAGAACCGGAATCCGGCGCTCCGGCGGCCAGTATTCCAGATCCCGGTCTCCCGGTGCCTGCCATTGCTCCGCCCGGTGGGAAACGGCATTGTCGCCGAAGGGGATTCTCGTATAGAAAATACAGGGCTCTCCCCTTTCGGGCACGACAAGGGAGCCCGAAAAGCAGTGTTCTTCGCCATTGTCTCTGTCCGGTGTCAGAGCAATCGGTCTTTCTTCCCAGTGGAGAAGATCGGTGCTTCTGCAGTGCCCCCAGTGTATGGAACCCCAGCTGTCTCCAAAGGGGTTGTACTGATAAAACATATGATACCATGTCCCGTCATGATAGAGCCCTACGGGATCGTTCATCCAGTTCCTGGCGGGCATAAAGTGATATTTCGGTTTTAAATAATCCATGAACATCAGTTCCCCGGCTTGAATTTTACTATAAGGAGCGGCGCCCTGCAATGAGTAATGCTCCCGGTACTATTCCCGGTACTAGATGTAGAGAGAAAAGAGCTCTTTTATTTCTTTGAGTTTCAGGGGTTTTTCCAGATAGCCGTCCGCCCCGTATGAGAGAGCTTTCAAGCGGTTTTCCCTGTTCATGGAAGCGCTGAAAATAAATATGGGTGTCAGATATCCTTTTTTGCGGCAGCTCTGTGTAAACTGGAATCCATCCATTCCCGGCATGAGCAGGTCGCAGAAAATGCAGTCCACCCTGTTGCTCTCCATATGGGTTAGAGCCATCTCCGCAGAGTCGAAAACATGGACGGTGGCGTTCCGGAATACCTGTCTTATCTGTTCGCGGAGGATGGATCTGTTTATTTCCACATCGTCGATAAGAATGATGTTGGTCCTGGCCAGGGGATCGCGGATCAGGCCTTTCGGATTGCGGGAAATGACATCCGCCCGGGAGACTGAAAGCAGATAATCTATGTGATCGGACAGCTTCTGCGCGCAGCTTTCCATTTCCCTCAGTTCGTCTCTGACTTCAGCGGAGCAGCTCCGGCTGTTCATCAGAAGGTCCAGCTTGCCGGTAATGCCGAAAAGAGGAGTTCTCAGGGAATCGGATAGTCTCATGAACAAATCGTTTTTGTGCTTCAGGAGAATGGAATTCCTTTCATAGACTTTGCGGTAGGGTATATAGGTGAAGAGTATCTGAAAGGGGATGATCAGAGCGGCGAATATTCTGGTGTTGAAAACGGAATTCTGAAACTGGAAAAGGGCATTGCCCCCGAAAATGATAATTCCCCCGATCATGACTCCCAGCCAGTAGAGCGAATCGGAAGTCTTTTTGCCATAGAATATATCGTAAATGGTCATGTAAATTGTCGCGGTCATGGGAATGATCATGACCAGTTCGTAGGGCACATTCGCCAGATAAGCGAGCCTGACCGGTCCCGCCAGTACGGCTAGTCCGTATAAAAGCGAAAGAGCGATAGACCAGTCCATAAGCTTCTGATAGGGCGGGTAGTCGAATATCCTTTTGAAATAAAGGGCGAACAGTGCGACAATAACCGGAATGTTGAACCAGGTCAGTTTCTCATGAACTGTATAATTGTCCATAAAGAGGAGAATCAGTCTGTTGTAATCGGTGAGGAAGCGGATGATCATCCAGAAGGCGATGAGAGCCAGTATATGGTGGCTGTTCTCTTTGTTTTTCCTGTCCGCCAGCCAGGCTCCTAATGAGAAAATTCCCGAGAGAATCAGTGCTCCGATGCTGATGGCATCAATGGACGAGTTAAGAAGAGCCTGTTTTTCGATTAAGGCGGAACGGCCGAAATAGGGTTGGGATATGAGGCCGCTGTGTGACGTATGAAAGTCACTCGCTTTCAGGATAATGGACAAATGACCGCCTGTACTGATCTGAAAGACCCCCGGCTTCAATGTCGGTTTGTAATCGTCCCCGATGTTGCCGTTGTAATAAATCTGGTCGTTCAGCATCAGTTCATATGCGGTCGGGCAGTCGGGGATATAGAGGCTGTAATGATCGGGAACGGACGGGAGCTCAATCTCCAGTTTATAGGTTCCTTCCTTGATGTCTTTCCGCCATGGAGAAGGGACCTCTATTTCACTCCATTGATCAAAATCTCTCCCGACATGTTCCGGGGCAAAGAGCCAGGTTCCCGACAGATCAACTGTTTCTGAAAAATCATATCCTGAGAGGTCGAGAATTCCCCTTTCGGTTTCAGTTCCCGAAAAGGGAGCCGAGCAGGAAATGAGGAATAATGTAAATGTTAAAATGGCTGTTCTTTTCAACAGATGGATTATAATCCGTATTTAGTGAAAAGCGGTTCGAAAACTTCGTCGAGCCTCAGAGGGAAGCCCTCTTTCAGATCGATACAGACCGTCGTAACCTGTGCGCGGATAACCTGTGTACCGTCTTTCTTGAAAATATCCTGAAGGAATATCAGCCTGGTGGACTTTTTTCTTTCCAGGGCTATTTTTACAGTAAATTCTTCATTGGGTAGAAGAGGGGCCAGATAATCCATTTCCACGCGGGTGACCATGGCGGCTATTCCCTCTTTGTAGAGTTTGTTGAAATCCACGCCTTCGGATTTAATGAATTTATGACGGGCATGGGACATGTAGTTCTGATACTGCCCGTTATTCACCACCCCCTGTACATCGCATTCGTGGTCGCGGACTTCCATGTCTATTTCAAATATATAATCCATTAATTCAACTCCTTCATCGGTGATTTTGACGATTATAAACGGAAGAGTACATTATTACAATGTAATTTTAATTATTTTAAGTTTTCTGTATATTCGAAATATTGCATATACGAGTCTATGGACTATATTTTATTTAGCCGAAAAGCTGTAAAATACGTCACTCTGCAACGGCAGAGGAAGACGGAGGCAAATTTCAGTGAAAGGTTTGGCAATGGTTCTCCTTTCTCTGATCCTGTTCATATCCTGCGGTAATAATCCGGGTCAAAGGGAAGGAGAGAGGATCGGAAAAGGTTTTATCGATCTCTCCTTACAGACATTCGAAAGGAATAAATCCCTTGAGGGGCAATGGCTTTTCGCTCCCGGGCTGTATCGAGACCGGGAACCCGAGGTCTGGGAATATCTCGATGTTCCCGCCCGGTGGAACGGCCGATTCACTGACGGGACCTATTTTCTTACAATCAAACTGCCCCCCGGGGCGGAGCATTACGGCGTCTACATCCCCGACTGTTACACTTCATACAGAATCGAGCTCAATGGCGAAGTTTTCCTGAACGGAGATATCGGCGAAAATTATTCGCCAACCCTTAAACCCCGTATCTTTCCCGTCAAAGCCGGCGGTGAACTGAGAATCCGCATTCTCGTCAGTGATTACGATACGACCTTCGGCGGCATGACTTCGGCTCCCTACATAGGGACTCTGGAGAACATTCAGTCTCTCTACACGAGAAGGAATTTCGTCGATGCTTTGAGCATCGGCGTTCTGCTTTTCTCCGGATTCTTTTCGCTGGTCATCTGGTTTGTTTCAAAGGATAAAGGCGGCCGCCGGCAACTTATCCTGGCTCTGCTTTCTTTCTGGATGATCGTCCGGTTCGCCACGGATTACAATTCGGTTATTCTTCATTTCTTTGATTCCTATATTCTGCAGGAAAAACTCACGTGGCTGAATATTCCTGTCATTGTCACCCTCTTCGGTCTTTATTTCTATCACTTATACGATATCCGGCTTTATAGATACCTGATGAAAGGGGTGTGGGCGTTATCTCTTATATACGGACTGATCGTGCTGTTCGGATCGGTAAAAACCGCTTACAGGGCCGATATTCCCTATGAGCTGCTTATGATTATTCCCATGGTCGCGACACTTTTCGTTGCCGTTCACGATCTCTTTTTCAGGAAGAGGAGCCCTGAATCAGTCTACTGGTTCGCTGTCATGATTTTCGGCATAGTTCTTTTCGGGGGGAACTCCCTCAAGAGTTTCAATAACAACACCTTCAACACCCAGTCCCTGACGGCCTTTATCATCCCCGTTCAGATTCTGCTCTCCTATTTCCCCTACCGCAGGATTTACGATCAGAACACGAAGCTGTTCAAACACAAGAACGATATCTTCATGAGGATATCCGATTCCCTGAAGACTCCTCTTTACGGCATAACCGGCATTCTCGATATTATGAGCCGGGAAGCCGAATCTCCTGAAAAGCTCGGGCAGCAGGTGAAAGCCGCCCAGGCCGAAACGGAAAAGCTATCGAGACAGATCGATTATCTTCTCTCGGTTTCCCGCGTCGATGTGGTAAAAAGCCATAACCGGCTCAAGCCCAAACTGGTGAACGCCGGTTATGAAATCGTTATTATCGATGATGTGGAGATAAACAGGGTCATTGTGAAGGAGCAGCTGAAACAGGTCTTCAGAAACGGGAGATTCCATCTTTTCGAATCGGCGGAAGCGGCCCTCGCCTTTGAGGATTTCCACTTTGCCGATATGATTTTCTGCGATCTGATGATGCCGGGAATGGACGGTTTCGAATTTACCCGGGCCTGTCGCAAACGGGGATTGATTATTCCCCTTTTTATCTTCAGCGCTTCGCTCAATAAGGAGAACAGGGATAAAGCTCTTTCCTACGGAGCCGACGGTTATCTGACGAAACCTTTCAGGATCGATGAAATCAACGAACTGTTCCGGCTCTATCTCTAGAGACTCCGCCCCAGTTTTTCCCTTGTTTTCCAGTGATGCTCCATGATCATTCTCTGAGCCATATCGGCATCTTTTGAGCGGATGGCTTCAATGATCCTCTTGTGTTCGGGCAGTGTTTCATCGGGCTCCCGTATCAGGCCTCTGGAATAGCATCGAAGAATAAAGTCGCAGCGGTCGATAAATTCCTGAATCAGGTTGTTCCGGGACATCTTGAGAAGGGACGAATGGAATTCCCGGTCCCTCAGCTGGTACTCTTCGTATTTCTCCCGGCTTATGGGGACTTCGAATCCGTCGAACAGCCCGAGGAGCGGCTCCCATTCGACGTCGCTCAGTTTTTCCATGCAGATGTAAAGGGCCGTTCCCTCTAAACCGGCGCGCACTTCAAAGAGCTCTATCATATCGGCTGTCGTAAAAGTGCGGATATAGAGATCTCTTTTCTCCCGCTGCTCCACAATCCCCTCGCGGATCAGGCGGTTGAGAGCTTCGCTCACAGGAGTGATGCTGACTCCCAGTATATCGGCCAGCTCCTTTTTCTGGAGTTTGTCTCCCGGTTTGAGATCTTTATTAAGAAGCATAAGGACGATCTTATCGTAAACCAGGTCGCCTAATGCGTCTTTGGATAAACGGGCCATATTTTATACACCTTTGATCCGGTCCAGACCGGTCCGGATATGTTCGCTCATAAGCTTTTCCGCCTTTGCGGCATTATTATCGCTGATGGCCCGGCTTATTGCCAGATGATCGCTGATGCTGCGGGAATAATCGATTGCCCTCTCATCCTGATTGCTGAGGCTGACAATGTTGTACGATGAGATCATGGTGCTCAGCATGGCATTCCGGCTCATCTCTGTAATCCGCCGGTGAAACTCGTAGTCATGCCTGTTGAAATCGGTCGGCGAGGCGGAGAAATCCTTTGAACTTACTTTTTCCACCATGGACAGCAGAGCTTTTTTCTCTCCGGCCGAACCCAGTTCGGCTGCCTTGAACGCTCCGAGGGATTCCAGCCGCAACCGGATATCGAAGAGATTGATCTTCTCTTCCAGACTCATTTCATATATATAGAAACCGCGGCGGGGAATGCTTTTTACCAGCCATTCCTTTTCCAGTTTGGAAAAAGCGGACAGGACGGGCGTTCTGGAGACGCCCAGCTGGGCGGCCATTTCCTCCTGGACCAGCTTCTGGCCGGGTACGAGCTCTCCCTTGAGAATCATATCTTTAATGGAAGAGTAAACTTTGTCTACGAGGTCAGCCGTTTCAACTTTATATGATTTCATTATGGATTCAGTATGGTGTATAAACGATGAGTGGTCAATAGACATATTGTATACAAAATTAATAATTCAAAAAAGCGTTGACAGCTGAAAATTCCTGTGTATAAAATAATGTATACAAAATAAAGGAGGGCGGGAGTGATCGGAGTTTCGCCGGCCTATTATATCAGTCGTTACGGCACGTCATTTACAATCGATGATCTTATCAGCGGCATGGCCTGGCTGAGCGAAAACAATTTTTCCGCTCTTCAGCTGGAAGTCTTTCATTATGAACAGCTTGACCAGTGGAACTTGGGTAATTGCATGAGGCTCAAGGACTCTCTGGACGGTGCGGGTTTGAAAGTCAGCCAGTTCGTGGCTCATTTCCTTATGGACTGTTTCGACAATCCCCGATCTGTGCGTTCCGATAAAGGGTTGAATGAGCTGGAGTTTATCTCCGCCCTTATAAGTCGTTTTTCATTGACCGATATTCTCACGGTTCCCATACCTCCTTTTTCAAGTATCGGCTCCGGGGGCGGAGATGAGCTTTTTTACTTTGATGAAAAACTGAACAGGATGGCCGGACTGCTGGAGAAGAAGGGGATGGCTCTGGCGCTGGAGCCCCAGCCCGGCAGTCTCGCCGCAGATCTGTCCTTTCTGGACAGACATTCATCGATTGGACTGAATCTCGATCCCGGGCATCTGCTGTGCTGCGGCATTGATCCCTTTTCCCTCGATCTGGATGTTCTGTCCAGGGTGGTCGCAACCCATCTCTGTGAGAACGACGGAGTGGAGAACCTGTCCCTGAAGCCCGGAACTTTCGGGAACAGATGGGGCAGTCTGCTCGGTAATCTTACGGGCGCGGGATACCGGGGGACTTTCGACCTGGAGATAATCTGTGCTCCGGAACTGTTTGAATCTGAATATAATTCGGGACGCTTTTTTTTAGAGAATTATTGTATACAAAATAATATATACATATAAGGAGATTGCAAACAATGAGCAATAAACCGAAGTTCGCTGTCATCACCGGCTTTATCGGTGAAACGGCCGACCGTTTCCGTTCCTATAATGTCCCCAAAACTCTTGAGGAGAAATTTCAGGTAATGAACTCCCTTGAGAACGTCAACGGAGTGGAGCTCGTCTTCCCCTATGAAGTGCGGGATGCCGCTGTGGTAAAACCGCTTCTGAAGAAGTATGGGCTGGAGATGGCTGCCGTCAATGTGAACATCAAGAAGGAAGAGGAGTTTCTGCACGGAAGCGTCTCCCATCCCGACAAAGCCGTCCGTGAAAAAGCTGTCCGCTTTATCAGGGAAGCCAAGGATTTTGCCGCTGAGGTGGGCGCCGATAAGGTCCAGTGCTGTCCGCTCGGCGATGGTTACGAGTACAGTCTTCAGTCCGATTACGCCAGTTCGTGGAAGCATATGGTTGAGTGCTTTGCCGAAGCGGGTGAATACAAGCCTGAAATACCTCTGTTTATCGAGTACAAGCCGAATGAAATCAGGGGTAACTGCTTTATCGAAAATGCGGCCAAGACCCTGTGCCTTCTCAACGATATCGGCAATGAGGCCATCGGCGTAACGCTTGATTTCGGACACTCCATGTACGGCGGTGAAACTCCTGCCGAAGCTCTTTCCCTGATCGAGGGAAGCCGGTTCCCCTATTACGTCCACATCAATGACAACGATGGAAGATGGGACTGGGACTATATGTGCGGAACCAGAAATTTCCAGGCCTATGTGGAGTTCGTCTACTATCTGAAGCGCTTCAATTACGCCGGCTGGCTGACATCGGACACGTCGCCCACCCGCGTTGATATCAAGGAGTGTTTTGAAGCCAATGCCCGCTGGACTCAGAAAATCTGGGACATGCTCGACGCCATGGACCTGAAAGAGCTGACGAGGCTGCTCAATCAGACGGATTTTGTCAAGAACTGGAAGTTTCTGGAAAAAGAACTGTTTTTCAGAAATTGAACTAAAAATTTTGAATACACAGATCGTCTGGTCTGTTAAAATAATTGAAGGAGATTTTTTATGAAGAAACTGTTAACACTGGTTGTCTGTCTGGCTGTGATGTCAGGCGCTCTCTTTGCGGAAGGGCAGGCGGAATATCCCGAAAGAGATATTACCAACGTTCTGGTCTGGGGTGCCGGAGGCGGTACCGACACGTGTAACCGTGTGGTCATGGCCGAGATGGCAAAGGAGCTGGGAGTCAACATCAATGTCGTTAACAAACCCGGCGGCGTGGCCGGGTCGGTCGGTATGAGCGATGCATTCGCCAAAGCCTCTGACGGGTACACAATCTGCGGTCTGTCGGAATCCTGTGTCACTTCCGCTGTTATGGGCGGTTTTCCCGAAAGAATGAATGTCTGGGATTTCTTTATCATCGGCGGGTCTCCCGATATCGTTTCTGTAACGCCCGATGCTCCCTTTGACACTATTAAAGATCTTATTGAAGCGGCCAAAGCCAATCCCGGATCTATCAGAGCCGGCGCCGGCGGCGCGGGGTCCATCCATCACCTGAATCTTCTGGCCCTCCAGGACGGTACAGGCGCTAAGTTCAACTTCATTCCCTATGACGGATCGGCTCCTTCCCAGAATGCAGCCATGACCGGTGAAATCACTGTCGTTGTCACCTCTGTTGCGGAACAGGCTCAGCTTATCCGCGGCGGAAAACTGAAACCTCTCGGTGTACTGGTGGAAGATAACTTCGACCTCGATGGAAAAGCCATACCTTCCGCGCTTCAGGCTTATACTGACCTGAGAAACTTCCTGCCTATCTCCCAGGCTATCGGCTTCGCCATAAAGAAAGATGCCGATGAAGTCATCAAATCCAAACTGAGAAACGCCTTTACAGTCGCTATGAACTCACAGGCCGTTCTCGATTTCGGAAAAGAGAACTTCTACATCCTTTCGGGAAAATACGGAGAAGAAGCCGGTAAGGTTTTCGACTCGCTCGAATCGAACTTCGCCTGGACGCTCGATGCGCTGGGGGCCGCTAAGGTAAGCCCTGCGTCACTGGGCATCCCTAAAATGTAATATCAGCCGGGTTCTCCCCTCTCGGGGAGGACCCGGTCATCCCATCATTAAGGAATTCTTTAAATGGAAGAAAAAAAACTTCGGCAGTATGATTTTATTACAGCGGTCGGATTGATTCTGTTCAGCATATGGGAACTGGCGCAGGCTTTTAAGATGCCTATGAAAGATACCTATGGCGGCGTTCAGAGCGAATGGTATGTCTCCCCCGCGCTGTTGCCCCTGATTATCGGCGGAGGACTGATGCTGCTGGGGGCCATCCTCCTGGTCAATGCCGTCAGATCCGGCGGAGCCGCTTCTTTTTTCGAAGCGGTCGGAAAGAGCGGAAAGGTAAAGATGACCGAACCGACCAGACGGGTTATCACGGTCGTTTTCGCCTTCGTTTCCTTTATCTATCTGATGATTCCCCATGTTGATTTCTTTCTGAGCATATCCCTTTTTCTGTTCTATATCTCCGCATCGTTCTACCCGGACAGTGATGATTTCAGAAAGAAGATGACTTTTCAGTTTCTCCTGGGAATGATTGCACTTCTGATCCTCGTCGTCACGGGGCTGGAAGGCGTTCTGAAAGGGATTCTCTCCTATAACGTGGATATACTGGCACTTCTGTTTCTCATCTATCTGAACATCTACAGCCGGATAATGGCCCGGAAAATGGATATTCAGAGGAAATTGATCCGCCAGGTGACATGGATATCAATCCTGGTTCCTCTTGTCCGCTATTCCGCTATTTCCTTCTGGTGCCGCTACCCGTAGAGGGGGGGATCATCAAACTGATGAATCTCGTCTATTATGCCCTGCGCTGATAGATATTTCGGGGGACACATCGTTCCGGGCCTTCGGTTTCAGGGGCGAGCAGCAGTCCCCATGACTGCGACCGGCCCCGGATACAGTTGCTAATTCAAGGAGAAATAAAATGGGTTTTCTTGAACCTTTGCAGATATTTTTAATGAGCATAGTCGGATTAATAGCCAATCCGGTCAATATACTGATCCTTTTCGGGTCGGTTATCATGGGCATCATTTTCGGCGCCACGCCGGGACTGACCGCCACCTTAGGGGTCGCTCTCTTAACGACTCTTACCTATGGAATGGATGTATCCACAGCCATGGTCGCCCTGATGGGGATTTATGTCGGCGGCGTGTACGGAGGAAGTTACACGGCCGTTCTGGTCAATATCCCCGGTACGGCGGCCTCGGCGGCTACGGCCCTCGACGGCTATCCCCTGGCCCGGAAGGGGCAGGCGGGGCGGGCTCTGGGCCTGACGACAACCGCCTCGGCCATCGGGACGGTGATAGGCATGGTCTTCGTGGTTCTGCTGTCTCCGGTTATCTCGGCCCTGGCTCTTGAGTTCACATCCTTCGAGTTCTTTCTGCTGGCCCTTTTCGGCATCGTCATCAGCGGAACCCTTACAAGCCAGGATCTGGTCTACAAGGGGTGGATAGCCGGTCTCATCGGTCTGTTCCTCGCCACCATCGGCCGTGACAGCCTCCAGTTTTTCCCGCGCTACACCTTCGGCATGAGCGAACTGGAGGGGGGGCTCGACCTGGTTCCCGTACTCATCGGGGCATTCGGCATCCCCCAGATCATGCAGACTATCCGTGACAATTTCAAAATTTCCGAGACGAGCGAGTTCAAGAAGATACTCCCCGAGTGGAAAACCATCGGAAAGAACATTCCCGCCATCCTCCGGTCTTCCCTGATCGGTGTGGGCATCGGAGCGGTTCCCGGTATCGGAGAGGATATTGCCGGGTGGGTTTCCTACGGAACGGCCAAAAAGGCGAGCAAGCATCCCGAGGAATTCGGTAAAGGCGCCGTGGAAGCGGTTATTTCAACCGAAACGGCCAATAATTCCTGCATAGGCGGAGCCATGATACCCCTGCTCAATCTGGGGATTCCCGGCAGCCCGCCCGCGGCCATGCTTCTCGGAGCCTTCATGCTTCACGGCATTCAGCCCGGACCGATGCTCAACATCGACAGGCCGACCTTCGTGCTGGAGATTACGGCCATCCTTCTTCTGGCTTCGATCGCCATGTGGGTGAGCGGGATTTTCCTCTCCAAACAGGTTGTAAAAGTACTGAAAGTCCCCACATCGCTCTTCATGCCGATCATCTCCGTGCTCTGCATCATAGGATCCTACGCCCTGGGAATGAGGGTCTTCAACCTCTATCTGATGCTCCCCATCGGGATCATCGCCTACTTCCTGACGGAAATGAAGTATCCCATAGCCCCCCTGATTATCGGAGTTATCCTCGGGGATATGGCGGATCAGAATCTGAGGAGAGCGCTTATGGTCTCGCAGGGAAGTTTTATGCCTGTGCTTCAGAGGCCCGTATCGCTGGTTCTCGTTCTGGTCATCCTGATCCTGATCGCCGGGCAGATCCCCGCCTTTCAGAAGCTTCAGGCCGGAGTCAAAGCCGGGGTACTCTCGCTCTTTAAAAAAAAACAGGGAAGCGCTGACAACGCATAACTGACCAATCCTAAAACGGAGAAACATTATGAATAGGAATGACAAAGCAGTCATGTTGCGGGAAAAAGCCCGAGAACTGCGCAAAACTGCTCTTATTATGATACATACCGCCGGTTCCGGCCATCCCGGAGGCTCCCTTTCGGCAGCCGATTTTATGGCCGCCCTCTATTTTGATGAACTGAACATCCGCCCCGGGGACCCGACGTGGCCCGACAGGGACCGGTTTGTCCTCTCGAAGGGGCATGTCTGTCCCATCCTCTACTCATCTCTGGCCCTGCGGGAGTATTTTCCCTATGAGACCATCTATACGCTGAGAAAACAGGGATCGATCCTTCAGGGGCATCCCGATATGAAAGTCTGTCCCGGTGTCGACATCAGCACCGGATCCCTGGGGCAGGGTCTTTCGACAGCGGTCGGTATGGCCCTGGCGGGAAAACGGGACGGGCGGAGCTACCGCGTCTTCTGCCTGGTCGGAGACGGGGAGTGCCAGGAGGGACAGATCTGGGAAGCCGTTCAGTCCGCTGTTAAATATGAACTGGATAACCTGGTTATCATCGTTGACAACAATAATCTGCAGAACGACAACACCTGCGATGTGGTCATGCCTACGGGAGATCTTAGGTTCAAATTCGAAGCATTCGGCTGTGAAGCTTACGGAATCGACGGACACGATATGGACCAGATCGTCGACGTACTGGAGACGATCCGGGAAAGCGAAAAAAAGCTTCCCAAAGTCGTGGTTGGAAAAACAGTCAAGGGAAAAGGCGTTTCCTTTATGGAGAACGTAGTCATGTGGCATGGAATGGCTCCCGACAAGGAGCAGTTCGATACAGCCATGAAAGAAGTGGAAGAGGTGACAGTATGACAGGGAAGGCAACGAGAGACGCCTACGGGGAAGCGATCCTCGAGCTGGGCAGAGAAAACAAAGATATATACGTAGTGGATGCGGACATAGGTAAATCCTGTAAGACCGTTCCTTTTTCCCGGGAGCTTCCGGGGCAGCATGTCAATGTGGGGATCGCCGAGCAGAACGCCTGCGGGGTGGCGGCCGGTCTGGCGACATGCGGGAAGATCCCCTTCGTGACGACCTATGCCGTATTCGGATCCATGAGGATGTCGGAGCAGATCCGTCAGGAGGTCTGCTACCCCAAACTGAATGTGAAGATCGCCTGTTCCCACGGGGGATTCACTCCCGCCAACGACGGAGCCAGCCATCAGGGTGTTGAAGACATGGGGGTTCTCCGTTCCATTCCCGGCATGACTGTGCTGATGCCCGCCGATTATTACGCGGCCAAAAAGCTGGTTAAAGCGGCGGCGGACTATAAAGGGGCCGTATATCTCCGGTTCACCAGGGACCCCGTGCCTTTCATCTATGATGAGGATGCGGAATTCGAAATAGGCAAAGCCTACAAGCTGAAAGAGGGGAAGGATGTGGCTATTATCGCAAACGGCGATATCATGTCCGTTGCCCTGAAGGCGGCGGAGGAGCTGGAGGCGAAAGGGCATTCGGTCCGGCTTCTGGACATGCACACCATCAAGCCCCTCGACGAAGAAGCGGTCAACGCCTGCATCGATGAGATCGGGAAGATCATCACTGTGGAAGACCACAATATCCTCAACGGTCTGGGTAGCGCTGTCTGTGAAATGGTTGCCGAAAAAGGGAAGGGGATTGTCAAGCGGATCGGCATCCGCGACCAGTTCGGGGAATCGGCCCCCTACGAGTATCTTCTGGAAAAGAACGGCATAACAGTGGATAATATAGTGAAATCTGCAGAAAGGATGTTCCGATAGATGAAAATAGTCGTGCTTGACGGATATACCCTCAATCCGGGAGACCTCTCCTGGGAGGGATTTGAAAAACTCGGTGAGTTAACCTGTTACGACAGGACCGATGAGAAGGATGTTGTAAGCCGGATCGGCGATGCCGAGCTGGTCGTTACCAACAAAACCCCTGTAACGGCGGAAACCATAGCCGCCTGCCCCGGAATAAAGTATATCGGCGTTCTGGCGACGGGTTACAATGTCGTCGATGTGGAAGCCGCGGCAGCCCGCGGCATACCGGTGACCAATATTCCCACTTACGGAACGGCTGCGGTGGCCCAGTTCGTCTTTGCCCTTCTTCTCAACATATGCCATCGCGTTCAGGATCACAGCGAGGCGGTTTACAAAGGGCGATGGTCTTCAGCCCCTGATTTCTGTTTCTGGGATTATCCCCTGATGGAACTGGCGGGAAAGACTATGGGAATCATCGGTTACGGCCGTATCGGCCAGGCAACGGGGAAGATCGCCCAGGCCTTCGGCATGAAGGTGCTGGCTTTTGATGACTACCGCCTTGCCGATCTGGAATGTGATACCATGGCTTATAGCTCCCTCGATGAGCTTCTGGCGCAATCCGATGTTATTTCCCTCCATTGTCCTCTTTTCGAATCGACAAAGGGGATAATAAACAAAGACAATATTGCGAAAATGAAAGAGGGGGTCATTATTATCAATACCTCCAGAGGACCGCTGATCGTCGAAGAGGACCTTGCCGGGGCTCTGGAATCGGGGAAGGTGAGGGCTGCGGGGCTCGATGTCGTTTCCTCGGAACCGATCCGTGGCGACAATGTTCTGCTCAATGCGAAAAACTGCTTCATTACGCCCCATATAGCCTGGGCTCCTCTCGAGTCCCGGTCGAGGCTGATGGATATTGCCGTCGACAATCTCAAGTCTTTTCTGGACGGCCAGGTTGTAAACAAAGTTAACTGATCTGAGGGGGCTGCAGCTGCGGCCCCTGAAAAAAAAAACTGGTTTTTCTCATACGTGAGTTATATTTGTCGTAAGACTTTTGTATTATTGGTATGAGAGGAGTTTATGACCGGACCCATACTCACGGGCCTTTTGTTTTCGATCACCGTTTTTTTGTTAAGCTTTTACAGACCGGGAAGCTGCCGGATTTTCGTCGGTGTTTTTTTTCTCTTTTCCGGTGCGGCTGTCAATTTTGCCATTATCGTTATCAGACCCTATTTCATCTACCAGTACGGCATGACAGCGCGGCTGGAATTCTACAGGGCTTTTACGGAAAGAATCATAGGTATCAATCCCATTCTGTTCGGGGTTCTTCTGATTCTTTTTGAACTTTCAGTGGGCGCTATGATTCTGGGGAAGAACCGTTGGGTAAAAGCCGGCCTGTTTCTGGCTTCGCTCTTTATGATTCTGCTCATTCCCCTGCAGGACTATCGCTTTGCCTGGGCGCTGTCTGTTCCCTCTCTGTTGTATCTGACAACCCGGAATTACGGGAAAAGCGTGTATGAAATGGCGAGAGAGAAGAGAGAGGCTTTGAGGGCCGGCCAGGTCTAGAACTCTTTGTAAGCGAGATACATTTTATCCTTATTGCGGATAATGACGGCCTCTTCGGGAAATTTCAGTTTTATGGAAAGGGACTCGGAAACCATGATTGTTCCCATGGGGCATTCGTTGAGCAGATGGAACTCCGCCAATCCTATCTGTCCTTCGCCCTTGTTCATTTTTTCTATGGACTGGCCGGCATAGAGATCCATCTGCATATCTCTGGTGTAGAGGTCGAGATCTTCACCGTCATTCGGATGGATGGCCAGCTCGATGTCCTTAAACTTTTTTTCCACGACTATATTCATCAGATCGGTGTGTTCCATACAATAAGACTAATCTGCGGAAATGTGGAATTCAACAGTTTTGAATGAATCTTCTTTCAGTACTGGACCAGACTTCCGTCTTTTTTCGCTCTTTTCAGGGCATGATGGAAAATATACAGAGAGAGGGGGCCGACGAGGGCCGTAAATATAAGAAGAAAGAGAAGTGATGGCACAATCCGGCGGTCCTGCGGCCCCACGAGCAGTATTTCCCTGACGGTCCGGCTCGCATGGGTCAGAGGAAGCATTTTGGAAATCCACTGTATCCCCCGGGGCATCACTTCCACGGGAAAGAGCAGGCCCCCGAGAAAATAGCTGGAAGCGCCGAAAAAGGCGTTGATGGGATTGCCCTGTTTGAAAACCAGCGTGAAAGAGGCCGAGACCAGCCCCACACTGATAAAGGCTCCGAAGGTGAGAATCAGCAGGAGGAGAAGCAGGGCTATCTGGGTCGCATCAGCCGTTAACTTTAGCAGGATGAGACTCACTCCCAGCAGAAAGATGCTTTCCAGAAAGGATTTCAGAAAGGACCACAGGGAATTCCCGATGAGTATGGTGTAGACCGAATTGGGAGTCATCAGCAGGGCTTCCAGCGTTCCCTCGATCTGGGCGTTCCGGATCTGGGAGGAAAAGGAATACAGTCCCGTCGAGACGAAGGTGCTCAGGGTCATTCCCAGAATGGCAAAGGCGAAATAATCGTTTCCGTAGCGCTCGAGCTCGACGGAAAAGCCGCCCCGGAATGTCCGGCCGACAAAAAAGAGAAAAACAACGGTAAATCCGATCCCCAGGAACTGAAGGATAAAACGGAACCGGTAACTCACCATCGATTGCCAGTCCCGGCGGAGAAAGGCCAGCATTTTATTCATCTCTGTCCTCCAGAAAATGTTTGAGAATATCCATCAGCCCCGGTTCTTCGTATTTCAGCTCGATCAGTTTCCCTCCGCTGCGGATGAAATCATCGATCAGGCCGGAGATGTCCTCTTTTCCGGCGCGGAGCCGGAATTCCGATTCATTGATCCGTTCGACTATTCGGCTGTTCTCTTCAAGCCATTGGAGGGGGGCCCCTCTGTGGCAGACTCTGAAGTGATTCTCCTGTTTCACCCGGCTTTTCAGAAGCTCCGGGTCGCCTTCCGCCACAATCCGGCCTTTGTGCAGGAGGGCTATTCTGTCGGCCAGTTCCGCCGCTTCATCGAGGTCGTGAGTGCACAGGAGGACCGTCGCGCCGCGCTTCTCCAGCAGAATCTCTTTCACGAACCGGCGGAAATCCTCCCGTGCGATAGGATCCAGATGGCTGGCCGGTTCATCGAGGAGATAGAGATCGGGGTCGGAGAGAAGCGCTCTGGCAATATTCAGTTTCTGCTTCATGCCCGCCGAATACTGGCGGAAGGGCTTGTCGGCGTCTTCGAAGAGACTCACCTCCTTCAAAACCGCATCGACGGTTCCGCCTTTGTCGGATATGCCGTAAAGCGAGGCGAAAAAATCGAGATTCTGTCTTCCCGAAAGGCGCCAGTAAAAAGAGCGGTCATTGGGAGTGACCAGGCCGACGCCTTTGAATTCTTCTTCGGGAATGTCGATTTCCCCTTTGTCCTGAAGAATCAGTCCCGCAAGAATCTTTATCAGCGTCGTCTTGCCGGCGCCGTTGGGACCCAGCACGCAGCAGACCGATCCCCTGGGAATCGTCAGATCGAGACCCTTAAGGGCTTTGTGCTTTTTTCCTTTTTTAAAGGGATTCAGACTGGGAACGGGATATTCTTTTTCTATGCTGATGATTCTTAAAAAAGAGGTCTGTTCTTTTGCCGCCATAGGCTTTACTATGCAATAGTTGAGTCTGCAACGCAAGGAATTACAAAAAAAAATGAACGAAAGCCGTATCATTATCGATATGCTCTGTCACGATACCTGGAATGATTCTCTCGCAGCGGAAATGGACACCCGCCTTATGCTGAACCTGGCGCGGAAGAATCTGGTGCTTCAGCTTCTGGCCGGCTATGTATTTGATCATAATATCGAACAGCATTTCGAGGATCATAATGTGCGCAGCAGATTGAAGGAGGCTCTATTGCTTCGGGAGAGGGACCGGGCTGTCTGGACCGGGACCCTTCAATCGCTTGTTCCGCAGATGGAAAATTCAGGGATAGATGTCATCCTTCTCAAAGGTCTCAGTTACGAGATCGATTTTCCCAGAGATATGGGTGATCTCGATCTGCTGGTCCGGCCCGGGACCCTGCGGCAGGCTATCGATGTTCTCGAGAGAAACGGCTTTGTCTACGTCGGCGAAGAGAGAGGGTTCCATAAGAGAAAAGGGGAGGCGGGCGACTGGGACCGGCTGCTCACCTGGAGCAATCAGTTCGAATTCCTGAACAGGGAAACGGGACTGCTCATCGAGCTCCACACCGATATTCTCCAGCGAGACAGGGTGTACCGGTTCAATCCCGATTCGCTGCTCGATGAGATCGGCGGATTCCGGGAGCGGGCGATATATTCGGAAAAGCTGGGATGTACCATTCTCTCAGTTGAGGACAGGCTCCTTCAGCTCTGCGTTCTGACCGCGGTGAAACGGGCCGCTCCCAGGAACAGTTTTGCCCTCCGCAATATTCTCGATATCAAGGCATTCATTCTATCCCATGAAATAGACTGGCAGATTTTTCTGGATCGGTCACAGAAGACGGATATGCTGCTTTTCTGTCTCTATTCGCTCGAAACGGCGCTGCGTTTCTTCCCCGGTCTGCCTCTCGGTACAGCTCTTGATAAAGGGAATGAAAAGCTCACGGTCTTTCAGCGCCGTTTCAAGAAAATCATGCACGGCGCTTTTTACGACCTCGACACAAGCCGTCTTTGTAAATCGCTCTGCTTTGAACTGATTCTTCCTTTTGCCGTCAGAAGCCGGCTGAAACATAAAATTACCAGTCTTCTGATTCTGCCCGCTCTCTTTCCCGAACCATGGCGGCTCAGGCATCTCTACGGGCTTTCCCGTCAGTCGCCTCTATTCGTTTTTGCCTATTTTCTGGAACCATTCCGATGGATCCGGGTCATCTGGAGACAGAGGAGGACCGCCCTTGAGGGATTCTGATTCCATGGCTGCGCTCCTGGAGGGAAAAGAACCGATATGGCTTCCTCTTCTCAGCGGCAGTATGGCCCCCGCACTCCTTCCGGGGGATCAATTGTATATCGATCCGGAAAAGAGGGATCCGCGGTCCGGAGACGTGGCTGTTTTTTTCCGGGACGGATTGTTTTTCTCTCACAGGGTCCTCGTCTCTTTTCTCTGGAGACGCAAGCGTTATATTCTGGAAAAAGGAGATGCCAACCGGTCCGCCAGTTTCATTTCTTCAGATAAGGTCCTGGGAACTGTTCGAAAGTTCAGCCGGGATAGCAGAATCTCCGATCTGACGACAATTGATGCGGTGAAGAATTCAAAGAGAGCGGTCCGGCAATCCTTTCTCCATATATTCGGATTAAGGAGATTGTATTGAATCGTCTGATATTGGCAATAGGTCCGGTGACGGCTGCCCTCGACTTTGAAACAGCGGGACTCCGCAGGAAGTTTTTCAGGTACTTCAAAGGACAGGTTTCCCTGGTAGAACCGGATATAACAATAGGCATCAGCTTCGCGGACGCCGGAGACAAAAAAGAGGTCCCCAACAGTCTCTTCCTGACAAAGATCCCGGCGGAGAAGGGGTTTGTCACAGGTGACGGACTTCTCGAAGGCTTTCCGGGAGAGGAGACGAATCACTGGAATTTCCGGGTGAACAGCCTGCTCATCCAGGGGGATTACAAGCGTGTGTTCGAGCAGATCCTCTATCAGGCATTTTATTCCGTAACGGGAAAGAGGAATCTTCATCTGATCCACTCCAGCGGCGTTATATGGGGGAATAAGGGCTTTCTCTTTTTCGGCCCCTCGGAAGCCGGCAAAAGCACGGTCGCCTCACTGAGCCGCCGATATCATGTCATCAATGATGAAATCAATATAGTGGATCTGGAGCAGCCTGTGCCTCAGCTGACGGGAACTCCCTTCAACGGGCTTTTCCGGGGTAAAAAGAGAGGGCAGGCTCCGCTCAAGGGAATTTTCCTTCTCAATAAGGCACCTTGTCACAACGTGACTCTCATCGAAGGTTCCGAAGCTGTCAGAAATCTGTCGAAAGAGATAATCCCTCCGGTGGGTTTAAGTGATTTTATCGATGCCGGCACTTATGCCGAAATGCTGGACCGGGCTACTGAGATCTGCAGCAGGGTTCCTGTATACAGGCTGGACTTTCTCCCGGACAAGGGATTCTGGGAAATTCTGAAAAAATTGTGAGGTGAATATATGAACTGGGATAAGCCGATGGCAATCAATAGTGAATTCGTAACGAGAGATCTGGGCGATGAAATAATCCTGTTATCAATGGATGGCAAAGAGATACACAGTTTCGCCGATACGGGGTTATGGGTCTGGCAGTTGCTGAAACAGGGAAAAACTCCCGAAGAAATACTCATATCCATGACCGGGATGTACGATGTTCCGGAAAACAGAGCCCGCAACGACCTCGAAGCTTTCTTCGAAGAGATTCTTTCCAAAGAACTGGTTCTGGCTGACTGAAAAAAAATCCCCGGAGCACAATCTCAGATTGCTATTCCGGGGACAGGAGAGACGGCGGCATCCGCCGCGAGGCAGAACCTCATTGGAAGCTCCTTACCAGTTCATCAGTTTTCGAAACCAATGCCAGAAAGAATTCATCCCCCAGTTTCCCGGGTTACCGCCGTTTGTTCCGTAGCAGCCGAAAACACCCAGTTCGACTTTTTCAGTTTTCAAAGTCGGCGGAATGTAAGATTTTTTCATAGAGGCCTCCTGAAGCTGTTTTCATTATTACCTCTTAAGGGAGGTCCCTCAATCAGTTGAATTTCGTATTTTTTTATTCTTTTATATAGAAACTCTTTAAAAAGTATCACTTTCCTCTGATACTTTAGTACTAAAACTTTTCAGGAATCTGTTCCGCTCCGTTCCTGCAGGGCTCCCAGAAGGGGATTGATCCAGATTAAAATCAAAAGAAAAGCATCGAACAATGTTATCAGCGACGTGGCAAGGGCCTGAAAAAAAGAAAAAAATCAGGATTTTATCAGTTTGATGACCGGCTCGACAGCTTTGTCAGCAAAGGATGAAAAGGAAGCATCGCAGGGGCTGCGTATCCAGAGAAAGGACTGGAATATAATCTGTGAAGTGAGGAGTGAACATAAAAAATCGGGACTCTCGCCTTTGGAAAACTCTCCCGATTCCTGGCCTTTCCGTATAACACGGTCGATAAGTGGCCTGATCGGCAGATATTCTTCAATAATGGAAGGCCCTCCTTCCGGTTTGAGTTCCAGTCTGTATAGTTGTGAAACAATTTCTTTTCCCTTTTGTTCGTAGTAACGGAAGAGTGTTTTCAGTAAAGTCTCCAGTTTTTCAGAAGCGCTCAGCTCTTCAATTGATTCCATAAGGGCGGATATTTCCTCGCCTTCACCGCGTATGATTTCCAGCAGAATGCCGTCCATGGATTTAAAATGATGGTAAAAAGTTCCCTGAGCAATTCCAGAGGCTGAGCAGATATCGTTAAGAGTGACATTCTCGATCCCTTTGCCGTGTATCAGCTCAATGGAAGAGCTTATGATCCTTTGTTTTGTCCTCACGCCTTTCGGAGTTCTTTTAACGTCCATAATCATACTTTAACAGATTCCTACCGGAGCGGCAATTAAAACCGAGCGCGCCCGAAAATATTGACAATCGGAAAAATAAGCAGTATTCTTTATAAAACCGAGTGTACTCGAAAATGGAGATAAACCGCATGAGTCCCATCATGAAGAACCCCGAGGCCGGGAAACTATCGTCAGAAAAATTGAAGAGCTGTGTCGTCGTCAGCTGCGCGCCGGAGATGGATTATTCCCGCGACTATGTCGCCCTGCCGAAAAACTATGGAACCAAAGCCTATTTCGCCAGAGAGGATATTCAGGCCATCAGGGATACGGTGTTCTCCAATCTCGATGATTTGGATGAACGAACCGGTTTTACCGGAAAGATGAAAAACCGCCGGGTTCTGATAAAACCGAATTTTGTCGGGGTCTATCACAAAGCGGGCTTCAAGGATGACGATTATCCCGAATCAACGGACCCCCGTGTCCTCGATTCCGTTGCGGAATATGTTCTTCAGTTCACCGATGATGTTATCATCGTCGAAGGTTCCGGAGCGCCCATTACAAAAGTTATGGCGAAGATCAACGGGACGGACCGGCTGGTCAAATACAGAAAAATCCGATTTGAAGCGGTGGAGGAGCAGCCGGTGGACCGCTATCTCCTGCCGAAGGCCCAGGTTATGAAAGAGGTGTATATTCCCTCAATTTTCAGCGAGGTTGTCAGGGGCGAAGCCTTCTACATCTCCGTTCCCAAAATGAAAACCAACCTCTATACGGGGGTTACGCTGGGGTTTAAAAATGCCATGGGAAGTTTGTCGACCCATATGCGGTACCGGAATCACAACTACAATATCAATAAAAAACTGGTCGATCTCCTTTACCTTTTCAAACCGGACCTGACGGTGATCGACGGCATTATCGGCGGAGGAGGGAATACGCCGGCCCCTCTCGATCCCATTGACTCCCGGTTTATTATCAGCGGTACGAATTCTGTGGAGACGGATCGTGTTGCCACAAAGCTTATGGGAATCGATCCCTCAACGATACCGCTGATGACCGAGGCGGATAAGCTGGGGTTCAATGACCCCGATACGGTCGTCATCGGCGGTGATATCGATCCCGTTCCCTGGCGGAAAGCCGATACGAGCCTTGTCGCGGGAACTATGGCGGAAAACTTTCCCCATATCAAATTCCTTGTGGGGGCCTCGAAAAACGGAGCTCCCGAACTGGACTCTCCTGAAAATGTCGATCTGAAAACTGTTCAGGCCATGGAGCAGGTCTGTCCGGGAGGGTGTCTCCCTTCGGTTATCATGACTTTTGAATATTACCGTTATATGAAGGACTTCGACCCGGAGAAATTCCGCGATGCGGTTGTTCTGGTCGGTGCCGGTTCGAAGATCGGGGATACTCACTACTACTTCGATAAAGAGGGAATAGCCTACAGCCGTGAAGAAATTAAAAAACTGCCCGGAAAGAAAATTGCTGTGGGAAGCTGTACTTCCTGGATGAAAGATGAAACCGATTACTATTTCGAAGGGTGTACGGCTCATGTTCTGAAGCTTACTCAGGGGCTCAATAGAGCACTGGGGGTCGAAAATCCCATGATTAAGACTTTTCTCAAAAAGCCTGCCTATGTCCTGGAAATTTTGAATATAATGAGGCGTCGGATTAAACTTGTAAAAAGGGGCATACCGGTTGATGTGGATCTCTGTCTCGAGGATAAAATTTTTGAGGGTCGGGAACTGACCGGGGAAGAAATGTCTTTAGATTACATACCTGTTGAGATGTCCCCTCTTACGAAGGCCGACAGAAAAAAACAGATTAAATATATAAAGGACACACTAAAATGATTGGAAAAATCCTGGTTCTTCTTACCTGGGCCGTTGTTGCGGCTCTCTGGATTCTCAAGGGTATCCGGATCCCTTTCCTTGCAGTAGCTCTGCTCCACGGAGCGGAAATCTTTGCAGTCGGCCTGAAAACAGGACGGGAGAATGAGGTTCCGCCTCTGAAAGCGGCTCTTCTGACATTCACCTTCGGTTTCACCTGGTGGCTGCCCCTGAGGAAAAAATCAAAATGAAAGGATATTGGGGCAGAATACTTGTCGTCGATCTGACAACCGGAGAGTGTTTCTTCCGGGGCGTTGATGATTTTATCTATGAATCGGTTCTCTCCGGCGTGGGATTGGGAGCCTGGTATCTCAATCAGAATATTCCGGCGGGTGCAGATCCCCTGGGACCTGATAATATTCTCGGCATTACATCGGGGCTTCTCACGGGAACCGGTTCTGTCATGACGGGCCGCTGGATGGCTGTCTGCAAGTCTCCTCTTACAGGAGGATGGGGGGATTCGAACTGCGGCGGCGATCTGGCTCCGGCGATCAAGCAGTGCGGCATCGATGCCATCTTCTTTCACGGCATGGCCGACGAGCCGGTTTATCTCTATACGAACGGCCGTGAGGCGGAGATCCGTCGGGCCGATCAATACTGGGGGCTCGATACGGTGGAGGTGGAAAAAGCTCTTATCCGGGACTGCCGGAAAAAGAAAAAGCCCGCCGTGGCCGTTATCGGTCCGGCCGGGGAGAAATGCTCTCTTATTTCAGGAATATCCAATGATCTGGGACGATTTGCCGCCCGTTCGGGCGTCGGTGCCGTTATGGGCTCCAAGAAGCTCAAGGCTATTGTTCTGGATGGCTCGAAGCGGGTCGAGGCGGAAAACCGTGAAGACGTGAAAGCTATCAGCAAAGAATATGCCCGGAAGGTGAGGAAATCCAATGCGCCGGCCCTATTGAAAGGTGGGATCTTTCCGGCCATGGGGAAAGCGATGGGAAGTCTGAAAAGCGTATCCCCCATGGACGGGCTTTTCACGTCCATGCTTCTGAAAAAGTACGGTTCGATCATGAATAACACTCTTTCCATACACAATGGCGATGCTCCCATAAAAAACTGGAGCGGATCGGCGAAGGATTACAACCGGTTCTTTTATAAAGAACTGAATCCCGAGAAGTTTATAAAGCGGGAGGAAAGGAAGTATCACTGTTCCTCCTGTATCGTCGGCTGCGGCGGGATCTGTAATATCAGGGATATCAGGGGGGGGAAATTCGAACATACCCACAAACCCGAATATGAGACGGCCATGATGTTCGGCGGACTTCTTATGAACCGCGATACCGATTCCATCTTTTATATCAACGAACTGCTCAACCGCGCGGGACTCGACACCATCTCCACGGGAGGTTCTGTCGCTTTTGCCATAGAGTGTTATATGAACGGAGTTCTGACCGCTGAGGAGACAGACGGTCTGGAATTGCGCTGGGGTGATAGCGAAACCATCGTGAAGCTGGTTGAAAAAATCGCAAAGCGGGAACCGGGCATCGGCGATCTTCTGGCCGATGGCGTGAAAGCAGCCGCGGAGAAAATCGGAAAGGGGTCGGAGCGCTTCGCCGTTCATGCCGGCGGGCAGGAGCTGCCCGCCCACGATCCGAAAATCGATCCGATGCTGGGCGCGACTTACAGTGCCGACCCCACACCGGGACGCCACACGACCAGCGGAGGGCAGTACTATTCCATGTCCTTTCTCTGGGACCGGGTTTCCTGGCTCAAACCTTTGAAACGCTCTCCCAAATCGGATGAATACATTCCCGGAGTGGATGAGGCGCTGAAGAACGTCGCCTATACCTCCTACAAGATGCTGGTTGACGGAGCGGGCGGCTGTTATTATGCCATGCTTATGGGAGCGCAGCATTTTAAAATCTTTGAATATCTCAATGCCGCGACGGGCTGGAAGAAGAGCCCCGACGAGTATATGGAGATCGGAAAGAGGATACAGAATCTCCGCCAGCAGTTCAATGCGAAACAGGGCGTCGATGTCAACGGTTTCAAAGTTCACCACCGGGTCAGCGGCAGAGAGCCCCTTACCTCAGGTCATAATAAAGGCATAACTCTCGATATAGACGGCCTTGTCGGTGCCTACCGGAAGGCCTGGGGGTGGGATGCCGTCTCGGGCTATCCTCTGTCTGAAACACTGGATGCCCTGGGAATTCCGGCATTGCTGAAAAAGGAGGCGGTTCATGGCTAAAGGGAAAAAACTGCCCATGATCGATTTCGGTCTCTGCATGGCCTGTACGGTCTGTGTCTCAGCCTGTCCTTTCGGATGCCTGGAGTTAGCGGTGACAGGTTCGGACCGCTATAAAAAGGCTTACCCCGGGCTGCCCCTGCCTGATAGCTGTACAGGCTGTGGAATCTGTGCCACGGAGTGTCCTGTTGATGCCATCATCATGGTTCCGGCCGGGAATGAAAATTAAAGTTATCGCTCCGCCTTTCTGTGATCAGACTTTCCTCGATGACAGGGGCGAGGCGGAGCTTCCCGGTCAGACCCGTCTGTCCTCTCTCCTCGGAAAAATGAAAATCCCCCCCTATTTTCGCCCGCTTCTCATTATCAGAGTGAATTACGACAAAGTTCCCCGAAATTATATATTGAATGATGGTGACATCGTGAGCCTATTCTGGCCTATCAGCGGAGGATGATATATACATCACTTGACAAGTGAAGTATGTTGATTTATTATATATAGGGTAGGGGGGTATGGTATATGGCGAGAAAAGCCCATCATGCATATGAGACGAAAAAAGATATGATAAGCCGGATGAACCGCATCGAGGGGCAGATTCGCGGAATTGCGAAGATGATCGATGAGGATGTGTACTGCGACGATATCCTCCATCAGTTCATGAGCGTCGAATCGGCCATAAAAGGGGTCAAGAAAACCCTTCTGGAAGCCCATATGAAGAGCTGCGTCGTCCATCAGATTCAGGACGGCAAAATCGAAGTCATTGATGAAGTACTCATAACCATAGGCAAAATGATGAAATAAAGATATTTCGGGGGACACGTTAGTGTCAGGACCCGAATATAGTCGAGAAATAAAGATATTTCGGGGCTGGTCGCAGGCAAGCCTGCTGCTCGCCCATGCAACCTCGGGCTGGTCGCAGGCAAGCCTGCTGCTCGCCCATGCAACCTCGGG
>JAFGXR010000123.1 GCA_016936555.1 Spirochaetales bacterium | reverse complement strand
GTTTATTCTCCCTTTCTAAATTTCCTTTCAGAAAAATAAATCGGAAGAAAAACGCTATATATTAAATTTTAGAGCGGGAATCAAGAGCGGAAAGGCTTCCCATAGCCAATGCGGCCGTACATAATACTGTTACTGTTTTTTTCATTTTTTATTCTCCGTACTATTTTATACTGCTTTGTTTATCAGCTCTCTCAGATTTCCCAGAGAGCTTGTAAATCTGGGACTCTGCTGATCGATAGAGTAATTCAGCTTCATCTGAAACGAATCAATATTCTGCTGGTACTGCTCATCGATTTTCCCTATGATTTCGTAGGTTTCGCCATTTTCAGGCGATTTGAGTACGATCATGGCTTTATGATTCACAAAAGACTGAGGATTTCCCAGAAAATTGATCATCACTTTTTCATTGTCGATAAAAGAGGGAAAACAATTCTTTTTTACCCCCCGGACAAACAGCATGCCTTCGGCATTTTTATTGAGAACCGTCGATGCCGTAGATGATTTCACATGGTGATTGCCGAAAAGAGAAACCAGCTCGTAGGGTATCCTTCTTCTCAACTTAAGCGTGAGATACTGCATGTCCTGTCCGGGAAGGCCGTGGTTGTTCATATTGACAATCTTGGTATAGAGATTGAAAATCATCTCCTTTTTAAAAAGAGAATCGTAAAACTTCAGATGTACTGTTACCATTCCGTTTTCCGAATAGATTTTTCTTCTCAACTGCTCATTGATCTTTGTCAGGACGACCAGATCGTCCATAGTGGCCGAAACCAGCGCCCCTTTCGCTTTTTCCATGCCGATTTTGAGGGTCGTTTCACTCTGCTGCAGACCGAGTGATTTCGCAACGCTGGAGGAGAACAGAATTCTCTGGTCTTTATACTTGTTATATAACTGATTGTTTATCTGCACTTCCTGATGTGTTAACATTTTTCCTCCTCATCTCCGATTACATGCAACATCTGTGCCAATCGGCAAAAAGGAGAACAGTGAGGTATTTTTCATCGATTATTCGACATTTATGACGAAAAAGCGGCTCGTCATAAAAGACGAGCCGTTCTGAAGGGAATCAGGTAGAGAGAAGCCGCCTCTCACCGTCGTAATCATCTGAGAGCCTGAACTGATCGAGCATTCCTTTGAGCTGGGCCGCCTGAGCCGCCAGTTCCTCTCCCGCCGAGGCGCTTTCCTCGGCGCTTGAGGAGTTGGACTGGGTTACCTGATCTATCTGCTCCAGCCCCGCGTTGATATCGTTGATGCCTTCGGCCTGTTCCGTACTGGCTCTGGAAATTTCCATCAGGAATTCCGCCACTTTAACGGAACCGGAAAGGATCTCCCCGAGCTGGGCCGCCGTTTCCTCGGCTGCTGTTTTCCCGGCCAGGACATTTTTACCCGAAGCTTCGACCATGGCGGTGGTCTCTTTGGCGGCATCGGCGCTCCTGTTGGCCAGGTTTCTCACTTCATCGGCCACAACGGCAAAACCCTTGCCGTATTTTCCGGCCCTGGCGGCTTCCACATTGGCATTGAGTGCCAGAAGGTTGATCTGGAAGGCAATGTCATCAATCACTTTGACGATTTTGCTGATATCCCGGGAGGACTGGTCTATTTTTGTCATGGCATCCAGAAGCTGTTCCATTTTCCCATTACCCTTTTCCGCATTGGCGGCGGCGGTTCTGGCAAGGGAACTGGCTTCCAGAGCGCTGTCGGCATTCTGTCTTGTCTGACTGTTGATTTTTGCGAGTGACGAAGATATCTCCTCGAGCGAGCTGGCCTGTTCCATTGCCCCCTGGGAGAGCTGCTGCCCCGCATTGGAAACATGTTCGGCCCCGTTGTTCACTTCGTTTACCGTCTGGGTTATTTCCCGGAGCAGGCCCTTAAGGGAATCATTCATCTCTATGAGAGAGTCACCCAGCTGATCCTCCTGGGAGGCTTTAACGATTTCCTGGGTCAGATCGCCCGAAGCGATTGTCTCGATGACTCCCGCTTTATAGCGGAAGGATTCCAGCATCCCCGCAAATGAGTCGGCGAGCATGGCGATTTCATCTTTCCGCCTGATCTCGAGCCTTTCCACATTGAGGTCTCCCCGGGAAATGACATCGGCCATTCCCGCGACCTTCTTCAGGGGCTTGGCAATGGAATTCGCAAAGAAATAAGCCACAACAATTCCCGCCAGAGCACTCCATAATCCGACGCCGACAATAATCCGGCTCATGCGGACCAGACTGTCCTGAAAATCATCGACATAAGCTCCCGGAGAGATGATCCAGTCCCACTCGGGAAAGTAGCTGAAACTCGTGAATTTTCTTCGGGCGCGGGTCTCTCCGGCGTTTTTCCAGGCATAGTATTTTATGCCCGTTTCGCCTTTTTTGAGAGTAAGAGATTCCTCAACGATTTCCCTGATAAAGAAAACTCCGTTCGAATCGGCGGCTTCGATGATGCTCTCTCCGTCCCGCAGGTGATTGAGAGAAAGAACATATTCTCCCTTGCTGTTGAGCACACTGATATACCCTGTCTTTCCGACAACCTGGCCGGCAATGTTATCGAGAAAGGTATTCTGGTAATCCTCTTCCCGGACACCGACATAGAGAATGCCGATAATCTTCATCCTTTCATCGTAGAGCGGCTCATAAGCCGTCATATACCAGCCGTTGACGACCCAGGCCCGCCCGTAAAAGGTCTCTCCTTTCATGATGGAGTCATGAACCGGTTTGGAGACGATGGTTCCCACGGCGCGGTTTCCGTCGTTTTTTATGACATTGGTTGAAATGCGGTAGAAAGCCTGATTATAGGACCACCCGGATGAACCGGGATCAGAGCTGTTCTCGCCTTCAAAATCTTTAAGCTGAAAAACAGTGGCCGTGCCGCCGAGGAGATCTCGAATTTCATCAACTATGGCAAAGTTTCCCGCAAGGGGAATGGGAGCCCTGTCACCGGCAGGATCGTAAAGGATCATATTTCCGCTGTCATCTGTCGTCGGATCGCCATAGGAATTGAGGATTTTTCTCGCGACCTTAAGATCCGATTTAACCTTTTCAAGAGCAATTTCATAAATGCTTTCCGCATTGAGAGAGAGCAGCTGAGACTGCTGACGCAGTTTGGTTTCATTTTCCAGAGAGGTTTCATTCTGTATGGTGACATAGAGAATTGTACCCAGAACCAGAATGGGAACTATGACCAGAACGGCGGAAATGAGCACAAGCCGCCCTTTGATTTTAAAGTGGAAAAAACGCATAGATGCCTCCTCGTTATTAAAGTGTAATAGGCGATTCAGCTCTTTCAATAGGAAAATTGTTTAAAAATCACTCTTTTCGGTATTTTTCAGCCAGAGTCATTCTTTTCTCATCGTTCAAATACGTCCAGGCAAGAAGACGGCTCTTCTTTTTCCCCTGGCTCATGGAAATGATTTTATAGGTTACCGCCTTCGAACCGGCTAACTGCTTCTCCAGGGATGCCAGGCTCTCCTTCCGGGAAACCAGTGAGGTGAACCAGCCAACCTGTCCTGAGAAGTCGGCACTCTCGCGGATCATTTTCCCGATAAAAGCCTCTTCTCCACCGGGATACCACAGTTCGTTTTCCATGCCGCCGAAATTGAGATGATCGAGATTTTCCCTGCCGGTGATTTTTCTCCATTTCTCCCTGTTGGCATCAAGAGCCTCATTCCTCGATCGGTGAAAAGGAGGATTGCAGACCGTCAGATCGAAAAAATCGCGCTTTTCTATGATATTGCGGAAGATAAACTGTTTCTGTTTCTGCTGTTTCACTTTGACCAGCCTGCTGATGGAGGGATTAGTCTGCACGATCAGCATCGACATTTTCAACGCCAGCGGATCGATCTCCGCCGCCGTGAATTTCCAGCCGTAGGAACCCGCCCCGATGATGGGATAGATGCAGCCCGCTCCTGTTCCGATATCGAGAACATGGATCCTCTTGCCCCGGGGAACCGATCCGCCGGTAAACTCTCCCAGAAGATCCGCCGCGTAATGGATGTGATCGGCCCTTCCCGGAACAGCCGGACAGAGATACCCTTCGGGAATCTGCCAGTTGTCCACCTTATAGAAACAGCCGACAAGGGCTTTGTTCAACAGGTATACGGAACGGGGATCGGAGAAATCGATCGTCTTTTCCCCGGAAGGGTTTAACAGGACCGCATCCGCCAGCTCGGGAAAGCTTTGTACAAGGGCTTCAAAATCATATGACCCTATATGGGCGTTTCTTTTGTGCAGATCAGACATGGTTCCTATGTTAACGGGAGGCGGATAAATGCACAAGGGGACCGCGGGAAAGCACAATCATAAGGCCGCGATCATTTCAGCCCTGGATATAGCCTCTTTGTATGTGGAGCAGATATTTTCCCCGGGAACCCATCGCTCGATTCCGTTGTTCTTCAGCTTTGCAGCCACTTCTTCGTTCAGTCCGGAGAGAACGACGGAAATTTTTCTGGAGTGGAGAAAATGAACCGCATCGGCAAAGGTGTTCATCGCTGTTTTATCGATAAAAGCGACATGGCGCATGCGGATGATAATGACTTTCTTCCTGATGCCCACTTCTTTCATCAACTCAATATACCGC
>JAFGXR010000122.1 GCA_016936555.1 Spirochaetales bacterium | reverse complement strand
TCGCAACCTCCGGCTGCTGCTCGCCCATGCAACCCGGGGCTGGTCGCAACCTCCGGCTGCTGCTCGCCCATGCAACCTAGGCATTTTTCCTATATATCTATGAAAAGAATCATGGTGTTAATTAATACTGATCAACGCGGATATCCCCGGTGATATCCCCTTTAGTTTCAGACATAAGAAACTCCAGGGTTGATGGGGTATCCGCTGCGATCAACTTTACCGTTTTAAGGTTTTGCCGGAAGCTTCCGCAAAGCTATTTTCATCGTCTGGAAAAAAAAATATAATTACTACATATTTGTAATATTATTTGGCAATGGGGACAGAAGAGGATTTGTCAAACACCTTTGTACAGGATTGATTGAATTGTTCTCTTATGCCATACTGCTGATAAGATAAATTTATCTCCATTGGAGATAAGAATATCGATAAATAATTACTCCGGAGAGTTCCGGTGGTCAGAATCTGCAAAACAGCGGCAAAGCCGCAATGATATCATAGCCGACGGGCTAAGGAATAAATGAGGAGAATATAAATGGGAAAAATCAGAGTTGGTTTTAACGGAATGGGAAGAATCGGAAAGAACGTTATGCGCGTTATCACTTCCGAGCTGAGTGACAAAATCGAAATCGTAGCCGGAAACGACCTCGTTTCTGCCGCAGCGATTGCACAGAGCCTTCCCAAAGACTCTATCCACGGAAGATTCCCCGTTGAGGTAAAACTCATCAGCGACAACGTAATTAAAATCGGTGACAACGAAGTTACTGTTTACGCCGAAAAAGATGCGAACAACATCCCCTGGGCAAAACACAATGTCGATGTTGTTTTCGAATGTACAGGTTTCTACCTGAGCACGGAAAAAGCACAGGCTCACATCAATGCCGGAGCTAAAAAAGTTATCGTTTCCGCCCCCTGTAAAGACGACACAAAGACAGTTGTTATCGGTGTTAACCACGAGACACTGACAGGTGATGAAACAATCCTTTCCAATGCGAGCTGTACGACAAACTGTTACGCTCCCATGACTCACGCTATCGATATGACTTACGAAGTTATCAGCGGTCTTATCTGTACAACTCATGCTGCGACAGCGACTCAGAACGTTGCCGATACATTCGGCGGTGGTAAAGCGAGAGCAACTCTCAACAACATCATCCCCGCGTCGACAGGTGCGGCTATCGCTGTTGGAAAAGTTCTTCCCCACCTCAATGGAAAACTCAACGGTACAGCACTCAGGGTTCCCACGGACACAGGTTCCGTTGTTGAAGCTTTCTACGTCATTAAAGGTGAAGTTTCCGCAGATGATATCAAAAAAGCTATCGCTGCCAACGTTGAAAAAATCAACGCCTCTTCTCTTCTCGGAAAAGTTGCGACTTTCGGTGACTACTACGAGTGTTCAAGAGACTGTGTCGGCGAGCCCTACACATCCATGATCACAGACAATATCCAGGTTGTTCCCGCCGACGGAAACACAATGGTTAAAGTAACGTCTTTCTACGACAACGAAATGGGTTACTCCAACAAAATGGCTGAGCTGGCTCTGATTATCTCCAAATAATCGAAGCTGTTCAGCTGATTGAAAATCCCCGCTGCCGGCGGGGATTTTTTTTACTCTAAACCATAATCGGAGAGAATGAGCGAGAGTATATTCTTCTCATCCAGTTCATCAAGCAGCCTGTTTATCTCATCCACTGAAACAGGAGAGCCTGTGCGAACCAGAACCGTATGGTCGTACTTCTGATCGTATATATCGGAAACCAGTAATTGACCGGAGAGTTCCGGTTCCCTTTTCAGCAGGTTTTTAAGATAGGATTCAGTAACTATGGAAAGGTCAGCGACTCCCTGTAGTACTTTCTCGATATTGATCCGGTGGTCCCGGCTGAACTGGATATGGAATCGGCTGTTCATATAAGCCTCATCGGAATTAAAATCGACGAAGCCGTAGTGGTATCCCAGAATAACCGCGATTGTCTTATCGTATATATCCTCAAAATAGCTTTGATCTCTTCCCTCTTCAGCCCTGGCAATGAATACTTCGCCGCCTTTGAGAAATGACCGGGAAAAGCTTACGGGGTAATCCGTCCATCCCCAGCTGTCCTCTTCAAAAAACATGATATCGAAACGCCCCTGCAGGAGATGTTCATACCGTCTTTTTGAAGTTGTTTCGACAAACTGAAAAGTATATTTATCCTGCAATCGGTTCAGCTCCCTGATAAGATCGATGGTCAGACCGGTATAAAGTTCATTGCTCTCTTCAACGACAAAGGGCGGAAAAATATAACCGCCTACGTTGACGACATCTCCGTATGATGAAAAAACAAGTATTGAGAATATAAAAATCAGTAATAATACGGGGCGGAAGTTCATAATCCCTCTGAATTCAAGTATAGGCTGTCAACCACCCCGTCACAATAGAAAACAGTCAGGAGAACCCGCGGCGCATAAAGGTAACAAGCTCCTCCATATGAACCAGGGTTGCTTCCAGTCCTTCATTTCCCGACCCGGGAAAAATCTTATCGAAAGAACCGAAGAGAAAGGACAGGATCGCCTTTGCGAATTCCCGGCTGTACCTGTTGCTGATTTCTCCATTTTCCAGGGCTTTGTCTATCATATCATCCATTCCGGACTGATCATCCCCGCCAAGTGCTGCCAAAGCACTGTCATATATTTCCGAACCTTTTTCCCGGGCAAACATTCCCGCAAGGCGGTGCAGCTTCGGATGAGCATGGGCAAATCGTATCCCCAGTTCCGTCTGAATCATGAACAGGGAGTAAATATCATCATCTTTTGCCGCCGTCCCGCGTATTTCCATCTCTTTCCGGATAAATTCCCATTTCTTTCCGGCTCCCTCTTTCAGAAGATGGAGGTACAGCCCGTATTTGTTTTCAAATCTGTAATAAAAGGATCCTTTGCTTATGGCCGCTTTTTCAATGATTCTGTTAATGGAAGCTTCCTCGTAACTGTAAGTCGAGAATTCTTCTAGAGCCGCTTCAAAAAGTAAATTTTCATCGATCCGTGCTTTGGCCATATTAATTCAGATACCTTTCCGTCAGATCCATAAGCGCTTTCTGCTCATCTCTATCATAGGTATAGGGAACCGATTTGACCGGTTTCCGGTTCTCATCGAAATAGACGCCGCTTATGCCTTTGACATCGGGAGATGTTGCCAGCCAGGCATAGGTTTCAGCCATTTTCTCCGGCGTGATGGATTTCTTCGACTTCATGGCATACATCCATTTCATAAAGGGACTGAGATCGGGATACCGGGAGAGGTCGATTTTAACATTGGTGACCCTGATGCAGTTGGCTGTAACCGGTGATTCTTTCAGCTGATCCGCCAGCCAGTAGGTATACATAACCTGTGCTCTTTTCGATTGGTAGTAGGCTTTCGTAACGGTAAATTTTCTCTTCCCGAATTCCGGATCAGCCAGATCAATCCGCAAGCGCGGCATGATGATGAGTCCTTTCGACGCAATGGTGATGACCCTCCCCTCCTCACTTTTCTTCAGATTATCGAGAAGCAGTTTTGTCAGGTAGACAGGACCGAGATGATTGGCAGCCCAGATTGTATCGACTCCTTCGGCATTTTTCTCCGGTTCTTTCTGAGAAATATCAAATATCGCCGCGTTGTGGATCAGCACATCGACAACGGGATACTTTCCTGAAACCTCTTCGGCAAATTGCCTGATGGAACTCTTCAGCCCCATATCGACCAGCATGAGTTCCAGAGATAGAGCCGGATTCTCTTTCTTCATTGAATCCAGAACCCTGCGGCCCCTCTCTTCATTCCTGCAGGCCATAATAACATGATATCCCTTTCCGGCTATCTGCTTCGCCGCTTCTTTTCCTATCCCTGAATTGGCGCCTGTAACTATACAGATTTTCTTTGACATTATTGATCCTCCTAAAAAAACCCACCAGTCTAGACCTAGTGGTTTAATTAGAATATACATTAAATAAACCACTTAGTCTAATTAATTCTCAACTTTTTTAGGGATTGATTAGAATCTGATAGGTAAAGTAGACAGCCGCGATAGCTTCATCGTAGGATCTCAACTCCCTTTCGCATGCTGAAACAACTGAGATTTTTAGATTATTCATCGGGGAATGACCGGTTCCGCCCTTATCATCAGAATCATTGAGACTCTGCAGGCAGAATTGACTGATCGCCATCCAATCAGAAGCCGCGAACCACTCCTTCAGATCCCGGTGGAACTGATAGAATTGCGCCCGGTCTCTCGCCTGTTCCAGAAAGGAATCAAGACCTGTCCCTCTGTCCAGATTCCCGGAACTGTATATCTCAGCCAGAGGGGGCGTCATATCAAAGAGCTCCGCTGTGAGTGAGAAGTAACTCTGCTTGAGCATGGGACTCTCTTCATTTTCATTTACGCTGAAAGTCTCACTGAATATTCTTCCTTCCGGATCCATGTTCTTCAGGGCGATGAGATAATTGATCTTTTCCCAGGGCTGCTTAGCTTCACAGGCCATGACCCGGATCGCTTCGAGCGCTTCACCATATCCTATGCGGCTGAGCGATTTGGCCGCATGGGACCGGACCAGCGGATCGCCGTGATCGAGAAGTTCCAGCAGGAGATTCTCAACCCTCTCCCCTTCATAGGCTCCGAGAGCGAAAATCGCGTTGATCTGCTGATAGGAACCGCGGTCACCCGCTTCCCGGAGCAGATCGTCGAGGAGTTCCGGCCGGGGATTGCTGAACAGAGTCTTGATGACTTCCGCTTTTACCGGAGAGAGAGGCGTAGCCATGATAGAGCGGATCTCCTCTGTCGCGATGGGTGCGTTGTTCCGGCTCATGGACATGATAACAGTTCTTTTTCTCACCGGATCGTCGGTGGCATTGAGTTTACCGATATAGTTGTAGGCCCTTAGCCCTTCGAGAGAGAATAATATGGACATGGTTTCCCTGGGCGTAAGACTGCCCTTCTCCCGGAGAAACAGACTCAGGACAAATAAAACGGCGGAAAGAACAGCCGCCGAGAAAAAGAGGAAACTGAATGAATTAGGCAAATTTATAGTGGACTGCTGTCCCAGGTCGATAAGCAGACCGCCTGTAACCCCGGCAAGAAGAGAAAAAATTGCCATAACGAAGTTAATCATGGCGTTGTAGCCGAAATTATCCTTTTCCGGCATGGAATTGACCATGACACGGGCAATGAGAACATTGGCTGAGAGCATGAAGAAATTGGAAAAGAATCCCAGCACAAAGAAAACGAACCAGGGAAGCCCCTCTCCCGTTGAGAGAGGCAGAAACATCCATGCAAAATAGGAAAGCACCATGAGAAGACTCATTCCTATAAGAAGGGGACGGCTCCCGATCCTGTCGGCGAATGTCCGTCCGAAGAGACCGGAAACGATATTGGCCAGAGCGATGACCATTGTATAGAGAAAAACGACATTGGCACCGAATCCCGCCTCTTTTCTCACAAAAACGATAGTCAGTCCGTTGATAACCATAATGGATATGAATATCCATTTGATCATCAGCGGGAAAAAACGGTCTTTTCTTTTTAACGATTCTCCCAGAATGACAAAGATATTCCGCCCCTTCTCATATTCGACCGAATCCCGGCAGGCGACCTGTCTCAGTTGCCAGGAAGCCGAGCTGTTGAATATAACCCCTATGATCTGAAGCAGAAGAATACCCGCGACACCGGTAAAGAACTGAATGGATGTAATGAGAAAGCTGAACAGTTTTGCAGCGACCGATGCAGTCTGATTGGCGATGTTGCCCATTGCCAGAACTTCGCCCCGGTTCTGAGACGTCGTCACCATCCTGACAAGGGGGTTCCATATAACCACGCCGATCATCCTGGCGGAACAGAATAGCGTATAAACAACGAGAATAAGGATGACAGCGGACCGGCCTTCCATAAAAAATAACAGAAGATAGAGCAATACAAAAATCCCCCTGAGAAACCAGGCAGTAGACTGGACTTTGATAAGATTGCCGCCGGCGAGGAAACGGGGAAGAAACAGGAGAATGATACCTGTCAGAAAAATGACTGAGGAAATATACCCCAGCTCGATATTGGAAGCACCGAAATGCATGGCCAGCAGATAAACCGGCGTTTCACCCATAAAGTTGAAACCGAGACCGTTGAATGCCTGAAATTTGTAGAGGCGCGATTTACCCTCGCGTCTTTCCTCTTCTGATAAAAACTTAGTCTGCATTTGTTAAATAATATACTTTCAATCCTCTAATGTCTTTAAAACTTCCCATTTTATTGTAACTTTCCTTTTCCGCGTTTGTTAAACTTTTACCACAGCACAAAACTGTTGGAGTTTTCAGGACTAACTAACATCATTGACAGATACGGGATTCTCATTATTTTTAAAGGTAACAACCGGAAATGACTGGGAGGTTATTATGAACCTGAAGAAAGATATTTCTCTATACGGCGTTTTCAGCATAGCGACGGGAGCCATGATCAGCTCCGGCATATTTATTCTGCCTTCACTGGCTTTCGCCAGAGTGGGGCCGGCTCTCTTCCTGTCCTATCTTCTGGCGGGCGTCCTGGGCCTTATCGGCATTCTCAGTGTCATAGAGCTTACTACAGCCATGCCTAAAGCTGGGGGAAACTACTTTGCCATTAATAAAACCTTCGGCCCCATGGTCGGTACGGTTTCCGGAATACTGAGCTGGATAGCCCTTGCCCTGAAAAGCGCCTTTGCCATATACGGAATCTCGGAACTCATTTATATCTATACGGGATTCAGTACGATTCTATCCGGTCTCATTCTGACTCTCCTCTTTGTTTTTGTGAACATCAGAGGTTCAAAAGAGACTGTTATTTTTCAGATGATCATGGTCACCGGGATGCTCGTTCTGATGGCTGTCTACGTTGTTCTGGGAATCGGTAGTATCGATGTATCTCTCTATAAAGGGATGTTCAACACAGGAGGAAACCAGATTATCTACACAGCCGGTTTCGTTTTCGTCTCCTTCGGAGGACTTCTGAACGTCTCCAACATTGCAGAAGAAGTAAAAAACCCCAAACGGAATATCCCGCTCGGAATCATTTCGTCCATTGTATCAGTCACCGTGTTTTACGTACTGATCACCTGGGTTCTGGCGGGTACGCTCGAACCTGAAGCCTTCAGGAATTCCCATGCGCCGGTTGCCGAATCAGCCCGGAACATAATCGGACTCCCCGGTTATCTGATCATCGCCGGGGCCTCGACACTGGCCTTTTTTACAACGGCGAACGGAGGTATCATGTCCGCTTCACGATACCCCCTGGCCCTAAGCCGGGATAAGCTGGCTCCGGGATTCCTCGGCAGAATCAGCAGCCGGTTCAAAACTCCCGTTTTATCCATTGGAGCAACAGGGGCAATTATATTCATATCCCTGCTTCTTCCCCTTGAAATGCTGGTTAAAGCGGCTTCGACCATAATTCTCACCTCCTATGTCCTCACCAATATCGCTGTAATCATCATGCGGGAAAGCAAACTGAAGAATTACAAACCCAGTTTCAAGGCTCCTCTCTACCCCTGGCTTCAGATTTTCAGCATAGGGCTTTTCGCTTTCTTCATTGTTGATATGGGCATGAGTTCCATAGAAATCAGTCTGGCAATGGTGTTTGTGAGCTTTATTATCTATATGTTTTTCGGAAGGAAAGTAAAAAACAGGGAAACGGCTATACTCCATCTTCTGAGGAAACTGACAGAAGGGAAACTGGAGGAAAACCTGCTGGAAGAGGAATTGCGTGAGATCATAATCAGCAGGGATGAGAACGAGCACGATGGGTTGGACAGACTTCTTTTGGATGCGGTTTTTATCGATATCAAAGAGGTAAATCTCTTTGACCAACTGCTTGATGACAGAGGTCCGGATCTGGAAAACCTCTTTCGAATAAAAAAAGAGGAAATCCGATCGACTTTTATTAAAAGCGAGATGAAAAGCAGTTTCGCCCTGTCTGATTTTCTGGCCATCCCCCATATTTCCCTTCCCGACAGCAGGGATATGAAGCTGCTGGTAGTCAGAAGCAAAGAGGGGATTCAGTTTCCCGGAAACGGGAAAATAGCTCATGCTTTGTTTATCCTGGGCAGGGGCAAAGAAAGAGAGCATGAAGCTCTTCTCATTCTGGCATCCCTTATCGATATGGCGGAATCCGATGAGTTCCGTAAAAACTGGTTATCGGCCGAAAATGCCGACGCACTTAAAAGACAGATTTTAGAGAGCGAAAGGAAAAAGGTTCCCGAACCTGAATGATCGCCATAACGGGAAGGTGACTTTTGTTCCGAAATAATCTACTATGCTCTCCGTTATGGTAAATCTATCGAATATTAAACTGGCATACGGGGAAAGGGTCATCTTCAGAAACGGCACCTTCCTCGTCCGTCCTAATGATAAAATCGGTCTCGTCGGTCCCAACGGTTCCGGCAAGACGAGCCTCTTCAGAATTATCGCAGGAGAAGAGCATCCCGATGAGGGAACCGTTTCCGTAGAATCAGGTAAAACCGTCGGATATTTCTCCCAGGACGTGGGAGAGATGAAAGGGCACAGCGCCCTGACCGAAGTCCTCAAAGGATACGGCAATATTTTCACCATCGGCGAAGAGCTGACCGAACTGGAACACAAAATGTGCGAACCCATGGACGACGAGGCCATGGACAAACTTATGAACCGCTACGGGGAACTGCAGATGGAGTATCAGAACGGCGGCGGCTACACCCTGGAAAATGACGGGAAAGCCATCCTCAACGGACTGGGGATCGGAGAGGATCGCTGGGACGATCCGGTCGAAAGCTTCAGCGGCGGATGGAAGATGAGGATAGCCCTGGCGAGAATCCTTCTCCAGAACCCCGATATCCTTCTTATCGACGAGCCGACAAACCACCTCGATGTGGAGACCATCGTCTGGCTCGAAGAATGGCTCAAAGAATTCAAAGGCTCCCTGGTTATGACCTCCCACGACCGCGAGTTCATGACGAGAATCTGCAACCGTACCATCGAAATCGCTTCGGGAGAGATAACCATGTTTTCCGGCGATTACGATTTCTACATGAGGGAAAGAGTCGTCCGCCGGGAACAGCTGGTGGCATCGAAAAAGAAACAGGATGCCATGCTGGCCAAGGACGAAGAGTTTATCGCCCGGTTCGCCGCCCGGGCTTCCCACGCCGCCCAGGTCCAGTCCCGGGTCAAGAAGATAGAAAAAATCGAAAGAGTCGTCATACCCCCGGAACCGAAGGTTATGAAAATCCGGCTCAAGGAACTGAAACGGAGCGGGGACATTGTCGTCTCCCTGGATAACCTCGGGAAAAAATGGCCCCTTCAAAACGGGTCTCAGCTCTCAGTTTTCAGCGGCATTACGGGAACCATCGAACGAACCGATAAAATTGCCCTGACCGGAGTGAACGGGGCGGGAAAATCAACTCTCCTTAAAGTGATCTCGGAGCAGACAGAGGCGACGGAGGGAACCTGTTCTCTCGGCGGAAGCGTATCCATGGGATACTTCAGCCAGTATTCCAGCGATCTTCTGAATCCCGATAACACCATTTTCGAGGAAGTGGCCGCCCGCCTGCCCGACGAGACGATGGGTTCGATCAAAAACCTTCTCGGAGCTTTCCAGTTTTCCGGAGACGATACGGATAAAAAGATCGGAATCCTCTCGGGAGGGGAAAAGAGCCGGGTCGTTCTGGCCTGCCTGATGGCCCAGCCCCTCAATTTCCTCATCTTCGACGAACCGACGAATCACCTGGATATTGCCTCGAGGGAAGTACTGCTGGAAGCTCTGCAGGAGTACGAGGGAACGCTGATCATCGTCAGCCATGACCGTTACTTCCTCAAGCACCTGGTGAACCGTGTCTTCGAAATCGATCACGGTAAAATGAATGTTTACGAAGGGGATTACGACTACTATCTCGGCAAGACGACCGCTTATACCTGATAAAACCAGTCATTGGGAATTGTCATTCTCCTCATTCAGGCCCGTCTGTATTCCCGGAAATAATAGACAACCGATGAGATCAGGGGAACAAGCGTGAACGCCAGAACCCAGTTCCGCTTATACTCTCTGAGAAGTGTGGATTCTGTCGTCAGATGACAAAGCATGTAGTATTGGAGAATCATCAGGGCAAGTCCGGCTGCAAGGTAAATAAGGGTATACAAGATAAAACCTCTTTTTTAGAACATTACTACAATGTATCATATTAAACTTTTTATGTATTTTCAATAATAAAAAAACAATCTATACTGATATTCGTGAAAGATAATAAACCGAGAAACCTGAAAACGACAGACGAACTGTGGGACGAGATAAAAAAAATCTCCCGTTATGAACACCGCAGCCTCAACGAACAGATCAATTATTTTCTGAAGAACAGTTGCCGGGAGTTCAGAAAGAACAATCCCGAGTTTGACAATGCCGAGGATTCAGCCGACAGAAAAACGGTAAAAGAGCTGGCACAGATAATAAAGGAGAGCCGGATATCATCCTTTACCGACAAGCCCAAAATTCTTCTGATTGATGATTCCTATATTGAGAATATGATCTACAAGGAATATCTGGAATCGCACAATTGCGAAGTATTTCTGGCTTTTAACGAAGATACGGCTCTGGAACTGGCGGGGAAGATCCCCGGAATCGATATCGCCATTATCGACTACCGTCTGCCCTCAATGACCGCCGATCAGCTTTTGGAAAAAATGCAGAAAACCAACAACAGTTTCGAATCGATTATCGTGACTTCCGATATCCGTCCCTTTATCAGGACATCATTCGGAAACTGCCATCCCGAACCCTATGCGTTCATAGAAAAATCCGCTGATAATCTGGAAATCCTGATTAAGGAAATTCAGAAAAAAGTCTGAACCCTTATTCCGATTTGTGATATAGAGCAGCTGAAGACACCCGGAATTTTCCGCTGCTCCTGGTCAGCCCTGGCTCTGGATCTCTCCATTAATCTGTCTGTGTAACCTATTAAACAGATTGACAACGTCTTCAAGAGCCCGATTATAATCAAAATATTGATTTTCTCTCGAGAGATCGCAGCATTCCCGGCAGATCTCTTCCGCTTCAGTAGCTGAAATCATGCGAAATGTCGATTTAAGTTTATGAAATTCAAAGTAGATTCTATCAAAATCGTTTTGCTCTACAGTATTTCTGATTTTCACCAGGTTTATTGAGAAATCGCGGTAAAAGACATTGATGTGATCTTTGAGAAACTGTTCGCCGATTCCCAGTTTTCCGGCGGCTTCACTTATGCTGTAAACCATCTGATTCCCTCAGCTCTTTTCTGATTATATCGATCGCTCCGAAACGATCGGTTATGGCAATTGGCTTATGATCGAAACGAAGGAATATATCCTTGAGATCACTGATGTATCCTGTGCTCGTAATTATGACCCGGGCATCATTCTTTACCTCGAGCAGCTTTTCATAGAGGGCATCGCCCAGAATGCCGTCGAGAGTAAAATCTATAATGTAGAGAGTATCCCGGTTATCTGCCAGAGACAGAAAAGTTTCAACCGAATCTGTGCCTGTGAACATCACGGAAGGTCCCATGGCGGAGACCACAGATTCCATCAAAGCGAGATTATTTTTATTGTCATCTATATAAATAACTTTCATTCGATCTCCGGGAGGGCAATTACGGTTTTCATACCGTCCTTTCGACTGAAGATCTTAACGGTGCCACCGCATTCCTTTACAGCCTGTACGGCGACATATAGTCCCAGCCCGTTCCCGTTTTTTCGACGGCTCCTCCCCGGTTTTAAAAATTCCGGAGAAATTTCCCCTTCGATCCCGTTAAAGCCTTTACCATTATCCTCTATGAAAATTGATACCGTTTTCTTCGACTTTTCAACGGTCACTTTGATCTGTCCGTGGGGAATATCTTCTTCGAGAAGTTCGTTATAGGAGTTTTCAATGATATTTTCGATAGCATTTTTAAGAATAGAGGGATAAACAGCAGCATAAACCGGTTGATCGGAGAGAATAAGAGACAGAGGAACTTTCTTGTCCCGTATTCTCTTCAGCCTGATAAATTCGACGGACCTCCCTGTCAGCCGACCGACATCGGTTCTCTCTCTTTCCGTCCGGAAGGATTCGGAAAGATCGGCGACAATGGATTTCACCTTGCTGGCGTATTCATCTATTATAATTTTTTCGTTATCCAGTATTTCCAGCACCTTTTCTTTTTGATCGAGATTATCCCGAATAAGGCTGTTATAGGTCTGAAGAGAGGATATCCCGTTGGTTGAATGGAGCAGGCCGATAACGGCCATGGAAACCCTGTCTTTTGCCTTCCGGGTCTCAGCTTCCCCCTTGTTGCCATAAGTTGCGGAAAAAACTGAATAAACCAGGAGGAAAAAGGCAAGCTCGACAGGAACTTTTATCCAAAGGGAAAAATCCAACAGATTGAGCGCAATGGAAACCAGGAAGAGAATCAGAAACGCAATGAGAAAAATTGTCTTGTTATGCTCTCTGCCATTTATTTTATACATTCCTTTAATGTTCTTAAAAGGGAGAAAAAAATTCAATAGCCATGAGGTCAAAAAAAGGGAAATTGTAGGAGATTCCCGAAATAAATGAACGGATTTACCCGTTCTCCCAGCGACACCGCCCGGTAGCCACCGCACGGCGTTTTCGTCACTGAGCCCTGTTATTTTTTCAGAATATTGCGCATTTCCACAAACTGTTCGGCTGTTATTTCACCATTGATCAGACGTTTCTGGAGCACTTCCATCGGACTGTCTTTTTCCACGGTTCTGATGCTGTGTCTGTTTCTCACGAGAAGGTAGACGATCATGGCGGTCAGCACAACAGCCAGCCCGATCATAAGATAATATCCGCCGAATGAAGGCGCTCCGCTCAAAAACCCCTGGTTAAACCCGTTTAATCCTCTGTACATTCCGTACCTCCTGTTTTTTGATAAAATCAATTTAGCGGACAGATGTGAAGCAAATGTAAAGGAAATCTATAAAAAAAATAGAGCTGCCCCCTTTGAGAACAGCTCTGAATAGAGATAAGACGTTCTTATTGAGGCTCGTAGCCCGCTTCCCTGACAGCGGACCTGACATCTTCGACAAGACTCTGATCCTCTCCGTCCATAGACACCGTCAGTTCTCCTGTGTCGAGATTGACAAGAGCTGAAGAAATCCCTTCGACAGCGCCTGCCGCTTTTTCAACAGCCATTTTACAGTGATTACAGGACATGCCGTTCACCATTATTGTTACATCCATAGAACTCTCCTTATGGGGTATATTTTCTTTTTCAGTCTTTGCGACTTTAAAATTTCTCAAACTAAGAGAATTGGAAACGACAGATACGGAACTGAAAGCCATAGCCGCTCCTGCGATAACAGGATTGAGCCATCCGAATGCAGAGAAAGGAATTCCAATGGCGTTGTAGAAAAAAGCCCAGAAAAGGTTTTGCTTTATCTTCCCCATAGTCTTTTTCGAGAGCTGTATCGCCGCGGCGATCTCTCTCAGATCCCCTCTCATCAATGTTATATCGGAGGACTCCATGGCAATATCCGATCCCTCGCCCATGGCAATGCCCAGGTTAGCCGTCGCCAGAGCCGGAGCATCGTTGACTCCATCGCCCGCCATAGCCACGATATGACCGATATTCTGAAGCTTTTTCACTTCCTCGGCCTTTCCCTCAGGAAGTACTTCAGCCAGTACATGATCGATTCCCGCTTCCGCCGCTATGGCTTCGGCGGTTCTCCTGTTGTCACCGGTCATCATATACACCTGCAGCCCCAGGGATTTGAGCTGTTCAACACCGTCCCTGGAGTGCTCCTTAATTGAATCCGCTATGGAGAGAAGAGCGAGCGCTTTACTTTTATCGGAGAGAATGACAACACTGTGCCCTTTTGACTCCAATTCGTCTTTTGTACGGCTTAACCCGTTCAGATCAATCCCCTTTTCCGTGAGATAGGCACCGGTTCCCATGTAATAGGTTTGACCATCGAGAACAGCCTCCACTCCTTTCCCGGGAACAGCCGTAAAATCAACAGATTCACCTATGGCAAGACCCTTCTCTTCGGCGGATCTGAGAACCGCTTTCGCCAGGGGATGTTCCGAGTGCTTTTCAAGAGAGGCGGCAATTGCCAGCAGATGATCGGAATCGCCGCCGCTTAAGGGATGAATCCCCTTCAATTCCGGTTTTCCTTTTGTTACGGTACCGGTTTTATCGAGGACGACAGCGGTGAGCTTGCCGGCCTGCTGTAGAATTTCTCCGTTTTTAATGAGAATTCCTCTTTGTGCCCCGATTCCCGTGCCGACCATAATGGCTGTTGGCGTGGCCAGCCCCAGAGCGCAGGGACAGGCGATAACAAGAACAGCCACGGAAGAGACGAAAGCTGAAGTGAGCGAGCCGGCGAGAAGCCACCAGAGAAGAAAAGTCACCAGAGCTATGACGAGAACGACGGGAACGAAGACCGCCGCCACTTTATCGGCCAGTTTCTGAATGGGAGCCTTGGATCCCTGAGCCTCCTCCACGACGGCGATGATCCTCGAGAGGACCGAATCCTTCCCCACTCTCTCTGCCCTGAACCGGATGGAGCTGTAACTGTTTATTGTGCCGCTGACCACCGAATCCCCCGCCTGTTTTTCCACGGGAAGGCTTTCTCCCGTAATGGTGCTCTCATCGACAGCTGTGTTCCCGGAAAGAATGGTTCCGTCAACGGGAATTCTGTCTCCGGGGCGGATATGTACAATATCGCCGGGTACCACATCGGCTATGGGAACTTCAACGGCTTTTCCGTCGCGTTCTACAAAAGCGGTTTTCGGCTGAAGCCCCATAAGCTTTTTAATGGCTTCTGAGGTTTTGCCCTTCGCATTGGACTCCAGATATTTTCCGAGAAGAACCAGAGTTATAATGATGGCTGAAGCTTCGAAATAGAGCCCCGATGTCCTCATGCCGAGAGATTCGGCAAAGAAGCCGTTGAAGACGCTGAAGAAATAAGCTGAAGAGGTTCCCATGGCCACAAGCACATCCATGCCCGGACTACCCGCCGCAATGGATTTCCAGGCTCCTTTATAGAAGCGCCAGCCGATCCAGAATTGAACAGGTGTGGCCAGAATGATCTGAAATAAGGGATCGTGCAGAAACATAAGCCCGGGGACATGGACAAACATGGTTACCATTCCGAGCAACAGAGGCGCGCTTAGCAGAGAGGAGATAAGAGTGTGGGTTCGCAGATTCTTTATCTGCCTGTCTTTCTCCTTCATCTCTTCATCGGCATCCTCTCCGCGGGGAACCGTCGCCCCGTATCCTGCGGAGATGATGCTCTCCATGATCTGTTCAACGGTTGTTTTCTCCGGATCGTAACTGACTGTGGCTTTTTCCGTGGCCAGATTGACGGAAGCCATATCGATCCCTTCGGTTTTTCTGATTCCCTTCTCCACATGGGAGACGCATGCCGCGCAGGTCATGCCCTGTATATTCAACTGGATAATTTCCATAAACGCCTCACATCTTTACTTCCCGACTATGTTCGGGGCCCGGAGCTTACGCTCCCCCAGGGTTGCATGGGCGAGCAGCAGGCTTGCCTGCGACCAGCCCGAGGTTGCATGGGCGAGCAGCAGGCTTGCCTGCGACCAGCCCGAGGT
>JAFGXR010000021.1 GCA_016936555.1 Spirochaetales bacterium | reverse complement strand
GTTCGTTTAATCATTGTATTCTCCTAAAAGGAGAAAGATAACGGATTTTGTTAGGATTTGAAGATGGAGTGATTTAAGCGCTTACGCTGATTCAGGGCACCATCCGTTCCCCACTAACAATTCCTTACAGAACCCCGTTGCGCTTTCGAATCCCGCCACCTCCAGCAAAAAGAGTATGACAGCTTGCTGTTGTGTTCTTTTTTTTGAAGTCAATTTAGAACAATCCTATAATTAACATATGAAGGCGACTCATTTGCGGATATTAAGGATCACATTTCCATCTCTCATCATCGTCATCGGTTTAATCTTCATATTTCAGTCTCAAAAACAAATCGAAAAGGATTTCAAAGAAGACTTTCTCAATCAAATGTTTTTTTTAAAAGAAAGTATTCATATACAAAGCCTCCTCTCGGAAGGAAACAGCAGTACCTCCGGTTCCGGCAGACAGGAGCGGATCAGGAACCAGCTTCAGAATTTTTTAAATCTGGATGCTTCATTACTCTCTGTGACTCTGTTTGATATAGATACAGAGGGTAATAGTCCAGCGGTCGTCAGCTATGCGAAGAGAGGAAAATCAGAGAAAAGAAATGACCGGTCTTTTTTGAATAGTCAATTAGATGAGTTGAATCTTCAGTTAGGAGAATCTTTTCCCTCTATAATAATCTCTTCGGATAGTGGAACGGCTTACATTCCCCTGGAAAATACAAAAAAAGGAAGCTTAGCGGCTCTATTGGCAATTGAAAAATCTTTAATTGAGAGGGAACAGACCTTTACCCGTAAAGCCTTATTATCAGCTATTATCCTTCTTCTTTTTACAGGCCTGTCTTTATACGTACTATTTTCAAAGAGATTCGTAAGGAAACTACCCTATCTGACCGCTCTATTCGGTTTATTTTTAACCGTAAATATATCCATTTCCGTTAATTCAACAGAATTAAAAGATATTAAACAGACCTACCATGAGCTGGCTGTGAGCAAATGGCAAACTCTGAATTCCAGAATTCATGATCTGAAAACATACCAGCTCGAAGAGCTGACAAAATTCATGGAAGTAAATCCCTCTGTCACCTATGAAGAATATCTTCATTTTTCCGGACCTTTACTCAATCTGGGTTTCATACAGGCCTGGGTCTGGGCCCCTTTCGTTCTTCAGGAGGAAAAAGAATTATTCGAATCTTCCATGAAGGAAGATGTTTCCCCGGCTTTCCGGATCTGGGAAATGGATGAAAATATGACTCCCGGGCCTGTAAAAAACAGAGACAGATACTATCCCGTTACATATATTACTCCCGGACCGGGAAATGATGAAGCGGTCGGTTTCAATCTCGGATCGGAGCCGGTCCGCATAGCCGCCATCAAGGAAGCGCTGAAGACCGATCTGGTTGTGTGCAGCGACCCCATTACCATTGTACAGGAAAAGGAAAGCCAGAAAGCCGTTATCGTATTAAACCCCGTTCACTCACGGGAGGATTCTCGAATTACCGGTTTCATTCTTTCCGTATTGCGGATGGGTGCCGTGCTGAATTCAGTCCTGCCGAATGAGCATATCGACCTGCAATTGTCCCTTGTTTCTCCCGATGGGCTGAACAGACTGGCCACGACAAACGAATCTATGGTTCCCGGCAAGTTTCGGTGGTCTGAAAATTTTCCCATAGCCGCATTCGGGAAAACATTTATTCTTCAGACGACATCAACTCCGCTGTTCGATCAATCCAATACTCCCCGGGGCGGCTGGCTGGCATTTATAACAGGCTTTTCCATTTCACTCTCTTTATCTGTTGTTCTGGCAGCCCTTTTAAGGAAAAGAGATCAGCTTGAAGAAGAAGTGAGACTCAGGACCATGGAGCTTAAGGAAAAAGCGGAAAGACTGCAGTTGGCTGCCGATTCTGCGGGCTTCGGAATCTGGGAACTGAATGCAAAAGACAACTCCCTCAAATGGGATGATAAAATGCATGAATTGTACGGAACGACACCGGGGGATAGAGGTAAAGTTCTGGATGACTGGCGCAACGTTTTACATCCCGATGATCTGGAACAGGCTTTTATCGATGTTCAGGATGCCCTTTCCGGAAAAGGGGACTATGACAATCATTTCCGGATAATCCGTCCCGATGGAGAAATCCGGTATATAAAAGCCTACGCGATTGTCCGCCGGGACAAAACCGGTGAACCGGAAAATATGATTGGTATCAATTACGATATAACCGACCAGAAAACGGCCGAGGATGCCCTGAAGACCGAAAGGAGCAGGCTGGCCAATGTCATTTCCGGAACCAATGTGGGAGTCTGGGAATGGAATGTCCAGACCGGAGAGACCGTATTCAACAGCCGATGGGCTGAAATATGCGGATATACTCTGGAAGAACTTGCACCCGTTTCGATAGCCACATGGGTGCAGATGGTTCATCCCGATGATCTGATTGACTCCGATATTTCCCTGAAAAAACATTTTTCCGGCGATACGGGGAATTACGATTTTGAATGCCGGATGAAACATAAAAACGGCAGCTGGCTCTGGATTCACGACAGAGGCCAGGTCACCTCCTGGACACAGGAAGGAAAGCCTCTGCTGATGTTCGGAACCCATGAAGATATAACCCTCCGAAAGGAAATTGAAGAGAAGCTGAAAAGCAGCGAGAAGAACTTCCGGTCCTTTTTTGAAACCATGGATGATATGATCTTCATCGGGAACCGGTCGGGGAAGATTATATATACCAATCCGGCCGTTACGGACAAACTCGGTCTCTCTTCTGATGAGCTTTCGGGAATGCATATTCTTGAAGTACATCCCCAGGACAAGCAAAAAGAAGCGGAAAAGATATTCGCGGATATGTTTGCCGGGAAGTGCGATGTCTGTCCCCTTCCCCTACAAGGGAAGAGCGGATCCCTGATACCTGTTGAAACAAGAGTCTGGTTTGGAGAGTGGGATGGAGAGCCCTGTATTTTCGGAATCTCCAAAGATTTGAGTTCCCAGCAGGAAGCCCTGCAGAAATTCAATAAGCTGTTTGAGAACAATCCTGCCCTTATGGCGATCAGCACGATTCCGGAACGTCAGTTTTCCGATGTCAATAAGGCCTTTACAGAAGCACTCGGTTATTCCAGAGAGGAACTGGTGGGACGCTCCTCCGTAGATCTGAACATTTTTGCCGAAGCGGACAAACAGAAACAGATTGGAGAGGAACTGGCCGCAAAAGGCCGAATTGATAATATTGCCTTGAAAGTCCGTACAAAATCGGGAGAACTCCTCGATGGCCTGTTTTCCGGAGAGTTGATTGAAAGTCAGGGAAAACAGTATTTTTTAACCGTCATGGTTGACTTCACAGACCGGAAAAAAGCCGAAGAGGAATTGAGACAGGCCTACGAAAAGGCCGAAGACCTTGCCAGGGAAGCTGATAAGGCGAACAGGGCGAAAAGCCTTTTCCTGGCCAATATGAGCCATGAAATCCGCACACCGATGAACGGCATAATCGGAATGACCGATCTTCTCCTCGATACGGATCTTTCAGGGAAACAGAAACATTTTGCCCAGACAGTCCGCTCCAGCGGGGAATCTCTTCTGGGATTGCTGAACGACATACTCGATTATTCAAAAATAGAAGCGGAGAAACTGGAACTCGAGATCATTGATTTCAATCTGCAGGAACTTCTGGATACCCTTTTTACGGCAATGGATGTCCAGGCCCGGGATAAGGGACTGGAACTGATCTGCGCCGTTCAGCCCGATGTTCCGACAGCCTTGAGAGGCGATCCGGGAAGACTGCGGCAGATACTGACCAATCTTATTGGTAATGCCGTTAAGTTCACCTATAAGGGGAATGTATCGCTCCATGTAAATGTCCGGAGAGAGGATGAAAAGGAAACCGAACTTCTTTTTTCCGTCAGGGATACAGGTACGGGAATCCCGGTAGAGAAGCAGGATCTTCTTTTTAAACAATTTACCCAGATCGATCCCTCCACCACCCGGCAGTTTGGAGGAAGCGGACTGGGGCTTGCCATATCGAGACAGCTGGTAGAACTGATGGATGGGGAAATAGGCGTGACCAGCCGGAAAAATGAAGGTTCTGACTTCTGGTTCTCGGTAAATCTGGAAAAACAGACCGGCGATTTTTCATCGGATAAAGGCCGTGATTACGCCATTTTTAAGGAGGTTCCTGTTCTGATCGTCGATGATACCCGGCTGAATCACGAAATTATGGAAGCGCATATGACTTCATGGGGTATGGATGTTACCCATGCATTCAATGGACAGGAAGCGGAAAAACAGATACAAAAAGCACTGGAAAAAGGACGACCTTTCAGGATTATACTGATAGACAGGCAGATGCCCGATATGGACGGTATCGAGCTGGGGAATCTCATTTTTCAGGAGAACCGCCTTCCTTCTGCAAAAATGATCCTTCTCAGTTCTCTGTATGGCAATGATGTGAAAAGAGCCCCGACGGATCAGGTTTTTTATTCCTGTCTGACCAAACCGGTCAGGATGCCGGAACTGAAGGAACAGCTGTATCATATTCTGAAAGGGACTTCGCCTCAGATCCTGTCTTCGACCCCGATGAAAAATCAATCCCTTTCTGCAGAAAAAACAGAGAGGAAAATTCTCCTGGTTGAAGATAATAAGACCAATCAGATGGTAGCTCTCGGCATACTGAATAAAATCGGCCTGACCGTAGAAGTCGCGGTCAATGGTAAAGAAGCTGTGGAAATTCTTCAGAAAACAAATTTCGATCTGGTTCTGATGGATATACAGATGCCTGTAATGGACGGCGTGGAAGCGACAAGACAGATCAGGAACTTCAATGAGGAGTCTGAAAACCGGAACATACCGATTATCGCCATGACAGCACATGCCATGAGCGGTGACCGGGAGACATATCTTTCGGCTGGTATGAATGACTATATTGCCAAACCGGTATCCTCTCCTCATCTCATAGAGCTTCTTAATAAATGGTTAAACCTGAATAATCCCGTAAAAAAAGAAAAAAATATTATTGAAGATTCAGCTGAGGTAGATTTATGGGATATCAATGAACTGAATTCACGCTTAATGAATGACCCCGATCTGGTCAAGACGATTCTTGACGGATTTATTAATGATATGCAGGATCAGGTTTCCAATCTGGAAGAAATGATCCATAGAGGCGAATTTTCAGACATAGAAAATGCAGCTCATACCATAAAAGGAGCATCTTTGAATATCGGAGCTCATAGAATGGGAAAAATCGCGGAGAAGATCCAAAATCATGCTTCAGCCGGGGATGCCGATAATATTATGAAGTCTTATGGCAAACTGACTGATAATCTCGCTCAGCTTATTAAAGCTATAAAAAACTACGTGGAGACCTGAATATGAAAATCCTTATTGCAGACGATGACTTGACTTCAAGAAGTATTCTGCAGGCAGTACTAGTCCGATCAGGTTTTACTGTTATTGAATCGGTGAACGGTCAGCAAGCCTGGGAGGAAATTCAAAAGCCCGATGCTCCCAATCTCATCATACTGGACTGGATTATGCCGGAAATGAACGGATTGGATGTCGTTGAAAAAACCAGGGGACTCAACAAGGAACCGGAACCCTATATCATCATGCTGACATCCAAAAGTGATAAAAGCGATATTATAAAAGGGCTGAACACAGGAGCGGATGATTATCTTTCAAAACCCTTTGATCTGGGAGAACTTCGTGCCAGGATTAATGCCGGTAAGAGAATCGTAGAACTCAACGAAAAAATAATGAATCAGATCCAGGAACTGCGGAAAGCCAACGACCACATAAAAACTCTCCAGGGTATTATACCGATCTGTTCCTATTGCCATAAAATACGAACAGATGAAGGGTCCTGGGATCAGATGGAACTATACATCAGCAGACACTCTGAAGCTCAGTTCAGCCACGGGATCTGTCCCGAATGTATGAAAGAACACTATCCCGGTGTGTCGGAAAAGCATAAGAACGAGTCGCACTGACCTATTCACTTATTCTGTGCTGTTCTGTCAATTCCGATCCGTCAAAGGGGCAGCTTTCAATTTCTTCATCGTAAAAATAGGCCCCGCAGAAGGTGCACTGCCGGTAAGTGCCGTCATGAACAAATTCAATGGATTGTATGATGTTATAATTCATATAAACCTCACCGTAAACGCCGAAATCCCGGTCAATTCCGCCGATATAACCGCTTGTGTTCACCTGAACGTCAAAAACCTCTCCGCTGGTAAGAGTCATACCGGCTGGAGTATATCCTTCGAGGGGGCTGTCATAATCCCCCTGAAAGACAATTTTTTTAATTTTTTTAAAATCCAGCTGATAAGTTGCCGTTCCCAGTTCTGAACCGCGGCGGATCCAGAAAAAGTATTTCGGCTCCCGGTTGGCATCAAAATATCTCATATTTGAAAATTGGAATTCGGTTTCTTCATTATCCAGGATCTTTACCGAGAAAAACGGTTCGTAATCAATGGACTGCCCCGAAAGAATTGCCGCTGTTATAAAAAATACGATCAGCAGAAGATGTTTCATTTCCATAAACCCCATAATAACATCAATTCTCAACAATTTCCTTAAATATAACATCCAGGCTGGCCAGATCGATCACATCGGGAGTAATAATTATTTCGCCGTTTAAAGGAAGATCTTTTTTAACCGGCATAAGTATTTCCATAGCCAGTGCGGGAACCAGAAAAACAGCCTGTTTTTCTTTTTTTCCGACAAAAACGGCTTTTCCTTTCCATTCGGGGTTCTGAATGAGATAAACCAGCTTCCAGTGCAGATTTGACATTCTTTCCGCTGAGACAACTGCTCCCGAAACGGATTCGAAAAGGGCAACCCTTTCCGTAACCTGATCTTCATTAAGAATGGGTTTTCCTGATATATGATTCCTGAGCTGCTGAAGTACAATAAGGTCGGGGTATCGTCTGAGAGGACTAGTCGCCCTGGCGTAAAAATCAAGGCCGAGCCCGCCGTGTCCTTCCGGAAGGGTTGACATCCGGCTTCTTTTCATAAACTTCCGGGAAGCGAACTGCGAAGCCGGGTCGGATTCAGGTGCTTTATCAAAGTCCGGTTTAGGCTGCGTGGCAAAAGGAACGGGAATTTCATTTCTGATGGCATAGAGAGCTGCGGCATTTCCGGCCATGAGCATGGCATCGGTGACCATCCTGCGGCTTTGAAGTTCAGGTAAAGAACGGATTTCCACAATCCCCTCTTTATCAGCCCGGATTTTTACTTCCGGAAGATTGAGATCAACTGCCCCGTTGGCAAATCTTCTGGCTCTATAGCGGTTGGTTATGGCAAAAATTTCTTTCAAAGGTCCCTGATCGAGCTGCTTGTCGGCTTCTTCATAGGTCATTCTTGTCACTTTTACATTGGATAGAACCAGAGAGATTTCATCGATGTTCATATCCAGATCGAAGGTCAGGCCGAAGGAAAAAGCCGGGGAGACATCATGAAGCCCCAGCCCCAGCTTTTCCGTCGCTTCCGGAGGAAGCATCGACACTGTTGTTTCCGGAATATAGAGATTGGCTCCCCGTCTCGAAGCCTCGATATCGGCTTCGCTGTCTGGAGGAGCCAGTGATGCGGCATCGGCAATATGTATCCACATCTTCTCGCCTTCAATGCTGATGGCATCATCGGGATCTTTATTGCCTTCATCATCTATGGCAAAAGCGGGAAGATGAGTCAAATCAATTCTTTCGGTCTCATCGAAAGCAGCTAATTCCGCCGATGAACTTTTCAGGGACAGTTCAAAGCGGTTCGGCCAGGGATTGATACGATAGTCCCAGATTCCCAGTTCAAGAAGTGTTTTATGAGCGTTTTCCGGAGTTCTGGCCTTTCCCAGCTCAGAGAGGATCCGGGAGCTTTTACTCTTTTTATAGGCCATATTCTCAAGATCGATAAACAGAGGTTTATCTTCGGGAAGAAAGGATCCGCGTTTCAGTCTCTCCATAAAATCCAGCCATCGCGATTCTTCTTCTTCTTTTGCCCGCTGTTCCGCTGTTGCTTTTTCGACTTCATCGGGAGAACAGACGGTGATATCGTCAACCGTACCTTTGAAATAGACGGTCCGGTTGAGGAGAAGATAGGCCTGCCAGGCAGTTGATGGTGTATATTCACCGAAAATTAGTGAAGCGAGTTCTTCCAGATCGGGCTTTTCTCCAAGAAGGAGTTCCCACCCCTCTTCAACCTGACCTTCAGTTTCAGTCAGATCCTCCAGCTTCGCTACAGGGCCTTTATGAAGAAGCTGAATATCTTTATCCCGCACTTTTTTTGATTTGCCGCCCTTCAGGACGATATCGATTTTATCCGCCACTGCCGTAACAATGGCGGGATTATGTTTGTATAAAACCAGATTCCCTTTTTCCATAAGATATCAATAATAATGAAAAAAGGGAAAACAGTACAGTCCGGAGACTACTCCCGAACCTTAAGAGACTGGAAGAAAATGACATCCTCCACTTCACTGTCAAATTTGTGATATTCCGGTTCTTTTTCCGCTAAAGCGAGGATTCTGTCGGCATCGGCCACGGCTTCCCCGAAAAGAAGATTAAGTGAAGGGGACGAACGTTTCCAAGGTGGCTGAGAATTCAGAACCTGATCAAAATCCAGAGTTATTCTGTCATCAACAGCATCTTTATACTGCCATTCTCCCGATCTGATATCAAATTCGTAAAGTGGAATAAATCTGTAGGCATTCTCAATCAGATAATCGAGTGCATCACATATGTAATCAAACTCATCAGCGGAGAAGCTGTAATGGAGATTCAGCCTGACCCAGCCGGGCTTCATTCCGTTAAGCCCCCTGTCCTCCACAAGATGAACAAACCGGTTTGACAAAACCTTATCGATACTCAGAAGTCTGTGCCCGTAAGGTCCGGCGCAGGAACATCCGGCCCTGGTCTGAATACCGAAAAAATCGTTCATGACTCTTGTGAAAAGGCGGGGGTGGATAAGTCTGTCTCCGTGTTTGACATTGAAAGCGATGATATTCACTTTTTTATCGGGATCGGTTGAACCGTAGAACTCGATGCGGTCATCATTCCCGAAACGCTCGATAAACTGGGAGAAGAGATAATGCTCGATTTTTTCTATCGTATCGATACCGATTCTATCCTTAAGCTGGAATACAAGAGATGTTTTTATGGCCTGAAGGATACCAGGGGTTCCCGGTTTCTCACGGGTTTCGATATCATCGGAGAATTTCTGCGTCTCGTATGTAACGAAATCCACAGTTCCCCCGGCAGCGACAGAGGGCGGGAGAGTTTTGTTGTAGATTTTCTCATTAAACACAAGTAACCCCGATGCTCCGGGACCGCCCAGGAATTTATGGGGAGACAGGAAGATGGCATCGAAATAGGCCTCTTCATCGCGATTCATATCAATTTCCACATAGGGGGCGCAGGCCGCGAAATCAAAACAGGCGATAGCACCGTTTCGGTGCAGAATCCTGGCCACTTCATAAATAGGTGTTTTGATACCGGACACATTGGAAGCTGCTGAAAATGATCCGATTTTTTCTCTGTGGTTGTATTTGGGATCGGAGACCATGGACTCGAGCGCATCGAGATCGAGTTCCCCGGTAGAACTCAGAGGGACTTCAATAACTTCACAGAGGCTCTGGCGCCACATGATTTCATTGGAATGATGTTCATAAGGGCCGACAAAGACGACCGGTTTGTTTTTATCCATTTGCTTTCTCAGAGAAGTCCGGCAGGGAGATTTGACTTCTTCCACCAGGGAGCAGGAATCGATCATTCCTTCAAGCCGGTTTTTTGTAGCCGGCGGCCAGAACACTCCGAGAATCTGCTGAAGACGCATTATGGCACCGGTCGCTCCGGTGTCGGCAAAAATGATTTTTCCCGTTTCTCCCGCATTGACTATCTTCTTGATTCTGGCTTCCGCTTCGTGAAGCAGATTTGTCATGGTTTTCCCGGTAAAGTCATCATCAGTATGGGAATTGGCGTAGTAACGCAGCAAATCCTGCAGATAGTTCTCAATAAAGTAGAGTCCCCGTCCGCTGGCTGTGTAGTCGGCATAAACGAGAGGTCTTTCTCCTACAGGCGTTTTAAACATATCATTGCGCCCGATTATCTCATGACGGAGCCATTCCTGCTCTATCATCTCTTTTATTGGTTCCATTTTTACATGCTCCTATACAGTTCCTAGATAATAACTCTACATTCACAGGACTTCAACAGGAATTTCGGGCATTTTACCCAGGTCGTGAAATTTTAAAAAAGGGGTACCAGTCCCGGGTAGTTATATTATACAATATATAACAACAGGTTCAAAATATTATGAGGTTTCCTTGGATAAATACGTCATCGATCAGAATTTTGAGAAATTTAAATCCCGGAAAATCCATCTCGATAACTATATCATTAAAAAACTGGGAATAGTCGGCAATCAGACCGTTCTTAAAATCAATGATTTTCATCTCTATTGCATTCCCTATGACCTGGGTTTGAGGGATTGCAGCGTTCTGATGATTCTGGACAGCAAGGAAATCGAATTTTTCAAAAGATCATTCGCTAAGATTCATTCTGTTCATTTTGTTTTCAACAATCCGATTTATAAAAAACCGATATCCCTTTTCAACCGCTGCAAAATTACGAATCTCAACGTCATGAACCCTGAAACCCGCCACTGTCTGGTAACCCTTGAATACACGGTTATACCGAATGATTATAAAGAAATTCTCATAAATTTTTACAAACGGAATGAAGCGCTTGAATATCTTTTCAAAAATGAACAATTCCGGGGAAAGTCGATAAAAAGACAGCTTCTCAAGCTTGGAAGAGTTGATGATTCCATTCACCTGAGGACGGAAAAAGGAACGGAACCTCTGAAAATGCTGATCATAAATTCATCCATGTCGGTCATGAAGATAATCGGTGACGATCCCGATGAAACCTATATGCCGAATACGAGGGTTCAAATAGAATTATTCAGCAAAGATAATTCTTTTTTTGTGGCTGGAATCGTTGTCACCAGGAAGGATTCCGATGAAATCCCGGGGTATTCCATACTGGATATCAAACTGGATTTTTCAGGATTCCTCACGGACATAATCTACACGGTTCTGAAAAAAGCATCTTCCCAGGAAGCCCAGCAGGAAGTTAAATCCGAAACTGTGGTTGAATAAGGTAATATTTTATGGTGAACACTGTTCTTATTTCTATTTTTACGGCATCTATTATCTTTAATGTTTTCGGCAGCCTTGTGAAAAAACCGATATACATAAAAGTATTCAAACCCCTGCTGATGCCCTCTCTTATTCTTCTTCATATTGTTTCTTCATCAACAATTCATTTTCTATTATTAGGTGGATTATTTTTCGGATGGCTGGGAGATATCTTTCTTATAAAGCCGGAAGGAAAGCGATTTACCGGAGGTCTCGTTTCTTTTCTCACAGGGCATATTTTTTATATTATCCTCCTGGGGCAAAGATTGACAGAACCGGGGACATCACTCATTTCGGCAGATTCAATCTGGCTGATCCCCTACCTTATTTTCGGGATAGCAATCTTTCTGTATCTGAAAAAGGATCTCGGTGAGATGCTGGTGCCCGTACCCCTGTACATGCTCTGTCTGATTGCCATGAGCTATACGGCCCTGCTCTATAAAAATGTATCTTTCAGCAGTAATTTTCTTCTTCCCTTTACGGGATCTCTGTTTTTTCTCATTTCCGATACGCTGCTGGCATTAAGCACTTTCAAGGGAGAAAAGCTCTATTCCTACAGCCTCATTATTTCAACTTACGGCGCCGCACAATTCCTCATCACAATGGGTTTTAGCCTGTAAGTTTTGTTGACTTCCGGTCATTGAAAAAGATATTATAAGTCATGCTTCACAACAACAATTTAAAAACATTTTTCCTTTTTCCCCAGAAGCTTATTTTTGAAGAACTGGCCGAAATTCTCGTTACGGAACAGAATGAAGCTTTTGTCCTCAACAATCATGTCGAGTTTAAAGACGCTCTGAAAATTTTTAATGTAAATTCCATAGCATTTATCAATATCGACTCAGTTTTGACGGAAACGGAATGGATTGAATATATTAAAAGTCTGCGGAACGATCCCCACTTTTCCCGGATCAGGATCGGAATTCTCAGTTTCAACAACGACCAGAGACTGATCGATATTTACATGAAAGAATTAAAAATAGACTGCGGTTACCACCTTTTGTCACGGAGGACAAAAAAATATGAAGAAGACATCCGCCGGATAGTAGGAAGCCAAAGAGAACAATCGGGCAGCAAAATACTGAAGCTTGATTTTGATCATGATGACCCGGTCACTTTCGAGATTAAACTCAAAGGGCAGATAATTACAGGAAGACTCGACGCCTTAAGCTCTGCGGCCATGAGCCTGACGCTGAGTCATGAAAAACTTCTGGCTCCTGCCCTGGAACTGAATGAAATGACCCTGATCTACAGAGATTTGAAATGCCGGTTAATCGGAACGGTCATAGGGAATTCCAGGCTCAACAAGAGACAGTACATCATCAAATTCCAGCGACTATTTGAGGATTTTCATCAGAAGACCCTATTCAATATTATTTTCAATGTTCTGAACAACAGACTGAAAGAGCTTGTGAGATAGCCGTGGATTATACTTTCGACAGAGAAGACCACGCTATACTGAAAGGTGTCAAGTCAGTTATGAAAGGTATTGCTTTCATTTACGGAAATAATTGCGAAGTCGTTCTCCATTCCATGGAAACCTCGGACAGACCGATCATCGCTATTGAGAATAAACATGTAAGCGGCAGAGATGTCGGTGAGCCTATGAGCGATTTTGTCTTCAAGCTGCTGGAAGATATGTCAAAGGCCGACGAGCCGTTCATTAATTTCTTCAAGAACACCACGTTGAGTAAAAATGAGCTGAAGTCATGTACCACCCTGATTCGGAACAGCAACAATATCATTATCGGCGCCCTCTGCATCAATATGGATCTGTCTATCCCCGTTCAGGAGTTTTTCAAGGATTTCCTTCAGGCGGATTCGGATAAATATTCAGGGACGAAAACCGCAGAGTACAGGCAGTCTACGAGAGAACTCATTGATTCGTCCATATCCCTGGCCCTGGAAGAGGTCAATAAGCAGAGAGGTATGTCTTCAACGGAAAGGAATAAAGCCGTTATATGTGAATTATATAAAAAAGGCATTTTCAGTGTCAAAAAAGGGGTGGAGATTACAGCTGAAGAACTGGGTATTTCGAGATTCACTGTTTACAACTACCTGAAGGCGATTAAGGAACAGTCTAAAAAATGACGTCCTTCGGGGAGCTGTTATAGAGAATCCAGCTCCCCTTCAGGAACGCTTCGCATCAGTTTTTTTTCAATGTTTTTTCTATTGCTTTTTTAAATCCCGGCAGAGACCGGATAATCATATCATCTTCAACACAGCACGAAAGCCTGAAATATCCCGGCATATTGAAACCTGAACCAGGAACTGCCAGTATCAATTCGTTCTGCAATGTATCCACAAACTTCATATCATCGCCGCCCGGAGCTTTGATAAAGATATAGAAAGTTCCGTGGGGGAGTATAAAGTCATACCCCATTTCTTTCAGCGGTTCAGCCAGGAGATCACGCTTGTGCCTGTAGATTTCAGGGTCCACAGTTTTTCCATTCACCTCCACGAGAGCTCTCTGCATCAGAGCGGGAGCATTGGTAAAGCCGAGCCCCGTAGTAGCCGTGGTCATGACCTTGATGATCAGATCGCCCTCATCGGCTTCGGGATGAACGGCTGTCCATCCTATTCTCTCTCCGGGAATGGAAAGACTTTTAGAATAAGAGGAAACGATAATGGAGTGTTTATATGAGGGAAATATGGCCGGAACCTTATATCCGTCGAATACTATCTGTCTGTAGGGTTCATCGCTGACCAGATATATGGCCCGATTGAACTCCCGGCTCTTTTTCTCAAGGAGTGCCGCAAGCCCATCGATCTGCTCCTGCGGGTAGATGACGCCGCAGGGGTTGTTGGGCGAGTTAATAAGGACAGCGGCTGTGTTGCCGTCGATGGCTTTCTCCATGGCATCGAGATCGAGAAAAAAATTTTCCTGACAGGGAACAGTTCTCAAGACACCGCCGAAGTTCTCCACATAAGTCTTGTAAACCACGAAATTCGGTATGGAAACAACGACGTTATCGCCGACATTGAGAATCGCCTGGAAAAGTAGAGTCAGCGCTGCACCGGCACCGCAGGTCATGACAATATTTTCCATATGAACCTTTACACTCTGCTCTTCCGTCAGGAACCGGGCGACAAACTCCCTGGTTTCAGGATACCCGCTATTGGTCATATAGGCATGCTTACCGGGAATATCGGCCTTCATAATCCGGATTACGGCATCGGTGAACTCCTGAGGCGGAGGAACAATAGGGTTCCCCAGGCTGAAATCGAAGACATTCTCTTCTCCATGCTCCGCTTTCAGTCTGGTTCCTTCATTGAACATCTTCCGGATGAGAGATGTTCCGAAAACCGCAACAAGATGGTTTTTTGCAATAGGCAATTTAATACTCCTTAAGTTCTTCCTCTCCGAATATAAACCGGCTTCCGGCTTCAGCCAGAGCATTCAATTCGTGTTCTCCCGCCTGCACGACGACCGGAGCAATCCACTCCACATATTCTGTAATCCATTTTGTGCAGAGCGGAGCATATGCGAGTCCGCCGGTCAGTATCACGGCGTCGACCTCCCCTTTCAGGGCGGCTGCAGCGCTTCCGATCTCTTTTCCGATCTGATACGTCATAGCATGATATATCTCTTCCGCTTCCTTATCGCCACCAGCTATGCGCTTCTCAATCTCCCGGCCGTCATCGGAACCGAGATAGGCGAGAAGCCCCGACTTTTGCGTCAGGATATTATTGAGCTGTGCCGCCGAAGCGTATTCTCCGGAAAAGCACAACTTTACAAGAAGTGTGGAAGGCAGAGTTCCCGCTCTCTGCGGGGAAAAGGGACCGCCGTCATTGGCGTCATTGGTATCGATCATCCGTCCCTTTTTCATCGGAACAATGGAAATACCTCCACCCAGATGGGCTACAACGAGATTGAGCTCATCCATGGATTTGCCTTGTGAAACTGCAAAATGCCTCGCCATGGCCCTTATATTTAAAGCGTGAAGCCTGCTTCTACGATTCATTCCGGGCAATCCGGAATATCGGGCAAAGGGTTCGAACTGATCGACAGAAACAGGATCGCAGATCAGAGCCGGACAACCGAATTCCTCTGAGACAGAATGTGCAATGAGCGCTCCCAGATTGGAGGGATGATTGGAGTATTTTTCTGTTCTTAACTCTTCCAGCATCGTTTCATTGATCGAGTAACTGCCGGCTTCAAGGGCTTTCACAGGTGCTCCTCTGCCGGCGCAGCAGTCAAGTTCCTTCACATTGTTCTCTTTTAGAAAACGCGTGACCGTTTCAGCTCTGAAATCCTCCTGAGCTGCCGTAGACGTGAACCTGTCCAGTTCTTCCGGGCTGTGAGAAAGAGACTGCGAGGCAATTTCCTTCACATCACCGGCTTTGCCGCTTTCATATAAAGCGACCTTAGTCGAGGTGGAGCCGGGGTTGATGACAAGAATCTTCTTCATATCAGACCCCCGCCGCGGCCAGTGCCAGAATAATGGAATTTTTCTTTTCGCTGGCCTGATCGGCCCGGGATAACATGATGATGGGGAAGGTGGCTCCGGCTATCATACCTCCCGATGGAAAACCGGCACAGAGTATGAGACTTTTCCCGAATATATTCCCCGTATTCATATCGGGAACCACGAGAATATCCGCGTCCCCCTGAATCGGACCTTTGACGCCTTTTATTTCACAGGATCTTTTACTCAAAGCCAGATCAATGGCCAGAGGCCCGTCGACAATACCTCCGGTAATCTGTCCTCTTTCCGCCATCTTTGCCAGCAGTGCCGCATCGAGAGAGGCGGGAATGGAAGGGTTAACCCTTTCCATAGCTGTAAGAACCGCAGCTTTCGGGTTTGAGATACCGAGATTGTTGAAAACATCAATGGCATTCTGAATAATGGCTGTTTTCTGCTGAAGGTCCGGATTTATGACCATACCGCCATCTGTAACTCCCAACAGCTTTCCTTCTGAAGTCTCCGCTACGAGAATATGGGACAGGAGCGGACTCTTCATAAGTTCTTCCTTCCGGTTGAGGACAGCCTTCATAAAGACGGAAGTATCGACTTTCCCTTTCATCAGGACATGGGCTCTTCCGCTGAGAACGGCTTCCACGGCATCATCTGCCGGATTAATGCTGGGGAAAATTTCAAATTCTGTCAAACCGAAATCAGCGGTCTCCCGGCTGATCAGGTTTTCATTTCCGACGAGGAGGAAAGAACAGATTCCCTCGCTTTCGACTTCCTTAAGAGCAGAATAGACGTTTTCTCCCGTAGGTGCCACAACGGCAATTATTGGTTTCCGACCGCCTTTCAGACGATCAGCCAGTTCGTTAAATGTCATTTATGAATTCCTTCCCAGTACAAATGCTTTTTTATTTATTGTTACGATATCTTCCCCTTTGCGGGTGAAAACATTTTCGATAGCCCCCAGAAAAGTATCTTCCTTTATAGGCAGCACTTTGGATGCGGAGCCTACGAGAACCATATTCTGGGCTCTCTGGGATCCCGCTTCGACAGCGAGATTTTTCGTATCTATGAGCATCGATCCCTCTATGGAATTTATAACCGAATAGAGCTCTTCCCTATCGGGATAATCGGGAATATTGATAAAGGGATCTTTCCCCGTAACCAGCTGGCCGCCTTTCTTCAGATAAGCTATATGACGGATCGACTCGAGAGGCTCCATGGATAGAATCATATCGGCCTGTCCTTCCGAAATCAGATCGCTGAAGATTTCTTCCGATGATATCCTCATGGTGGCGATAACAGCACCACCCCGCTGGGACATGCCGTGAACTTCAGCCTGTTTGACCTGGAGCCCTTCCATCATGGCTCCTCTGGCAATAATTGCGGCAACAGAGAGAACACCCTGTCCGCCGACTCCGCATAAAACAATATTGTATGTCATTTTTAAATTACCCCTTAGCGTATTTAGCTTTAACTACGTGAATGCAGGCTCTCTGCGCGATAATCACCGAAACACCGTCATATTCCACTTCCTCGCGGATCACTTTGACATTTTCCTCGTGATATTTCGGAAGAGGAACAATTGTTCTCACATGAGCTGGATCGACCCCGCAGCCCTTGACTATCTCTGGAATTCCCGATGATTCGACTATGGTTCTCTGCATACCGGTCATTGCGGTAATGCTGTTGTCGAGAATCATGAGCGTGACTCTGTTTCCGGCGGACAGCATATCGACCAGTCCCTGGATTCCCGTATGCATAAAAGTACTGTCCCCGATGACGCCGACGGCCGGATGAGCACCGGCTTCGGCGGCGCCTCTGGCCATGGTTACGGCAGCGCCCATATCGAGACAGCTGTGAATAGCATTGTGGGGTGCGAAATATCCCAGGGTATAACAGCCGATATCCGATGTCACCACTGGGTTTTCATATTCCGCCATAACCTCGTTCAGGGCTTTGTAACTGTCTGTGTGAGGACAGCCTTTGCAGAGCTGCGGCGGGCGGCCCGGCATATCGAAAGCTTTGACTTCAGCTTTTTCGAACGATGCCAGTCCCATGGCTTTCCGGCATATATCGGGCGTGATTTCACCGAGGTGCGGTATGACATCGTTGAGTTTTCCGTCAACCTGAACCGCCTGAGGAAGGATTCCCTTGAGAAATCTCTCGACGAAGGGATATCCCTCTTCAATAACGATGATTCTTGCAGCGCTTCCCGCCAGTTTGCGGATTTTATCCTCAGGCATGGGATAAAAGCTGATATGAAGATGAGAAGGTTTATTTTCCAGCTCTTTTTCGGCTTCTTTGTAATAATTGTATGCCAGACCTGTCGTAATTACAGCGACCTCTTTATTCCTGTCGTTTATAGAGAGCGGATTGTAATCACTGCTTTCAGAGATTTCTGCCAGAACAGGACGCTGCTGCCACAGATCTTCATAATTCTGACGGCTCAGAAAGGGAAGATTTGTCCAGTGAGACCTGTCCTTTGAAGGATTGAATTCGTTTTTGGGCCTTACGTCTCCCCGCTTGATGACAGCTCTCGAATGTGAAATTCGCGTGGTCAGTTTCAGAAGAACAGGCAAATGGAGTTTTTCCGATAATTCGAAAGCGTCCCTGGTCATCTCATAGGCTTCCTGCTGATTTCTCGGTTCGAGACAAATCGTTCTGGCAAAATCGGCATAATAGCGGGAATCCTGTTCATTCTGCGATGAATGCATGCCCGGATCATCGGCGACAGCCAGTACCAGCCCGCCGTGAATGGTGTATCCTATTGAATTCATAAAAGCATCGGCGGCGACATTGAGCCCGACATGCTTCATTGTGACAAGCGCCCTTTTCCCCATCATGGAGACAGCTACAGCCGCTTCGTAAGCTGTTTTCTCATTGGAACACCACGAAGCGATCAGGGAATTATCCTCTTTCCGTTTCCAGTCCTGCAGATATTCGACAATTTCAGTGGAGGGGGTTCCGGGATAACCGTAGGCGATGGACAATCCGGCATCTATAGCGCCCTGAGCAACAGCCTCATCTCCCAGCAATACCAATTCACTCATATCAGACCTCTTTATTTTTTTAACTCTATCGTCTTTTATTATAGACTATATTTGATTATATACAATTAATTTGATTTTTAGTCAAAATATTTTATGATGGTTTTTTAGCCGATTTTTTTATTTACAGATTTTAAATTCTGTAAGAATAGAATATAATGAATCACAACTCGTATAAATTTTCAAATTTTACTATATAGAAGGAGTAAACTGTGATTCTTCACTACCAGTTTATCGAGACCGCAAAAAAAAATAAAAGCAGAACAGCTATAAAAGATAGAATGACCGGAGCCACGATATCGTTCGATAGAGCTCTGATCGCCTCTCTGATACTGTCAAAAAAGTTCAGGAAGTACGAAGACAAATATCTTGGTATTATGATTCCCACCTCTGCGGGAGCCATGCTCTCCTCCATCGGAACGCTTATGGCCGGGAAAATTCCCGTTATGATCAACTATTCCACCGGTGCCGAAGAGAATTGCCGTTATGCTCAGAGGACATGCGGTTTTACGACCATTATCACGTCAAAAGCACTTCTGGAGAAAATTAAGTGCCCGGTCATCGAAGGCATGATTCTTATCGAAGATATCATGGAATCTGTGACGGCTCTCGACAAAGTCGGAGCGGCGCTGAAAACCAAGCTGCCTGCTTCATCCATTATAAAAAGCCTTCCTGCTGCTGATATTGATGATACAGCGGCAATCCTTTTTACAAGCGGCAGCGAGAAAGATCCCAAAGCCGTTCAGCTGTCCCATAAAAATATCGGGTCAAATGCTATCGATTCCTACAATGTACTTGAACTGAACGAGAATGACGTTATGTTTTCAGGTCTGCCGTTGTTCCATATCTTCGGTTTGCAGACCAACTTCTGGCTGCCTCTGACCCATGGTTTTACGGCGGTTACCTATGCGAACCCTCTGGAATACAAAACCGTCGTTTCTATTATGAAGCGGGAAGGCTGTACAGCCATCGCTTCGACACCGATTTTTCTTTCGGGATATCTGAGAGAATCAAAACCCGGTGATTTCGAAAAGCTGACTCTCATCGTAGCCGGTGCGGATAAAACGCCTGACTGGCTGAGAGAGGGATACAGGGAAAAACACAATATCGAAATCGTGGAAGGTTACGGAGCGACTGAAACAAGTCCTGTCATCAGCGTAAACCGGAGAAACTGGAACAAACCGGGCAGTGTCGGTCTTCCCTATCCCAGCTGTGAGGTGAGGATTATCGATATAGCGAGCGGAGAAGAGGTTCCCGTCGGAGAAGAAGGTAAAATCATGGTCAGAGGCGATCTGGTTATGAAAGGCTATCTAGACGAGGCGCAGACGAAAGAAGCCATTAACGACGGATGGTATTTCACCGGAGATATCGGGTTACTCGATGATGACGGGTTCCTCTGGCATAAAGGTCGATTGAAGCGCTTTGTCAAAATCGGCGGGGAAATGGTCTCTCTGGTCAAGACGGAGATGATTATTGAAGATGTTCTTCACGAGGATATCGAATGCTGTGTCGTCGATGTCCCCGATAATATAAAAGGAGCCTCTTTAGTCTGTGTGCTGACTCACGAAGTGGACAAGGAGAAACTCATCAGAGATCTGGCCGATAAACTGCCCCCTATCGCCATACCTAAGAAGTTTCTGGTCATAGATGAGTTCCCCAAGATGGGGAGCGGAAAAGCGGATTTCCGCACTATCGGCGAAATGGCGAAAGAGCAGCTCTTATAAACATTATCAGACTTCCAGTACGACAGTGAATCTGGCGCCGCCCGATTCGCTGTTTGTACATTTAATCGTTCCGCCGTGATCGTTGATTATGGTCTGGACAGAAGCCAATCCTATTCCCATACCCCTGCTGTTGCGGCCCCGGTCATTCCTGTAGAAAAGTTCAAATATTTTATCAAGATTCTCCTCACTGATTCCCGAACCGGAATCCTCGAAAACAATTTCGATTTCACTGTGGTCTTTCCCCTCTCTCTGTCCGGCTGAAAATATGATATAATCCCCCGGCTCTGTATACCGGCAGGCGTTATCAAAGAGATTCTCAAGTGCCCTTGAGAGAAGCTTGTCATCACCTTTCAGAACAGTGTTTTCATCTATATTGATCTCTTCGAGATATTTTCTTCCGCATAGATCGGCGTCATTGCGGAACATGGTGGAAATATCCCTCAACCACGTTGCCATGGATATGTCCTTCCAGTTCTCCCGCCATCCTGCCGTTCTGCTTCTGCTGTATTCCAGAAGTTCATTGATCCGGCTGTCGAGCAATGCCGCCTTTTTCTGCATGAGTTCAACCGTTGATGCCACTTCTTCCGTTTCAGTAATCAATCCGTCGGAAAGAGCTTCCAGATATCCGTTGATCGATGTAAGCGGCGTTTTCAGATCATGAGTGACCGACATGACAAAACGCTGTTCCACGTTCCGCTTTTCCTTCAGCTCCACCCTCATCCGGTCTATGGCGTTTGCTACGTGAACAAGCTCGTTGTCGTATTTGAGATTAATACTTTCCTCGAGATTGCCATCGGCAATACGGTCCGATGCTTCAATCAGTTTTCTTATGGAACTGTTGATGATGACGGTGGAAATCTGGCCGAAAATCAACCCGAGACAGGATATGATAATAATAAAAAGCGAAATGCCGATGCGCATCTGCTGTTTATATATTGCCGGAAACATGGCGTTGTCAAAAAAACAGAAATAAGGCTCATCTTCATATTTATAGTGAGAGATGCTCATATTGGTCGATCCTTTCAGAACAATTTGAGCGAGCATTCCCGCCGTATCTTCACGATCCGTACCGCCTGCGAGATCGATCTGGGAGTAAACGACTTTTCCCGAGCTGTCTAGAACCATGATAACACCCTTGGGATCCCCCGGGGGATTATAGTCATGCTCGATAATATATGTAAGGGGTATCAACAGGTATTTCGGGGCTTCCAGGGATCCGAATTTGCCGTTCCGGCTCCCGGCAATTCCCATAAAAATGAAAATCATCACGATCAGAACGATAAAGGGAGCGGCCAGAAAGAGCGTAAACATTGTTTTCAGATTAAAGGACTGCTTCATGTTCCCCTTCCCCGGAGAGATAATAGCCGTAACCGTACTTTGTCATAAGGAACTGAGGTTCCGCGGGGTTAATTTCAATTTTCTTTCTCAAACGCTGCATATGAACAGTCACGGTGGAAATATCGCCATATTCATTCCCCCAGACCTCTTTATAGATCTCCTCCTTGGAAAAGACCTTTCCTCTGTTTTTCGTCAGAAATAACAGAAGATCCATTTCACGCCTCGACAGATCGATTCTCTCGTCACCTTTCTTCAATATGTAATGAGCGGGATCGAAAATGATTTCGCCGAACTGGAAAAGCGTCTCCCGGCTGCTGTTCTCAGCGGCGATTCTGTTCAGATGCGCTCTGATTCTTGCAGTCAGAACCCCGGGGCTGAAAGGCTTCGTCACATAATCATCAGCGCCGCCGCCGAAACCGATAAGCATATCGGCATCCTCCCTCCGGGCGGATAATATGAGAACCGGAATATTGTTATCTTTCCGTATTTTCTGAAGAGTTTCAAACCCGTCTATCCCCGGCAGATTTATATCGAGAACAAGCATATCGTATAAACGTCCGCTTAGCTGCTGAAGCCCTTCTTCCCCGGTTTCACACCAGTCGGAATCGATTCCCTCTCTTTTGAGATACATGGCGATCAGCCTTGCGATATCCTCTTCGTCTTCGATAATCAGAACTCTTGCGTGCATTCATTCACCTCTGTCTTTTCTTTATTCTCCGCATCAACAGTCAGAATCCCGAGAACGAAGGCAAAAAAAAGAAACGGGTCCAGGTCATTGTTGTCATCCATATTACAAGAATAAGCCGGCGGGGCACAATTGCCTATAAACCGGACATTAAAACATTATGAACAGATTGTTTAGATTGTATAATCCGATTATAATCGGACAGATGAATGGCAATACAGTTAAAAAAATATTGATTACCGGACTTCCGCTTCTCGCCAGCCAGATGTCCCATTACCTTATGAATCTGGCCGATACGGCCATGGTGGGCCGACTTGGTGTTGAGCAGCTTGCCGCTATTTCCATGTCCAGCCTGTTTTTCTATGTTCTGGCCGTTCTGGTCTGGCCAGTTTCCATCGGCGTACAGGCGCTTACGGCGAGGCGATACGGCTTTCAGACAAGTACCGATAAAAATAATGAAAAAAACAGAGAACATACAGGCGAAGTCCTCGATAACGGTATCGTAACCGGTTTGTCTCTCGGACTGATCGGTATTCTGGCCGTAGCAGCAGCACCGCCCGTTCTTTCCCGGCTTATCACCGATAAATCCCTGCTCCCCTATGCTCTCGGCTATCTGTCAGTTATGCGGTTCGTTTTTCCCGTAATCGGAGTTGCCAGCGCTTTTACCGGCTTTCTGAGCGGTATTAGAAGCACTAAAATAGTTATGTATACCACGCTGGTACCCAACCTTCTCAATATAGGACTCAATTATGTTCTGATTTTCGGAAAACTCGGTTTTCCGGCAATGGGAATCCGCGGGGCTGCACTGGGAACTCTAATAGCGAACGGTTCAGCCGTTCTGATCCTGATCGCCTATATTCTTAAGTCGGAACAGGCGAAATCCTACAAAGTTTTTCATTTTACCGGGTTGAACAGAACTCTTATTGGAAGAATCGTAAAACTATCCTATCCTGCGGCGATTCAGAACGGCGGAGCCTTCGCGATTTTTCTCTTATACGAGTCAATGGTCGGAGGCATCGGGACTGTCTATCTGGCCTCAACTCATATAGTCTTTTCCATGTACCGCATCAATAAAACCATTGTAGGCGGTTTTGCAAGGGGAGCCTCGATTCTGGCGGGAAACGCCATGGGCACCGATAACAGGGAAGAGGCGAACAGGATAATCGTGTCAATGGAGAAGATCGCGGCTGTTGTGGGAGTCTTCATACTCATACTGGTCCTGACTTTCCCCGATTTCATTGTTTCCATCTACACGACCGACAGCGCTACAATTGAAACGGGGATGAAAGCTCTGCGGTTTTTCGCTTTCTTCTTCTTCGCCGAAGTAATGGGATTCTCTCTGGAAATAATTTTTCAAAACCTCGGCTGGGCCAAGTTTGTACTTTTTTCCGAGGCTCTGACAAATATCCTGTTCATTTTCACCAGTACATGGCTGGCTACTGAAGTTCTGGGGTTCGGCATTTACGGAGCCTGGTTTTCCTTCGGGTTATACCAGTTGTTTCACGCTTTGATCCTTATCGGAGGATACTTTTCGAAGAAATGGGAAACTATACGGATATGATGATTTTTCCATTCCGGTTCTCGACTTTTTTTTATTCAGCTGATATATTTTCGAAGCTAAATTTTGAAATATTATTTAACATGTAATAACAATTTGGATTCAAAATATTTTTAAAATTAAATAAAATAAACAAGTCACGAGACTTTATCGAGAAGATTATTTACTCTTTTTCCGATAATCAATTTGACTATGAGGCGAAATGAACAGTACCGGCAATCTTAAGCGCGTGCATTCGATGCTGGACCGAAATAATAAAATATCGGTCAAAGTGGCGAATCTGGAAAAAAACACATTTAAGAATATGGACCAGCTAATCCTCTATACACTTCAGTTCTACAAAATGGAGGTATGGTTCGATTATTTCAGTCTTATAACCAGAGGACTGCTTCATTTTGCTATCGAGAGCTGTAACCTTGAACAATGCAGCATAAGGTTTATAAAAAAAGAGAGATCATTCGGCATACAGATTTTATCAGACTATCTGAATCAGATAATCAATAAAAGAGAATTTATTGAATTCATCAACGATCTGAATGATGAAATGCCCAGACAGGCCTACTATTCCGATATCCAGTTCCTGAAAAAGCTTTTTGAAATCAAGCAGATTGAGCCGGACAATATCACCTATTCCTCAAATAAACTGGAGCTGGATATTCCCGATTCCAAGCTATCTGAGGACAACTGGAATGAGATAAGAGAGACTGTAATCGAGTCCATCGAAGCTCTGCCTCCTCTCAAAGAGAATCTTCTGAAGCTTGAAGAGATGCTTCATTCCGGCTCTTTTGATATGAATGCCATCGCCCGTCAGGTTGGAACGGATCCCGCTCTGACAATGGATATTCTGAAAATTGTAAATTCAGGAGCCTATATGCTCAGTTCGAGAATCGAGGATATTCAATCGGCGCTCAAATATCTCGGCTTAAGAGAACTTTACAATCTTATGATAACGCTGGCTATCCGCAACGTTCTTTCCTTTTCCGATAAAAACCTGGACGAGTTCTGGCACAACTCCTATAAAAGCGCTTTTTATGCCTGTCATATCGCTCATATTCTGAATGTGAAAATAGCCCATACGGACAGCATATACACAGCAGCGCTCCTTCACGATATAGGCAAATTTCCCATAACGACTATTTTCGATGATAACAATGAGGAATTGATTCCCTTCTGTTCCCGGTATAAGATTTTTCTGAGTGATATAGAAGATGCCCTGACAGGTATAAGACATTGTGAAACCGGATATCTTATGGCCGAGAAATGGAATCTCCCCGATTCTTTGAAACTCGTTATGCGCTTTCATCACGAACCTGAATCAGCGCCGGAAAGTATCAGAAATTTAAATGATGTCGTCTATCTGGCTGATGCTCTCGTCTCCTTTGAGAATGGAGAACTGGAAGTCGATTCCATTAATGCCAAAGTGCTGAAAAGCCATAACCTCTTTTCACCTGAAGAATTCATCAAAAAATTCCAGCATTTAAATAGCCTGTTCGAAGAAAACAAAGTACTTGATTAAGTCAATAAAGCTTCTGCTCTGGCTCGGGCATTTGAAAGGATGACGTCCTCACCTTCGACCACTCTATTTTCCATAAGGACTTTTCCTCCGCAGATCAGATGAAGCACATCGCTTCCCGAAGCGGAATACACGAGGTTTGAAGTCCTGTTGAAAGAGGGGACCATGGAAGGGGATTTTCTGTTTATAATTATAAAATCGGCGTCCGATCCGACTTCAATCCTGCCGGTTCCTGTACCGAAAATCCCGGCCGGTATATCACCGGAGCCCAGAGAAAATGCTTCTTCCGCTGTCATCAGGCCTGGATTCCCGGAATGGTGCTTCTGCATAAGAGCCGCTATTTTCATTTCTTCCAGCAGATCCAGATTGTTATTGGAAGCGGCGCCGTCGGAGCCGATAACTATGGGAATACCCTTATCCTTCAGTTTTTCATAGGGGAAGAATGCCCCTGCGGCCACCTTCATATTCGAGACGGGATTATGTACAGCTACCACATCGTTGTCACCCATGATTTCCATATCCCTCTCATTCATCCAGAGGCTATGGGCGGCGTATACTCTGTTGTCTTTAAAGAAATCAAGAGAATCGAGATATTCGACGGGACTCCGTCCACGATGATTCCTACGGCAGTTAAAAACTTCTTGTTCAGTCTCTGCCAGATGTATATGAAGAGGGACTTTTCTCTCTCTGGCGTATTTCCCGGCCCATTTCAGAGAGTACTCCGAATTGGCATAAACGGAATGGAGAGCAATGCCGCCTTTCAGTCTGGCGGACCAGTTTGTCTCTTCGATGAACTGAGAGCAATCCCGAATCTGCACTTTTGCTCTATCTTCATCCATCCCGTCAATAACCGGGTAATTAATCAATGCCTTCAGAGGGAGATCATCCAGGGCCCTGACCATCGAACGGGGATTCATATACATTTCATTAAAAAAGCCCGTTCCGTTTTTTATCATCTCAAGGAGAGCGAGACGGTTACCCCAGAAATAATCTTCTTCGGATAACCGCGCCTCAGCTGGCCAGATCCTGTTTTTCAGCCAGCTTTCCAGTCCCATATCATCGCCGTAACCGCGGAAGAGAACCATAGGGGAATGAGTATGCCCGTTATGGAGCATTGGGAAAATATAATTATCATCCCCGTCGAGAATAGTGTACAGGGGCATGTTAAAATCCGACAGATTATCGGAAATTTGACTGATGACTCCTTCCCGAATAAAAATGTGCAGTTTTTTATTGTTATATGAAACATTTTTAATCAGGAGATCCATCTTTTTCATCTTCTGTTTTAAATTGATTGATTTCCTCTCCGATTTCATCGGAAACTCTTCCGACTCTATCTGAAATTTCCTTCAGTCCCGTTACGGCTTCCGAAACTTCGTTGAATCCGACATTGACTTCCGTAATCGCACTTGTCACCAGCCCCGAGATCTCCGAAACCTGTCCCATAAGTGAAGTTACTGATTCGGCAGAACTTTTTACAATCTCCGACTTGTCCTTTACGCGGGTGGAAATACCGCTCAGACCTGACATGGCCTGGAGTATCTGCGTTCCGCCGGCATTGAGTTCCGCCGTGCTGGCCGAGACCGTAAGCAGAGCTTCGGAAACGCTATTGATCTCATTGTTGATTTTTGCAAATGCTTCTCTGGTGCTCTGTCCGGACTGGGAAGCCCCTTCAATGCGCGAAATTATCTCTTTGAGATTCCTGGTAATCTCCTTCGTATTGCCCGCTGAAGCTTCTGCCAGCTTCCTGATCTCATCTGCAACGACGGCGAAACCGCGCCCCTGATCTCCGGCATGAGCGGCTTCTATCGCAGCGTTCATGGCGAGGAGATTCGTCTGGGACGAGATGTTCTGAATGATAGATGCCATGCTGTTGATTTCATTAACCGACGAATTAATCTCTTCGATAATAGCTGTTGTCTCAGTCAGCTTTTTATCGCCGTCTTCGGCGGTATCGACGAGGACTTTGATAATCTCCCTGTTTTTTTCTGTCAACCTGGATACATTTTCGATCGATGCGATCATCTCTGTAATCGAAGCGGTCGATTCTTCCACCATAACAGTCTGTTCTGAGATGTCATCACTCAATTCCCTGGAAAAACTCGATATTTCCAGAGCTTCCCTCGTGGATTTCGAAATATTGCTGTCGAGGGAGGTCATCTGATTGCTGATGGAGTTTATATTGGCGGATATCTGAACCGCGGCGGCAGATGTTTCAGCAGCGGTTGCGATCAGTTCTTCCTTCACATCCCGATTGCTTTCCGAATAGGTTTTCATTTGATTCAGAGAATTTCTCAAACCCGCCTGAAAGGTGTTCATTTCAGAACTCAGCTCTCCTATTTCGTCTTTTGAAACAGCGATAATTTTATTTGTCAGATCACCCGATGCCATTAACGTAAGACTTTTCCCGATAATCCGGACCGATCTCGCAATTCGTCCTGCGATAAGAGTGGATATAAAAAAAGAGAGAATGATAATGACAACGATCAGGGCAGCCGTTATGGCCGAGCCCATTTGTCTGAAATAGTTTATCTGTTTATTAATGATTTCGTACTGTTCGCGAATAGTTGTTTCAGAACCTTCCAGTGCGCTCTTCAGTGCCATTATCTGGGAACGGAACCTATAGGTGCTGATTGTGAGTTTGTTGTATCCGCTCCGGCTCCGCGCCAGGTCGGAATAGACATCATCGAGAGAGTATTTAGGGTCGTATCCGAAAACTTCCACGACATCTGTCATAAGCGTTTCGCCTGCTTCTATCAACAGGTTCTGGGACGTGACCTGAAGGTCGTTCAAACTGATTATCCGGGATATGGCTTTTCTGATATCGGCGCTCATCCGGGAGAGAAGTTCGATATTTCCGACCTCTTCGAGAACGGCTTCTTTGTCGGAAACCGTCTTTTTGACAACCTCCATCTGATTCTTTACAATGACGCCGTCGTATAGGAAATTTGAAATTTCTATGTGCTCAAACATAACCATATCTTTCAGTTCAAGGAGTAAGCTTTTTTCATACTCAGTTTTTTTGACAAGTTGCTGAAAAGCATAATTGACGACAAAAGCCACCAACATGCCGAGAATGAGCGAGATGATTAGTATCTGGAGTTTACTTCTGATCTTCATTGACAATCCTTTTATTGAATTCCAATAATATCATTAAAAAAGATCTGCTGAAAGACCCGAAGGAGAGCCCCGGGGGCTCCCGGGTAATTTATAGATAAGCTTTAAGACTGATCCAGGCCTTATACTCTTCGGCAAGCGCCCTGAAGAGTGCATTTTCACTCTCCTGGAGCGAAAGACGGCTCTCTTCATAGTCAAGTTCGGAAATATCACCCCTTTTAAGAAGAAGCTCTGCTTCCGAAAGAAGAATCCTGGCCTGCTCATATCCGATAGATGTAATTTCCCTGTTCAATCCAGCACTCTCCGTAGCATCTATTATCTGATCGAACTCCAGCTCCGCTTCATACCGGCTCTGAATTTCTTTCAGAGACGCAATTTGATATTCTTCCCGGCTGATTTCTTTTTCAGCAACCTGTATATCATCGGGTGATATTGAAAATGTTAGCGATGCGCTGAACCCTTTATACCCCGATTCGTCGAAGTTGAGGGATGCGCTTGCTGTCAGCTCCGGCTCATAGATCCAGGTATTTTTTAAAGCCGCATCGGCACTGCTTTTATTCAGAACAGCAAGTTTCAGCTGAGTGCTCTTCAGGTATTCCCCGGCGGCACGGTTCAGTTCGTTCGCAATCCGGTCGACTTCGGCTTCAAGAGTATCAATGGTCAGAAGCTGAAGAGAAACACTCTCCTTTGAGCCTCCGAGAGCTGAATAGAGTGTGCTTTCAGCCGTCCGGAACAGCTTTTCCTTCTCCGTAAAGGCCACTCGCGCCTCGGACCAGCTGACGAGCGAATCCTGAAGTTCATCAAAGGTGATTTCTCCCAGATCGAATCTGACCTTATCATCCCGACAGGCGGCTTGAGTAAGCTGGGTCTGCTTCTCCTGCGTATCATATTCTCTCGAAGCGGCCATCCAGCTCAGCGCGGCATCGACAGCATTGCTTTCTGCTTCCATCCTCGCCGCTTCGGCGGTTATCAGGGCGCTTTGATATGAAAGCATAGACTGTTCGCGGCTGTCCGAATGAGAAAGTGGTTTCAGAACTATGGACGCGCTTCCCTCTCCATTCTCATTGATACTCCCTGAAAGGCCTATCTGTTCGATGACGGGAATGTCTATTTTCACATCGACTCCCCAAAGGCTATCATCACTGTTATCTGGCTGAGCAGAATTCCCATAGGAACCGGTAGCGCTTACAGATGTATCTTTCAGCAAAAGGATACTCTGCCTGTTATTCTCCGCTTTCAGAAGGGAAACCTGGTCGTTTTTAAAATCGAGACTGTTCTCTGCACCGTAAGCGGCAATTTCGTCGAGAGAGGAAAGGACAGTCTGGGCTCCCATCGTCTGGATAAAGAAACCGGCAAGACTGATCAGAATCATCTTTTTTACCCTACTCATATCAGACCTCTCTTAAGGTTTCGGCGATATTGCCTTTTACGGCAGAAAATGCGGGAAGAAGACCGAGAAGTCCGCCGCAGCCGATAGCCAGTGAAAAACCTCCGAATACAGGAAGGATTTTTATACCGGCAGCAGAACCGAAATCCGATGAAAGTTCCCCGAGGAGCGGAGAAAGCGTTCCCAGAACCGGTTTACCTATAAGCAGAGCCAGAAGAACACCGATTATGGCACCAAGAAGGCTGAGCATCATGGACCAGGACCAGAACTCTCTTATAACCCGGATCTGGGATGCGCCGAGAGACCTTTCCAGGGCGATTTCCCTTCGTCTTCCCAGAGATTCGACAACCATTATGCTGAAAATCCCGAGAGAACTGGTAAGAAGCAGAACTATGCCCAGAATATTTACCGAAACCGTAAAAATTGATACGGCCTGGCGGAGTTCTTCCATGTAGGTCGACTCTCCATTAAGACTCCCCTCCCAGGAGACGAGACTGACGTCATAACCGTAATTGTTTTCGATAACGGCTGCGATCTCCGCCTGAACTTTTTCCACAGAGGTCGATGAGCTTTTAACGACAAACTGTCCGGACATAAAGTCGAGCATCCTTGAGGCGAAATCCGAATTGGGCATCATGGCCGTTACGGGGAAAATCACATCTGCGATCCCGTATGACCGCCTGGCCACTTCGGTAGGGTCTGCGAAGACTCCGGAAACTGTGTACTGCGTAATCAGATCACGGGAATTGTTTCCCCCCGGTCCTCTCATGAAACTCATTCCAGGAGGGGCGATCTTCTTTCCGACCGCATCATCGGCTGATCCGAAAAGCATAATGGCAGCTGACTCGCTGATCCAGACCCTCTTGAAACCGGCACTGTATACATCTTCTGTCATGGCTTCTCCGGCAATAATTTCAAGACCGAAGACATCAAAATAGGAAGGATCGGTTCCGACAGAGCTTCTGAGTTGCCATGTCTTTCCGTCTGCTGTTATTTCATTGACCGGCACACCCATTACAATGGCCGCATCGCTTATCGTCGCGCCTTCAGTCACCAGAGATCCGAAGACATTCTGATCGAACTGCCCCGGTCTCTCCTGTTCCAGAGATCCGTCGGAAGCCCATTCTCCATTGGCTCCGTAGAGGATAACGCCGCTGTCGTTCATTTTGGCAAGGACTTCGCTTTCAAGCACCGAACCGGCGCTGAATGAAATTATCAGAATACCTGTTCCCAATGCAACGGCTGAAATCGTCATCAGTATTTTTACCGGGCTTTTTACCCAGTGTCTAATTAACATTGTCAAAAATTTTTTCATTGTGCTCTCCTGCTCATCCGGCCTGTCTCATAGCTTCCGCCGCTTCGAAACCGGAGTTCTGAAATGAGGGTATAACCGAAAAGGCGAATGTGAGAATCGATGAAAGCAGAACACCGGCAAAAATTAAAATCCAGCTTCCCTTTTCAAGTCCCATGGCTGTTTCCATGGCTCCGGCCAGGGGAAAGGCGATAATTGTTCCCAGAATCGCCCCTATCGCTGTAATAGCCGCGGCTTCTGCTGAGAAAAGCTTGAGAATGCTCACATTGGAAGCTCCCAGAGCTTTCAGAATTCCCACATGTTTTTTCATCCGGAGTGTCCGGCTCATCAGAATGTTTGAAATATTGACCGACGCGATAAATAGTCCGGCCGTACTCAGGAAGAGAATCAGATAACTAATACCCCTGTTTCTGTTCATAAGCTTTTCCGCTTCTTCCCTGGGATTGGAAATTACCGTCTGCCCTTCTCCGTATTCGGAAGCGAACCAGGAGGAAAGAAGCTCCGCCGCGGCATCGAGATCTTCCGGATCGGCAACGGTGAACCTGAGCTGTTTATTTCCGCCCGGACGGAATCTGTCCATGGCACCTGCAAATCCGGCCTGCTTGTCCAGAGAGAAATAGGATTCATCATAAGCTGTGCCCGTTTCCTCGAGAATGCCGGCGATAATGTAATAATCCCGCATGGAGAGGATTTTCTTCCCTATCAGATTTTCCAGCGGTTCATCATTCAGATTGATCATCCGGGCGGCGTCAATTCCAAGCACGACATAATCTGATGTTCCGTTCATATCGCTCTGGGTAAAAAGACTTCCAAACTGTGCTTCCAGATTCCAGGCGCTGAAAAACTGGGGTGTCACTTCGTATCCGTAGAGCTCCTCAATTTCCGGAATGATGATTGAGCTGTCCGAAGCGGCTTCCTCCATCATTGACGTCATATTTTCCCGGAAATCTCCTCCATCGGGCGGCTGGAGAGCGTCCTGGCCTTCGGGAGAATTTTCTCCGGCTCCGGCTTCCGGCCTGCTGGCTTCCATCTGCTGCATTTCCGCCAGAAACTGTTCGTTCATAAATCGCATACGGCTCTTTCCCGATAAATAGGCGTAGGAAACCTGGGGAACCAGTTCAGCCGCTTCGAGATCTTCGTATGTCAGAATGACATCATCACCCTTAACCGTTTCGATGAGGGGCGTTTCCATGTCGGAGGCGTTGTCCTGAGTCGAAACTATCAGCTCTCTGTATTCCGGCGATTCGAGCATCTTCCGGCTGTAACTGTTCGTATGGAGCAGCAGGGAAAGACCCGAAGCCGCGGCCCCCACGCCCAGCGCGACAGCCAGAATCAGAAGCCCCGATTCGAGGATTCTTCCGGTAAAGCGCCTCTGTACGATAAGCATTGGTTCGTTTTTCATATCAGATCCCCTGTGCAATGAGTTCGTCGCTGAACAGCGAGCCGTCTTTGATTGAGATTTTTCTTCGTGCCCGGTCTCCCTGTTCGGGATTGTGAGTTACCATGACAACGGTGACGCCCTTGCCGTTGAGCTTTTCCAGCATGACCATAATCTCCTCTCCCTTGTCGGAAGGGAGATTTCCCGTAGGCTCATCGGCGAGAATCAGATCCGGATCGTTGGAAAGCGACCTGGCAATGGCGACGCGCTGCTGCTCGCCCCCGCTCATCATAGTGGGAAGGTGGTACATCCTGTGGCTCAGTCCAACTTCCTCAAGAAGCTCCTGCGCCCGGGACCTTCTGTTTTTATAGCCGATGCCCGCATAGGACATGGGAAGCATGACATTTTCCAGAGCGCTCAATTCGGGAAAGAGGTTGAAACTCTGGAAGATAAACCCGAAGTGTTTGTTTCTGATTCGCGCCTGCTCTTTGTCAGGCAGGGCTGTAATATCATAATCCTCGAGAAAATATTTCCCATCTGAGGCGGTGTCCAGTATTCCCAGAATATGCATAAGTGTTGATTTGCCCGAACCCGAAGGCCCCATGATGGCAACGTACTCTCCTCTGTTTATCTTCAGATTCACATCCTTTAAGGCGTTGACTTTCACTTCACCCAGATCGTACAATTTACTGATATCTTTCAATTCGATCATTTTATTTCTCCTTCAGCTATGCCCGGATCCTGATGCTATCGCATCCTCCGGAATATCTTATTTAATTTCCACGACATCCTGATCTATAAAGTCCTGATAGGAACTGATAATGACTGTATCTCCCGCTTCCAGTCCGCTCAGAACTTCCACCTGACTCCCCTGGATTTCACCGAAAACAACCTGTGTTTTATAGGCTCTGACGCCGTCGATTTTATAGACATATTTCTGTCCTCCCGTAGTAAGATAGGATCCTCTGGGAAGCAGAAGAGCGTCTTCCGTCGTGCCCAGCGGGATTTCCGCTACCGCCGATGCACCGGGAGTCAGATTGCTGACACCTACAGGTTTCACTCGAACCGTAACAGTAGCCGCCAGACCATCGGAGGACATGGAGGCCACCCGGCCGATCTGGGAAATTTCACCTTCTATAACGTTGTTGCTGATAACCAGCTCAACGGTTCCCCCTTCTTCGAGATAGGAAGTGTACTGTTCATATACTTCCAGATCGATATAGACATCGGTCGTATCGGCTACTGTGAAAAGCGCGGTATTCTGTTCAATGAGGCTTCCGGGAACCATGAGATTGTCTTCGAGACTGAGAATGTCGCCGGAAATGGGGCTGGTTATTCTCGCATCTTCAATATCCGCCTGAACCCTTTTCAGGGAAACTTCCAGCGAAGAGATCTGAGCTTCCTGCTTTTTCAGACTCAGTACACCGCTTCTCACAGCCTTTTCCCTGCTTAACAGGAGATCCTCTCTCTGTTCCCGGAGGCTCTGGAGGGCATCGACAGCCGCCTCGTAATCACTGGCTCTGGAACTTTTCAGCTCCATCAGCTCTTTTTCAGTCGCTTCAGTTTCCTCGGCTTCGCCAATATCGGCTTCATTTCTCTTCAGGCTTATATCCAGTTCCCGGATCGAGTACTCATGGGAAAGTCTGATTTCTTCAAGGGCGATTTTCTGAGTTTCAAGTTCGTCCAACAGGTCGTCTCTCTGCTCTTCCAGGTCAGGCACATCGAGAACGGCCAGGATTGTTGATTCGGTAATTGAATCACCTTCTTTTACATAGATTTCCCTGGCATAACCTGTTTCCATATTTACAATGGAAACCTGGGTCGGAAGCACGACCGTCCCGCTGGCCTCTGTGGATGTTGTGAATGATCCTGATATGACTTTGGCTACGGTATAGTCTCCCACAGTTCTAATATCTCCCGATGTATTCAGAAATATCACGATGACAACGGCAGCGAAGATTGCGGCAACTACGGCTCCGGATATATATGCTTTTTTCTTTTTACTTCTCGATATGAGTGGTGATGATTCCTCAACCTGTATGATTTTTCTCAGTTCGGCCATGTTCTGCCTCCTTATGACCTGAATATATATCGGGAGAAAAATATCGTGGTTAACTCAATGTAAAAGGAATGTAAACTATGTAAAAGTGACTGTCCGGAGCCTATTTCATCCTCGCCTGCGTCCAGCCGCTGTTATATACTATGGGCATGAACAGAAAAGAGAGAAGAGGAATGGCGATTATGAGGCTGACCACAGCCGCTGTCTTTTCAGCCATAGCCGTGCTGTCGATCCTTCAATATAAATGGGCGGTCAATTCGGGAGAGAAGACGATTAACGATCTGGCCAAGTCCTATGAGTTCCGCATATTCGGATCTCTTGCTCAGGAAATAAGCCGTATTGACTTATTCAATCTCCGTCCGGGAGGAAAAGATATTCCTTCGGGAGATGACATCAGATCGGGACTCGAGTATATGGACAGCCAATTTGAAATGGAATACACAGGAAAATTCATCCTGTTTCTGGCTTATTGCAACCTTAAGGACGGTGCAGCTTTTTTCAGTTATGAAAGGGGCTTCTGGAAAGAGGGAAACAGAGAAATCTTTGACCGATTACTCACAGGTTCCGACCATGGAGAACCGGATTTCCACGAAATATCCACGATCACCGATCCTGAAACTCCGGGAATGGTGTATCTGTTAAGACGATATCCCGGAGGAAACTACGTATCTCTCATTCATTTCGATCTGAGACTTTTTATTGAAAGAGAACTCTTTCCGGTTGTAAATAAAAATCTTGATAATTATTCGATTAATCTCATCTCGAAACTTGAACCGGATATGGTCCTTCTCGAAAACCACAACTACCGGTTTTCCCCTGTAAAAACACTGATAAGTTATATTGGCGGTAACGAACAGGTATATTATATGAACATCCCTTTTCTGCGTCTCCCCATATACAGAGTTTCAAGGGATCCGGATCAGAAGCCGCCATCTGAAGAAATTCCCGGCGCAATCTTTCTGGCTTTGCAGTCGACATCGGGTGAATCGCTTTTTTTCGAACGCGAGCTTTCCATAGCTGTTCAATGGCTTACAGGGCTTCTGCTCCTTCTGGGAATCGGCGGAGCCTATAGCCTGATTCTCTTTCAGAAGAACAGACTGACCAGACTCCGCAGAAAAGAGAAGGAATTTGTCGCGACTATTAGCCATGAATTGCGTACACCTTTAACGGTGATTCATTCCGCCGCCGACAATATTCAGAGCGGAATCCTCAGCAGTGAAAAACTCATTCCTTACGGCGACTTAATTAAGGAGCAGTCGGCCCGGCTCTCCTCCATGATAGAGGGAATTCTTCTTTTCTCCAGGCTTGAAGGGAAAGCTGAACAAGCACCGATTCTGCAAAAAGTTGATTTTCAGCTTATAAAAGAGGAACTGGAACTCTTCTTCTCCTCGCTCCACAGGGATGGCAGAATAAAAATGTCGGTTGATTTCGGCTCACTACCGACCTGTTCCATGACGGACAGGGAAACTCTGGTCCTTGCGCTGACGAATTTGATAACCAACAGTTTCCGCCACGGCTATTCGAAAGATGAGACCGGAGAAATACGTCTTTCAGCACATCTGAAAATGCCTGCGACCCTTATTTTTTCAGTCGATGATGATGGATACGGCATATCCAGAAAGGAACAGAAACATCTTTTCGAACCTTTTTTCAGAGGAGATAGAAGTTTCCGGGAGCAGATCAAGGGAAGCGGTCTGGGACTGTATCTGGTCAGCCGGAAGGTGAAACTGCTGGGAGGATCTGTAAACGTGGAAAGTCCTTACGTCAGAACGGACGGGAAATCCAGAAGCGGTACATCCTTTACCCTTTTACTGCCTTATATCGAAGCCGTAGAGGAGAACCGGCTGTGAATACCATACTTATAATTGAAGATGAACCGGGCGTCAGAATGACACTTGAGGACAGATTGTCCGCCGAGGGATACGGAGTGAAAAGCTGTTCCGACGGTATCACCGGCGAAGAAACGGCCATAAAGGGGGGCTTCAGTCTGATTCTTCTCGATATTATGCTTCCCGGAAGAGACGGGTTCGCCGTCTGTGAAAAGATCCGCAAAAGCGGTTCGACAGTCCCCATAATCATGCTCACAGCCCGCAACACCGATCTGGATACAGTCCTCGGTCTACGCCAGGGAGCCGATGATTATGTTGCAAAGCCTTTCGATATGGCGGTTCTTCTGGCCAGAATCGAAGCTCAGATACGCCGCTCATCAATGAGTGAAGAAAGGACTTCGCCGTCTCTCTCCTCCGCAACTTTCGGAGAGTTCATACTGGACAGGGAAAAAGGGTCACTCTTCCGGAGAGATGTAGAGATTCCGTTCAACGGACAGGAATACAGGCTTCTCGATTACCTTCTTGCGAATCCCGATAAAATCATAAGCCGGGATACGCTTCTCGACGAAGTCTGGGGCTACGATTCGGAAACCTCTTCCCGAACCGTCGATGTCCATATCGCCAGGATCCGGCAGAAACTGGGAGAATCGGAGATACCCCGCCATATCCTGACAATCCGGGGCCGGGGCTATAAATTTATATTTTAAAAAATGCTGGAAAGATGCATTCAGCTGATTTAAATTCAAGTAGATGCTCACAGCCGGTGAAAAAGAAATATATGAACAGAAAATCAAGGATCTGAGAGAACTTATTGACATAGGTAAAAGCCTCAATTCCAATCTCTCCTACGCCACACTGCTCGACTCCCTTCTTTTAACCTGTATGGGCCGGGCTATGGTGGTAAAAGCCGGACTCTTCATCCGTCATGATGTGGACAGCACGGATTTTACATTGTACAGAAACTACGAAGGTTTCAATCCCGATAAGAGTGTTGATTTTTCAATCCCCGAAAAATCGGAACTGATCTTTTCCCTGAAAAAAGCTTCAGGCTGCCTGACTATGCCCGAACTTCTTGATGATATCCGGGAAATCTCCGATATCAAGCTTTTTACCATTCTGGATCCCTCTCTCATTATCCCCATCGTTATGAAAAATGATCTTCAGGGCATTATCATACTGGGCGAAAAAATCACAGGCACCGTTTTTTCCGATGAGGAAAAGCACTTCCTCCGGAATGTAGCTGATCTCGGAGCGATAGCCATACACAACACGTTCCTGCTCGAAGTTTCATCGACAGACATGATGACCCATCTGAAACAGAAGCATATTCTTATGCATCACTTGAGAGATCTTTTCTCTAACTACAACGGCGAGAATATTACAATTCTGATGATGGATATCGACCATTTCAAGGGTCTCAACGACACCTACGGGCATTCTTTCGGCGATACGGTTCTGAAAGGCGTGGCATCCATCATTCTCAAGCACGTGAGAGTGGAGGATATGGCTGCCCGTTACGGAGGCGAGGAATTCACGATCATTCTCCATTATATCGATATATCCGTGGCAGAACAGATTGCCGAAAGGATCCGCTCCTCTATAGAACAGAAAGAATTTATCTATGATGGAAAAGTTGTCAAAACTTCCATTTCCATAGGAATTACAAGATACATTCAGGGGAAAGATCTTGTTCCGGTAGATCTGATCGAACGGGCCGATAAGGCTCTTTACAAAGCCAAGGAAAGCGGAAGGAACAGAATAGAAAGATTATGAGTTTTGATTGCCAGTTTAAAATCAGGGACGGCCAGTGCCGGAGAATCAATAAAGAATGCAATCCCGGAGTCAAAGGTTGTATCTTATACGGACGCTTCTCTTTCCCTCTTAAAGAGGAAGAGGGAAAAAAAGACGAGAAGATTGAGAAGAAAAAGAGCTGAAAATCAGGCTGTTTCCAGTGCGATCTCTATCATCTGATTAAAAGTCAACTGCCTTTCCTCGGGCGTTGTGGACTTCCCTGTCAGAATATTGTCGCTTACCGTCAACAATGCCAGAGCCTGTACTTTGAATTTTGCGGCAAGAGTATATAGAGCGGCCGTTTCCATTTCCACAGTCAGAATGCCGAAATCCGCCCAGTGTTTCCACCAGTCGGGATCATCACCGTAAAACGTGTCGGATGTGAGGATCGGTCCGGCTTTGACGGGAATATTGCGCTCCCCTGCAATATTCCAGGCTTTGTAGAGAAGCTCGAAATCAGCCGTGGCCGCGTAATCCAGTCCGCCGAAGCGTATTTTATTAGTGGACGAATCGGTCGAAGCGCTCATCGCCAGAACAACATCTCTCATATTGACATTTTTCTGTATTGATCCGCATGTTCCGATCCGCATCAGTTTTTTGACACCGTATTCCATTATGAGTTCATTGACATAGATGGAGATAGAAGGGATTCCCATCCCCGTTCCCTGTATGGATACTCTTTTGCCTTTGTAGGTCCCGGTGTACCCGAGCATACCGCGCACCTGATTATAACAGACAGGGTTTTCAAGAAATTTTTCAGCAATATGCTTCGCTCTGAGAGGATCTCCCGGTAATAGGACCGATTCTGCTATATCCCCTTTTTTTGCTTCCAGATGTGGTGTACCCATTTTGTGGTCTCCTTTTTTAGAATTTTAGTGTTAAAAAATCAATTTCGTGGGCCCCTTTCCCCTCTTGAGTATAGCCCTGGCTCGATCTCCCGCTTCTTTCAGGATCTGATCTGTGTCGAGCTGAACGACACTGTTTCTTTTAAGGAAACGGCCGCCAGACATGGAGTGAACGAGATTTTCCGCCGTGCTGCTGTAGATGATCGAAGCGAGGGGATTGTATACAGGCGCCGTATTAATATGATCGAGATTCCAGAAAAGGAGATCGGCCCCGAAGCCCTCCTCCAGTCTGCCTGTCCGGAAGGGCATGGCCTTATGGCCGCTCATGAGAACAGCCCATCCTTCTTCCAGAGTGAAACGCCGCGCATCACCTCCTGTCAGTTTTCCCAGAAGTAGAAAAAGCCTCAGCTGTTCCAGAGGATCGAGACTGCCCGAACTGGCCGCCCCGTCGGTTCCTATAGCCAGGGGAAGCCTCCGGCTGAACTGCCAGATACGTCCCGTACCGGCGCTCAGCTTCATATAGGTCTTCGGGCAGACGGCGAAAGCCGCATCATTTCCTATCAGATCCACTTCCTCTTCCAGAATCCATAAACCGTGCCCCACAATCAGAGGCAGGTCGAGCACACCCGCATCCTTCAGAACCTGAAAAGGGGTGCGGCCGTACTGCTCCAGACTGGCCGCTATCTGAGCCTCGGCATCGGCGACATGGATATGAATGCCCCTTCCTGATTTCTCCGCGGCTTCCGCCGTTTTCCGCAACTGAGCAGGACTGCAGGTATAAGGTGCGTGGGGACCGTAATGAAAAGCGAGATGTCCCGGATATTTCTGGAAACTGTCCATAAGTGCCGTTGAAGCTTCCAGCTGTTCTTCAAAATGACCGGCCATACCGAATAAAGTAGGAGCCATATCGAGCCGGATTCCCGAATCCAGAGCAGCCCGGCAGACCTGATCCGCCTGAAAATAATGGTCAGCGAAAGCTGTTACTCCCCTGTTGATCATCTCAGCTATCGCCAGAGAAGAACCGGCATAGACATCACCGGCTTCCATTTTGCTTTCATAAGGCCAGATTTCCTGATTGAACCAGCTGTGTTCATCCACATCCTCTGCTATCCCCTTGAATATATTCATGGGAGAATGTGTGTGGAGATTGGGGATACCCGGTGTTACGAAAAAAGAGGAACAGTCGATGACCTCGGTTTCAGGCAAGAGCCCCCGGTCTTCGGCCGCCATCGAATGTATAATGCCGTCGCGAATAAGAATCCCGCGGTTATCAGAGACCCGGCCCAGTTCATCAATCAGTTTTCCCTTTTTCAGCAGAATATCAGCCATAAAACCTCATCAGTTTTTCAAAGAGGGACAGGAAACGGGTATTATCCAGTTCCAGTGCGACTTGGACATTAGGCTTTTTGCCGCTGACGTTCAGAAGATCCACAACTGTCTGGCCCCGGGTAAATTCTCCCACCGTCTCGACATCGACAAAAAGGTGTTTCGTTTCAATGAGAGTCGGATCGATAGCCGCCGCAACCGTAAAAGGATCGTGCATGGCTAACCCTTTAAAACCGAAGCTGTTGTAAAACCCCAGATACCAGGTAAGCATTTCCGCCGATTTTTTTGCGACATCACTATCATAACCGGCAAGACGTTCTATATCTTCTTTAAATATAAGTGCTTTGTTCGTAACATCGAGTCCGCACATGGTCAATGGGATTCCCGATTCAAAGACAATCGACGCGGCGTGAGGATCGGCATAGATATTAAATTCGGCTGCGGGAGTCCTGTTGCCGCTGTATGCCGATCCACCCATTAACCAGATGTGACTGATCAGATTTCTCAGATCGGGATAAATCATAAGAGCCGACGCGAGGTTTGTCAGGGGACCTGTTGCTATAATCTCAAGATCACCCGCCTGTTCCAGCGCTTTCTGATAAATTAATTCTCTGGCTGTACGGCAGGATAAAGCCCCTTTCGGCGGATTGAGTATAATATCTCCGATCCCGTTTTTCCCGTGAACCGATTCGGCTGTTTTTTTCTTCGAATAAAGAGGATCAGATGCTCCTGCAGCCACTTCGACATCAAATCCGGCAAGTTCCACCAACTGAAGGGCGTTCCGAGCCGTATGTTCGACGGGAACATTTCCGGCGACAGTCGTTATGGCTTCCACTTTTAACTCATCGCTCGCAAGGGCCATAAATATTGCAAGAGCATCGTCGATTCCGGGATCGCAATCCAACAGCACCGGTCTTCCAGTTTTCTGATCTCTCATGGCATTTTCTCCAGATGTCCGGCCAGAAGATCAACGAACTTTTTTCTGTCCACATCAAAAAGGACAGTTGCGTTCTTCTCTTTCTTCAGCACGTCGTAGTAATCCACAACCGTCGATCCTGTCGTCAATTTACCGGACGTCTCGATGTCGACGTGACAGTCTTTTCCTGTAAACAGTTCCGGAGCAATAAGCCAGGCGACGGCACAGGGATCGTGAAGCGGACTCCCCTCGAAATCGAAATTATCCTTATGAAACCGGGCAAAAAAATCGAGCAATTCCGCAACGAGAACTGCGCTTCTCCTTCCGATCTTCCTGAATCTTTCCCGATCTGCATCGGTTATATAGGCTTTATGGGTGACATCGAGGCCGCTCATGACGATAGGAATTCCCGATTCAAAAACGATTCTGGCCGCCTCGGGATCAACGAGTATGTTAAACTCCGCAGCGGGTGTCCAGTTTCCTCCCCAGCAGGCTCCGCCCATGAGCGAGATTCTCTCGATCCGGCCCTTCAGCTCCGGGTAAGTCAACAGAAACAGAGCTACATTGGTAAGAGCTCCCGTCGGAACGATCGTAATCTTCTCTTTGCTTTTTCTGATAGTTTCGGCCATCAGCTCAACGGCATGGACAGGTTCGACTCCGTAAGCCGGTTCGGGAAGGACCGGTCCGTCGAGACCGCTCTCGCCATGAACTTCCGGGGCTATGATGAGATCCCGGAATAAGGGTTTGGCGCAACCGGCGGCTACGGGAATATCCGCCCCGAGAAAAGTCATGATCTTCAGAGCATTCTTCGTCGTTTTTTCGATTGTCTGATTGCCCGCTGTCGTGGTTACGGCGCGAATATCTATTTTATCGCTCCCATAGGCCAGAATCAGCGCAATTGCATCGTCATGGCCTGGATCGCAGTCCATTATGCAGGGGATCTTCATAGCAGTTTAACCTCCTGTGCCCCTTTGCGGGCTTCCCGGTTCTGATGAGCCTGAATTCTTTTAATCTGTTCCGTTTTGTTGGCAGCATATATGACAAGGCCGATAACCGTGGCCAGATAGGGAATCATCTGGATAAATTCAGCCGGCACCCGCAGGGTTTGAAGGGAGTTTGAGAGAGCATCAAACATTCCGAAAAGCAGAGATGTGAACATGGCGCCATGGGGCGTCGCTCCTCCCATAGCTTCCGCCGCCAGGGCGATGAATCCGCGACCGGCCGTCATGTTTTTACTGAACCATGAAACATAGCCCATGGACATATAGGCACCGCCGAAACCGGCGAGAGCGCCGCTCAGGATAAGGGCTGTATATTGAATTTTCCGCACACTGATTCCGACAGAATCAGCGGCATCAGCATTTTCACCGACCGCACGGATTCTCAAACCGAGCGGTGTCCTGTAGATGAAGATATACATAACCCATACGGACAGAAAGGCCAGATAAGTGAGGATATTGTGTCCCGACAGAATCGGACCAAGAACCGGAATGGATCTTATGAGAGGAATGTCGATTCTGGGCAAGACCTTGCTGGCCAGCGAGGAGGAAATTCCCTTATCGCCTCCGACCATAAAGAGAACGAAGACAGTTCCACCCATGGCTATGAGATTGATGGCGATAGCCGCCAGAATGACATCGGTTTTCAGGTTCAGGGCGAAGTATGCCAGTACCATCCCGACCAGAGCCCCTACGATGACAGCGCCCAGCAGTCCAAGCCCGGCGCTATGAGACAGAGCACTCATGATGACGCCTGTCAGTGCGGAGATGAGCATCATGCCCTCTAGAGCGATATTGATTACGCCTGCTTTATCGGAAATCAGCGCGCCCATGGCGGCGAAGAGAATCGGAGTTGTAACCCGAAGTACGGCATAACCGAAATCGACGGAAAAGATAATGTTAAAAAAATCAGCCATAAATCCCCCTATTTTCCTGACGCCGCTGTTTTCCGGGCTTCCCTGTAGACAAGTTTATGCCTGTAGTGGGCCAGGAAGCTTTCGGCTGCGATTAAAACGATCATGACGCCCTGGATAATATAGACGACTTCGCTTTGGACATCGGAAGAACGGGCCATCAGATCAGCCCCGATCCGCAGATAGGCCAGAAAAAAAGCACCTACCGGAATAAGAGCGGGATTGTTTCTGGCCAGTATGGCTACGATAATACCGTCCCAACCGTAACCGGGGAGAGACTGCCAGGAAAACCGTCTGTACATTCCGAGAATTTCAATCGCCCCGCCCGATCCCGCAATAAAACCTCCCAGGACCTGTGACAATATAATGACAGAAGCCGTTTGAATTCCGGAATAACGGGCGAAACTGCTATTCAGACCTGTCAGCCTTATTCTGTAGCCCCAGCGTGTTCGGTACATAAAATAATAACCGGCAACTACAGTCAAAGCGGCCAGGATCAGGCCGAAATGCACTCTCGTTTTGGGAATAATTCTTATGAGCTTGGAGGTGTCAGCCAGTTTGAAGGAAACCATGGCTCCCGCATCGACATCGCGCATGTAGTAATTGATCAGATACAGCCCCAGGAACAAGGCGACATAATTGAACATTAAGGATGAAACCAGTTCCGATGCATTCCATTTCACTTTGAGCAGAGCGGGAATTCCGCAGAACAAAGCCCCGGTAAGACCTCCCGCCAATATGGAAAGTACAGGGTGAACAACGGGCAGAAGACTCTGATTTATGGCGACGGAGGTAGCGGTTATTCCACCGAGAAAAAAGGCACCTTCCGCGCCCAGATTGAACTGTGCCGCGGAAAACATGATGCTGACGGCCAGTCCCGTGAAGAGGAGCGGAATCATCATTTCCAGAACATTACCGAAATGGCGCAGGCTGTCGAGGGGGCCGAACAGGAATAAACTCAAAGCCCGGCCCGGTTCATCGCTGGCAAAAAGGATCGTAACCAAGGCAACTATCAGAGCGATCAGGACCGCAAGAACCGTTCTGACCAGCTCAAAAAGCCTTTTTTGTTTAAACATGAAGCGCCCTCCCGATTTCACCGTCAGTCTGTTTCTTAATCCCCAGCATATATAAACCCAATTCTTCCTCGGAGAGTGATCTCACATCCTCTATAAAGGCGGTGATTTCCCCGTTATACATAACGATAAGACTGTCCGAGAGTTCCATGACTTCGTTGAGGTCGGCAGAAACGAGAAGAACGGCGCTGCCCTCATCACGTAATTCCACCAGGCGCTTTCTGATAAACTCCGTGGCTCCGACATCAATCCCCCTTGTGGGCTGGTCGGCGATAATCAGTTTGGGATCCGATGAAAACTCCCTTGCCACGACGACTTTCTGAATATTACCACCTGACAGCATTTTTACTTCTTCCAGAGGAGATCCGCATTTGATTCTATATTCTCCGATAAGCTTAAGGGAATTCTCCCGTATGACCTTGGGCCTTGTTAGTATTTTCCCGGTAAACCGCGGCGAATCATGCTTATCAGCCAGTAGATTCTGTTCAATATCCAGTGTTTCCGCCACACCGTAAGTCATTCTGTCTTCGGGGATATGGCATGTCCCCAGATTCCGGATTTCCTTAATCGTCTTTCCAGCGATATTTTCTCCTTCGATTTCCACCGAACCGAAGTTGATACGCTGAAGGCCCGTCAGAATTTCTACCAGTTCCCCCTGCCCGTTTCCTTCGACCCCGGCGACACCGAGGATCTCCCCTTTCCGCAAAGAGAAAGAAATGTTATTGACGGCATTCTTGCCGAAATCATTCACGACGGTGAGGTTCCGGACTTTCAGAGATATCTCCGCGGGGGCAGCCGGACCTTTGTCCACTTCCAGAATGACGTCACGGCCGACCATCAGACGGGAGATTTCCTTCTCCGTTACATCGGCGACGTTAAAGACACCCTGAGACCGCCCGTTTCTCATAATCGTCAATCTGTCGCAGAGCTCTTTAATTTCATGAAGCTTATGAGAGATAAAAATTATAGTGCTGCCTTTTTCCTTTAAGAGATGGAGTTCCTCAAAGAGCTCTTTCGTTTCCTGGGGAGTCAGCACAGCTGTAGGCTCATCGAGAATGAGTATTTCAGCCCCTCGGTACAAGGCTTTCAAGATTTCAACTTTCTGCTTGATACCGACCGGCAAATCCCTGATTCTGGCAGAGGGCTCGACAGTAAGATTGTACTTTCTCGATAGTTCAAGGGTTTCCGATTCGGCTTTTTTGATGTTGGTATATATTCCTCTCCGCGGCTCCGATCCCAGAACCATGTTTTCCGCTACCGTAAGCGAAGGAACCAGCATAAAATGCTGATGTACCATTCCGATTCCATGTTCTATGGCCACATTGGGAGAACTGACATGAATGGATTCCCCTTTTAAAAGGATTTCTCCTTCTTCCGGATGTTCGAGACCGAAAAGAATTTTCATTAATGTTGATTTCCCGGCTCCGTTTTCACCGACAAGGGCATGGATTTCTCCCTTTCTCAGAGAAAAATCCACTCCATCATTGGCAACGATACCGTTGGGATATACTTTGGTTATGTTGTTCATACTGAGGAAATCAGTCTGCATTCATAAACTCCCTTAAAAAAGAAGGCTGCGCCCTGTGATGAGCGCAACCCGAATACTGCCTATTGATTATGGAGAGACGCTGTCTCTCAAAGCCTGTATCTCGCTGGAACTCATTCCGAAAGCACTGCTGACGACGATATCTCCGGCAATGATTTTCTTCTGGAGCATATCCATTTCTTCGCGGATTTTCGTTGGAACAACTTTCATGTAAATATCATTTTCAGCGAAACCAACGGCTTTCTCTTCGAAGCCGAGAACTTCTGTGCTTCCCCAGGGGGCCGTTCCGGCCATATGGAGATCGATGGCTCTGAGAAGGGAGTTATCGACCCGTTTCAAGACTGAAGTGGTTATAAGTTCGGCTTTGCCGGGGTCGGAAGAAAGAAACAGTTCCGCCTGATCCGAGTCAACGCCTATGGCGTAGCGATTGGCATCCTTTGCGGCATCGAGCTGTCCCAGTCCCGCCTGGCCGGCAACATTATAACCGATATCCGCTCCCTGGCTGTACTGGGCCAGGGACATCTCCTTCCCTTTTGCCGAATCGTCGAAAGAACCTATGTAGGAAACGGCGACTTTAATATCACGATCGATATACTGAGCACCTTCTATATACCCTATGAGGAAATCGTTGATGACGGGAATATCCATACCGCCCAGAAATCCGATCGTCTTTTCGGGGTTGGCGAGGGGCATATCGGACGTTGTTATTCTGGCCGCCATGGCTCCGGCCAGGAAGGACGCTTCATTCTGCTTATAGGTAATGGAATAGATGTTTTCCATATCGGGCAGACTGTAATCGACTTCCGTATCAAAAATTATAAATTTCTTGTCCGGATAATCAGGAGCGCATTCCTGGAGCATTTCAGTCATCTGCCAGGTCCCCATGATTATGATGTCCCAGTCCTGTTCGGCAACATCGAGAAGTGTCGGTTCCCATTTTGTTTCGTCGTAGTTCATCTCTATTGTCTTTACGAGCACTTTGTTCCCGTACTTCTCTTTGATCAATTTCATGCCGTTATCAGCTGAGTCGAAAAACGATTTATCTCCGAGCGTCCCGTTGAGGATCAGAACAATTTTCAATACTTCGGTTTCAACCGAATCGCTTTTTCCCTGTTGTCCACCTGCCGTCAGTGCGGAAGCAAACACGAGAAGAAAGGACAAGACCAGAGTTGCAATTTTCTTCATCAATCAATCTCCTTTTTCAGTAAATAATTTTGATACTATTAAAAATGATATGGCGGAGCCAAAGCTACGTCAAGAACAAAGGGAAAACACGCCCCCGGGGTCGTCCGGTTCGACTATCACGTCGATTTTTTTTCAATGAGGACTTTTTTACTGATTAAAAGCCATTGAAAAGGTGGTACGGATTTTGCATTATATTTTACATGGAAAAAAGCTATATCATTACAATGTTTTTACTACTGGGCGCATCGAGTATTTTCGCAACAAATCTCGACAACATTTACGGAAAGAATGATTTGGACCTCAACAGAAGCCGCGGCGACCTCTACGGCACTAATTTCGGGAGCATTCTCGATTATGACAGCCTGGCACCGAGACAGATCAATATTGAATCGGCATTAAAAGAGATAGAGTCTCTTTCAGAAGAGATCATCCGCTTTAAAACGGATATCGATCATTATAAAAACCGGGGTGATGAGGAACGTTCCCAAAAAGCGGAAATAACTTCTGTGATAAATAAAATAGATCTTCTTGTCATTGAATTGAAATCGACTTCCGCTGAACTCTTTTCGGCAAAGGGAAGTCAGACCGACAGTAATATTAGGCAGAAACTACAGAACAGTATTGAAGAGAACCGGCAGCAGATATACGATCTGACAAACAGGCGAGCCGTACTTGTAGCTGAAAAAGAAAACCTGAGCCGTTCAATAGAGACTGCCGACCGTTTTGTGACTCTGAATAATCTATTTATCAGAAAAAACAACAGCAGGATTTCCTATCTGGAAAGCTGTATAGAATATACGGGCCGGGAAACCGGTTCCGCCGAAATCCTTATGGAAAAATCCTCTTCCTATCAGAAAGAAGTGGATACTCTGATCAACGTCTCCTTTTAATTTTTTATATATTGCAAAGGGGCTGTCCGTGTACCGGACAGCCCCTTTTCTTATTTCAGTTCGTCAGAGCGGCTATGGCCGCCCCTATCAGCGGTGCGTCTTCAACTTTCACTATATCGTAATAGCGCTTGCGCTCCCCTGTCAGAAAATTATTCAGATACTTTTCAACTCTGAAGCGGAATTTGTGATAGGCATAGAACGTGGTCCCGTCAACGGTCAGGCATATAGGCCTTACCGGACTTTCCCCTTTTCCGGATTTTAATATGATTCCGGCCATGTTCACGGCGATCAGCTTTGCAGCCCGTTCCAGCATGGCATCGATCAGACAGTAGAGGAGTTCTCTGTTGTGTCCCGAATGGCGGTCACAGATCTTCGTCAGAATATTTTCTTTCATAAATGGGTTCTGGAGAAATTCGTTAACCTGTCTCGTATTGAGATTTCCGGCTATTTCGAGCTCGCTTGTAAACCCCTTATCGAAAAGATCACTCCTTTCCGCTTCAAAAAGCACTTCCGAAACAAGAGCGCCGAAATAAGCTCCTGAAGTCATTTTCTCAAGGAAATAAGAGCCGGGGACCGAAGTTTTTTCATCGAGAACTTTATCAAGCTTTCCTCTCTCCTGTACGGAGAGATTTCCCGATTCGACATTGATGATCTGTGAATGGGTTCCATCGAGATGTATGGTATCGAGCTTGTGGATGTTTTCGTTCGATTCGGAATAACAGCTGTTAAGACCTGTACCCAGAATAAAGCCGAGATACTCTTCGTAGTTTCTTTCCGGAGCGGAGGCTTTTCCTGTAAGAAGAGTGGCGACCGTATCATTGAGGATTACTATCCTGTGATCTCTCTTGACACCGCGGCTTTTCAGCCTTTCGAGAAGATTTTTCCCGATCATCTTTCCTTCCACTTCAGGAGCCTGGACTTCTTTTACAAATTTGATTAATCGCCCGTCTTTATCGGGGGTTATTTCCGTTGGATAGGAAAAACAGAACCCTATTTTCCCGCTTTCCTCGGCTATATCCATAACAGCGTCGGCCAGGGTGTCAAAGAACTCGTCGAAAGTCAGAACCCGGTCGCTGCCAGGCATGGGGCTTTTTTTGAAGCGGTCGATGACGACCTGCCGGTTCTCGTCGAAGTGAATGAGGGCCGTCCGGAAGTTGGTTCCCCCCGCATCCATAACAATCACTTTCTCATTGACTGGAATTTCCATTTCACTTTCGATGAAAGTGGGAATCATCTTGAGGGAGCTCTGTTCTCCATTCAGCCCCTTCTCCATCTCGGCAAGGAAATGCTGATAAGCTTTTTCCATATCGACCTGTTCATGGAACATATTCAACTTTCCGAGAAAATCTTTTACCGCAGTAAACTCTTTGCTCATCTACACATCCTTTGTTTTGCACTATATTCTTCATATAAATACACAATTAGGTATAAATTTCAATGGATTGATGAAATCAGAACTTTAAGGAACAATGGAAATATGAAAATTACCTTGATATCCGTGGGAAAACTCAAAGAAAAATATCTGAAAGACGGGATTGCCGAATATTCGAAGAGACTTTCCCGCTACTGCTCCCTCGAGCTTATTGAAGTGGGCGATGAAAAATGCCCTGAAACCTTAAGCGAAGCGGACAGGGAAATTATAAAAAACAGGGAAGGCGAAAGAATCGCCTCCAGATTGAAAGAAGGGACCTTCCTTATAACACTTGAAATTGAAGGCCGGGAGCTCAGCTCGGAAAAACTGGCTGAAAAAATGGAAAAGACCGCCACAGGCGGCGTCAGCCACATCACGTTTCTGATCGGCGGCTCTCTGGGACTGAGCGATTCTCTGAAAAAAAGATCCGATTTCGCCTTGTCCTTCTCGAAAATGACCTTTCCGCATCAACTTATGAAACTGATACTACTGGAACAGATTTACCGCGCCTACCGTATCATGCGCAATGAGCCTTACCATAAATAATCAGTTCTTCAAGAGAGGCACAAGATCATAGAACCCCGATTCTTCAGCCAGATCTGCCGGTGTTCTCCCATCTTCATCTCTGAATTTTCTATTCATCCCCAAAGCCAGAAGTTTCACAACCGCTTCTCTGTTCCCCTCTCCCGCCGCATAGTGAAGAAGTATTCTTCCCCGGTTGTCAACGGCTGCCGGGCTGGCTCCATTCTCCATTAAAAGGAAAACGATATCCCAGTTGCCCTGTTCCGCCGCCATGAACAGCAGAGGGATTCCCTCCACTTCGACCCCTGGATCAGACCCCTTATTCAGCCAGGACCTGGCCGTGTAGTACTGGCCGGAGAGAACCGCATCGATCAGACCGCTATTTTCATTCCTCTCACGGACATACCCGATAGTGAGATGAGCCCCGTTAAAGCGCAGGACTCTGTTCTCTTTTCCATCTTGATATTCCAGATCATCGAGAGAGATAACCAGAATTCTCCTCTCTGATGAACTGAGATAATAACCGGCAATCGAACTGTCAAGAAGAAGAACGTCTTCATCTTTATGAATATAGGAAGTGACTTTCTTCATTCCCTTCTTCTCGGAACTGATAAGAAGACTCAGGCTGGCGATACCTCGGTTCCCGGGAAGATTTGTCACCTCATTATAGATTGAATACTCATCGTTTCCCCATGAGAAGACAGCGGGGCCGTAAGAGGGATCCCCATCAGGCAAAATCGAAAACTCCCCCAGTTTCTGGCTGAAAGCATCCTGGTGATCGTACCAGAGAGAAGGAATTCCTCCATCAGAGAGAAAAAAAGTTTCGGAAACATAAAGGGATTTGTCTTCAACAGCATCAAAAATAGTTAGTAGAACCTCGCCCGATTCATGATTGTGAATCATAAAAGCACTTTGCCCCGAATCGGACCACCCCACTGGAATAAAGGAATAGGGATTTGCATTGCCGAACCGTACGGAGCGGACTGGAGGATCGTATAATCCTGAAACCCGGTTGGCCCGAAGCATACAGGGAAGTGAAAAGAAAAGATAAATTATTATTAACAATTTTACTTGAAACTTGATCATAGCTTTCTATATCAGTATATTTTCTCTCGTTATGATAAATAAGAGCTCAATTACAACATTAGTCACCATTCTAGTCATCATTATCGGATATTTTTCTCCGGTCTTCAGGGATCAGATACTCAATACGGGATATTTCGCCCTTTCGGGAGCCGTCACGAACTGGCTCGCCATACATATGCTCTTTGAGAAAGTCCCCTTTCTTTACGGATCCGGCGTTATCCCCCTCCATTTTATGGAATTCAAGAGGGGAATAAAAGACCTGATAATGAACCAGTTCTTCACATCCGACAATATCAGCCGGATTATCCGCGAGGAATCGGCCTCGCTTATGCCTTCGATCGATTTCGAATCGGCTATCAATTCCGTCGATTACAACCGCATATTCGAGAAAATTACTGAAGCGATTCTCGGTTCCCGTTTCGGAGGCATGCTGAGCATGTTCGGGGGGGCTTCGGCTCTGGAGTCCTTCAGAGAACCGATGATCGGAAAAATCAAGGACTTTATAAGGGAAGAGACATCGTCTCCCGAGTTTATGTCAGCTATAGGCAGTGAGATCTCAACCGATAAGGTATCTCAGGAGCTGATAGATAAAATCAGCCTGATCGTCGAGAGACGGCTCGATGAACTGACTCCTCAAATGGTAAAGGAAATCATTCAGGATATGATCAGAAAGCATCTGGGATGGCTGGTCATCTGGGGGGGCGTCTTCGGCGGCCTCATCGGACTGGTCATGAGTTTCATTCCCTGATATGTCCCTCAATTGCAGGGAGATCGATCTGATTCTGGAAGAACTGGATCTGGTCTCCTCCCGGATCGACAGAATAGGTCAGCCCGACCGTTTCTCCCTGTATCTTGAAACCTACGGCCATAAACGAAAGCAGAAAATTCAGATAGGACTCTATCACAATGCGGTGCGTTTATGCAGAATAACGGAGAAACCCGAACTCCCGGACACACCTCCCCGTTTTGCCCAGCTCCTGACAGCCCGTCTCCGGGGATTCCGGATCAGGGCCGTATCGCAGCCCGATCAGGAGAGAATCGTTCATCTTGTTTTGTCTAAAGGCATTGAAACTTATAATCTCTGGATCAGGTTCTGGAGCGGAAACCCCAACATCATCCTGACAGACGGTAACAACAGGATCATTGACGTCCTGTTCCGGAAGAAAGAGAAAAAAGAGATTCCGGGAGAAGTTTTCCTTCCCGATTTTAAGTCCCTTGCGGGGAAAAAAACTCCCGGCCCCAGGGAGATCAGGGATTTCGCAGGCTTTTCCGACTTCAACAGCTGTATCAATCATTTTTACAACAGCTCAGACAACCGGAGCGATTTCACAAACCGTAAGGTGACGATTCTCCGAATTCTGAACAAGAAACTCCGAGCTCGGCAAAGCCAGATGGATAGCCTGAGGGAGAAGCGGAACATATACTCGAAATCTGATGAATTGAGCCTATGGGGAGAGCTCATAGGAGCCTCTCTGCATCTCATCAAAAAGGGTGAATCATCTTTTCAAACCGTCAATTACCACAACGGAGAAACTGTCAATATTCCTCTGAAACCGGAACTCGGACCTGTTGAGAACAGAGACTCCTTCTACAGCAGATCGAAAAAATACCGGCGGGGGTTCGAAAGGATCAGCAGGGAAATAAAGCAGGCGGAAAGTGACATTTCGAAACTGACCGACCTTATAGAGGAAACAGAAAAGGCCACAGAACTTGTTCATCTTCCGGAGATAGATGATTTTCCAGACAGGGACAAGCCCGGGGAAAACCTGCAACGGAAAGAGAAGACAAAGACAGGCCTAGTCTTTCAATCAGGGGGATTTAATATCCTCGTCGGCCGGAATTCAAGAGAAAACGATGAGCTTCTGCGAAAGTATGCACGGGGAAACGATCTCTGGCTTCATGTCCGCCAGTATCCCGGCGGGTTTGTCATAATAAAAGTAAGGAAGGGCAAGTCGGTTCCACTGGAGACACTCCTGGATGCCGCCAACCTGGCCCTGCTCTACAGCTCGATGAAAAAAAATTCAGAAGCCGATGTCCATTATTGCGAAGTCAAAAATCTGAAAAGAATTAAAGGCGGATCTCCCGGTCAGGTTCTGGTTCAGAAAGATAAAAATATCCACATAAAATTTGACAGGGAAAGGATTGAGCAAATCAGGAAGACCGGCAGTTGAAAGAAAACGGCTAAAAACAGATAATTGTCCCATGGATGACAGAAAAGATAAGACCGTAAGACAGGCTATTGTGGAGGGTATTTTTTATCCTGCTGAAAAAGAAGAACTGACAGCGCTGGTTGAATCTTTCACGCAGAACAATATTAGGGGGAAGAGCACTCTGCTATACACCCCTCATGCCGGCTATTCTGCGGCCGGCAGGCTGATCGGCCGGGCCTTCAGTTCCGCATCGGACAGGACAATTAGCGAAGTTGTCATAATATCGCCGGTTCACCGGGAGGAAAATGATATGATCATACTTCCCCGGTTCAAGTTTTTCTCAAGCCCTCTCGGGAAAATTCCGGTCAATATGAAATCCCTCCACCTTTTTCAGGGGGAGGAAAAAACGATTATCCGCGACGATATCCCCCATCTAGAAGAACACGCTATAGAAGATCAGCTTCCCTTTATTCAGCATCTCTTTCCCGAAGCATCCATTCTTCCCGTTTTAATGGGGAAAACGACCATAAAGCTGGCCGGAAAACTGGCTTCCGCCCTGGAAAGGGCTTACGGCGATAATAGGGAAAATGTTCTTTTCGTTGTTTCGGGAAATCTCAGCACCTATACCGGGAAAGAAGATTCTCTGGCCGTTGCGGACAGAGCGCTGAGTCTTTTTTCCCGAGGGGACTGGCGGAGTATTATTGAAGGATCGAGAGCCGGAGAAATAGAGGCGTGCGGAGCCGGCGCCCTTTCCGCCGTCCTGAAATTCCTGGGGAAACCTCTTTCGATGGATGTTCTCGACCGCTTTGAATCTGTTGGAAAGGAATCGGAAAAAGGTAAAACCGTCGCGTACGGGGCATTGTCGTTTATAGAGGAGTAAATTTTGAGCCAATTGAACCGAAAAGAAAAAGACATGTATCTTCAGTTCGCAAGAGAGACCATCGCCTGGAAGCTCGGACTCAGGGAATCTCCTCCCGAAATGGAACAGCAGGGAGACCCTTCGGGAGCCTTCGTTACATTGCGCAAAAGAGGGAATCTGAGAGGATGCATCGGCAATATCGTCTCGGAACGGCCTCTTTCCGAAACGATACGCAATATGGCTCTTTCGGCGGCTTTCCATGACCCCCGCTTCCTCCCCCTCGAATCTGAAGAATTTCAGGATCTGTCTATTGAGATCTCCCTGTTGTCCCCTCTTAAAAAAGTGAATAATACCGATGAAATAAAAACCGGAAGAGACGGACTCCTGGTGAGAAACGGCTCCCGTTCCGGCCTTCTCCTGCCTCAGGTAGCGACAGAACAGAACTGGAACAGAGAAACTTTCATTGATCAGACCTTCCATAAGGCCGGCTTAGCGCCGGATCTGAGAAACGATGCGGACACGGAGATCTACTCTTTTACAGCTGAGGTGTTCAGCGAGGAAGATCTGTAAGGATATTGAATCGCTCACTAATGATCCTGTTAATTTTTTCATAGACCGTCTCGTCTTTTGAAAAAACGGCTATGACTTTCAGACCGGCAGTATTTTTCAGTTTATCCAGCAGATGCGCTTTTTGCTCAATAAAGCCGGAATTGACGATTATCTGCAGCTCTCTGTTTTCCGAAACCCCTTTCAGATAAGCCAGGATCACATTAAAGTCCTCATCGCTGTATAGCTGCAGATCGAGAATTATCACATCGATATTCTTCAGTTTATTATAGGAGATCTCTTCATCCTCATCGTTCATAAAATTGTAGACATGATGCCATCCGTAACGCTCCATAAGGATCCTCCGGAGAATGTCTATATATTCCTGTTCATCGTCAATGATCAGAATGGAGATTTCCTGTTTAAACGATCTTTTTATCTGTTTGTTATTTATACCGAACACACAATTCTTGCCGTTCTGCTTTGCCAGATATGAACGGGCATCAGCCTGCTTGAAGATGGATGAAACCGATCGGAGTCTGTCTTCCGAGGAATGGGACAGGCCGATGCTGACTCTCTGATAGATCGTCCTTTCCAGCTTTGTCAGTCCCATGATACGGACGATCTCCTTCCGGATTGCCCCTGTTGTATAGTTTTCGAGCTGCAGTTTGAGAAAGAGACCGACGATCTGCCGGAACTGATCGTCAATTTCCTTGAGGATACTGTTGTTCACAATTTTCAGACAAACCTTATCTGCCAGAGAATCAATAATTTTAACTTTGAGATTTTCACTTAAGTGATCTTCCAGAAGAGCCTCTTCCAGAATGGCTGCCGAATCGGTGCCTCCCCCCTGACCGCTGTCGAGGTAGTGGAGGAATATATTGACGATATGCTCTTTGGGGCTTTCGTTTTCTTTTTCGCTGTATCCGGTTATTTCTCCTCGTTCCCCTCCGATATCGGGGCGGATGAACCGGTGAAGAAAAGAGAGAAGATTGATTTCGAAACCGCCGCTTTCCTGAAAATCGCCGATATGAAAAACAACTTCGATCGGCTGGAGTGTAATATCGGCGAAAAGGGAAAATGCGCGTTCTTCAAATTGATCGGGAGAAATCCTGTTTATACCGAAACAGAACTCGTCTCCGCCGAACCGGGCGGGAACAGTCTCAAAGGAGAGATTCCGCTGGGCTTTTAAAAGGTGCTCGGCCAGCCTTATAATGAGTTTATCGCCGAAAGAGTGATTCACTGTATCGTTGTAGATTTTAAAAGAGTCCATATCGATGAACATGACTCCGAATCCCGGACCGGTTTTCTCGTACTCGTTGAAAAAAGTTTCCATCCGCCTGTTGAGAGACTGGCGGTTGTATAATCCCGTAAGGCTGTCCCGGCTGCCTCTCATGGTGCTGACTGCAGAGTTGATATTGATACTGATGGTATCGAGAAGCGTAAAAAAATCCGTAAAGGATTGTGCCAGCTTACTGATGACACGGTCGATAATCTCGCCGGGGAACTCCGGGAATCTTTTTGTCAGCTTCTCAACAGCTTTCCTCTTTGTAAGGGTGAGGTTGAGGCTGAAAGTCGTTCTGGCGATTATGGCCAGCAGTTCTCCCGGATCACTGAGCTTGAGCATCTCGCTGGTTTCCGTCAGCTGCCTGTAGATGAAAGTCCCCGAAAGATATCTTCCGGCTACGGGTTTATATATGACAGGAAGCTTGAAATAGAGAATAATCCTCTCTTTGATATTATCGTTGAGACTGCATGAAACATAGTTTCCCTCGACGATCTCACTCCTCCTCAGAGGTCTGGTGATATAGGAGAAGTTCGCCCGGCGGTTCTCTTCCATCTGCCGGAAAATGGTAATGAGTTCGATAATGGAACTGTCTTCGCTGTAAAAAATAACATCTTCTATTCCATAGATTATTTTCAGGATTCTAACAGACTCGTAGAGTACCGCATTGATATTCTCGCCCATTCTCAGGCCGGAGATTCTGGACTGGTCGTAAAAGCTCTTCCACCGGAGGGCGTCCTGGGTTCTCTCTTTCTGTAGAATCGGTATAATCACATCTATCAGTTTCCCGACCGACTCAATAAACATCTTTATGTAGTGGTGACTTAATCTGTTGATGCGCGGATCGACATTGTGATAGCTGCGGCTTTTCAGATATATGGACAGATAGATCGTTTCCATTTTCTCCCGGTTGATTCCGATATCGATATCTCTCTGAATAAACTCCCGGTTCTTATCGGTTATCTCTCTGTCCAGAACGACGCTGTCCTCGACAATACTCGACTCCGATCCGTCGTAATCAAAGCGGTAGATAATCTTTCCGTCGGAAAAACTGTAGAGCCCCTTGCCGCTGTTTATAACGATGATACACTCTTCCAGATCGAAAGGGTTCCATGAGTGATAGAGAAAAGTGGAGATTATATCAAAGAAGAGCTTCCTTTTATCCACAGCCCTGAACCAGACATCGGTATTGTAATTCTGCACGGCCGATGCGGCGAAAAAATTCTGCAGCTGTTCCTGAAAAATAAGGAGGATTCTCAGGCTGACCAGCTCGAGCAGCTCGATAGCCGGTTCCTGGAAAAACTCGACGGAAAGTATGGTGTGTCCGATTCTGAATTTGTAATTTCTGATACCTTCTTTTTCTCCAATGACCGTGACGCCGTGGTACGTGTAAAGGCTCTCCGCCATAGGATCGAGATATCCCTCCTCATCGGGTTTCATAGAAATTCTGCGCCAGAGAACCCGGTTCAGTTTTTCCAGGATATCCCTGTCCTCATCAGGCGAATATCCGAGCCGGAAGCTTTCGGGATTTGCCATTCTGGTCTTCGGATTGATATGAATCCGATTTCCTTCGAGACTGACGAATCCTTTTCTCTGAAGGATTCTGAATATTTCCTTGGATCTATCACCGAAAGTATTGTAAAAGTGTTTCAACTCAAAAAATTCTGAACACTGCGGCGCTTTGATCAGAGAGGGGTCACGACTGTATCCGTTTGTTCTTTTTATTTCGATGTCCCCGTCTCTTCGGTGCCGGAACGTATGTTCGTAGATCAGACGAATGGATGGAATTGTCAAGGCCAGAGATTCAATGGTGTAACTATTCGAGTTAGCCGGTTGATATAACTCAATTTTTTCAGTTTTTCTCATACACGGAATATTCCACTGGTGCCCTTTTTAATAATTATCATATAATAGAGCGGTTAAATGTATTTTTTTTTCATATCTACAAAAATATAATAATCGGAGAAACACATGGACTTCACCATAACCGGCACATCGGAGGGTTCCGCTTTTTTAGAGAACCCGGAAACTGCATTTCTGGCAATTGACAGCGGCTTGAAAAACAGAGCCTTTGTCGGAGTAGACACGAGCAGTCTCCAGTCCCTTCCCGGTCTGATTGTGGCAAATGGTGAAATAAGCAACTGGAATCTTCTGGGAATTACAGAAGTCGAAGGAAGCACTTATTTCTACGGCCCTTATCTAAAGGGGAAAACACTTGCCGAGCTGGACCTGACTCCGCCAGTCCTGCTGGATCTTGCAGAAGCATTACACACAATAAAGGACCGGAACTTTCCCGTTCGGAACTTCAGCCTTTCTTCCGTTTTCTATTGCGAAAACGGCGATATCCTCTTCTTCCCCCCGAGGCTTATGGAATTTCTCAACAGCCACAGGGTCAGACAGAACAGTATGGAAATGATAACTCCCTGGAATAAACCGGGTCTCGGCGGCGATGCGGCGAGAGCTTTTACAATTGCGTCTCTGGCCTATAAAGTAATGACCGGCGCCGTGCCCTTTCCCGGAGAAGATGAGGAAGAGATCGAAAGACTTATGTCAAAAGCCAACTACACCTCCCCGTTACTTTCCTGTCCCCGGTTGAATGATGAAACCGTTTCGCTCCTTGATCAGTCATTTAAAGGCTCCGGAACTCTCGGCTTATGGCGAGTCCTTCTGAAAAAATGGATCGAATCGGGAATAGAGGATACGGGTATATCAGAGGAAGATCTGAAAAGAAGAGAACTCGAGGAGCAGAAAAAAGAAGAGGCCCGCCTGCGTAAGATGAAGACCGCCTTTTTCCTTTCGAAAAACAGATCCATTCTCATCGGGATCGGTGCGGTTATCATGATTCTGGCACTGATCGTACAGGCGCCGCTTTCAAAATATCTGGCGGAACCTGTCACTGCGGGAATGAATCAGGAAGAAGTTGTCCGATTGTACTACAGCAGTTTCCGGACTCTGGATATGGAAGCGCTCGAAGACACCATAACCTCCAGAGCCGGAAAGGAAGATATCAATGAAATAAGCACCATTTATGTCACAACCAGAGTCAGAACATCATACGAAGGCTCTACGGGTTTACTCGATCCAGAAGAATGGATAGCCAGTGGTATGGAACCCGTACCACCGGGAACTCAGGTCTGGGGGATTTCAGGTCTCGATGTGCGGTCTCTGGGGAATGATATATATGAAGCGGAATACATAAAATGGACGCCGGCCCTGGCGGATAATCCCGAAAGCACAGAACCCCTTATGCCACTGGGAGAGAAGAGAAAAGATAGAATACACCTTTCATTTATCAAAGATACCTGGGTCATTGATCAGATCGAAAGGATCAGAGAATAGAAAATCTTTATAAAACTATTTTCCTTTTATTGACTATTTGAATGCAATTCAGGAAAATTCCGCAATAGAAAGCATATAAAATAGATGCCGGTAATTTCCGGCATCCTGGATGGAAAATACCGATAAGTGAATATTACCGACTCCCCTTCCAATAGATTTCTCCTCTCTGTACTGAAAAATCCTGTCATAGCTGCAGCAATCCTCGCCGCAGCTATTGTCTTTTCCCTATTACAGATCCGGGGACTGAACATATCCGTGGATATGGAAGATTTTTTTGTGTCCTCAGATCCAATACTCAAAAATAATGAAGAATTTGAGAAACTGTTCAGAAACAGTGATTTTATAGGAGTTCTGGTGGAAAGCGCCGATGTTTTCGACCGGAAGACGCTTGAACTCATTCACAGAACCGGTTCTATTTTAAAGAATGAAGTCCCTCTGGCCGGAAAACTAATATCACTCACGGAGCTGGAAGATCTCCCCTTAAACGGAAAATCATTCAACTTTGACGGCCCGAAACTCCTGTCGAGCGATCCTGAAATTACTGAAATCGAGGATTTATACAAATCGATACCTTCTATCGGCGGCACACTGTTTTCACTCGACAACAAAGAAGCCTGGATTATTCTACAGCTTTCTCCCTATACAGAAGAATGGGATCAGTTTTCCGTCGGGAGGAAAGCCTATGAGATTATCTCCGCGATAGATCCGGGAAATGCAACCTTGACCGGCACCGGCATTCCCGTTTATTCCTACAGAAAACAAACTGAAATGATCAGCGATCTCATGAGAGTGCTTATTATGGGCTGCCTGGTAGCTCTATTGCTTTCTTCGATAATAATCCGGTCACCCAGAGGCGTTGCCGGCGCCATCCTGATAATCATCCTGTCCCTGCTGGTCGTTTTCGGGATACAGGGGTTCTGGCATATCACTATTGACAGCGCTTTCATTTCCGTCCCCATTTTACTTACCATGGGGGTTTCTATAGGCTACACTGTCCATTTCACCCGTTTTTTCAGAATCTATTTCAGAAAAACAGGAAAAAGAGATGAATCCGTTCTATACGCCGTACAGGAAAGCGGAAAACCGATACTCTTTACGGCATTAACCACCATAGTTGCCCTCTTGTCATTTTTTTTCGTGGAAATCCGCCCGATTCAATGGGTTGGACTGACATCGGCGTTATCCATCGCAGCGGTTTGTGCCCTGACATTAATCTACTACCCCCTGCTTCTGTCCCTGGGAAAAGATCAAGATCCGGAAATAACAAGATCGGAAACTGACCGCATTGAACCGGTCCTCAGTAAAATACCGGGCTTTCTGGAAAAAAGAAAAAAACCTATCGTCCTCTTATTCGTATTATCACTGATCATCAGCATCTTCGGTCTGATGAAACTCGAAGTTGATTTTAACGGAGTCAAAATGATGGGAAACCGTTTGAGTCATATGAAAGATCATCTGCGTATAAGCCGGTCCGATATCGCGACAGGGGAAACCCTGGAGCTGGTTATAAAACTGAATCCCGATCAATTCAAAACATCCGATAACCTTCATAATCTGAAAAACATTGAAGATGAGCTTATGAAATCTCCTCTTGTGAAAGATACCTATTCTCTAGCGGAAGCGGTTATGGAATTCAACTACCTCCGCTACAACAGAAATTGGGATAAATATAATATTCCGGAGAAAGACTCTCTCGTGAGGGGGCTTCTCCTCTATTATGAAAGAATTGCTCCGGAGCTTATCAACCCCTGGATTGATACCGAATACAAGACCGCCCGTATATTCGTGGAGCTGAAAGATTTTTCATCCATGGAAATCGAGAAGCTCCTGGAAAATACTGGAAAACTCATAAAAGAGAACTTTTCCGACGAAGTGACATTCTATATGAGCGGCTCTTCCTATCAGATGGCGATAATGAACCAGTACATTACCAGAGGCCTCGTCAGAACCGTATTGATTGCAACGGCGATGATAGCCCTGTTACTGATCATCCTGTTCAGGAGCGTTAAACTGGGACTGGTCGCCATGATTCCCAATATCTATCCATTGATTATCTGCGGAGCCGTAATGGGATTCGCCGGAATACCTATGGAGTTTGTCACGATGACCATTGCCCCGATGGTCATGGGGCTGGCGGTGGATGACACAATTCACTTTATTTCTCATATAAGAAAAGATATGCTCATCACCGGGAATCCGCAAATGAGCATCGGGTTCGCCTACCGGACAGTAGGGACCGCCATTACCGAAACAACGATTATCCTCTGTATGACTTTCCTGGTGTTTCTGGTTTCCGATGTGAACAGTATACGCAACATGGGCATATTATCAGCAACGGGAATGGCTGCAGCTTATGGCGCCGATATTTTCATAACGCCACTTCTGATCAGCTACTTCTACGGAAAGAAAGAAAAAATTTTACCCTCACAAAGCCGAAAACAGAGAAACACCCAATTCACTTACCTGGATATAAAAAAAATTATCATAAATTTCATTACCCCGCGGAAAGACTGATACCGCTCAGCATACTTTTCATAGCGCTGTTGAAACGTTTATCCAGGTCTCCCATGCCGTCGAGAGCGTTGAGGATATTAACAAAAACCTTAAAAAGGAGAATGGCAATTTCTTTTTTTTTCTCATCCAGTTCTGCAGGCCAGTCTGCGATTTTCCCGAATGCCTTCATATACTCCCGGACATATTTACCGTGTAAATCCTTAAGATCCTGAAAATCTTCAAAATCGACTGCGTAAAGAAGATTCAGGTTTGAACCGTGATTTTTCCATAAATAGAGGAATAGGTTGATTATTTCATCTATCGACACATATTCCCAGCGATTTACTTCTTCTAGATAATGAAGACCCCCTTCAAGAATAGGTGAAGTGATACGCAGAACAAGAATTTCCTTACTCGGGAAATGATTGAAAAGGGTCCTCCTTGCGACGGCTGCCTTATCGGCTATGTCATCCATAGAGACATTAGCAGATCGCTTCTCAAGAAAGAGCGTAATTGCCGATTCCATTAACTTCCTATTGGTTCTTTCCCACTTCCCCGGTTTGATCTCCACAAAAACTCCTTTTTCATCCATTCAGATTGCAGCCTCTTGACATTAATATAACTCATCACCATAATTGCATTCAATAATGCATTTATACACTTATGAGTGCATATAAATTCAAAGGAGTCATAATGTTCACTTCTGCTATTATTTTTATTTCTTTAGCCCTTGTTTTTTATTCGGCCGGAGTCTGGGGTGAAAAAATTTCGGGAAAATTAAAACCGGCTTTTCTCATTCTCTTCTGGGCGGGTCTGATTATGGATACAACGGGAACGGCTATGATGACATCTCTGGCAGGATCCCATGAAATAAGTCTCCATACTATAACAGGCGTCACAGCTATACTGCTTATGATTCTTCACGCTTTATGGGCCACAATGGTTTTAATCCGGAAAGATGAAAAAATGATAGAAAATTTTCACCGATTCAGTCTTATCGTCTGGATAATCTGGCTCATACCGTACTTGAGCGGTCTTTTCATGAATATGTGATTTCTCTATTGACTCAATAGCTCAAAAAGGTGTATTGAGAAATTAATTCTTAGCAGACAAAGGAACCTATATGCTAACAATGTCTGCTTATATCTTTATTTCTTGGAAGAGATTTTTCCCCTGGAGGGTGAAAATAAAAGGTATAAGTGACAGGTTAGGCATGGAGTGGATCCTTCACCTATTCACATTTATACGATCTCTTTCCATTAGGAGAACAGTATGAGCTCAAAACTTTGGTTTGTAACCGACGGAGCAAATTTGATCGCAGTTTTCGATGACCGCCATGATGCCGAAAGAGAAATCGAAAAATATGAAGATGATCCAGACTACGATTACTTCGATCACTACGGCATAAGCATTGACGAACTTGAAGATTATCCAGATGAATACGACTTGGCTCAGGAACAGGGTTTTATCCGATAGCTTCCTGATCAAATTTATAGAAATAAACCGTGGATCTTAAGGACTCCACGGTTTTTTTTAAACGATTCCCCATAGGGAAAGAATATACAACACCGACATAATTCCGGTTGCGATCATCCCACCATAAAACACTTTCCGTATTCCCCTGGTAGAAAAAGACTTCATACCGGCTTTATCCGACATTTCCCTGTAGAAATCGATCATCGATTCCCTGTCTCTGATGAAGGTTCTGCAACCGGGACTGTCTGCGATATAATGCTGCGCATAGGGAAAGCAGAGCACCTTTGATATTCGGGTTTCCGCCAAACCGGGAAAAAGTGTATTGATGTCAACGGAGATATCCTCTACGGGAATTTCCAGACATTTCTCTACTTCAGCAGGATCGAAAATAACGGCGAAAGGATCATCGTTCTTTCCGGCGAGCGACTTTATATGGCCGATGGAAGTATTGCCCATCAGCCATAGGGGCTGGTCCAGATTGCGCATTTTTCCATTTACGATAGTACCGTGGACTTTTATCTGTCTTTTTGATTTTTTCTCAATGAAATCGAGATAAATTTCTCCCCTTGAGTTTGTCGTTATAAAGGATTTTTCACAATTAGGAGATTCAATACCGGTCTTCGGCATAGCAATAAGTGTATTACTTAGAACATCGAGAAAAATCCATGAAGGAAGACCTGTTTCCTTATCCCGGGCAATGAGATAACACTCCAGCCTCGCACCCCAGAAAGTCGTGGCTCTCGTATTGAATATCCCCAGACCCAAATAATACTCCGGTTCTTCGTCGGCAAAAATACGGCTTTTAATCAGCTCATATCTTTCAGGCAGCAGATCCCTGACCCGGTCAACATCTTTCAACTTGAAAAAAAGAAAGAAACTGTAGGGCTCAATGACAAAGCCGATACGGGGATTTTTCTTTGATGTTCTCAAGAGGATTTTTCTGAAAACAGATTTCGGGAGCAGATTTCTGAACTTCTGAAAGAAAAAGAGAAGACCGGCTTCTTCGGGATCAATCAAATTCTCAACATTTTCAATGAAATGTTTATCTTCTAGTTTATTCATATTTGAATAGTCTAAATGAAACGCTGTATCAGTCAAGATTTTTTTCTTCTGTTATCAATACATACGGGCCGGCTGCCTGGTAGACTCTATAACATCTCTCCAGAGACTGCCTTCGGGATCCACGCAATTCTTTTTCGATACGGCCATATCGATCGGAACATGAACAAAGGCATTGTTCCATTGCGAAATCAGCATCCCTGTCCGTCCCGACATGGCGGCATGGACGGCATTGGCTCCCAGTCGGGCACAATAGAGAGAATCAACGGGATTTGCTGCCGATGCGCGTATCATATAACCGGGGTCAATATATTTGAGAGAAGATTCTCTTCCTATCGTTTTAAAATGGGCTGTGATTTTTTCCTTGAGATATAGTCCTATGTCTGCCAGTCTTTTATTTCCCGATTCATCTGTTTCACCCGACACTTCAAGAAGATTCTGACCGGCCCCTTCCGCGACGACTATGACCGCGTGATGTCTTGCGTCGAGCCTTTCTTCCAGCTTCTTTAACAATCCGTTTTCTCCTTCAAGAGAAAACTCAGCCTCCGGGATCAGGCAGAAGTTAACTTCACTTGTTGCCAGAGAAGTATGGGCTGCGATAAATCCCGATTCCCGGCCCATCAGTTTGACTAGTCCGACACCGTCTATGGCAGATTTCGCTTCTGTATGAGCCGTGTTGACAGCTTCCACCGCTCTTTCAACCGCCGTGTCGAAACCGAAGGACTTATGTATAAAACTGAGATCATTATCAATGGTCTTTGGAACCCCTATGACAGCGATATTCAGATTGCGCTTTTTTATTTCCTCGGTAATAGCCAAAGCTCCCCGCTGCGTTCCGTCACCTCCGATCGCGAAGAGGATATTCAGATTCATTCTCTCCATGGCGTCAACGATTCTGACCGTATCGGATCCGCCGCGGGATGAGCCGAGAATGGACCCGCCCATATTATGAATATGATCCACGATATAGGGATTGAGCTCTTTCACGGGAAGATTGTATTCCGGGAGAAACCCCTTATACCCCATCCGGATCCCCGTGATTCTCTGAACACCGTAGCGATACCAGAGAGTTCTGACAACAGCACGGATAACATCATTCAAACCCGGGCAGAGCCCGCCGCATGTGACAATGGCGGCATGGACATGATTGGGATTGAAATAGATCATTTCCCTGGGGCCGGCTTTCTCCAGAAGTTTGGCTGAATTCTGGTCTCTTACCGTATTGGAAGGAAGAATAAATTCATCATCACTGACAAATCTAGCCCCTCCCTGCTCTTTTTCAACAGAATAGGGTATAGGAGATTTAACAGTATTCCTCCCTAATTTAGAAATTGTAAAATCGATTTTCTGGCTCATAAGGACCTCTCTTAGGAAAAGTAAATAATAATACCGCCATTTGTTGTTTTATTCTACAAACATCCTGGATTTTTTTTCCATTTTTTTTCGGCGCCATCTATACTATCATTTATAAAGACACATCATAAAATCTACGGGAACTGAAAAAAAATGGCACAAAATTTCGTTGATATTCTTGGAAAACTGGATAGCTATGTAGAAAGGATATACCATCTGAAAGATATATTTCTCGCCAACCTGGTTATGCTGAGTGAAATTCCGGCACCGACCTTTATGGAAGAAAAACGCAGGAATTTTATCCTGGAGCGGTTTACCGACTATGAGCTACAAAACTGTTCGGTCGATGAAAAGTCAAATGCCCTTGCCGTTATTCCCGGAAAAACCGGAGAAGGCAATATTCTTCTCTGTGCCCATATGGATACGGTTTTTCCTGAAAATACCGATACGACAGTTTCAATTCAGCCCAATCTGGTTACCGGTCCCGGAGTGGCGGATAACGGAGCGGGTCTTTCTGCTCTCGTCACCCTGCCTCTGATTCTCAAGGAGCTGGGGTTGCAATTCAATTCCAATATTATTCTCATCGGGACATCGAGAAGCCTGGGTAAAGGGGATCTTGAGGGATTGCGTTTTTTTCTGGATCATTCCCAGATGAGCATCAGCAGCGGTATCTGTATAGAAGGCGTACAGCTCGGTAGAATCAGTTATTCTTCTATCGGGATGCTCAGAGGTGAATTGACTTATAAAATTCCCGAAGAGTACGACTGGACCCGTTTCAATTCGGTCGGAGCCATAGTCAATATGACGGAAATGATTTCCAGAATACTTGAAATACCACTTCCCGGCCGGCCGAGAACCAGCATCAATCTCGGATCCGTCGAAGCCGGAAGTTCCTATAACATGCAGGCGATGAAAGCAAAGCTCAAATTCGAAATCAGGAGTGAATCTGAAGAAATGGTGGAGTCCCTCGCCGAAGATATCGGAAATCTGGCTGATGAAATGTCTTCCAAAACAGGCTCAGAGGTTTTGTTTCACGAAATAGCCAGACGGAAACCCGGCGGGACCCTCTTCTCACACCCCCTCAATTCCCGAAGCCGGGATATATTAAATCACCTGGGCATAAAACCTCGTTTTTCCCCGTCAACTTCAGAACTGGCTGCATTTATAGATAAGGAGATCCCGGCAATAACCATGGGGATAACTTCCGGAGAAAATCTCGGAGAGCTCGATGAATCAATTCAGATTGAGCCGATATTCACAGGACTGGCTCAACTTGTGGCGCTTATCGAAGCGATTGACGGGGGGTTCTGCAATGCAAATTAATGATTGGCTAAAAAACAACACATTCCACCACTCTCAATTTTCCAATATAAAGGAACTGGTGGAGCTGAAAGAAGCTCAGAAGCTGTCCATTTCCCTGTGTATCCCCACGCTCAATGAAGAAAAGACTATCGGAAAAGAAATCGTTCTTTTCAAATCGGAACTGATGGAGCGCTTTCCCCTTCTCGATGAAATTGCTGTTATCGATTCGGGATCCGAGGACAGGACTCTCGAAGTCGCTTCATCTTTCGGAGCCGACACCTATCTGGCAGCTCAGATATTGCCGCAACTGGAGGATAAAAAAGGAAAAGGAGAAAATCTCTGGAAAGCCATTTATCAATTGAAAGGCGATATCATTGTTTATATTGATGCGGATATAAAAAATATACACCCCCGTTTCGTCTACGGGCTGGTTGCGCCTCTTCTTCTCAAGCCTGAAGTACAGTATGTCAAAGCCTTTTACGACCGGCCCCTGGCTTTTTCGGGCAGCATCCGCCCTTCCGGGGGAGGCCGAGTGACCGAAATCCTGACGAGACCCTTATTTTCACTTTTTTATCCCGATCTGACTGCCATCATTCAGCCGCTTTCAGGAGAATATGCCGTCCGCCGCGATGTCATCGAAAAAATCCCCTTTCCCATCGGATACGGTGTTGAAACGTCCCATCTCTTAGATATCTATGAAGAATACGGTTTAAACGCTTTTGCCCAGACCGATCTGGATCAGCGTGTTCACCGCAATCAGACGACCAGGGCTCTGGGAAAGATGTCTTTCGGGATTCTCCAGACCTTTCTCCACCGGTTGAAAAAGAAACACGATATTGAACACTTACCCGAACTGAATACGGTTTTCAGGCAGTTTCAGGTTAGGGATGAAACTTTTGAAACGATAGAGTACAATATCCGGGAATACGAAAGACCCCCTATGATTACGATCCCGGAGTACAGGGAAAAGTTCGGTCGTTCGTAAGTTTAATCAATCGGAGTATTGTCAATTATGAGCAAAAGGGAAAAAGCGCCTATCTCTCTTAAAAACATAAGTTTTTCTTATGAAGAGGATAAACCTGTTTTTAAAGATATGTCATTGGATCTGCCCGGGGGAGTTGTTTCTCTTGTCGGGCAGAACGGTACGGGGAAATCGACGTTGCTGCTTATCGCAGGAGGACGTTTGCAACCTGATACAGGGACTGTTGAGATTCTCTGCAGGGACAGTAGAGAGCTGGCCAGCGAAGAAGAAAGAAACGGACTCGTATCTTTCATCTATCAGAATATGGAGTTCGAAACGGAGGAAACTATCGGAGAGCTCCTTTCCAGTATCTACGAGAACGGCTTTCATGTAACCAGAGAACCGGATCTTCTGAATAAAATCATAGATATTCTGGATCTCTCACCTCTTCTCGGGAAAAGAACCGGAGAGATCAGCAAGGGTGAAATGCAGAGAACGGTTATCGCCTTTTCACTTCTCTACGGCTCATCGATTATTATGATGGATGAACCGGTATTCGCCCTTGAAACCGACCGCAAAGCAACAGTACTGGCATACCTGAATGAATATGCTGCCCGATACAATGTGACAATATACTACTCCGTTCATGAAATCGATCTTTCTCTGAAGTATTCCGAATCAGTTCTGCTATTTACAAAAGAAGGGCAGATCCTAACGGGACTGACATCTGAACTGTTGACCAGAGAGAATCTGGAAAAAGCTTATCAGGTGCCTATGGATATGCTCCATCAGCGGGAAAACCTCTATCGCCATCATATGCTCGGTGAAGTGTCAGAAAAAGACTTAAGCGGCATCAATGCAAAAGTCATTGAATAGATATCAGATCCGGTTTCTTCTGAAACCGGACAGATTGAGTGTCAGTCCGGCAATCATCACCGAAAGAGCTCCGGTCAACCCCAGAATACGGAAAGGCTTTTCATCAACGTTGATTTTGTAATCCCTTTTTACGATAAAACCCGGTTTGTATTCGTTCGCATCGGGATTCCAGTTTACGATATGCACCAGATGATCCGCAGCTTCATAATATCCCAAAGCCCTCGCCTTCAGCTTGATCAACTCCTCATCGGAGGATAAAGCGTCGAAGTCAACTGTCAGCTCCCTGTTAATTTCCCGGATCTCATCGAGATTTTCCGAGAGAAGATTTTTATAGCTCTCTGCCTGTTCCATTGCCGACAGACCGGTGTCGCCTTTCGCAAAAATAAGAACACTGTATACGCTTAAACCGATAAGCAGGGAGAAAAGAAAAATTGACCATTTCATACCATACATTTACGGATAAAACCGGACTTTCCTGAAGACTTTCATTTTGCTTAAAATTTCACTTCTATTGTCCGATAATCAATAAGATGTTACATTATAATTACGTTTGGAAAATATTCAGGAGCGTTTATGGCAGCAAATAAACCGAAGAACTTCGAAGAAGCGGAAAAAGAGCTCGAACAATACGGGAGCTGGGTAAAAGGCAGCCCTGAAGATCTCGAAACTGATAACCTTGATATCGATTTCGCAATAGATGGCGATCCTGAAAACGCACTTATGACTGAAGAAGAGGAAATGCTTCTCGGTGAACTTGAATCCAGCGAAACCGAGAGTTCTTTCGGAGATATTTCCTTTGATGAGTTCGGCGATCTCGATGATGAAGAAGACGATACATTCGGTATGGAGCTTCCTGACGATGATTTCACAGGAGGGCAGGCAAAAAACCCTGACCTTTCCATGAAAATCCTTCAAAGCATTGAAAATGAGCTCGTGGGTCTTCGGAATGAAGTAAAAGACCTTAAAAAAGAATTAAGCCAGATTCAGAAGTCTCCCGAATCATCTATGTCGTTTCCTCCGGAAGCAGAAGCTCAGTCAACCGGTTTTTTCGATGAGGACGATGATGAAACAATAGCTCTTACCGGGGATGAACTGGACAATATCCTTGAATCGGCATCAGTGGAAGTAGAGCCTGATCTCGATGATATAATCAGTACCGGAGAAGGTGATGAAATTCCGGAAGAGTTCAATGAATCGAATATACTCGATGAAGATGAATTTCAGGATACGGAAGATCTCATTGGCAACACAGAACTCGACGACTCTCTACTCGATGATCTGTCACTGGGAGAAGATGATCCGGCTCTGGCGGAACTGACTGAGATTGATGATGATTTCATGTCCGAGGAATTGATTATTAATAATGACATACCCGAAGATTTCGATCTGGACGATATTCCCGATATGGACGATTCGGGAGAGAGTTTCGAAATTGATGGTGAATCTTTTTCCGTAGAAGAATTTGAAGGGTCTGATGGCGATAGCTTTACAGTCGAAGAATACAGTGCTGACGAAAATTCACCGTCCCTTTCTGAAATGTCCGGCAATGAGGAACTTGTTGAGTCATACATTTCGGAAAACCGGATAGAAGAGTCTTTCATAATCGAAGAGGATGAAGATGGGGTGTTCGACGAGGGAGAAGAAATTGACATCGCGGTTGAAGAGGAACTGGATGGCGGAAGTTTTTCTGAATCGGAAAAATCAGTCCCCTTTGAAGATCTCGAAGATATCGACCTTTCCTCATTTGACGACAACCTTGTCGAAGAAAGCAGCGATGGTGACTTTGAGCAGATAGATGTTAATTCATTTCTTGATGAAGAAAATGAAATTACAGTCGATATCGGCCCGGACAATGAAATAGCTTTCGATGAAATATCTATAGATGAAGAAGCTCTCGAACCTGGTCCTGATTTAACCGAAGAGGTAGGAATATCCTTCGATGAAGAACTGCCGGAAGAGGATACGGAGTTTTCACTCGATGAAATTGAAATCGAAGAGGACTCTGATGACTTCGGTTCCGAAGACCTGACACTCGACGAGATTTCCCTCGAAGAGGAACTGCCGGAAGAGGATACGGAGTTTTCTCTCGGTGAAATTGAAATCGAAGAGGACTCTGATGACTTCGGTTCCGAAGACCTGACACTCGACGAGATTTCCCTCGATGATGAACTATTGGAAGAGGATACGGAGTTTTCACTCGATGAAATTGAAATCGAAGATGACTCTGATGACTTCGGTTCCGAAGACCTGACACTCGACGAGATTTCCCTCGAAGAGGAAGAACCGGAAGAGGATACGGAGTTTTCACTCGATGAAATTGAAATCGAAGAGGACTCTGATGATTTCGGTTCCGAAGACCTGACGCTCGACGAGATTTCCCTCGAAGAGGAACTGCCGGAAGAGGATACGGAGTTTTCACTCGATGAAATTGAAATCGAAGAGGACTCTGATGATTTCGGTTCCGAAGACCTGACGCTTGACGAGATTTCCCTCGAAGAGGAAGAACCGGAAGACGATAC
>JAFGXR010000121.1 GCA_016936555.1 Spirochaetales bacterium | reverse complement strand
GGCTCGAACGGCTTCTGCCGTGGAATATTTCTCAAAATCAAACTGATTGCTGAACAGAATCAAGATGTGCTGAAATAGGCGCTTACAATTATTTTAATATACGGCCAAGGATTCGCTAAATCAGCCTCATCGTGATAGACTGCATATTGCCGAACCGATCAATAAAAGTGCGATTTTTGGATTCGGAGCACTCTGATCCGGGTGCGATATGAAATGCAGCTCACGATAGAGGATTGAAAATGGATTATATAAAAGCCGCTAATATTAATGATTTTAAAAACAACAGAATAATAAGTGTTACCATATTGGGCCGAAAAGTTGGCATTATCAAAGGACCGGATGCCGGGTTTTATGCCATTGAAGTCGGCTGCAAACATCAGGGCGCGGATATTACCAGAGGCCATATTTCCGGAAATGTGGCAACCTGCCCCCGCCATGGGTGGAAATTTGATCTTGTAACGGGAGAATGTCTGAATCAGAATGCTTCCAGGTTAAAAAAATACGACCTGAAAATCGAGGGTGATGTGATCCTGATCTCTTCCAAACCCCTGCCGGAGGAAGAAGAAGACGATCCACTTTTACATTTTTTTGACTGACCCCCCTTATTAAACCTTATAGAGTCAATCCATAAAAATTTATTGTTTTTCTCAGCGTTCACTATATATTGAGTATGACTCTGAAGAGGTTTATACATGAAAGAACATATTAAGATTTCCCTGATTTTATCCGTTTTTACGATTCTTTTCCTCGCACTGGTTTCATGCGAGAATCCGGCTGATCCGACTATAATGGACTCTGGCGATATGCCGTTCCAGCACAATCCGGCAATTGAAGACTTCGATGAAGCCGACAGACCATACTACGAATCAAAAACCTTTGATGATAACGGGACCTCCAGGAGTTACGAACTGATGCGCCCCTGGAACTACGATAAGGATTACAACGCAGAGCGGTCCTATCCTCTGTTGATTAATATCAGCTATACCGGAAGCCTAGTCGCAGGTCAGACGTAAAGAATGCAGGACTATCCCTGCTTCTGCCTCACGGCCGCGCAAAACAGCGCCTGGTACTTCGCCATGATTGCCGAACTGGTTGAAGACTATAGAATCGACAGAAATCGAATCTACCTGGCCGGATTCTCAGCCGGCGGTTCAGGTTCCTATCCTTTCGCATCAAATCTGGAAGCGGATCAGGGGTTGATCGCCGCCGGTATCGTCCGCTGCGCCGGAGGAAGCAATACGGAATTACCCGATGCCATTGCCGGTAAAACATCTGTCTGGTACCACGTGGGTCTCCAGGATGCCTATGACTTCGGGTACGGCAGTGTGTTATTGAGCGAAGACCCGGAAGACAGCAACCGCCTCTCCAACCAGGCCTACAACTTTGCCAAAGGGCTGGCCACCAGCGCAGGAGCTTTCGAGACTGTCAAGACTCAAATGGTTTCGGGATATGAACGTACCACCACCACTTTAAACCTCTCCGGTGTAGAGATCTTCAAAAAGAGCCATTACGCGGGAATGGGGCATACCGGTTCACCGGCCTATGGAGATCCCGAAGTTGTACAATGGCTCTTCAACCAGCACCTGTCGAATCGGGATTGATTTGACAATAGCACTGATGATAAAACGACTTTTATGACCGACCAGACTCGACCGGAGAGATTTTTTTCTCTCCATGGGGAAAAGGTCTCGGCACACCTCCCTTATCCCCCTGTTCGATCAGACAGTCAGAGAGCTGAAAAGGAAGGTGTTCTCGATGAGATTGTGGAACCGTACTTACTGTAGAGAGGAAATCAGAGGTTTTCTCCATGGGATCTGATGACATCGCGATACCAGTAACCCGAATCCTTGACTGTCCTTTTCTGTGTCGTGTAATCGACATGAACCATCCCGAACCGCTCCCGGTATCCGGCGGCCCATTCGAAGTTATCCATAATGGACCAGTGGAAATATCCGGCCAGATCGATCCCGTCCCCGGCAGCCCGTTTGTACTCCCTCAGGTAGCGGTGGGTAAAATCGATTCTCTGGGGATCGTGGACTTTCCCGTCCAGGGAAACCCAATCCTTGTTGGACAGTCCGTTTTCCGTAATGATGATGGGCTTTCCGTAGCGTTCGTAGAGGAATTTTGATCCCCAGTAAATGCCCTCGGGCGTGATTCTCCAATTGAAACCGGTGACCGGTTCCCCCGTTACAGGACTCTGGTGAACGGCTTTGCCCTCATCATCGGCGCTGACATAGGAGCCGTGGTAATGATTGTTCCCCAGGAAATCGAGAGGCTGTGCAATGGTCGTCATATCGCTCTCCCAACCTTCGGGTAGATACTGGCCCAGGTGCTTCAGGCTCTCTTCGGGATATTTTCCGAAGAAAACAGGGTCGAGCCACCAGCTGTTCGACCAGGCTGTAAAACCCTCTTCTCTATCGGAAGAGAACATTAACTCTCTGGCGGCATTAACCGATTTTTCGCTTTGATCGGCGGGGATGGCGACGCCGCAGACAGGGGCCATTCCTATTCTTGTATCGGCATTTCCCTTTTCGCGGAGAACCCGAACGGCTTTTCCATGGCTGAGCAGGACATTGTGAATCATCCTGACTCTGTCGCGCAACTGCAGCTTGACTCCGGGGGCGTGTTCGCCTGTGAAATGCCCCATTTCGATAAAGACCTGGGGTTCGTTCACAGTAAACCAGCGGTCGACACGATCACCGATTTTATCGGCGACTACGGCGGCGTATTCTGCGAACCAGTCCGATGCTTCGCGATTCAACCACCCGCCTCTGCAGTAGAGCTCATAGGGATAATCCCAGTGAAACAATGTGGGAAAGGGTATGATATCGGCAGCCAGGAGCTCATCGACGAGGCGGCTGTAGAAATCCAGCCCCTTTTCATTGATTTTGCCCGTGCCTGCAGGGAGGACGCGTGGCCAGGAGATGGAAAAGCGGTAGGACTGGAGCCCCAGCTCTTTCATAATGGCCACATCTTCCCTGTAGCGGTGATAGTGGTCACATGCCACTTTGCCTGAATGCCCCTGATATACGGCACCTTTTTTCTCTGTAAAGTGGTCCCAGACCGAGAATCCTTTACCGTCCTCGTTCCAGGCTCCTTCAATCTGGTAGGAAGCGGCTGCGGCTCCCCATATAAAATCTTCTTTAAAACTCATAAACAACCTCATTTATATTATATGAACATATTAACTTCCCTAAAATATCTATACAAGAGAAACATATTAATCATAATATAAATATATGAAGAATTGCTTTTTCGCCAATGTATCGCCTTCCGACAGGAAGCTCCCTTACTTTCTTCATTGCTCCGCCCGTCAGTACGATCAGGAGGAAGTAAACCGTCCCGAGGGGTGCCGCTGGTTTCAGCTCAATATCTGTATGAGCGGCAAAGGGATTCTGAAAATGGGAAGCCGGGAGCAGGAAATCAGGGAAGGCGACAGCATGATCATTTTTCCTGACATTCCGCACCACTATTACGCTGTCGGCGGGCCGATGATTGTTTCGTGGATCGCTTTTGACGGATTCCAGGTAGCCAGTCTGCTCAAGTCGATCGGCATCGAAACGTCGGGAATTTACAGATTGGGAAACAACAGTGAGATACACGAAGCGATAGGAAGCACACTTACCCTTCAGAATTGCGAGATGACCGAACAGGGGATCCGGGGATCGGAAAAGGTTTACAGCTTTCTTCTCAAACTGGTGGAAGGTTATGACCCGAAGCGCGATTCGCTGAAAAAGAACGAAAATCTGAAAAAGATAAAACCGGCCCTTGATTTTATGAATACCTATCTTGCCGAACCGATAGGAATTGAGGATATGGCGGCTCCATTGGCGATTACACCTCAGCATTTCTGTCTTCTCTTCAAATCAGCCCTCAATCAGCGCCCTTTCGAATACCTCAATTCCCTGAGGCTCAACCACTCGAAAAACCTTCTGATCGACAGGCCCGATCTCCCGCTGAAAGAAATCTCGACGCGTTCCGGTTACGCCAATTACAGTTATTTCTGCCAGCTCTTTAAAAAACAGGAGAGGCTCACTCCCGCCGAATTCAGGAAACTGTACAAACAGGATAATTTAACTTAAAATTTCTATATGAGAAAGTTCCTGTTTCGCTTGCCGCTGATAATGGTTTTATCCTTTGCGACGATGTGCATTTACGCACAAACAAACGTAGCTGAAGGTAGAATCGATTTCCGGAAATATTCGGAAAAAGAGGAGTGGATCAGCCCTCTCGACGGCGAGTGGGAATTCTACTGGAATGAATTTCTGAAACCTGCTGATTTCATATCGGCAGAGAACAGGACCCCCGGGTATATTAGGATTCCCGGAAACTGGAACAAAGTTGATTCATATCCCTCACAGGGCTATGCGACATTGCGGCTTCTCATTTCCGGCCTGGAAGAAGACAGGACATATTCGATTGACATTCCCGAAATGCTGACTTCCTTCAGGTTCTATCTGAATGGAAAAGCAGTCTATGGGAACGGGATAACCGGAACCGATAGAGGCTCATCGGTTCCGCAGTTCAAACCGGGGCTGGTTTCCTTCCAGAGCGCCGACGGCACTGCTGAAATTATCTGCCAGATCAGCAACTTCAATCACAGGAACAGCGGCATCTGGCGGAGCGTCAAAGTGGGTACGGAACAGAAAGTATCCCGATTGAAACGGAATAAACTTCTTCTGGATCTTTTTATCTCTTCGGTACTTCTGGCAATCAGTCTCTTTCATATAGGTGTATATATCTACAGAAAAGAAGAGAAAGCCGAACTGTTCTTCGGGCTCTCCTGCCTGATCCTCTTCTTCCGCACAGTGAGCACGGGAGAACAGCTGATAAACCAGCTTGTTCCGCTCTTTCCCTGGGGGCTGGCACGGCGTATGGAATACAGTCCTTTCTTTGCTGTTGCACCGCTGTTCATGGCGTTTATTTCTGTTCTCTTCCCTGAGGAAACTTCCCAAAAGATCAACCGTGTATTCTATTTTTTCTACATGGCGATGGGAGCCTTTTACATTTTCCTGCCGGTCCGGATCACGAATCACGGCATTCTTGCGGCCGAACTCATGCTTCTCCTGGCCATGGCATATACCCTGTCCATTCTTTTCAGAGCTCTTGCAAAAAAAAGAGATCACAGCATCCCCATTCTCATGGCTTTTATAATACTGGCTCTGACATCGGTCAACGATATTCTCTTTTCCAGACAGATTATCAATACGGGGTATCTGGCGCCGTTGGGCTTCATCCTCTTCATTATCATCCAATCCCAAATGCTGACAAGGCGATACGCCGGTTCTCTGAAAGAAGTGACCTCGCTCACCCATCAGCTGAAGGAGCTCAATGAATCGCTCTCCCGGTTTGTCCCTTTTCAGTTTCTCAACTACCTGAAGAAGAAAAGCATTCTCGATGTGAATCTGGGCGATCAGGTTCTGGAGGATATGACAATTCTCTTTGCGGATATCCGGTCTTTTACAAGCCTTTCTGAAGTGATGACCCCGGAAGAGAATTTCCGTTTTCTCAATTCCTTCCTGTCACAGGTCGTTCCTGTAATCCGGCAGCAGGGCGGCTTTGTCGATAAGTTTATAGGCGATGCGATTATGGCTCTTTTCCCCTTCCCTCCCGACCAGGCGGTCAGAGCGGCCCTAGAGCTGCAGAGAGCCGTTCTGAAATACAACCGGGCGAGAGACAGAGCCGGCTACCAGGCGATTTCCCTTGGAATCGGCATCCACACAGGCCAGCTCATGCTCGGCACGATCGGAGAGACGAACCGCATGGAAACGACGGTCATAGCCGATACGGTCAACATCGCCTCGCGTCTGGAAGAACTGACGAAAACCTACGGAGCCAGGATAATCATCAGCAAAGATCTTTTCGATAAAATGGAGGATAAAACCGGTATCGTCAGCCGGTCTCTCGGGGCTTCCGCCGTAAAGGGGAAAGCCGCACCCCTTGAAATAGTCGAGATCCTCGATGACGAGTTTATGGAACCGGATATGCGGAAAATGGAAAACCTCGGGAATTTTGAAAAAGCTGTTGATCTTATCAGGGATAGAGACTTTACGGAAGCTATGATGATTCTGGAAAAGGTGACCCTGTCGGACCCCGATGATAAAGCCGCGGCTTTCTTCCTGAACCACTGCCGGGAAGCGGAAGGAAAGAGTTAGGTTGATTTCCACCGGAATCTGTGAAATACTGACTTTCAGTTTCGAGGTAATTAATGTCCATTTTCCCCAGTAAACCCGATGAGGATTTTAAAATCTTCGTCTACGAACAGTTCAGCCGCCTGGGCAAGGCCCTTTCATCGCCCCACAGATTGATACTTCTCAATATTCTCTGTCAGGGAGAGCATTCGGTCGAAGCGCTGGTTGACAGTACAGGACTCAATGTCGCCAACGTGTCGCGCCATCTGCAGATGATGAAATCTGTCAAACTTGTGAAGATAAGACGAGAGGGGAAATATATATTCTACAGCCTTGCCGACGAAGAGACCTGTCTGTTTTTTATGGAATTCAGGCGCTTTGCCGAAAAGCACTCTTCGGAACTTCACGCGGCAATGAACCTTATCTCGGATAAGCCATCGCGGATAGCCATTGTCAATATGGACGAGATGAAGGAAATTATCGCCGTCGGATCGGCGGTTATCATCGATGTCAGACCCGAGTCGGAATATAAAACCCTTCATCTGCCCGGAGCGATCTCTATCCCCCTGGACGAACTGGAAGACCGTTACAGAGAAATTCCTGCAGAGAATGATGTCATAACCTACTGCCGGGACAATTACTGCATCCTTGCCGATAAAGCCGTCAACTTCCTACTGAATAAGGGCCGGAATGCCAAAAGGCTCGATATCGGGATTCTCAACTGGAAGCAGGCAGGGCTGCCCGTTGAAACAGGATTTGAGGAAAAATAATCATTTTCAGATTATAATAGATATATAGGGGTTTTTGATCAGGCACCGTTGATTCATCGCTCCGAACTCCTTATGACATGAGAGTAAGGAGGCTGCCATGGCGGCGGAAGAACTGATAGATTTTCTCGACGGAAAAGGGATCAAGTACGTTATAATAAATCACTCATCGGCTTATACAACCAGCGAAATTGCGGCGAGCGCCCACATTAAAGGCCAGGAGCTGGCAAAAACAGTAATTGTAAAGATAGACGGCAAACTGACCATGATTGTTCTGCCGGTCAAATACAAAGTCAGTTTTCAGATGCTGAAAGAGTATACCGGCCGGGAAAATATCGAACTGGCCGGCGAAGATGAGTTTGCTCCGGTTTTTCAAGGTTGTATGGTGGGGGCCATGCCGCCCTTCGGAAATATCTACGGCCTGAAAACATATCTTGATAAAACCCTCACTTACGATGAAGAAATCGCCTTTAACGCCGGCAACTTCCATCAGTTGGTCAAACTGAGCTTACGCGATTATCTGGATCTGGTTAAACCGGAAATTACACATTTTGCCGCGGCATGATAATATGATTTAATATTATTATGATAACCAGATTAAATCGTTTTCTGTTTTCAGTGCTTGTTTGCAGCCTTTCTCCTGTGATCCTGTAAGCTCAACCCCTTGAAGTAAGGATTCCGACGCTGGTCCAGTTGAATCTGGACCACAATTACACCTACGACCTTCTTGTCTTTCTTCTCGACTCAACAGGAAGAGACTATGAAATCATTCAATCCGATGAAGTGACCACACAATCGAGAAACGTTATGAACCTCAAAAACAATCAGAGGATCAATTTCAGCAAGCTTCGCCGAAGTATTACCGTTGATCCTGAAATTACCGTTATTGCAAGCTAAAGAAAGAATAAACTACGGTATCCAAATCGGTTCAGTATTTCCTGTGCCCCACCCCCAGCTGAAATCGTTGTGTTCAACAGCTTCCGTTCTATCATCATCACTATAGTCAACATCCCAGCCTGAGAGATCTTGATTTGTAAAACCTTTAGCCATATAGAACATAGAGCTCATATCACTTACGGAATGAACATCCCATCCACTGATATTCTGATTAAAGGAATCTGTATAGGAAAACATAGAGCTCATATCTGTCACATTGGGAACGATCCATCCGCTTATATCCCCGTTAAAGGAATCCGCCGCCTGAAACATTGCCCCCATATCTCTGACCTTGGATACGTTCCAGAACCCTATTTCCTGATTAAATGCTTTCGCGTTAAAAAACATCCCGGACATATTTTCAACATTACCGACGGTCCAGGAACTGATGTTCTGATTGAACTTGCCGGCATCCCAGAACATCCCTTCCATATTTTCAGCCGATGTCGTGATCCACGATGCAAGATTCTGATTGAAGTTGCCGGCATGACCGAACATATAGGCCATTGACTTGACATTCGAAACTGTCCAGCTTCCGATATTACTGTTGAAACGTCCAGCATAATAAAACATGTAACTCATATCTGTGACACGGGAGGTGTTCCATGAAGAGATATCTGCATTAAAGGAACTGGCTGTTTCAAACATGGCTCTCATATCCGTGACATTATTCGTTATCCAGGAGTTTAATGGTTGGTTGAAATCTTCGGCACCTGCAAACATTCCCGACATATTTGTAACATTGGAGACATCCCAGGAATTCAGGGGCTGATTGAATGTATCGGCGTCATAGAACATCCCGCTCATATCCCGGATATTGGTCATCGTCCAGGTATCTATACTCTGATTCAGGGAATCGGCATTGTAAAACATATAGGATGTGGAAAGTGTTTCCGAGAGATCCGGTTTATCTTCGGTATAAATAAGTTCAAGGTTGGTACAGTTGTAAAATGCGCCTTCCATACTTTGCCACTTATTGGGACCCCATTGGTAGACATCATAGAGTTTTGCTGCATTGGTTTGAGTTGAATTTTTAAAAAATATGGCCGGGAAATCCCCGGTTATATTAACTAAATACCGACCGGGTTCCTCATAGGTATGAGTGATATCTCCTGTAATATTGGAGTCAGTGCTTCCATCATCCCAATCGATATAGTAATTATAATTATAATCGGGATTAACAGGAATGATAATGGTTTCATTTGCTGAAGTCGTATTCCAGATCGTAACAAAAGCTTCCCGGGCTTTCGGATACAAAGTCAGATCTTCATCTTCGCTATACACACTGCCGCCATTATAGTCGGTTCCCGTACCGTCCTCTTTGGTATTCCAACCGACAAAACCGCTAAAACCAGCTCTTAAATTCCCTGTATTACCGGAAAGTGTAATATCAATGCCTTGAGTTTTTATTTGCGGTGCCGGAGCAGTCCCGATTCCACCAAATGGAAAACATTTTATATAAGTAATTGTATACTTCGGAAGTTCCGGAAGCCATTGCGCATATAATAAAAGGCTTATATCCTCTGTATAAATGTCTCCCGGAGAATAGGAGGTTCCCGAACCATCTGATTTGGTATTCCATCCATTGAAATCATAGCCGCCTTTTTCAAGATCCCCCGTGTTGAAGGCTATTTCGATTTCACCCCCTGCCTCTTTTGCCAGAGCTTGAGGGACTGTGCCTGAATCGGCGCCATTATTATTATAAGAAACCGTATAATATATTTTATCAGAATCAACCGGTGAAAGAGGTGTCGATGACTGGGGATTGTCACAGCTGATAATAAATAATTGAATAAAAACCAGAAAGAAAAACAACAGAGAAAACTTTTTTTTCATAACTTCCTACAATTTTGAATTTATTTTTTTCCCATTATTTCTCAAAAATTATTATATTTCAACTAAAAAAAATACATTCTTTTAATGTTTACCTGAACCTGACCAGGACCTCCGTTCCATCAGCCCGGATAACAGTCTCATCAATGTTCCCGTAACTGTAAAGCACCGCGCCACCCGTTACAGTCTCGATCTTCTTCCCCTCATGCCTGACCCGGAAGATCAGCCCGGAACCGTTTGTGCCGACCTTGACCGTATTACCGTCGATCCTGAAATCTACAGCGCGGGAATCGTAGCGCTCCATAGCCCGGAATCCGTCGTAGACGTTCATCGGTCTCAGCCAGGGGTAATTCGTCCGGACGAAGGTCATCAGCTTTTCGAACTCCCTTTTCAAGCCCTCCCAGTCATGTCCGAGGCTCCGGTAGGGGTCGTAGACATCATCGGCGTGAACAAAGTGAATGAAGAGTCCAAGGCCGTTCACCCCCGAAAGGATTCCCATCCTGTTCTCTTCGGTCAGGTTGAATCCCGAAGTGAGCCGGGGCAGCATGTAGACATCGGGAAAGTCGGGGTGCGGGCCGTATTCATAGGCTTCCTCGGGGGTCGTCTCTGATGTATGGAGGGTGGAGACCGCTTTAATTGAGGGAAAAACTTCGTGGAGAACCTTAATGCCTTCAGGCGAGATGACATTGTGGGGGGCCACATAAGTTCTGGGCAGATTATGACTGCCGAAAAGGCGGATCCACTCCTCTTTTGCCATTTCGAGAGAGGTTTTCATGTTCTCCTCGCCGCTCCAGACAAATGCGTTCAGCTCCGATGCCCTGGGCGTCAGGGAGAGATGATTGTAGCCGTGGAAGCCCAGCTCGAGACCCTTTTCCAGATGTTCGCGGGCCATTTTAAGCGAGGCATTGTCTTCAGCGACAAAGAATTCTCCCGTCTGAAAGGGCGGCTCCCGGTTCACATTGTAATTGAATATGATATAGCTGGAAAAAGGCTGATTCCAGCCGGCCAGCATCTGCTGGATATCGGGCCACCAGACCTTCGTATAGAACTGTGTGTCGGTCATGGGCGCCATGGGCTCCCGGACGATGTTGTACATGGGCAGAGGCCAGTCATCGAGATAGACTATGCTGAGGGCCGGTGTGGCGGCAAGCCCCAGGGGCTGCATATACAAAACCGAATCGACAATGAAACCCATCGGGTCGCCCTCGGAGAAGAGGTCCCAATTCCAGATCAGAACTTCCCCTTTTCCTATTGCGGTTTTCCAGACCAGAGGCTCTCTTTCATTGAAGCTGGTGCCCAGAATTTCAGCGCTATCGACAGGAACGGCAACTCCCGGTCTCCATTTGTATTCCCGCATATTCAGTTCCGTATTCTCTCCCGACAGGAATCCTCCCCTGATTTTAAACCCCAGATAATCCCGGGTTCCGGTCCGGAATTCCTTTATTCCCAGATAGGGCGCGAGGTTGTTGAAGCGGCCTGTCATCAGAGAGATGATCCGCCCGCCTTCCTGCAGATACGTATCAAAAACGGCGGGATCGATTCCGCTGTCGCTATCCAGTATCATCAGAACCGATGTGAAGGGCCGGAAATCCCGGGAGACAAGGCCCCGGAATGCCGTGGAAGGTATAATCCTGTAGCTGATTTTGGATCTGGTAAAGACGCTCAGATTATATTCGAGTATTTTATCCGCACCGGGGCGGGACGGATTGACCAGAATGGCGACCATCTGTTCTTCGGCGGCGGGAAACAGGGCTTCCCGGAGAAAAAGGGATGGGTCGAGAAGCATTTTTACGGTTCCGTTTTCCACCCGGTATATATAGCGGGAGAGAGCGAATCCCCCGTTTTTGTTGGTGACAATAACAGGACTGGACTCGTAAGTCTTATCCTTCCTCTTTATGGAAAGCCATGTCTTCAATTCGTGGTCCGAAGCGAGAAAATGATAGAAAAAAGCCGATTGCGCCACATCCTGTTGGCCCTCTTTCTCCACCATGGCGCTGTCTACATAATCCAGCTCAAGGAGAGAACCGTCCTGTGTCCAGTCGCCCATATACATAATTCCCAGCCTGGTCAACGTCGAGTTGAGGCGGAGCGGCCGGACATAGTCGCCCGTATCGCGGTCCTGATAGGCGCCCAGATTATCAATGGCCAGCACCTTTTTTCCCTGATCGATCATCTTTTCCAGAAAATCCAGATAGGTTTCGGGATTCCGCATGGAAGGCCCCCGGAACCAGGATATGACAGCTCTGTGAAATCTGGTGACGCTCTCCCCGGGAATTCCGCGGTCGATGTCCCAGTATACGACCTTGAGCCCCATTTCCTCGAGAGTCCGGGACATATAAAAAAAGATTTCGTTTTCCTTCTCCGTCTGGTTTTCCGAAGACTTGTACAGAGCCAGTACAGATTTCTGATACACGGCGTTCTGCCCATAAAGACCGGTCAGCAGAAAAACAGCCATTGTCAGGTATAATACAGTTTTTTTCATAAGAGACCTCTTCAGGGCATCAGCAGTTCGGGCAGCAGAGCATTGACTCCCAGTTCAAATATGAGGGACCAGTAGCCCAATCCCGATTGCGGGGGATCGAGCTGCATCCAGATGGTTCCGGTCGCATTGAAAAACAGGGTAAAGTCACTTTTACTGTAAGATATTTTATTGCCGATTTCAAAAGCCAGTCCCCTGACAATATCGGTTCCCCTTCCGGAAGATGTGTAATCGCTGTTTATACGGAACGACTCTTCAAGAGACCTGTTTTCCGACAGCTTGAATTTTGCCTCGTATTGCAGATTCAGACCGGTCATCAGTGACATATCGGGAGTCCAGTAGATCAGGGACCGATCCCTGCTGCTTTCCAGAGTGAAATCAATTCCCCCATGGAAATACATGGCCGGTTCGCGGAACAGCTGGATTTTTTCATTGGCAGAAGCCGAAGCGTTCCAGAGAATATTCTCATCGCTGAGAAATTTTCCCTCTCCGCCGAAACTGAGTGTCAGATCTTTAATAAAAGGGATCCGGGTTTTTGCAAAATTAATACCCAGATTTCCTTTAAGGAGATGGAACGATATATCTTCAGAGGAATGAAAGCTCTCTGTTTTCCAATCGAACCGGTAGCCACCGTTAAAACTCATAAAGGGAAGGGAAAGAACGATATCGCCCCCTCCGTAAAAAAAGAGATCCGTATAATCGAGCAATCCGAATTCCATATCAGCCGAATTCAGATTATCATCTTCGAAAAGGCCGGATTTAAGATAGATACCGCCTATAGGTGTCAGTTTAAGAGATCCCAGCTTGAAGGGTAAGCCGAGAGTTATTCTGTTATAGAAAAGGGTGGATGATGTCGGATCATCGATGCCGCTTCCTTCCGCTCCGTAAAATCTGTAAATTCTTTCCAGACTGGCATCATAAGCCAGAGTCGCTGCGAACCGGGGGGTAATGCTGAGATTGTAATCGGCATGAATGTCCGATTTGACCCTTGTCGTGTCTGAAAAAGACGTTACGGAAAAATGAAAGGAATCGGCGAACTGCTTCGTCAGCGCATTGTAAAAGGAGGCCACATTATTGAACTGAGGATCCTCCTCGTAAATTTGACTGTAGATCTTCAGAGCTTCCGCCCAGTTCCCGTTTGAATGATAAACCTGGGCCAGCTTGAACATGGCGCTCAGATTCCCGGGATCGATAGACAGAACCTGTACGTACTGGGCAATTCCCTCACCGAACATTTTTTCGCTGCTGTATAGATCTCCCAGTTCATTGCGAAGAAGATATGTCTGAGATGCCAGATTATAGAATCCCCGCTTCATATTATCCTGCAGGACTTTATGTATGACAGCAATATTTTCTTTCAGATACCGATTCAGTTCATTCAACCCTGTAGCGATCTCCCCGTAAGCAGAGAAAATGGCATCGATACTCTGTGCAGGTTCTCCTGTCAGATAGGAAAAAATATCCTCTTCTTCCAGATAAAGGACATCCATGTAATCATTGAGATAATAAACATAATCGGCAGTTTCCAGTATCTTATCGGGGAATCTGTCATAGAGGCTTTTTCTCTCTTCATCATGCCCCAGCCAGATCTGGGCTTCATAGAGAGCGAAGGGGGCGGCGCCCAGGATATTTTCACTTTCCACGAGAGGCCTGAAATTCGCTTCCGCCTCATCGGGTTTGCCTTCAAACATCAGGATTTTTCCCAATGTCATATTGGCCAGGACAACACCGTCCTTTTTGGCGGCGCTCAGTTCCCCGACCATTTCTTCACGGTTCCACTGCCAATGGATCCCCTCCATAAGACGTTCGTAGGCCTGGGCGGATACTTTTTCATCTTCGAGCAGAACTTCGAGAGACTGTCTTTCCTCATCAAAAAGTTCCTTAAGACTGGCGAATTTCCCGGTAAAGATGTCCCCCAGATAGATCTGAACGGCCAGTTTCTCCTCCAGATCGGATTTCCGTTCCTGCAGCACATCCTCTGTGCTCCTGTCAACGGCATTGCCTTTCGCCACGGAGGCATCGTTTTTAGCCTTCAGAGCCACCAGATCGGAATCCGCTTTTTCGTACTGCTTAAGGAGTTCCGAAAGAATCTTTCTGCTCTCGGACATAACGGCGGGCACCCTTTTCAAAAACCGGGAAAAGGCATAGCTCCTGTCGAGGATTTCCAGAAATGGCATCATTTTCTTTTCTGTTTCCAGTACATTGTCATAAGTATAACTGGTCAGAATATTGCGGTATTCATCTATCGCCTTTTTTTTATACCCGTTCCAGAAATAAATCTCAGCCAGCATCCGCCGGAGATTGAGGTTTTCCGGGTCCCCCTTAAGCTGATTCTCATAATCGGAAATTACCTTTTCCCTCATGCTTTGCGATTCGTAGAAAGTTTCAGTTACTTTGACATACTCCTGGTCGGGAATGAAGGTATTTGCCGTCAGATCCCGGATTTCCTGAACTTTGTCTCTCTGATCATTTTCGATATAGGTTTCCTCGAGATCGAAATAGAGCTCTAGCTGCTCCGGATAGAGATTGATGAGTTTCCTGTAAATAGGGACAGCCCTGTCGGCGTATCCGTTCACCCGGAAGATTTCGGCCAGAGCCCGGTTCCGGTCAAGATCATCGCCGGCCGTTTTCTCCACCTGGCCGAAGATTTTCTCCGCAGTATTCACTTCGCCGAGCCAGAGATTGGTAATCCCCAGATTGGTCATGAGATTGAGATTGCCGGGGCTGTTTTTTAATCCCTCTTCAAAAAAACCAATGGAATCGTCGTACAGTCCCGTCCAGGCAGCGATTTTTCCCGCTTCGGTCGACAGATCGATTCTTTCGGGAACGATTTCAAGAAGATCGCCGTACATTTTCAATCCGTCGACCACCGCTCCCCTCCAGATGAGATTTTTGGCAATAAGCAGCATGATCTGGGGCTCTTCGGGAGAAAGAAGCGCCGCCCGTCTCAGATACTTCAGAGCATTGATATAATCGCCTGCCAGGGAATAGGTTTTCGCCAGCTCTACATAGTATTCGACCATTTCCGGATTGTCGCGGATAAGCACTTCATAATCTTCGAAAGATCTGAAGGGAAAGTCGACCGAGCGGTTATCCATATCTGAGGGAAAGACATCGGGCCGGTTGTCGACGACGACTCTCTGCCCGTTTATTTTTCTCACCAGGAAGAAATTATCCAGATAGAAATAGTATTTGCCGTCGAGGCTCCGCTTGAGAAGGACTTCGAATTTGATTCGGTGTTCACCGGCGGCCAGAGAGAGATCACTCACATAGTTCCAGTAATAGGAAGGTGCGTATTCCCCGGCGACATTCACATCCTCCCTGTAAATATCCTCCATGTAGAGGCTGTCGATGACAAAGCGGAAAGGAGAGGCGTAGGAAGTCCGCGTTTCATCTCTGTTTCCCGGAGGGGTTCCTCCGTACCACAGTTCATAAATGCCGTCTTCTTCGATGTAAAAGACATAATCGGAATTGTAGGAGGCTTCGCCGTGGAGATCGATGGACTGGTTGAGCTGAAGGGTTCTGAAGCCGGAACAGCTGTAATTGAGAATCGGCTCCCTGTTGAAGTTGGTTGAAACGGCGTCCTCGCCTTCGACAAAGATAAGCTTCGAGTCCCTCCCGGGAAGAACCGGCACCAGTTTTTCCGAAACTACGACAATCTCGACTTCCTTTTCAGGCGCAGTCTCTTTCTCTGAGCTCTGCTCCTGAGCGGATAATGAGAATGAGAGGGCCGAATATATTATAAAAAGTGGAATTTTTTTTAAACTCATATGAACTCCTGATTTTTAAGACTACAACCCCCCGAATACACGTCGGTCCAGGCTCCTGACCCCACCCTTAAGAAGAAAAAAAGAAAGAAAGGAGGAAAGAACAGCTGCCGACAGATACCCGATGCCGAACCAGGGGAAACCAATAACAGAAGCGCCGGCTGTCACAGTAAAGTTTACGACAAAGAAGAACAGTGCTGAAAAAAAAGCTTCCCTGTACATTTCAATATAAAAAAGAAAGGTCAGCACCGTCAGGTAAAAAATGTGAAAAAACGCCGCCGCCAGAACAAGCCTGAAAGTCGTGACGTCTGTCTGACCGCTCAGAAAGATCCGGTTGATGGAGGGAGCCAGTGCAATCAGTCCGAATGAGATGACTCCCTGGAAAAAGCTCTGCTCGTAGAGGCTTTTTCCGGTAATCCGGATCACCTTGTATTTCTCTTCGGTGATCCGCATCAGAATGCCCTTCTCGATTGTCAGAAGGAATTTTCTCAGAGCGCTGTAGAAGTCGGTTTCCGAGAATATCATAAAATAGACCAGACCGGGAATAATCGTGAGGTTGGCGAAATAGACTGCGATATCATAGGGTTCGAAGAGATAGAACCATGTTCCCTCTACCGATGCTCCTTTTAAAAACCACAGGGTGATCTTATCGACCCAGATCCCGGCGGAATAGAAAACACCGGCCAGAAAGAGATACCTGAATTTCCTGAAATACCCGAGAAGGGGCTTCAATTCCCGGAATGGCCTGACAGGCCTATAGGCGCGTACGATCAGTCCCAGCAGCAGCAGAAGGATGAGAATCTGCCCGGATGTAAAACCGGTGAGGGCTCCGCCGATTCCATATCGACCGCCCAGAAAATAAACCGCTCCGAAAGAAACGCCCATCCCCGAAAGATAAACCAGAAATATGGTCATGTACTTCTTGAGCAGAGTGATGAATATCATAACCAGCCAGATCAGATTGACTGTGATAAAGAGAAGTACCGCTGCCAGGCGGTACAGCCAGAGAAAGCTGACCCCGTCGGCCCGGATAAACAGAACGGCGGCAGAGGAAAGAGCCGCGGCCATCAGAGCGAAAAAAATAAGCGCGAGCATCAGCGTCGAAGCAGCCCGCCGTTCTCTGCGGATAAAAATCATATCGGATATATACCGGGTGAAAATATAGTGGAGGCCCCCGAAGAATGTCAGGGAAAAAGCGTAAGTGTAAACGATGGCGGCCATAAAGAGATCCCCCCCTTCCGCCAGAGCGGAAGAGGCGAAACGGTTGAGAAAAAAGATACCGACGATAGAAATCAGCCAGGGGCCGGCAACGATGACGATTCCCGCAAGGGTCACTTTCAGGGCGTTGGCCAGCCCGCCGCCTTTGAGCACTTTCTGAAGTTCGAATCCGATTCCCGCCATCAGCCCTCCGTCAGTTTTTTATAGAGATTTCCGTAAGTGTCGTACAGATCGTTTTTGTTGTAGAGGCGATAGAGTTTTTCGCGGTTTTTCTGCATCCGCTCCGCTACGGCTTCGGGGTGCTTGCGGATATAATTCACGCAGTAGGCGAGTTTTTCCGCGTCTTTCGACGATGCCAGATAGTTTTCATCGTAATCGAGCATCTCCGGGACATTCCCCACTTTCGTGGACACACAGGGAACGCCGGCCGCCCATCCCTCCAGAATGACGAGAGGCTGGGCCTCCCGCACGCTGGTCAGGAGCATGACGTCGAGGAAAGAGTAATAATCCAGCACATTCTGCCGTCCCGTAAAATGGAAAACCTCATTCAGATTGAAATTGTCCACCAGCCTCAGGCAGTCCTCGTAATAGGCTTCATCTTCATCGGTGGGCCCGATGCAGTAAAAGACCGCATCTTTATTGATGCTGTGAACGATTTTTGCCATGGTGATAAATGTCTTGATATCCTTGATCGGCACGACGCGTCCCACCAGACCGATGTGAAACCCCTCTCTCTTCTCCCGCTTTACCGCGGCGTAGCGCTCGATATCGATGCCGTTCGGAATGACGAGGCTCTTCTCCTCCCCCGCCCCGAGCTGCAGCGAGATCTGCCGGTTGTGCTCGAAAAGAGATGTGGAGATATCGCAGTACTGATAGGCCATGCGGCTCAGGCCGTTATAGATTTTAATCCACATGTCCCGCTGGTAGCCCCGGATAAAAGTCGCCTTCCTGAGTTCCATTTCCCGCTCTTTATGATAAAGGCCGTGCTCTGTCAGAAGAAATGGTTTTTTATAGCGGAGCTTTGCCACGATTGAAATCAGTCCGGCGTATCCTGTGGATACGGCATGGTAGATATCCGCTTCGGGAGGCGTCGCGCCCAGAATGGTAAAGATCATATTGTGAGAGGAGCGCCAGGCCCAGAAATAATCGGAAAAGGAGTACATGGGATTGTTTTTTCTGTTCGATGAGACAATCATGTCCCATCCCCGCCCGGTCTTTACCGAATCGAGATAGGCGTAATAATTCTCCGGCATATTGGCTATCATCTCATCGAGTTCGATTTTAGCACCACCCCGGATATTTTTATGCATATCCTTTATGAGTCCAAGGGTCTTCTTTCTGTTTTTCATTTTCCCCCGGATTCTTCGTTTTTCCGAGAGAACGATGTCCTTGAGCTCCACTACATTGGCAGGCAGTTCGTACTTGAGGGTCTGTTCCTCTTCAGGGGAGATGCTGAAGAGAAGGAAATCCACTTCGGGCATCCCCCTGATCAGATCGTGGACCCAGGAGGAGACCCCTCCGGTGATATAGGGATAGGATCCTTCCAGAACGAAACAGACCCGGAGCCGCTTTTCCATCAGGCCCCCAGCCAATAGGAAACCATGACGAATTCCCTCTCGGTCAGTTCCTCGATATGGAGGGTCAGTTCGGTACAGATCTCCTTTACTTTCTGAAAATTCTTCCGGGCGAATTCCGTTTCAGCACGCAGAAAGAGGATAAGTTTTATGTTTTCCCGTTCATCGCTTTCCAGGTACCGCGCAGCATCGCCGACAAGCCGGAGCTCGAGGAGAAGGCGTATATAGATATTGAGTTCCCTGTCATCCAATCCCCTCTCCTTTTTCAGAAGCGAAAACCGGGAGAGGGATTCTTTGAGATAGAAATCCTTTATGGCAGCCCGTTTCACGTTGAGAATGGCCAACTCGTAGAACAGAGTTCCCAATAGGCTCTGATCATCGGGCGTTTTCTCCTCATCGCTCTTTTCCTTGATCTCCTGAATCTTTTTGTTATAGCGGTTCTCGATGATATTAATGCTCTCGGCTGCGAAGAGAGCGATCTCCTGGTCCCTGTGGAAAATGAGCTTTTCGAAAATCCCCATCAGCATGATATTGCTTCTCAGCTTGAGATTCTCGCGGGAGAGAAGCCGTTCGATCGCTTCGATATCATAGGGCTCCTCATCAAGCGGTTTCGTGGAATTGGATTTATTTATGAAGGCTGAAATGGGGATGAATCCGCTTTCGTAGGCCTTCAGGGCCGCGACAGGTGTCTTGGGGTTGAAATAATCTTCCCCGCCCCGGAAAATCTCATATTCATCCATAGGCTATACCTTCTGCATCTCCAGCAGATGTTCGGCAACGGCTAATAGCTCATAGGGAGGTACGGGCTGACTGCCGAATGAAGAGAATCCCAGAATGACTTCCATATTGACACTTTCATCGCGGATTTTCCATTTGCCGTTGTTTATAAGACCCACCATTTCCAGACAGAACATGGAGACCCCGTCATAATCGATATCAGGATAGTAAATTGCAATCTGATTGGTTTCCTTGTAATGAAAAAAGTCGATTTTATTATCGGACAGGCTGCTGAGCTCCTCCATCAGTATCTTCAGCATATCCCATAGATCGGCTTCACCATGCCGCTCCGCCAATTCTGGGAAATTCAGAATTTCAATCAGAACGATGCTGAAATTATGAGTGCCGGTCTCCCCTTTCGCGATATTGATTTCCACAATATGGAAGAACTGCGAATAAGCGGGAAAACCTGTATGGGGATTAATCTCGTCATAGGAGATGAGGGAATCGTATTCCACAGCCCGTTCGATTTCCGGCGCTGACAGATCGATAAAAATGGACAGGATTTTCTCCACATAGAGATTGTATTTGGTAAAAGGCATATCCTCGATATTCAGGACTCCCCAGACATGACCGGCGAAACTGATGGGAAAGGTGAAAATATTCCGCTTCCTGTCGAGTTTCATCAGGTTTTCATAATCCAGAAGCATTCTGACGGAAAAAAGCTTATTATTACGGAATGACCATCCCTCGATCGATTCATCGATATCCAATATGGAATTTTCGAAGTCTTCGGGAGACCAACCGATATTGGCCGTCATGATCAGTTTCAGACTGGAGTTGTCAAAACGCCAGATCGAGGCTTTTACGGCCCGGGAGAACTTTTGAACTGTCTGGAGCAGGACATTGAGAGTCTCCGTCAGGTTCCGGGAATGGAGCGCCTTGATCTGCGTGTAGAGAGATGCAACAGCTTCGGTCTGCCGGAGAACCCTCTCCTCAAGCTCCTGATTGACAGCGGCCAATGCTTCAACTTCTTTCTTGTATTTGAATTTTTCCGAGACCTCTTTTCTGGTCGTGCTTCTGTAATTATTGACCTGCAGCGTATAGGTATCGCGGATCAGACCGAAAATATAGACCCCCACGATCTGAAAAGTCAGGCTGATATTGTTTTCGCTCCAGAGAATACGCCAGTAGCCGAATATGGCGGGGTCACGACTGACGGGAATCATTGTCACGACGAGAGTGAGAAAGAATGCAAGAAACCCGAAAAACTTCCCGTAATAGGCGGCGGCCAGAAGAGCCAGGGCGCTGTAGGGGTTGAACTGCCCTTTTAAAAAGCCGGGATTGTCCTGAAAGAAAAAGAGATTGATAAAAAACAGAATGAGAACCAGAACGAGTATTTCGAGGAGTTTGATAAGATTGGATTTCTCCAGTTTAATCATAAAGCGACTTTCCCGGGGAAGAGTTTTTCGCATTCAAGGAAAAGGGGGTCTTCTATCATAAGAGCCTCGTATTCCCGGAGGAAGTAATCCAGATCCGCCTGATCCACATCGGTGCCGTCGAGAAGAGAAAGCGGATCATCGATCCTCTTTTCCTCCTCCGTTCCGTATCCCAGTTTTCCGGCAATATAATCGGCAATGGAAATATTTCTGATAATGGCCTCATCAGGAGAATCCATATCTCTTTTTCCGTGAAGACCGGCCGCATCGGCGAAGATGTCGGGGAAATGCCAGAGACACATGATTTCGGCACCCACTTCAAGATGGTTGGCTCCCAGATACTTTTCTTCGAGATCACAGTACGACGATCCGTCTCCCCGTTCAGCATCCTTCATAACGGTTCTGTAAGCTTCGGGATCGGAGTTGAACAGAGCCACTTTTCCAATATCGTGAAGAAGGGCCAGTGTGAAAGCGATGTCCTGATGCACTCTGTCCTTATTCCGGTTGTATATCTCTCTGACGACAAAAGCCGTAACGATGGAATGTTTCCAGAAATCGTTGAAGAAGGGATCGCTATTGAACTGTCTGGAGAATTGAGATGCCGTAATCAGAAGAACGAGACTCTTTATATTTTTAAAACCGAGCAGACCGATAGCCATCTGAAGCGTGGTTATTTCTTTCTGACGGGCATAAAGAGCCGAGTTGGCGACTTTCAGAATCCGCGATGTGAGCATGGGATCCAGAGAAATGATCTCCTCTAGATCCTTAAAGGAGAAATCCAGATTATTTTCCCCGATAGAGAGGATCCGCGAAGCCACTTCCGGGATAATCGGGAGCTGACTTGCATATTTTTCAAAATTCCGCATCTGTACTCCAACTGAGATACATCTTTATTGTTAACATAACTACTATAAGATTATCGGGAATTTTTACCGCGGTCTGAAACAAAATCAGCCGCCCCGGGGGGCGGCTGAAAAAGGAAAGTATCTAAAAAAAGGAGTCAATGAATTATTGCGCCAATTCGCTGTATTTGTAATGTATGCCGTCAACTGTGATTCCCGCGGAATCGATTGATACCCCGGCGGTCGATCCGTTTTCACTATAGGTACCGGTTATGGAGCCCCTGATATACCGGCCTGAAAAAGAGCCGGCTCCCACAGAAAGAGAAAAGGAGAGATTGTCGTTCTGATCCACATCGAACTCAAGATCCTCTTCGAGTACGCCTCTGGAGACGGAAGTCCAGCCGCTTTTCTTGATTTTATAGGTTCCATTATTTCTGTTGTCCAGAGTGATATTGTAAGATCCCCCCCGGGCGCCCCAGTACTCGGTCATGGTTCCGGTATAACTGTTGGAATCGGCCTCGGTTTCCACAAGAGCCATTTTCATTCTGTAGCTGCTCAGCTCTCCTTGAGCTGCCGCGGGGTCCGACCACCAGCTATCGTATGTGCTGTCATAAGTGATTCTGTCTCCTGCGGTGCCTTTGATGACTTCATTCGTTTCCGTTTCCCAAATCGAATAACTGTTTCCGGTCTCCGTTCGGCTTCTGGCTGTGAAGGTTCCATCGGGACCGTTACCGGCGTAACGGGTAACTGTACGGCTATCGGTACCCCCATTCTCCTCGGTCGAATAAATGACGCCGGAAAACTCATCTGCGCTCTCCGTATAAAATTCCTCGACGGTACCGACTTCCGAATTATTCGATAGAATCGTGGAAGAGGTGTGGGATGACCAGGTAATGAAACTATCATTTGTCAGCCGGACAGGCTCGGCAATCGCTACGGGAAAATCGTAATCCGCGCTTCCCAGCATGTCATCGCCTACGGAAAAAGCGCCATATCCCGCATCGGCGAAGTAATTGCCGTTATCGTCGGCAGAACTCCAGACAATGGTGCGGTCCGCTTCCGTGCCGTCGGCAAAAGCGGTCCTGTAAGCCACGAGCTGCCCCGCGTTGCCAAGCTCATCCATATTCTGCCAGGCCCAGGTTGTCGTCAGAGTATTCTCATCCACCAGATACTCTTCATAATTGTATTTAACGGAAAAATCGGTCCGGGGGTAAATATAGAGTTCGATTCTGTAGACTCCATCCGTGCTCCCCCGGGAGAGGAAGAAGTACGCCTCCATTCCTTCCGTGTAGTAATCTTCGATATAACCGGAGGAAGGAATCCTGACCCGGTTCGTCCCGTTTCCGCCGTTGGCGGCGTAGACTTCGGAAGGAAGAAGCGGATTACCGGATCCGTCCTGAAGCCAGGCTTCGATATCCGCGTTTTCCACTGTGGGATCGATCGTTCTTGCAGCAAAATCAACGGTTTCTCCCGATTCGACGCCCAGCGCCAGCAGAGCTTCCAGTCCCGGTAAGAGCGACCTCATACCGATCAGATTTTCCGCCGTAACCTCGGAGTCGATAAGCTCTCCCTGCATATTGCAGGAAGCCAGAGCCGCAATGAGTATTGATAATATAAGTATTGAAAATTTGTTTTTCATGGATTCTCCTATCACGCAGTTTTATATGCAAATTATATGCCAAAAAACAAAAACCCTGGTTGATTCGTTTATTCAACCAGGGTTTCGACCGGACGGGCGAAATCAGGACTCAGATCGACAGGACTGTCGATAAATCGAGGGAGTTCCGGAAGAGGGAACTTCCATGCACCGCTTATCCACTCACCTAATGGTCGCAACCGCAGGAACCGCCGCCGCATCCACCGCTTTCCGCACTACTGCCGCACCCGCAGGTGCCGCTGTCACAGCTGCCGCCGCAGCCGCAGGAATGATCGTGGCCCTGATAGAAATAGGAGAGATCTTCTGGGGTTGTCTCCCTGACATCCATGACACCGATCTCAAAAAGGACATCCATTCCGGCATAAGGGTGATTGGCATCAACCGTTACCTGATTGCCTTCCAGTGCCGTTATTTTGACAATGATCTCTCCAGCTCCATTATTTACCATTACATCGTCACCGACATTCAGACTTTCAGCCTTGTCAAATAAGCTGGCGGGCAGCAGATAAACCAGATTATCGGAACGCTCCCCGAAGGCGTCCCGGGATTCAGCTTCTACATTTACCGAATCGCCGGGCTCCTTCCCTTCAATGGCATCTTCTACAGATTTCGGAAGCATATCATGGCCGAACAGTATGGTAACCGGTCCCTGCGGACCTGTTGCCTCGAGAACTGTTCCGTCTTTCTTTTTCAGCACATAATTCAATGCTACTGTTGTATTCTTTTCTATTTTCATGATTCCAGTATATCAAGTGTCATTGGTGTGGGGGAATTCCGGAATGTCCCATTGATATCGATTCTTTACAAATTCAGTGATCTTTTCTTGTAATAGGTATAATTCGGCTTGTAAAGGTTATCGGGCACATAAACGGAACACTGGCCGGCTTTCATGGTGATGGACAGACAGGAATCCTCGGAAACCGCCACGCCGTCTCCGAAATAATCGCACATCCTGACCTCCCCGTACATATGGGAACTCGGAACAAAGAGATCGAAGCTCATATCCTTATCGGTTGTGTTTACCAGGGTGACCGAATAATCCTCCGGAGCCTCGCCAAACCGCAGGAAAGCCACGACTCCGTTATCCAGCCATTGGGACAGATCCTCGAACCGCCCCCCTTCCAGTTCCGGCCTGGTTCTGCGGAAGGCAATCATCTTCCTGTGAAAATCATAAATTTCCCGGTTCCACCTCTTCTCATCCCAGATCATGGGCGCCCGGTTCATGGGGTCCCTTCCGCCGTCCATACCGATCTCCTCTCCGTAATAGATCATGGGAATTCCCGGAAGTGTGAACTGAAGAGTCAGAGCCTGATAATATTTTGTCATATCGCCTTTGCAGGAGTGCCTCAGCCGGGGAAAATCGTGGGATGACACCATAAGAAAGCTGGAAACGGCTTTTTCGTGTCCGTAAGCCTCGTAGCGCTTTTTCATATTCATGCCGAACTGGCGGGATGTGATTTTTCCATCGAGAAGGGAGAATAGGCTCTTTGTATAATAATAATCCTGGATCCCGTCGTAGCATTTCATCCAGTCGGCGGCAAAATTCGTCACTTCGCCTATGACGGCCACCTCGGGATCCCTTTCCTTCATCTGCCTGTAAATCAGCTGGCAGACTTCCATGCCCAGGTCGTTACCGCAGTCGAAACGGATCGCATCGGCACCTTTGTCCATCCAGAAATTGAGGACGCTGTTCTCTCCGGTGATAAACTCATCGAGTGCGCCCCGGTCATCGTAATTGATTTCGGGCATGCTTTTTATGCCCCACCAGCACTCGTATTCATCGGGATGGTTGAAAAAACGGAACATTCCTGCTTCTTCGGAGTATTTATCCTCCAGAGCTCTGACAAAAAGAGGATGGCGGTCGGAGAGATGATTGATCGCCAGATCGATAATCAGATGCATATCTCTCTTCTTCAGCTCTTCCCTGAGCTTGTCGTAAAGTTCAAATGTGCCGTATGCTTTATCTATACTTCTGAAATCAAGGGCATCGTATTTGTGATAACTCGGCGAATCGAAGAAGGGTGTGATATAAAGCGTATCGGCTCCCAGATTCTGAATGTAGTCGAGCTTTTCAATAATCCCCTGAAAATCACCACCGAAAAACTGATAAGGCGCCTGTGGTCCCGCTTCGGGGAGACTGTCCCAGTCCAGGGGTACGGCGTTCTCTCCGTACAGCCCCTCCCTTACTTTATCATAGACTGTTTTCCCCTCACCGATAAAGAAACGGTCCGCCATAACCTGATAGATGACAGCGCTTTTTTTCCAGTCATTTCCCTTCATTTGCATCGGACTCCTTATCCACATATGATAATGCCATTTCTGCCAAGAATTGTAGTTGTACAATTTGTACAACTCAAATCTCTTCCGTGTCAAGAATAACCGATTGCACCGGGCTGAGGAAATCTTATAACATCTGTTACTCGTGAATCAAAGTGTCTATTTTCTCCCGGGACTGGGATCCGACCAGAAACTCATCGATCTTTCCCTTATTGACGCCAATGAGCGACGGTGTTCCCATAACACCGGAACCCCTGGCCGTTACCCTATCTTTGCTGATATCCACTTTAAAATGTTTTTGTATTTCCCTTCCGGTTCAGAGATGATCCTAATCAGATTCAGTCAAAAACCATGAATTATCACCGGAAGAAAAACGGAAAGGATATCAGAAGAAAAAGAGCTTAACTGCCATGGACGACACGGTTACGGTAAGCATAACTTTAATCCACTTTTCCCCTCTCGATACAGTGAAATTGGTTCCGACAAGCGCCCCGAGACTGTTCCCCGCGGCCAGAACGATTCCCGTGACCCACTCAACCTGCCCGTTGAGGATAAAGACGATCAGCGAAGGAATTGTGTAGACCATAATAACAAACACCTTGATACTGTTTATCCGCACAAGACCGGTTCCGCTGATAAGGGAAAACACGGCGATGACGATGAATCCCGTCCCCGCCTGGATAAATCCGCCGTAAATTCCTACGAAAAAGAAAGCGGCTGCCAGGAGGGGGAGATTTTTAATATGATCGCTCTCTCCGTCCCGTTTCTTCGAAAACAGAGTCAGAAAAAGAACAAGGATCATCACGACCGATAGAATCTTATTAAAAATTTCTCCGGGAAGTTCGACAGCGATAGAGGAGCCGAGCCATGCCCCGGCCGATGCGGTCAATCCGAGAAGAAGACCGGTTTTCAAATCGAAAAAGCCTTTTTTTCTGAAGCTGTTGACTGAAGTGATATTCTGGCTGAGGATTGCGATCCTGTTTGTCCCGTTGGCCAGAAGAGGAGGCATACCGAGGAAAATCATCGTCGGGACAGAGATAAGAGAACCTCCGCCCGCCACAACGTTAAAAAACCCTGCAGCTGTTCCGGCCAGGAGAATCAATCCGTATCTGACGAACATAGCTGTTTCCATAGTCGTCCCCCCGAAGCTATTTAACCCTCTTTTACAGGAAGGCGCAATGAAAAACAGGGTATTTTTTGCATCTGCGCTCCCGATGATATAAATTTGTAGTATGACAGTACATACCAATATTTTATTATCCCTTCTGATTCCGCTGATTCTGGGGAGCTGCGGTACTTTTGACCGGAAAAAGGCCCGCGCCGACCAGATGGCGGAAAGGATCTCGCAAATGATATCGGCAATGGAAAGCTATGCTGTGGAAACCGTGGAAAAAGTGAGTCCTTATTTTCAGAAGCCCGAAGACTACAGGGCCGGGCTCTTCGATGATGCTGTTTATGAATTCTACGAAGATGTTATGTACCACAATCCTCAGGATCAGGGAAATGGCAAATTCCTCTATTCCGGCTATTTCCCCGTCGGCGACAAAGAGATGACGAAGGTCAAAGTCATGGAGAATGTCATTCCCCATCTCAAATGGCTTGTTCATGATGCCGAATATGCCGATTACATAACCCAGACCTATCTCATAACCTTTGACACGCTTATCGTCTTCTATCCCTGGTCCGATCTCATTTCCTTTATCCCCCCGAAGCGCAATATCATGGACCGGGGCGGGTGGAAAACCATGAACAGGGAGAACAATCCCGACAGAGGTTTCAAATGGACGCCGCCCTATGTCGACACGACCGGGAAGGGCTTTATGGTGGACCTGATGATACCGGTCGACAACGGCGACTTTATGGAAGCCTTTATCGGCATCGATATCATAATTTCCACATTCAGGAAAAAGTTTTTTGATGAAGCGGAAGAAAACTATCTGCTGGTCGATGAAATGACATCTCAGATTATGGCCATATCTCCGGGAGCCGTTGAACTGCTGGGCGTTGAGAATGCCGAAGCGTTCCGCTATCTCGATATGATTGACAACAGTGAAATATACAAACAGGTCATGCCCGAAAATCTGGTTCTGGAAAAAACCGGTTCATCATTCATGAAAGACCTCTGGATGCTGGGACATGAAAAAAACGATTTTGAAATATCCATAGATGGAAAAACCAGACGGGTCTATAAAAAAGTCATAAAAGGACCCCTCTGGGATCTTTTTTTAATAGAATAGACGTATGAAACTTCAAAACCGGCTACTAACAGTGTTCAGTCTCTATCTTCTCATTCTGCTGTCCATTGGACTGGCCGGAACGGTTTATTCGATCGATTCCAATAAAAGACTCAACAATCTGTCGGGAAAAATATTCAGCAGCCAGGATTATATCAATACGATCCGGGTTGAAATCAATCTGATTTACAGCGAGATTCTCACCGAGTTGTTAACAGAATCAGACAAAACCGATGACAGAGCGATAGACAGTCACGCCGACCGGTTCTATGACCAGCTCGAGGCCCTTTCGCGTCTCCACAGCGAATATCCTGATGATTCGGGAGATCTGAGAAGCCGCTTTCAGGAGTTCCTGCTTCATGCCAGATGGGTTCTGAAAATCGGCGGAGAGGGCAGCCTATCCGACCATCCCGATGCGCTGAATGTTCTGCTGGAGAAACGCAATCATCTGTTCGGAGTATTTGACTCTATCGCCGCCCGTTACCAGCAAGGTTTTATCACGGGCTTCGAGGAGATTAACAGGCATACGCTGGAATTTCTTTTTTTTGCTCTCGTGCTGGTTCTGACCGGTTTTATCATGGCTTTTGCCGTAGCTGTTGTGCTATCCCGGTCCATAGCCCGCCCGGTCAACATTCTTACGGAAACACTCAGCTTCGTTGAAAAGGGAAATTTCCGGGTCCATTCGGAACTGGAAAGAGATGATGAAATAGGAACAATGGCCAAAGCGGTCAACAGAATGTCATCCGAACTAGACGCCCGGTTCAGGAAGATGACTTATCTTCAGTCGCTGCTCCAGAGCATCCTCGATTCCGTCAGCTCCATGATTATCGCCGTAGATGAAAATATGAAGATCACCCATTGGAACAGGAATGCCGTTCAGTTTACCGGAGTTTCCTCCGAAAAAGCCATCGATAAGGTGCTGGGCGAAGTATTTCCGGAAGAAATACTCGATAGCGGGATAGTGCAGCCGGTTATTGAAGAAAAAACATCGGTACAGATCAATAAGAAAGCTCTTTATTTCCGGAACAAGGAGCGCTACTTCAATTATTCCATCTATCCCCAGCGTGATATGCTCCTTAAAGGAGCCGTTATTCTCATCCGGGATATCACCGAGACCGTGATGATGGAAGATCTTATGGTTCAGAGTGAAAAAATGCTGTCGGTCGGAGGGCTTGCGGCGGGCATGGCTCACGAGATAAACAACCCCCTTGCGGGAATCGTGCAGACAATTTCCGTCCTTAAAAAACGTCTGATCGATGGAAACTCCCTTTCCGCAAATAGAAGCAAAGCCGAGGAAGCGGGTATAGACCTTGAAAAACTCTCAGAATATCTGGAGAGCCGGGAGATCCCCCGTATGTTCGACTCCATTACGGCATCAGGTAGGCAGATAACGGAAATTGTCGAAAATATGCTCAGTTTTTCCCGGATGAACAGTGACAGAAAATCGAGCCACAATATGGAGGATCTTCTGGAGAAGACGCTGAAACTGGCGGTAACGGATTATGATCTGAAAAAAAGCTACGACTTCCGTCAGATAGAAATTCAAAGAGAATTTGACGGTCATCTTCCGCCGGTTATCTGCGAGGGCAGCAAGATCCAGCAGGTTTTTCTCAATCTGCTGAGAAACGGAGCACAGGCCATGCAGGAGGAGCCGGGAAAGGAACACAAATTTATTTTGCGAACGGCTTTTCTCAAGGAACGGAATATGGTTTCACTGGAAATCGAAGATAACGGTCCCGGAATGAATGAAGAGATACGAAAAAAGATTTTCGAGCCTTTTTTCACGACAAAACCGGAGGGAATCGGCACGGGGCTTGGTCTCAGCGTGTCGTTCTTTATTATCAAGGAAACCCATAAAGGGGAACTCTATGTGAAATCCCGGAAAGGAAAGGGAACCGTTTTCATAATAAACCTTCCGGTTGATCAGAAAAGTGTTTCCCCTCCCCCCTCATCGCTCTAGAATTCCGGAAAAACCGGCTTGATATCGGTAGGGATATCCCGGAGTCCCTCCAGAGCGAGCAGAATGTCTTCTCCGGGAGTCCCGTATTCACGAAGAAATTCCTCCGCTTCTTCCTCCGAGGCAGCGGCTTCAATGGTACAGACTTTGACAAGCAGTTCTTCCGCTACTTTTTCGATATCATCCGCTTTGATGGCGAACCGGTCGCCGTCCTTACTTATGACACCGTGCTCCTTCAGCCAGTTGAACTGAATGACGTTGGATTTTCCATGGGCTTCGTGAACGCCGAAGCGCATGGAACGGAACAGACCGGCCAGATAGGTTTTAAGCATGACAGCGCTGTCGTATTTGCCGATTCCGTACTGCCCGCCCAGTTTGAGGATCAGGTAAAGAGCTCCCGTATCGGCTTTCGTCTCTTCGATCGCCACATAGGATGAACCAATGCATTTCGCAGTTTCTCTTCCATCGGCCCGATAAGCCGGTCCGAGTCCGTGGCTGATTTCGTGGAGGAGCACAAAGGTGAACATGGGCCCGAAATCGACATGTTCTCCGCCGTGCATCACTTTCTTTGCGATTTCCTTCGTACCGATGGTGAACTTGGCCTTCATGACATTGTGAAGCATGACCTGCTTCCACCCCACATGACCCCGGACCCAGGCATCATTGGGCAGGTTGAAAGCGGCGGCCATAACCCCCTGAGCCGCTTCTCCCCCGGAGTAGATCTGGTCGACGACGACAATGGGCGCCATACCTCCGACTGCCGCTTTTGAACCGGCGGGAACGGGAAAAACAGCAGCCAGCTTGTCCAGATTGCTTTCGATTTCCTTAAGGGCATCGCCCTTCTCCCGGTCGACAACCATAAGCATGCTTTCATAGGTTGCTTTAACTCCCAGCAGGGCATCGGCATAAACCTCATAGGGGCCGATGACCAGATCGATGGGGCTGTCGGTCAGGCGGACCCACTCGGCGTCGCTCTCCCGGTATGTCCCGCTGACCAGAGCTTCGGCTTTATTGATCAGATAGGAGCTGAGTCCCTCGTGCTCCACCATATCGGCGGCTTTTTCCAGAAGGTCGAATATCTCGCCCAGTTCTTCGGCGTAATAAACGTGATAGGGAATGGCCTCCAGAGCGCCGTCTTCATCGCGGAGTACCGTATAGTTGTCCATGGCGGCCTCTTTTTCAGGACCGCTCATATTCTCAACAGTTTTCCGGATTTTCGCATTCGCCCAGCTTTCGGGATAGAAGGCGCATCCTGCGCTTCTGTTATTCATATCGGGATACTCCGATTTAAAATCGGTGAGCTGATTCCAGGGGCCTTTGAAAAGGTCATAGAAACGCTTCCTCAATTCATCATCGCCTTTCATGACCGCATCGTAATGTTCGGGAAGATGCTCGTTCTGCTGTTTCAGAAAAATCCTGGTAACCAGATCCATAGCCTGACGGATATAGGGAAGTGCTCCCCGGATATCTTCAGGCAAAGCCTTCAGATCCGCCTCAAGGCGGACTTCTTTAAACTGATTCACTATGTCTTCAATAGGGTTCATTTTCGTTTCCTCACTTCAGTTCTTCAAGCAGTTTGATGAGAAAGGTAAAAGCGGGCTCCACCGAGGAGATCCGCATCCGTTCATCGGGTGAATGGGGATTTTCGATATCGGGGCCGAAGGAGATCATATCCATAGCACCGCTCAAATTCCCGATAACACCGCACTCCAGCGCACCATGAGTCACTTCCAGTTTTGCTTCGGAACCGATGTGCTTCTTCCATAAATCCTGACTTTTTTTAACAAGGGGGCTGTTCCAGTCGGGCTGCCAGGGGTCCATAAATGTTTCAAGAGAATACTCCCCGCCGCTGAGACGGGCGAAACTCTCCAGGCGGTCGGTTATTTCAACAAGGCGGGAACGGACGGAACCGCGCTGCATGGTTGTAATGCGGACCCCTTTTTCCGTTGTGAGAAGGACTCCGAAATTAATGGATGTCTCCACCTGATCGGGCAGCGCCGCATTCATGTGAATAACGCCGTGGGGAACGAGCCTGAGAGCTTTGACAAGAGACTGAGAATCAGCGGAAGAGAAAACCGACCCGGGGAGATCCGCTCTATCGGCACTCCACGAAGCATCTTGTTCCACTTCGCTGTTTTCGAGGACAACGGACTTTCCGAAATCCGCCCACCGTTCGAGAACCTTCTGCGCTTCCTCTTCATTCACAACAACAAGAGCCTTTGCCGACCGGGAAATGGCGTTCATGGCGGAACCGCCGCTTATCTCTCCGATGGCGAAGGGGATTTCCCTTCCCAGCGCTTCCAGCCCCCGGATGAGTTCAGCCGTGGCGTTGCCTCTGTTTCTGTGAATATCTCCGCCGGAATGGCCGCCCCGGAACCCCTCGATCGAGAGGGAAAGAGCTGCTTTACCGCTTTCGGGAGCTTTACGGTCCAGAGTGTAATCAATATGGCTGATAACAGCGCCGGCACATCCGACCGTGAGAATGCCCAGTTCCTCCGAATCGAGATTGAGAAGGATTTTACCCTCTATAAATCCGGGTTTGATTTCATCGGCGCCCCAGAGGCCGACCTCTTCATCGGTTGTGAAGACCAGTTCCAGGGGAGGATGGGCTATATGACTGTCAGCGGCGGCTACCATGGCCATGGCGACGCCGATTCCATTGTCCGCTCCGAGGCTTGTATCTTTTGCTGTCAGCCAGTCTCCTTCTATAACATGTTCAATGGGATCTTTTGAAAAATCGTGAGTCGATTCGGGAGTTTTTTCACAGACCATATCAGTATGTGCCTGTAATACGACGATCGGAGACTTTTCATAACCTTCCGTTCCCGGAACTTTTATATTCAGATTCTGCACATGATCTTCTTTGAAGGAAAAGCCGAGACTCTCCGCCCACTTTTTCAGGTATTCCGTAACAGGTCCGCGGTTCCCCGATTTACGGGGGATTCTGTTTATATCTTCCAGCTGATCGAGCAGCTGCTGCGTATAGGTTTTGCTCATAGTTTCTGTCTCCTCAATTCTTTTTTAATAGTACTATTATGACCTGAAAATGAGGATTTGAGCACCCGATGTGCGGAGAATTTCTAAAAAGGCTCATCCAGAGAGACCAGACCTCTTTTTACGGCGAGGAGAGCCGCCTGTATCCGGTCTTCCGCACCCAGTTTCTGCAGAATCCGGCTTATGTAATTGCGAACCGTACCCGGCGCAAGGTTGGCCCTTTCGGCTATCTGTGAATTGGAGAACCCCCTGACCCGAGCGGGATTTAAGGGTAAAAACCGCTCCTATCAGTCCGGCCCGTTCGGCCATGCCGACAAGCCCCCATTTCCCTTCATGGGGCTGCCCCGTATTAAAACCTTTTCCCCTGTCGGAAATCTTCAGACAGAAGGAACCGGAGGTGAAACTGAATTTGAGCGAAAGCCGAGAAGCCCCGGAATGGCGGACAGCATTCTCCAGCGCTTCCAGCGCAATGCGGTAGATCATCTGCTCCTCCCTTTCCGGGATGGAACATAAGGCGGCTTCGGGGAGGTCCAGATCAAGTTCCGCTCCGCACCGGTCCGCCGCTTTTACGGCAGCCTCTCTTAAAGCCAGAACAAGACCCATTTCTTCCAGAGGAGCGGAACGCAGCTCCTTCAGGGCGGCCCGCGTATCATTTAATCCGTCAACGGTGATCTTATGGGCTTCCTCGAGGAATTTCCTTGCTTTATCCTTATCCTGATCCAGAAACCTGCGGCACGCTTCGAGCTGGACCGCCAGGGCGCTGAAGCTGTGGGCCAGCGTATCGTGGAGCTCCCGTGCCAGCCGGTTCCTCTCCCAGCTGACGGCCAGTTCCTCCGCCGTGGCGGCGTGCCGGCTGATCTGCCTGTTCATGGACTTCAGATCCTCCCGCTGTTTTTTCAGCTGGCTGACCAGAAAAAAGACAATTCCGCCCATTATAAAAAGGCTAGCCGTCTCAAAGATCGTCCAGATAATCCATTTCAATCCTTCCAGCTCGTTTATAAGAGAAATGATGTACACCGACAGAACCGTTCGGAGCACGACCATGAGAATAAACATCCGCCGGCGGAACTGCCATGCGACGAGCATCAGAAGAACCAGCGCGAACAGATAGGGCGGCATAATCCCGATAGCCGGGAGGAAATACCTGTCGCTGTAGAGATAAGCCAGATGGTAATAATATTCAGCCAGAATAAGGGCGAAATCCCAGGCGAGCAGAAAAGCCAGGTAAAACCTGAGCCAGTCCGGAATTGCATAGTATGGAAACGGAGGCTTTTATGCGGATTCGGATTCAATTATCTATCGTCATGGTCATAGTTCTGACCGGCATCATCTTTTTTACCTGGAAAAGCGGCAACCGTGAACAGAAACAGATGATTGAGGAGATCAAAGTTCCTGTCGTCACCATGCTGCCCCGCAGCGGAACTCTGGAGAAAAGAATCAGTGTCCGGAGCTTTGTGGAAAGCGACCATACTGTCGCCGTCTATCCTCAGGCTGTCGGAGTTCTTCAGTCGGTTCCCGTGGAAGAGGGGCAGAAAGTGGAAGCGGGGCAGCTCATCGCCCTTCTGGAAAACGAAAGCCTTCTTCTCAATCTCCAGCAGGCACAGGCGGCTCTCAGTCTGGCCAGAGATGATATGAACCGGTACAAATCCATGTATGAAAAGAGCCTGATTAGTGAACAGCAGTTCCAGACGGTGGAAACCAATTACAAGGCAACCGAATCCCGGTATGAGCTGGCCAGAGTGCAGTACGAATACAGCCGCGTCAAATCTCCGATTGAAGGTATCGTTCAGCGCGTCAACGTGGAACCGGGCACGATGAAATTCCAGGTGACCGTCAAGCTTGAAGAGGGCGGGCTCCTCGTTCCCGGAATGTATATGGAAGTGAGTTTCATCCTCGACAGAAGGGAGGATCAGATCTCTCTTCCCTATGACGCTCTTACCAGAAAAGGACAGCTGTGGTATGTGGATGAGGGGAATCTGGTTCATTCCATCACTCCCGGGGAAATTTTCAACGGGGACGATGGATTCGCCCTTTCGTATGAATACGCCGGGAAGGCATTTATTGTGGAAGGACAGCATTTTCTGAGCGAATGCCAGGAAGTCAGGGTAATCGGCGGGAGCGCGAACTGATGAAAATATCCCGTTTCGCCGTTATGCATCCGGCCATTGTCATCATTTCGATGGTATCCCTTCTCATATTCAGCGTCCTCTCATTTCTGAGCACCCCCGTATCCTTCATCCCCGATGTGAATATGCCCATGTATAATGTCATTTCCCTCTATCCCGGAGCCGATGCGGACCGGGTCAACGACGAAGTGTCCATTCCTCTTGAAAAACAGCTGGCGACCCTGTCGGGGCTCGATTCCGGCAGAATGGAAGCTTTGAACCTCTCTGTACTGGGAGTCAGCCGGATAATCGGCAGCAATAACCGCTCGCTTCCCGCCGGTTCCGTCCAATACAGGGGGAAGAGCCTGGTCTTGGAAACGGCCGGAGACTTCCGTTCGCTCGATGATCTGAACCGGCTGATTGTGGGTTCCCGGGCGGGAAGCCCGATCTTCCTGGGGGATGTAGCTGACATAGAGCTTCTGCCTCCGGTGGAAAATTCGCTGCTCATGGCCGACGGGGAAGAGACCATCCTGTTCAAAATGTACCGCCGCGATGGCGAAGATGTCCTGAAGATCATTAAGGAAGCGAAGGAAATACTCTCCGGCCTGGCGGAGGAACGGACCGATGTGGACGCTTTCAACTATATCCAGGATGAAAGCCGGGTGACCTTCAATGCGGTCTGGTCCATCAGCAAATCTCTCCTGCTGGGGATTGTTCTCGCCTTTGCCGTTATTTTTCTGTTTCTGAAAAATATCCGCTTCGCCCTCTATATTTCCGTATCGCTCCCCTTGAGCATTCTCTTTTCCATGATCGGATTGAAGCTGGCCGGCCTCTCGCTGAACCTCCTCAGCCTGGCGGGCCTTACCGTGGCCATCGGCATGGTGGTCGATGCCTCCATCGTCATCATGGAAAATATCCACAAGCACATGAGCGAAGGGCTGGATAAGAAAACAGCATCGATCAACGGGGCGATGGAAATGGGCAACGCCGTTCTCGCATCGGCTCTGACGACCATAAGCGTCTTCCTTCCCATGCTCTTCCTCAAGGGAATCGTCGGGATTTTCTTCGGGAACATCGCCGTAACCATAATCCTCAGCCTCACCGCGTCCCTCATCGTTTCCCTTATTGTCGTTCCTTTCCTCTCGGCCCACCTGCCCGGTACAGCCCGGGAAAAAGAACACAACTGGCTGGATAAGCTGTCGGATCTCTACCGGAGCGGGCTGGAAAAAATGCTCGATAAAAAGAGTTTCATCTTCACCTTTGCCGCTGCGGTACTCATCATCAGCGGCTTGTCCCTTCAGACTCTGGGAATGAATGTCTTCCCCTCTCTGGATACGGGAGAGATAGAAATCCATCTGGAATATCCCGCGGGATACACTCTGGAAAAAAGCAGAAATAAAACCGAAGAGATAGAAAAAATAATCAGGGACCGGGTCGAGGGGATTGAAACCATGTTCTTCGAGATTTCTCCCGGCAGGGCCACGGGCTCGGTCCTCCTGGTCCAGGCGGACCGGAGAGAGCAGAGCACCCATGAAATCAATAAAATCCTGACGACGGAAATCAACAGCAATGTGACCGATGTCAAAGCCCTCTTCTTCAACGGAGGCCTCGATACACTTATAACCTATGCCACAGGCGGCCGCGGCTACATCGTCGATCTCTACAGCCCCGATTTCGAAGAGCTGGAGCTGGCATCGGAAACCGTGGAAAACATAATCAGACAGGACCCCTCGGTCTATTATGTGGATAACAGCGCCGGAGCCGATAATATGAAGCTCAAATTTGTCATAGATCCCAATAGAATCGGTCAGCTTGGACTCAGTACCTATGAAGCTGCGGCGACGGGAACCGTTCTCTACCTGGGTGATACGGTAGGATCCTACCGCGACGGCGGGGTCATAAGGGACATAACGCTCATTTCCGACCTTCATGAGCAACCGCTGACTCCCGACTCAATGAACAGAATGCATCTTCTCAACAGCATGGGAAGCACGATAAGCTACAGCTCCTTTTCGGAAATGGAAACGGAGAGGACGCCCGGATCGGTCAGCCGCGAAAACAGACTTTACCACGCCTCCATAACAGGCTACTACTTCGGCGAAGACGTAACCGCCATAGACAAGCGGATGAACAGCAAACTGGAGGAGATGGCCTTCCCGTCGACCATTACGAGGGGTACCGGCGGCACGGCCGGTATGCTGGAAGACGAATTGCCCGGCATGATAACGGTTCTGCTGATCGCCCTCTTCCTGGTCTACGCCGTCATGGTCATTCAGTTCGAAAAATTCCGCCAGCCCTTTATCATCATCGCGGCCTATCCCTTCAGCCTAATCGGTCTGGTGTTCGGACTCAACGTCTTCGGTTCCGTCCTCTCCTTCATAGCCTTCCTGGGACTGATCGCCCTCTCCGGCGTCGTCGTCAATAACGCGATCATTCTGGTGGACTATACAAATCTCCTCCGGCGGGAAAGAGATATGGGCATAAGGGAAGCTCTGCTGGAAAGCGCCGGATCGCGGCTCCAGCCCATCCTGATGACAACGCTCACAACCATGCTCGGGGTTCTTCCCATGGCGCTGGGCCGGGGTAACGGAGCGGAAATGTACGCCCCGCTGGGACAGGTTATTCTGGGGGGAATGCTGACGTCCACTTTTATCACCCTCTTTTTTATTCCGGCGCTCTATGAATTACTGGAGACGAAAAAAAGGAGATCCTGAAAAAAAACTCATCTGTTTCTCTATACAGTAATTTCAAAAGAATTCTATTATAGACCATGTTTGTATATGAAACTCACGGAATACACGCCGGCACAGGCAAAGACCATCTGAAACACGGCATCGACAATCTGGAAGAAATTGTCCTGAAAGCCATTGAACTGGAGCACCCTTCTGTCACATTCATCGTCCACACGCCCCGGCTCACCGGTTACCGCTACGACGCGGAACGGCGCACCGATATCAAATTCATCCGCGGTGATGCCGCTTATTTCCAGTACGGAAGCCATATAAAAGAGCTCAAAGAGAAATACGGGGACCGGATAACGATCATACACGGGATCGAGCTGGAATGGCTCGGCACGGGCCTGGGCCTCCAATGGAACAAATCCAAAATATTCCAGGCCGACGGAATCGACTTCGTCATCGGATCAATCCACTTTTCCAAAGAGAAAATCGCCTACGACGGCTCAACCGCCGAAACGGAAAGACTGCTGGAAAAAAGGGGTGATAAAAGCCGCTTATGGGTCGAATACCTGGAGGAAATGATGGAAATGGTCGACACGACCTACAAAATCATCGATGTCGTCGGTCATATCGATCTCCCCAAACTCTATACGGGACTCCCCGAATGCTTTGCGGAACTCAATGATTCCGATGAACCCGAGGCAGTCAAAATGCGCCTTCTCCTGGAGAAGATAAGCGAGTACAACCTCTCTCTGGATGTCAACATGGCCGGCCATGTCAAAGGCTGCGGGATCTACCCGCAAATGGCGGTATTAAAGCGGGCCAGAGCGCTGAACATTCCCGTCACAATCGGAACGGATTGTCACCATCCCGGAGATTACGGACAGAACTACAAGCTGGCGCTCCAGTACATCAGGGAAGCCGGTTACTCCTGGTACCTGAGTTACCGAAACGGCATCCCCATCAAGCACCCCGTTGAGGAAAAAGTGAACTCGGAAGAACATTACAACTACCTGAATCTGGCGATCGAACTTCTGAAAAGGCGCTTTTCACGAACGGAACCGCTTCGCCTTCCCAATCTCTCCTTCGGAGGAAAGTTCCGCGATCTCCTTGCGGATTTTCCAGGATCCACCGCCTCGGGGGATACGGATATCATAAGGGCCAGAACCGGAGAAAAATCCATCACCGTATCGGATAAAAACAGCGCTGTCAAAAATCAGGTGAAGATGAAAGGGCTCTATTCCCTCCATCGCGACGATGTGGGAGTGCTCTCTGTATTATTCAACGCTCTGGCATCGGAAAGCATCAATGTGGAAACGGCATGGCTCGATTACAGCAGCGACGGAACGGCCACAGCCTTCCTGACTCTCAGCGGGCAGGAAGACAGACTGAACGATGCATTGGAATTCGCTTCCAGCACCCGTCCGGGGAGCTTTCTGAGCCTTGAAGAGAGAGAGATGTATCCCCTTCGCAGCTCCAAGAAAGACAATCCGACAATCCTGGAGATCGATGGCATCGAAATGAATATTCCCATAAGCTCCTGTATGATTATCACAAGCCATAACAACTCAAAAGGCGTACTGCTCATACTTCTCTCAGCTCTGGCTTCGGTCAATGTCAATGTCAAGAATCTCCAGCTGGGGAAACGGGGGAACAAAGCCTATGCCGTTCTGGGCGTTGAAGGCGATGAAAAAGAGATAAAGGGCGTATTATCGCGGCTCGGCACCTCCTTTCATGAAGCGTCATGCATTTCCCTGAGCGATTTTACGGGAAAGTAATTTGATTTTTAAATAAACCGGGGTATAATTCCAGGTGACGGAGGGGATTGAAAATGGAACTGAGGGATTGTCCTTTATGCGGTTCCAGGCCCCTTTTGCTGTCGGAGAACGATGTGGCATGCGTCAACGGGCAATGCCCCGCCCGGGGACTCGTGGTCGATCGTAGGATCTGGAAACTCCGGGCCGAAGTTGCGGCAAGAGACAGCCAGATCCTGAGAGAGTTGAAACTGGAGCACAGCACGGAAAACAACATGGAAAAAATCCGGTCATGGTATTCTCAGATCTCCTGACGAAAAGGTTGGGACCGGAAGTAAAAAAGTTTATTTAAAAAAGTGTTTATTATTGAGAAACCTGCCAGGACCTTTCAGAGAGAATGGCTTTCCCTTCCTTCAGGACCCCTCTGAAGAGAGAATTTTCTTCAATTTTCCCGACACCTGCCGGTGTACCGGTCATGATAATATCTCCCTCTTCCAGTGTCATAAAGGAGGTGATCTCCTTTAAGATCTGATCGGGCTTGTACATCATAAGGTCCGTCGAAGCGGATTGAACAATTGTGCCATTAATTTCCAGGACAAGAGAAAGATGCAAAAAATCGCCGCCGAAAGGGACAAAGGGCGAGAATAACGCGGCTCCGTCAAAGGCTTTGGCCCGTTCCCAGGGAAGACCTTTTTCCTTGAGACGGCTCTGCAAGCCCCTCTTTGTCAGATCGAGACCGATCGCCGCCATGGAAAACCGACCCTTTTCATAAAGGAATGAGATTTCAGCTTCGTAATGGAGCGGCTCGCCGCAGTGAAAACTGGCAAGCTTTTCCGTGACACAACTGCCCGGTTTCATAAAGAGCACCATGTTTTCCGGAATTTCATTGCCCAGCTCTTTTATATGAGCCGCATAATTGCGGCCGACGCAGACAATTTTTCCCGGTTTGATTCTCCGGTTTCCCGCTTCAACAGTCATATCGTCCTCTCCTGTCAGTCATGAAGTTTCGCCGCATCCTTGTCTACGAGGCTGTAGGCGAAGTTTTTAAAGATCTCCTTGTCGAAATGCCCTTTATCCACTTCTTCCTTGAGAAGAGTGAGAGCCTTGATCGGCAGCATGGCGCTCCGGTAGGGACGCTCGTCGTTGGTTATAGCTTCATAACAGTCGATGATCCCGAGGATTCTCCCGCATTCTGAAATTTCGGTTTTGCCTTCGGGATACCCGCTGCCATTGAGTTTCTCATGATGCTCAAGAGCACCGGGAATAGCCACTTCCAACTCTTTTCCATATTCCTTAAGTATCTCAACTCCCAGTCTGGGATGGGTTTTAACGATTTCAAATTCCCTGTCGGTGAGCTTCCGGTTCTCATGGAGTATCGTATCGGGGAAAGAATCATCGGCTTTGCCCACATCGTGAAGCAGAGCGGCCAGACCGTAATCCCGGGTCACCTTATCGGGTTTTTTCGTATAAAAACAGTAATTTATCATCAGCGCCATAACATTGATGGAATGGATTGTTGTGGAATAATCGATATGGGACATGATCGCCAGGTTTTTGACAATGTGAGGCTGATCGGAATAGCTCTCCACAATGGCGCTGACGGTGCTGGGCACGACCCGGAGGCTTCCGCTTCTGGGCTGGGACAGGGTTTCGCCGACGATGCTGACCAATTCCCTTTTGACTTCGCTCGTCTTCTTTTTCTTCAGGTTAGCCGTCAGGTTGCGGCTGAATTCCTTCTGGATAATCTCCAGGCTTTTCAGCTTGTCTTCGGGAGTGATATAGAGCTTTCCCTTGTAGGGATGCCTGTCCTGATAGGATTTGTCATAGGCGAGTCCGGCCTGTTTATAGAGCAGGATCTCGCCGGAAGGCGTACGGTAATAGAGGTCTATATCATTGTAGTACTTCAAGTTCGTCTTGCGGACTTCAATCCACTCGGCATCGTCAAGCAGAACCATTTAACTTCCTCTTTTCAATTTCATCGAAACGGAAACAGGAAACCAGATGATCGTTTACCATTCCGACGGACTGCATATTGGCATAGGTGACGACCGGCCCCAGAAAAGAGAATCCCCTTTTCTTCATATCTCTGGCTATAATTTCCGCCAGCTCCGTTTTTGCCGGGACCTCTTCCTGTCTCTCCCAATGATTAACAATGGGGATGCCGTCCTGAAAATGCCAGTAATAATCGGAAAAACTGCCGAACTCATCTTTTACTTCGAGAAAGCGGCGGGCATTGTTGATCGATGATTCTATTTTTCTCCTGTTCCGGATAATCCCCTCGTCGCCCAGTAGCCTGAGAACGTCCTGCTCGCCCCATCTGGCGATATTTTCCGGATCAAACCCCTCGTAAGCCCTCCGGTAATTTTCCCGTCGCTTTAAGATTGTGATCCAGCTAAGCCCGGCCTGAGCGGACTCCAGAACAAGATTTTCAAAATGCTTGGTTTCGTTATCGTAGACGGGAACGCCCCATTCCCTGTCGTGATATGCAAGGTAGACAGGGTCGTTGCCGCACCAGCTGCATCGGCATTTTTCCATAGTAGATAGTATACACTTCAAAGAGATGAAATTCTATCGCCTCCTGCGGAAATTTCCAGGAGCTGTTCCAAACTCCCGTGAAAAAATCCGGGAGAAGTAGGCGGGGCTTCTGAACCCGCAGATCCAGGCGATTTCGGAAACGGCGTAGTCCGTATTCTTCAGCAGATCCGAAGCCCTGTTGAGCCTGAGGTTATTGATATAGCGGTTCAGGGTCATCCCCGTCTCCCGGTGGAACAGCCAGGAGAGATAATCGGGCGTGCAGTTCGTCTGCTCGGCCAGAGTCGAAACTTTCAGCGAACTCTCATGAAAGGATGACAGAACAGCATTTTTAACATCGCGGATTCTCGGATTACCTTTCAGTTCCTTCCCGGAACCTTCGAGAAGAATCCTGACCGATGCAAAGAGAGACAGAAGCAGGCCGCGGATGATATAGGGACTGTACGTGCCGGACAGGGCGCTTTTTTCCACAATGAGATCGGTCAGCTGGCGGATGCTGACCTGTTCCGCCTGCTCAAAAGTCTCATAATGAAGAATGACCGGTTTGTTCTCCCGGCTTTCCCGTGAAATATGGCACTGGACATACCCTGTCGCCGGTGTGATGACCAGTGTTTCGAACTCACCCCCCACCCGGCCGATCTCTTCTCCGTGGGGAACTTCCGGAGGAACGATGAGAAATTCGCCCGCTGATAAAACCAACCGGCTTCCCGGGAAAGTGAAATAGGTCTTCCCTCTCGTCTGGATAAAAACCTCCGGGTAGTCGTGAAAAATATGACCGGGAATCATTTTCCTCAATCCCTTCCTCGGAGCTATATGGCAGGGAAGGGATTCTTTATCGAGCCTTCCGATCGAGTGATCGAGAATCGCTTTCATTTCTCCGATATAATCCATACCCGGTACTATGAGATGAAATCCTGGAAAAGTACAAGTATTAAAAGTTTTAGATAAGTGAATTCCCTGGATATTCCCCTTAAGTAGATCTAATATCGACTAGTAGGATACAAGTCCATATAAGATAAATACAATATTATAGAAGGAGTTCAAAGTGAAAATTGTTTTGATTGGTGCCGGAAGCGCCCAGTTCGGCTGCGGTTCCATGGGAGATATCTTCAACAGCAGAATCCTGGCAGGTTCAGAAGTATGCCTGATGGATATAAACGGAGAAGCCCTCGACAAGGTCTACAGAGTCGGCCGGGACTATCTTGCAAAGAAAAAAGCCGATTTCAGACTGACTGCCACAACGAACAGGGAAGAAGCCGTTAAAGATGCGGATTTTGTCATCATTTCCATAGAAGTGGGAGACCGGTTCGCCCTCTGGGACCAGGACTGGAACACGCCCCTGCAGTACGGAGTCAAGCAGATCTACGGAGAGAACGGCGGTCCCGGAGGAATATTCCACGCCCTGCGCATCGTCCCCCCCATACTCGAAATCTGTGACGATGTGGTCAGATACTGCCCCGATGCCTATGTCTTCTGCTACTCCAACCCCATGACAGCCATAACCACAACTGTTCTGAGAAAATACCCCGATCTGAAGTTCATCGGGCTCTGTCATGAAATAGCCTCTCTGGAACGCTATCTTCCCGCAATTCTTGAAACCCCATTTGAAAACCTGGAACTGCAGGCGGCGGGACTCAATCACTTCAGCGTCCTTCTCGAAGCCAAATACAAGGATTCGGGAAAGGACGCCTACGGCGATATTCTGGCCAAGGCTCCCGCTTTCTTTGAAAAAGAACCGGGTTACACAGACATATGGAACTACACCCGGAAAACCGGCAGAATCCCCGAAACCGAAGGGGCGGTACACCGCCATGTTCTGGACAGGGAGGAATCCTCCTACCCCTGGGCGGACCGGACCCTCTTTAAAGAGATCCTGGCAAACTACCATCTGCTGCCCATAACCGTGGACAGCCATTTCGGCGAATATATACCCTGGGCACAGGATGCCGCCGATCACAGGGGAATCCTGGATTTCTACAACTTCTACCGCTTCGCTCTATCTGAAGAAAGCCGGATGGAAATCGATGACTCGGAGCTCCATGAAAGAGTCGTTCCCATTATGGAAGGGATCGTCGGAGACATGGGATACGAGGAAAGCGCCGTCAACGTCATGAACAACGGACTGATCGACACCCTCCCCGACTTCGTCGCCGTGGAAGTGCCGGCCATTGTTTCGGCAAAGGGGCTGGAAGGGATAAAAATCGAAAATTATCCGAAAGGCTTCGCCGCCCTGCTCCGCAACTACACAGGCGTCTATGACCTGACCGCCGATGCCATCCTGAAGGGCAGCCGCGACCTCGTTGTCCAGGCCGTTCTGGCCAATCCCGCCATGACCACCATTACCAGAGTCAATGAAATGGTGGATCTTATGCTGAGCCAGCAGGCAAAGTGGCTGGGGTATATAAAGTAAATCCGGAAATGGAGGTAAAGACCGCTCAGAGGGGCCAGTTGGAGTCGATGGAGCTCTTGATCGACTCATAAGGATGAGCCCCCTGGAGCCGCATGACAGGCTGGCCCTTGAAAAACATCATGATTGTGGGAATGCTGCTGATCTGGTACTTTCCGGCAATGGCCGGCTTCCTGTCCGTGTCGACTTTTACGGTTATCAGTTTCCCTTTATACTCTCCGGCGATTCTCTTTATTACGGGAGACACCATCTTGCAGGGACCGCACCAGTCGGCATAGAAATCGACCAGAACGGGTTTTTCATTATTGCTGATGAGTTCGTTAAATGATTTGAGTTTGCTTAAATCTTCCATGGCTCAAATATAATGAGAGAAAATACGGAGCGGCAAGCCTGTAGTCAGGTATTAATGAGATTTTTCAGGACGTGGATGCTGTAGCCGAAGCGGGGGCTCTGGTCATCTATCGCGTAGGATACTGTAAGGGATTGGGATCCATCCGGTTCTCTTGACCGCGATGAAATACTTCCGATGATCTCTATAACCTCGCCGGTTCTGACCACCTTGAGAATGGCCAGAACTTTCTGATTGGGGGAGATATTCTCTTCCTCCTCCACCCTCAGGACAAGTTCCGTCTTGGATATTTTCTCGGTCAGGCAATCGGTTTTCCTGTCATTGGTTAAAAGAAGGCACTCCACTTTTTTCTTTTTATCCCGGAGCTTCTGCTCCTGATCCGTGTGAAAGAGACCGAAAAGCCGGATGAGGTCATTGGGAATTTTCCGCCTGATTTTCATGGCAATAAAGACAAGATCCTTTCGCGTCAGCCCCTGAGTGTTGAAATTCAGAAATTTAGTATCAAGTGTAAAAAGTATGCTTTTCGATGTTTCGGGATCTATAAACTTCAGCTGGATTTTAAGATATCCGCCGAACTCATAAATAGCTTCCTTCAGGGAATCGGAGATGGCACTCATAAAGACGAAGTCTTCCATAGTAGAGGAAATCAGAACACTTTTTATAACCTGGTCGCCGAACTTTATAACGGTATCCCTCTGCACGAGACCGATATCCTGTACCACGCTTTGAGAATATACAATTTTGCTGTCTTTATAGCGATCGTAAAAATCGTTTACTTCTTTGATTTCCTGCTGATAGATCATCACCTAACCCGATTTAGAGACTATAACATTTTTTTCCAAATAGAAACCTGAAATTTTCTGAAAATTCGAACAAAAGGTTTCCATGCCCTATAATAAAATCAGGAGAGTTTAAGATGTCGGGAATTTTAAACTTACGGAAATTCGTCGCTCCGGAGATTTTATTCGGTTCCGGAGCCAGAAAACTGGCAGGCAAATATGCCACCCGGTTTTCGGCAAGAAAAGTATTGATCGTTACAGATCCGGGCGTAACAGCAGCAGGATGGCTGAAGGATGTGACAGAGTCCCTTACAGAAGAGAATATACCCTATCACATTTTCAGCGGGGTCAGCGCCAACCCCCGTTCCTCCGAAGTCATGCGGGGAGCACAGGAATACAGAGAACATAATTGCAATCTGATTATTTCCGTTGGCGGCGGCAGTCCTATGGATTGCGCCAAAGGTATCGGCATAGTCGTATCCAACGACAGCCACATTCTCGAGTTCGAAGGGGTCGATAAAATAGATTTCCCCGTTCCGCCTCTCATCTTCATCCCCACGACTGCCGGAACATCGGCCGATGTCTCGCAGTTTGCCATTATCAATAATGAAAATGAAAAAGTCAAAATCGCCATCATCAGCAAGTCGGTCGTTCCCGATGTCTCTTTGATCGACCCCGAGACCACCTATACCATGAATCCCTACCTCACGGCCTGTACGGGCATCGATGCCCTGGTGCATGCCATTGAAGCCTATGTGTCCACGGGCAGCGGCGTACTTACCGATATGTACGCTCTTGAAGCTATACGGCTGATCAATACGAATCTTCCGCCACTTATGAGCGATACGCGGAATGGCATCTTGCGGCAGAATATCATGCTGGCCAGTATGCAAGCCGGTCTGGCATTTTCGAATGCCATACTGGGAGCGGTTCATGCCATGGCCCACAGTCTCGGCGGCTATCTGGACCTTCCCCACGGAGAGTGCAACGCCCTGCTTCTCGAGCATGTGGTTAATTACAATTTTTCCGCTGCAGCGGAAAGATACCGTGATATCGCCGGGGCGATGTCTATCGGTACGGATGGATTGTCCGAGTCACAAGTCAGAAAAGAATTGACAAAAAGGATAACCGGGCTGAAAAAGGAAGTCGGGATTCCGGATTCTCTCCGCTCGAGAGGCGTATCCGATGCGGACATACCGGTACTGGCGGAGAAAGCCGAAAAAGATCCCTGTCTCATTACAAATCCGCGTAAAGCCGATGCCGCTGATCTGGCGGCGATTTACCGGGAAGCCATGTAGAGGATAGATCAATAGACGAAGAACGCAAAAGGGAGAACGATCTTGAAAATCTCATCGGGCTGGGGAGTTCTTCTTCACGAAAGAGCTATTACCCGGAACTTCAGAAAAAGATCGATGAACTGAACCGTGAAAAAAATTATATAAACGATATTGTCAATTCTCTCCCCTCGGTACTTATCTGCCTGGACAGCACCGGTCGCATTACCCGGTGGAACAGAAGCGCTGAAAATCAGTTTGCCCTGAATGAAAGCGAGGTCCTGGGAAAACCGGTCGGCGAAGTCCTCAAGTATCTCAGCCACGATCTTGGGGAATACTACAGAAATGGTCAGGATACTGATAAGTTCAGAGGGATAAGGAGGACAAGGCTACTTGACGGCAGAGTGATTCACGAGGAGATTTCTCTGTACCCCCTTTCGGACAGCAACAAAGGAGATACGGTACTACGTATCGATAATATTACAGATAAAGTGCTGTATCAGGAAGCTCTGGTTCAATCCGAAAAGATGCTCTCCATCGGTGGGTTGGCCGCGGGGATGGCTCATGAAATCAATAATCCTCTGGCCGGGATTATGCAGACGGCTGAAGTGATGTCCAAAAGGTTGACCGACACAGAACTGCCGGCAAACCGGAAAGCCGCCGAACAGTCCGGCGTAGATCTGGATAATTTCACCCGGTACCTGGAATACAGAGGGATTCCCCGAATGCTGAAAGCCATAGCTGAAGGGGGGCAGAGAGCTTCATCGATCATCCAGAATATGCTGAGTTTTTCCCGGGTGGACCACGATCCCTATTCGACTCACGACCCGGTTGAAATGCTGGAGGAAATTCTGGAACTGGCTTCTGCCGATTTCAATTTGAAAAAGCACTTCGATTTTAAGGCCATTGGAATCGTTCGGCAATACAGCTCAAACCTTCCGCCGGTTCCCTGTTCAAAATCGCAGATTCAGCAGGTGATCCTCAACCTTTTGAAAAACGGAGCCGAAGCCATGTGCGAAAAAGACAGTCCTGCGATACCGCCCTGTTTTATCCTGAGAATATGGAGCGATGAGATGCGGCTCTATATAGAGATCGAAGATAACGGCCCGGGATTGAACAGCGAAGAAAAGAAACATATTTTCGATCCTTTTTTTACGACGAAACCGGTTGGATCAGGAACAGGTCTCGGATTGTCCGTTTCCTATTTTATAATAACCGAAAACCATAAGGGAACCTTTGACGTCCGCTCCGGTCCCGGAGAAGGAGCCTGTTTTACCATAGGGCTCCCTCTTCATAACTAAGCGGTATAAAGAACTTTCCCGGGACGGAAATCTTTTTCACCCAGGATCTTTTTCAGATGGACAAGGACAAGCCAGCCGTTCAACCCCAGACTGAGAACGGCAAAAACATATTTCAGAGCCGTGCTTTCGGGAAGCATGAGAGTAACGCCGGGAGTATCGACAAAGCGGTTGAAAGTCATGATATACATCATCCAGAGCCCCAGAGTGTAGGCTCTCGCCTGGATCCAGGTCCCTTTCTTTATGAAAAGCGACGGTACGGTACAGGCCAGGAGTACGGAAATGCCGTAGGTGGCGTGCTCGGGAACGCAGAAATAGATGTAGGAGAGATTCCAGACATCATAGGCGATGATCCACAACTTGGTCATATCCAACCACAAGAGGTCGTGCTTATCCTTCTTTTCGCTGAAAATACCTGTCCATCCAGAAATGGCGAGGATGGAAAAGAGTCCGGCCAGACCGTTCATAAAATGCCAGGCGCCGCCGGCCGTTATGCCCAGTTCGAAATCACGGACGACCGCTTCAAGTATGTTCAGGGCCAGAATCAGAGGGGGAAAAGCTTTGGCATAGCTCTTCTCACCGAGCGAGGTAAAGCGCATAAAGGTAAATCCAGCAGCAGCCACGACGACGGAATACAATTTTGCCCAGTGAAACCACGTATCGACGCTTGTACCAACCCCTGTTGTGGAAGGCCACACAGCAAAGGACATGACCAGAGGAAGAAGGATAAAAGCGGCCAATGTGAACCATTTGCTTAAGCGGAAGAGTTCATTGAGTACGACGAGCACCACAAAAACCAGAACCAGATGAATAATAGACAGCATTTGATCTCCAGAAAACAGATTTTGCCCTATTATAGCTCTCATCAATGGACTTTCAATTGAACTAGTTCAATTTTTGATTTTCTTTTTTATCTTGCAGAACCACTCCCTGGTAATTCCCATAAAAGACGCGAGATATTTATCGGGGACGGACCGGTAAATTCCGGGGTAGGATTCGATGAGGACTTTCAGGAACTCTTCCGATGTCAGGGACAAGCGCAAGGCATTGAACCGGTAGAATTTGGCCAGGCCGTCGGAAATCATATTCCGGTAATACTGGCTGAAGCCATGGTATTTTCCGGACAGGTATTCCATATCATCCTTACCGAGAGAAATGATAAGACTGTCTTCAACAGCCAGGATCTCCCAGGAATCCTCTTCCCCTGTGAAATAGGAACCGGGACAGATAAAGCGGAAGGTCCGGTCATCGGAGAAACTCATGACAACCTGCTCGCCGTTTTCCTTCAGGTAGAGATGAATGAGAAGCCCCCTGGCTACAAAAAAACCATTTTGTTTCCCCTCTCCCGCTTTGAGAGCATACTCATTTCGGCTTAATGACAGGATTCTGCCCCTGTTTCTGATCTCTTCCCAGAGCCGCGGTTCGAAGGCTTCCCGGACGATAAGATCGCGCTTTATTTCGCCGAAACAGAAATCCCTGTCAGATGATTTAATCATAAACAGTAAGATACTGAATAACTGAGAAATTGTAAATTTGACAGCCTGCCCTGCTCTCTCTATTCTTAGTTTTATGGAAAACAGAAATATCTACAAAACAGACGACTTACTCATCATCATCTCCTATATCATGATCATTCCCCTGGCTGTTATCGCCTGGCCCTGGCTCCGGACAATCGGAGATTATGATTCTCTGAAGGATTATTTTCTTTCGGCCCCGATGGTTCTCGGTCCCAGGCTTTTGGCCCTGGCCCTCTACGGAAGCGCCGCTATCTCCTCGCAGATAATCGGGCGAATCATCCGCCATGGAGAAAGGCAGAGCCTTGAGATTCTCGATACCCTGCAATTTTATAAAAACACGACAGTTTCACAGCTCTCGTCGCAGCTCGATCTGAGCGAAGCGAAAGTGACGAGGCTGGTGAAAAAGATGTCCCGGATCAGATCTCTGGGAATTACTGTCTCAGGGGAACAGGTGGCCATTGGAGCCGCAGCTCCCGAATCGGCAGGATATAATACGTACAGAAGTGTTCCGGCTTATGAAAAACCGGTTCAGGAGGAAAAGACTTTCCCGTCGGAAGAGCCGGAAAGCACATCTTTTGAAAGCGACTTTAAAGAGGCCATGAAAAAAGCGACAGATAAGAGTCTGACGGAAGAAGAAAAAAAAGAAGAGCTGAAGAATCTGGCGGCAACATTTACGGGGATAGGGGGAAAACCGAAAGAGGGAGCTAAAAAGTTCAATTTCATTCTCTTTATCTTCCTCTTTCTGACTCCCCTGTGGCCTATAGCTCTGGTCTATGCCATCAGTTTTGCCGTCAAGCAGCAGAAAACAGCCCTGAGCGACAGGAATAAAATAGATTAGTCGGTTTTAAACCGGTCTATTTCGCTCTTGAGCTGTTCGCTGTTCCGGGCCAGTTCACCTGAAAGACCGGTAACCTGATCCATGGCCGAAACAATCTGTCCGGCTCCGACGACAGCCTCCTGAATCCCCCCGAGAACCGTACGCGAAACATCCTCAATATTGAGCATCTCCCTGGACAGCTCTTCCGTACCTGTTTTCATGGAGTCGGCGCTGTCTTTAATGGATACTGTGATTTCATTAAGCCGCTGAGCCGTCTGTCCGATCTCATGGCTGCCGGTCATCAATTCGTTGGTATTATTGGCGATCTGATTGAGCGCCGCGACAAAATCGGTAACGACGATATCCATTTCCCTGAAGATCTGAGCGGTCTCACCGGTGTTTTCAACGGTTTCGTTAACACCTTCCCGGATTTCCCGTATAACCGTATCGATGGTTTTCACACTGTTGGACGAGCTTTCGGCAAGCTTGCGGATTTCATCGGCGACAACAGCAAATCCTTTTCCCGAGTCTCCCGCATGAGCCGCTTCGATGGCGGCATTCATGGAAAGCAGATTGATCTGGCTGGCTATGCCCCGGATGATATCGGTCATGTCCTCTATGGCGCTGAGCCGGCTTACGACCTTCTCGTTAAAAGCCTGGCTGAGCGTTTCGAGCTGCTCTCCGCCTTTGCGGGACGTTTCAGTCAGATTCGACGCGACTTCTTTCTTTTCGCGGCTGATTTTCGCCACCTGTTCGAGGGAGTGGATCATCTCGGCTATGGAAGCCGCTGTCTCCTCGACAATGGCCGCCTGCTCCTCTCTTATGCTGTTAAACCCCGATACGGAGCGGCCGATGCTCTCCACGGAACGGGAAGAGATGGAAATGCTTTCATCGAGCCGCTGAATCTGCCCTTCCATGGAATTCATATTGGCGCTGATCTGGTTGATGGCCGCAGCGGTTTCCTCCGTATTCGCCACGAGCGAGTCCTTGGCCGCCATGGTAGACTCGGCGCTGCTTTTAATGCTGGAGATCATCCGCCGCATCAGATCGATAAACCTGTTGAAATTCTCAGTTAATACAGCCAGTTCATCATGGGTTGTCGTTTCCAGTGCTCTGGTGAGGTCCCCCTCCCCTTCGGCAACATCCTGAAGGGAATCGGAAACTGCTTTTATTTTTTTTACGAATGCTGATGATATGAGGATGGTAATGATGATAAAGATCAGCACGGTTCCGTTGATAAAGACAGCCGAAAGAAAAATCAGCTGCTTGACAGGATTATACATATACGCTTCGGTGACGAACATTACGTTTTTCCATCCCAGACTGGGGATTTCCTCCCAGACCATGGTTTTCATCTCACCGTTGAAGACATATTCCTGTGTTCCTTTGCTTTCCTGAACGACCGGCTTCATAAACGATCCACCGAAATCGTCTTTCAGATCCAGAACGTTACCCCCGACCAGCTCGGCGACGGGATGGGCAACGGTTATTCCCTTCTGATCGACTAAAGCGGAAGATTTACCCTCTCTTTCCCCGGAATCCAGCAGACCAAGAAGCTCGTCGAGGTAGAGATCGATCCCCAGAACGCCCAGAAGCGTGTTCCCTTTTCCATATAGAGGGGTCGCTATGGAAATATTGAGCTGACCCGTATTGGCGTCTATATAATAATCGGTGAAAATGGTGTCTCTCTTTGCAACGGCGGCCAGATACCAGGGACGGGCTGTCGGGTCGAATTCAGGAGGAGCCAGCCAGTCGCCTCCGTAGTAGAATTCTCCGTCCGGAGTTCCCAGATACATGAACTCAGCTCCGTATTTCGCCGCATCGCCGTTCAGAAAACCGTTATTCGCATAACCGCCTGTCCGGATCACATCGACGGCTCCGGCCTCTTCCAGCAGAGTTTTACGGGATTCAAGGGCCGCCATACGCAGACGGATCCAGCCGTCGATTTTCTGGGCAGTCACCTCCGTCTCCAAAGCCAGCTCCCGGGAGAGATTATTTCTTACAGAATCTCTCTCCCGAAGAAGATTTACAATTCCATATGCTGTAACGAGAACCAGCGCGACCAGACTGAACCAAAGGGACATCCGGACTCTCATACTGATGAATTTTCTTTTTTTCATGTTTTCTCCACTATTCAGGCAGGAAAAGGGAATATTTTTGAAAAATCCCGTTCCGCAATCAATTTGTCCATTTCTGCGGAAGATGGTGCTTTCTCAAAAGCCGAAGCGGCTTCCAGAATCAAAGGAAGCAGATTCACATCGGCAGATGTGTTGAGAAAATAATCCCCCTGCCCCAGGACCCAGTGAACGGCTTTTTCAATATCGCTTTTTTCGGTCAGTGGTTTGTACCAGGTGTTCCCTCTCGCTTCACCTTCAGCCCAGTAGGAGCGGGCCAGAGACTTGATAGTCTGTACGGCCACGCCGCGTTCTGCGCAGAGCGACATGAGTTCTTCAAAATCCTTTTTGTAAGTTTCATCCTGCATCATATAGTAATTGAAGGGGAGAAGGACCGAATCAAAATCAAAACGCTCCAGGCTTCTTTTATGCATAACCGGTGCGATATATTCATGACCGGTCACTCCGATATAATCAATGATACCTTTCTCCCGGGCTTCCATCGCTGCTTCCAGCGCCCCGCCGGCAGACATAACCGCATCCCATTCTTTTTCATCTATGAGACAGTGGAACTGCCATAAATCAATATGGTCGACGCCCATCCTGTCGAGAGAACTCATCAGCTCCCGCCAGGCACCGTCTTTTGTTCTCTTCTCCGTTTTGGTGGCGAGAAAGAACCGGTCCCGGTGTTTCCGGAGCCAGGGCTTGAGCCTCACTTCCGCTTCGCCGTAGCTGGCCGCCACATCGATATGGTTCACATCGTAACTGAGAAGAAGATCCAGAGCGGGATCGGCCTCCTCCTGACTGATCCAACCCAGCGCGGCCGCCCCGAATATGGTGCGGCTGCTCAAATGACCTGTTTTTCCGAATTCTATTTTGTCTATCATATAAACAGTTTCCGACGGTTCGGAGGAATTTTCAAGAATTGCTTCTGAAGATGTACAATAATGAAACTATGAGGGTCAGGAATTTTTTCAGGGAGACTTTGTACGGCAAGATTCTTCTCATCATGCTTCTTACAGCGGCCGTAACGATCGTTTTGATTTACGCCTTGCAGGAAGCCGTCTTAAAAAAAAGCTATATACAGCTCGAGGAAGAGCTGAGTATTAAGAATCTGAACCGCCTGACTCAGGTTATCGGGAGAGATTCTTCCTATATCGACCGCCTGCTTCTGGACTGGAGCCTATGGGACGATACCTACCATTTCCTCCAAAGCGGAAACCGGGATTATGTCGATTCAAATCTCTCTATCGATTCTCTTTACAACATCTCCCTGAATTTCATGTTTTTCTACAACAGATCGGGCGATCTTCTCTGGGGAGAATTTTACGATTTTGAAAAATGGGAACAGATTCCCTGCGGAGGATTTTCCACAACATTCATACAACAGAGAGACCTTTTATTCAATGGAGATGAGAACTTCAGCCGCTCCGGACTGCTCGACACGTCCATGGGACTTCTTTTCATGGCGGCGAGACCCGTATTCAAATCGGACGGCTCCGGCCCCGCCGCAGGGACTCTCATCATAGGCAAAGTCATAGATGCCTCGTTTATTGAAAAAATGAAAGAAGTGGTTCAGGGCGAGTTCTCCCTTTACACCGGAAACCGCGATGATGTACTCCATGAGCTGAACATAAGCGGCTCATCCTTCAAAATGGAAAAAGAGGAGAACACAATACACCTCTACAGAGCACTGGAAGACATGGAAGGGCGGAAGACTCTTGTTCTGGAATCGGTGACGGATAGAAATATCTGGCGATACGGGAAAAAAGTGACAACCCTTTTCATCGACCTCATTCTGGTGATTATAGGGCTCTTCACCCTTGTCATTCTCATCCTCATCCGGTTCATTTTTATCAATCCCCTTCATAAAATTACAGACTTCCTACGGTCATGGAAAAAAGAGAGCGGTTCTCCCGTCGGCCTGGAGACGGAAAGGGTCGATGAGATAGGAACTCTGTCCCGTGGCATAAACAGTTTTTCCCGGGAACTGCAGGATATGGCCACGACCGATTCTCTGACCGGATTACACAACAGACATCTGATGGACTCGCTCATCCCGGGAATATGGAACATCATGTCCCGGGACCGCTCCGAGATTACCATCATTCTTCTGGATATAGACTTTTTCAAAAAGTACAACGATACTTACGGCCATCAGGCGGGAGACAAGTGCCTGAAAGAATTGGGATTTATTCTCAAGTCATCGATAAAAAGATCGACCGATATGATTATCCGCTACGGCGGCGAGGAGTTCCTTCTCATTCTTCCCGCGACAGCATTGGAGGGAGGCTTGATAATTGCCAATAAGGTACAGGACCTCCTTCAGAAAAAATCCCTGGAACACAGAAGTTCGGAAGTATCCGGTCATGTAACGGTGAGCATAGGTATAGCGTCCGCCTTCCCGAACCGGGAGAATAATCTCGATCTGCTCATTGAAAACGCCGACGCGGCTCTCTATGAGTCCAAGGAATCCGGGAGAAACCGGATTACTGTCTACAGGGATTAAAAAAAGCGCCTCCGACGGAAGCGCTCTATCAATATTTAATCACAGAAACAGGGAAATCAGCTTCTCCAGTTTCCGTGTTTGTTGCAGTATTCTCTCGCCACCAGCTTATCGCTGTAGGGAACAAAGAACTCGGCAACAGGCTGATCGCCGGGCTTCAGGTATTTTCTCTGGATATAATCGCCATTGATCACTTCGATCCACTGGATATAATGATCTTCCGCCATGGGATGGAGTGTCGATCCGACTGTTACTTTTACACCCTTATCAGTTGCTTCGATAATAGGAACGTGCTTTTCCGTGGAAAAATCAGCAGTATGCTCTTCCTGAAGAGTCATGGGCTGATTACAGCAGGTAAGCGTTCCCGCAGATCCGTGAGTTACTTCAACAATATTTCCACAGACTTCGCAGCGATAAATTTCCAGTCTTTCTCTTTTAGACATTATGCGTACCTCTTTAATTCAATGTTCATGACCATGAGTTTAATGGCCATATTTTAAAGGTAATATAATGTTGCTCCGAAGTAAAAAGAAAAAAATGAAAAAGTTCATCCGATGTGTTATCATTGGGAATTGTGAGAAACAGACTCCCCCGCATCTTAATTGTCGACGATTCGATGGAACAGCAGGATATGCTGACCGAAATGTTAATAGATAAATACGAGATACTCAGTGCTTTCAACGGCAACCAGGCTTTGAGAATAGCCAGGCAGAATCCGCCGCCCGAGCTCATCCTGATGGATGTTATCATGCCGGCTCCCGACGGACTGGAAGTATGCAGGATGCTGGCCGAAGACGAGAGAACAAGGCCTATACCGGTTGTCCTGACAACCGGTATGGGCGGCGGGAGAATCGGAGAGAAGGCTGTACAGGCGGGAGCGGTGTCCTATCTGAAAAAACCTTTTTCCCTAAAAGAGCTCTACACGACACTGGAACAGGCGCTCAGGCCCGCAGCGGTTTCGCAGGCCGGCTGACCCGATAGATTGTAATTTCATAATATTCGGCTCATTTCTCTTGTATTTAAAGTTTAGAATATTACAATTATACTGATGAAACGCAGGAAAACCGAAGTTCTTGTCATAATTCTCACCGGCGGATTGGGAACGCGCCTTATGCCCTTAACGGCAACAAGGCTGAAACCGGCCGTTCTCGTCGGCGGAAAATTCCGGCTAATCGATATCCCTCTGAGCAATGCCTATCATTCTGAATTCAGAAAGATCCTTGTTCTGGCCCAGGGGATGGATAAATCTCTGACCAGGCATATCAAGGACGCCTGGGCTTCCGATGAGAAATCAGACAGTTTCATCAATTTTATCAGCCCCCAACAGATCGGCGCTTTCGATAACGGCGATGCCGATGCGGTCCGACACGCCATTAATGAAATCAACTATTACAACCCCGAAATCGTTCTCGTCGTACCGGGAGACCATCTGGTTAAAATGGATTACAGGAACTTCACCGATTTTCTTATTGAGAACGGAGGGGACGCGGCTATAAGCATTATCCCCCAGCCCCTTCAAAAAGCCTCCAGCTTCGGCTCAATAGGCATTGGAGAAAATTACAGAATCACCGAATTCCGGGAAAAAGACAAAGATACTCCCCTCAGAGCGACAAGCGATGACACTTTTTACGCGTCCATGGGCATTTATGCCTTTAAAACATCTTTTCTCAATCGCGTCATCGAAGGGGAAGGGAATCTCTTCGGAAGAGACATCATTCCCAAAATACTGAAGAAAAACAAAATACTGGGTTACGACTACTACCACAACAATCATATACCCGAGATTATAATAAAAAGGGACGGGAACAGAATGTTCGAGGATTTTGTCGACTCCAGTCCCGATTCCCGGTACTGGCGCGATGTCGGTACGATCGGCGAGTATTTTGAAGCGAATATGGATCTCGTTTCCATAACCCCCAGGTTCAACCTCTACGGCCGGGAATGGCCTTTCTTTTCCATTAACAACAATTACGGCCCGGCAAAAATCATAAATCCCTGTAATAGCAGCAGTGTCGAGAGCGCCGTGATCTGCGAAGGGTCATTTCTCTCCGATGTGACGGGAAGCAATCTGGTGATTTCTTCACTGGTTTTTATTGAAAGGTCCACTTTGTCGGAGGTTATCGTCTTTAACGATACGAAAATTACCAATTGCCGCATTCAGAGAGCCATCATCGACAAACATGTCGTTTTGAATGATATGGAAATAGGTTTTAATGATGATGCCGACCGCTCCGCGGGAATTCACATAGACCCTGACTCGGGAATCCGGGTCGTTCCTAAAGGTTTTTCGAACGTACAGAGCTGAGGGGTGGAAATATCACCGTTTCAGTCATTCGGACCTGATCTTCGATGTGAGGATGTGATCCTCCCACTTCCCGTCGATCTGAAGATAATCCCTGGCCAGACCCTCTTTTTCAAAGCCCAGTCTCTCGAGAAGGCTGCCGCTCCGCTTGTTGCGGGGCATGTAATTGGCCATGATTCTATGAAGTTTCTGTTCCTTGAACATATATTGAATGGCCTTGTCGAGAATCTCAGACATATACCCTTTTCCCTGAAAGGATTCGCCCAGAGAATACCCGAGAAAACAGGCCTGGAAAGGACCTCTGATTATGCCTGTGAAATTGGCGATTCCGGCGAGCTGCCCCGTTGCCCTGTCTATTGCGGCCAGCTGGACAGACTGCCCCCCTCGAAAGTTCCGTTCGGAGAGTTCCAGCCTCTCCTGAAAAGCCTCCCGGGAGAAATAGGATTGATCCCTCTCCGGTTCCCATGGAGAGAGATGCGCAGAATTGATTCTGTAGTAGTCCATCACAGGCTCCAGTAAGGAGCGGTTCTGGATGTGGACTTCCGTTCTCTCTGTCGAAAGCAGTGGATTATTCATATGCCGTTATTTTACAAGTACTTTATTGCATTTACAATATATAGTGATTATATTAACGGCATATGACAGAAATCAGCGATTCCCAGGCCATGCGCCTCATACAGAATAAAGACATTCCGCAGGAAATTCTCAGCAGCAGCCGATTTGTAGCCGTAGTCCTCACCCAGGACTGGTGTCCACAGTGGCTCTTTATGAAGAGATGGCTTGTGGATATGGAAAATGAAGGTGTAAAGGTTTACTATTTATCCTATAACAGAAAACCTTATTTCAGTGATTTTATGGAAGTGAAGGAATCGGTGTTCGGCAACGACCAGGTGCCTTATGTGCGCTACTATGTAAACGGGACTTTTGCCGGGGATTCCAACTATGTGAGCCGCGAGCTCTTTCTGTCCAATTTCCGCGAGGGGGCCAGAGTGTGAACAGTTTTCACGAGTATAAAACATTACAGGAAGTGAAGGAATTCATAAACTCCGGAAGAATGAGAATAGTCTATCTCTCCCGCCCTTCCTGCGGCGTCTGCACGGTCATTAAAATGAAAGTGCTGGATATCATCGGCAAATACCCGGAACTTGAGGGGACCTATGTCAATATGGATATCATCCCCGAATCGGCGGGGGAATTCTCCATCTTCACCATACCGGGCATCATTCTCTATATCGATGGGAAGGAATCGATCCGCGAAGCCCGCTATGTTTCCATCGAAGAGCTGGAAGGAAAGATCGACCGCTTCTACAATATGATTTACAGCTGATCCTCTTCATCGTGATACAGGGCTGGACGTCCCGATTTTTTTGCCTTGTACATCAGGCTGTCCACCAGGCTGATCAGATTTTCCCGGTCTCCCATTTCCGGTCTGTATAAGAGTATCCCCATGGCTCCCGAAACTGAAACAGTTATTCCCTCTTCGATTTCAATCGGTCTTTCGATTGCCCGGCGGATGTGGTCGACAGCGGTTTCCATATTTTTTTTCTCCGTGAGATTCTGAAAGACTACGGCAAACTCATCGCCGCCGAGCCTGGCCGCCAGGTCGGAATGTCGGATGGTTTTCCTGAGGCGGTCCGCAATGGCTATGAGAACAAGATCTCCCGCATTATGGCCATATCTATCATTAATCGGCTTGAACCCGTTGAGATCGATATACACGAGGGCGAATGTCTCATCGCAGTTATAGGCGCGGATTATGGCATTATCGAGAAAGTGATCGAAGCGGTAGCGGTTGGGAATTTGCGTCAGTTTATCCAGATGTGCCTTGTCTTTGTAGAGATTCCGTTCGAAATCGAGCTGAACCATCAGTTTGAATGTGATGTACTCATAAGTGGAGGCTGCGATAAGGATTATAAAATATGTAGTTAACAGGATCATGGGTTGATCGTAATTTCCGATGAAATCATGACCCATCCCGTATGTCAGAAGCCCGATATGTGTAAAAGCTATTATCGCGGCCCAGATCAATCCGTTTCGGAACCCCGCCAGAGTAAAGGAGAGAATGGCCAGCGCCGGAAGCAGAATAAGCAGGAATTTCAAATTCCTGTCCTGGTAAATCAGAAAAACAGCTGTGATGGCTGAAAAACTCTGAAAAAGATAGAAATTGACAATGAAGCGGATCCACCCTTTTTTCTTCATCAGGAGGAGAAGCAGGGAAAAAGCGAGTATCATGAATAGCAGAATATAGGTGCTGATACCGATCCTGCCCAGGGGTATGCTTTTGAGCAGCAGATGAAAGAGAAAAACGAAAAACATAAGGATGATATTCAAAAGAAGAATAACCAGCGAAATGCGGGCTCTGGAATAGGAGATCAGATCGATTTTGAGTTTCTCGGGAATAAACATATCGAGAAACTGGGTTATTTTCATAAACCGGCCTCTATAAGCAAGTATAGAAGCCGGTTTTCATGAAATCAACGTTTCAGTTCAAAACCGCTCCAGGAGAGAACGGGCTGTCCCTCATTATCGAAGCGGTAGAGAACAAGGTCTCCCATTCCCCTTCCCGCTCCGTCGGTCACGGCCCGCCCATCCCCGTCGGGCCTTAAAGCCATTTCAATGTTCTGCCCCAGAAGGGTTACCTTCATTATGTACCGGCCTCCCCTTTCAATAATGGAAATGCCGCTTATGGCATAAGAGCCGTCTTCGAGAATATTGGCACCCCGAGGGTCGGCATAATCACCAACCAGCTGTTGATACTCTTCGCTGTAGGAAACCGGGTCCAGCCTGCTACCGGCCCCCATATACACGCCCTGCATCCATAATCCCATCCACTGTTTTCCTTCCGCCTCAAAGAGATCTATCTCAAGCCCCGACAGCTGGGGTACGGGAAGGGTAAAGAGATTAAAGGGCCGCAGCTGTGCGCTGTAGCGGCCGGTCTTCAGCTTTCTGAGGACAAGGGGGATTTTCCCCAGTTTCATTTTCAAATAATCCTTGGCCGGCTTCAATTCAATCAGCCCTGCCATCGTGCCGTATACGCCTTCATAGGGAGCCATTTCCTCTCCTGTAAGTGCAATAGTTTCAGAAGGATGCATATCATGACCGTATAATCCTTCTCTGGAGATAAGCTCTTTTGCAATAGCCACTCCCGTTTCCATTGCGATAGTTCCGCCGCCGCCGTTGTCGTTGGTCGCCACATAAACAGCCAGTTCCTTTTCCGGAATTGTTATGAGGAGAGCATGGTAGGGAGGGAGATCTCCGCCGTGGGACGCCGTCAATTCGCCGGTTCCAAAAGGATCGATAAGCCAGAATGCCAGCCCGATCTGGAAATCGCGGTCCACAGGATTGGATTCATTCTGCACGGTAAGCATCAGGGAAAGCGTTTCCCTGTTCAGTATGCTGTGATCCCGGTACAAAGCGGTGATAAATCTTCCCATATCGTCAGCCGGAACAATAAATCCGCCGGCGGGATAATCCCGTAGATTCGGAACGGGAATTTCGCTTTTTTCGAAATAGCCGATGGGAAGTTCCTCTCCGGCGGCATCGGCATCAGAACTGTGAACATAACTGTGCGCCATTCCCGCCGGCTCGAATACGGTCTTCCCTACATAATGTTCAAAAGACTGTCCCGTTACCTCTTCGATAATGAGTCCCAGCAGGGTAAATCCCGTATTGGCGTAGGAGAACAGCGTTCCCGGTTCCGCCATAAGGGGCCGTCCGTTCAGCAATTCGTAAAGATGATCGATAGGCTGGTCGAACCAGTCGGCGAAAAGATCTCCGGGAATGCCGCTGTGATGGGTCAAAAGGTCGCGGACAGTGAAATCCATTTCTCTCCCCTCTTCCAGTTTAAGACGGGGCAGATAGATTCCCACAGGACTATCCAGATCGACACGGCCCTCCTCCACCAGTTTCATCAAGGCGACAGAGGTGAAGATTTTGGAAATGGAACCGACCGGCATGGGGGTCCGGCCGTCCACCGTCCAGCCCGTGGCGCTATCCGCCCATCCCGAACCTTCACAGAAGAGGATTTCTCCTTCCTTATAGATCATGGCGCTGATGCCGCCTCTCATTTTCTTTTCCCTGACAGTCTGCTCCAGATAGACAGCGGTCCACTCGCTCATGGACAATCCTTCGGGCAGCTTTTCATTGCCGCAGGAAATAGACAATATGACTGTCAGCGCAGCCGATAATACAGTAATTGAAGCTTTCTTCATTTTTCACTCCTTTCGGGATATCGATACAGAAAAGATAGGTGTGAACGGGAAAGCGGAAAATCACCTGACGGGGGATATTGAGCTGTTTTTACGGGGGATTTTCGGGGGACAGAGAGGTTTTATAGCTGAATTCCGTTGATTTTGTACTTCAATTCCTGCTTTGCCGAGACTCCGAGCTTCCTGTAAATTCTCGAGACATGGGTTTTCACCGTTTCCGGAGAAATATTCAGTTTGGCAGCAATATCCTTATAGCTGGCACTCGATGAAGCGACCAGTTCTCTCAGCACATCCATCTCCCTTTCGGTGAGCCCGTATTCCCGGGAAATTTCCAGGAGTGAGACCGCGCCGCCGGCCGTCCCGGAGCGGGAGGACAGTCCCTGGATTCCTGCGATCATGATTGTGGACATGAGCAGAAAAAATCCGAGCGCTTCTATAATATTATAGACGAGCATGCCGCCGAAAAGGAGCATCAGATCTTCGAAAAGCATGGCGGGCACCAAAGGGAATGCGAAGAGAACAAGCATGACGAACAGCCAGTTCGATCGGGATTTCCGCCAGACCTTATGCCTGCTTATCCCGGTTAGAAGGGCATACTCCATAAGTCCGTATCCGAAGAGAAGCCTGATGACGATGAACAGATTCCCCTTAGCGGCGACAAAAAGAGGATTGAAGAGAAGAATCGCATCGGGGACAAAATAGGCGGGGAGCGAAAAGAGAATAAAAAACACAAAAGTCCGCTTCACAGGTACAGAAAGGATCTGTCCCGTCAGGGAGATGATAAGGATTGCCTGAATCAGATTGAGCAGATTTCCTGCATAATACATCCAGGAAGGATCCGCGGGAATGATATCTTCTATGAGAACTTCCGGAATGGTAAAACCGTATCGGAGTATGAAGGATGCCATACCCGATGCGTAACTGAGCACGAAGATGACAATGATGGCCAGCAGTTTCCAGTACAGAGCATTCCGGCTCTTAACCACCAGAAAAATCAGCACGACAAGAGCGCCGAAACAGGAGAAGAGAGAAAAAAGATTGAGAACCCACATCAATATCGCCACAAAGACCTCCCGGGAATTATACACCGGATTATGGATTTTTATTAAGCCCATGAACTAAAATCATTATATGGAGCTGCATCGGAAAGCAAAGATAGGTATCCTGGTCCTCCTGCTCTCCCTCACCGCTCCCCTGGGAGCTGAAATCTTTCTGGGATACACGATTGATTCATGGCCCCCCTTCATGTATGTCGATCAGGGAAGGGTTACGGGAATAGCGACGGAAATAGCCAGGGAGGTGTTCAGAGGATGCAATATATACGTCTCGATTGAAGCGGTTCCCTGGCCCAGAGCCATGAAAACAGTTCATGATGAAGCGGGAACCTTCATGTACATCCTCTACCGCACAACAGAGCGGGAAAACCAGTTTAAATGGGTCGGGCCAATAGTCGCCCCGGTTAAAACCAGTTTCTATAAGCTGAAAAAAAGAGAAGATATTCAGCTGTCGAATATAGAGGATGCCAAAAAATTTGTTGTCGGAGTTGTAAGAGGGGTGGCTAATCACGACTACCTTCTTCAACAGGATTTTTCAGAAGGGGTAAACATGGAAGCCGTTACAAATCCTGAACAAAATATCAGCAAGCTGATTCTGGGACGAATCGACCTGATCCTCAATACAGAATACACCCTGCCCCGGCTGCTGGATGGCACAGGGCTCAACATGGCGGACTTTGAAGTCGCTCTGGAGGCGGTTGAATCGGAAGCCGGCTACATCGCTCTGAATATATCCACACCCGACAGCCTCATAGATGATTTGAATGACTCCCTGAACCGGTTGAGAACCTGGGGAACTATTGACAGCATTTACTCCCGTTTTTTAAAGGACTGAGTTTTTTTTGTAACAATCCCCTATTTTTTTTGTTATCATAATGAAAAATCACCTGAACAACGTGAGCCCTGCTCTTCCGGAACCTTTATCTGAGGACGGAGAGAAAAGGGCTCGCGGAATATAAAAGGAGAACCCATGATCAGCATTCAGGAACTGACCAAGTATTACGACGATGTCTGTGCTGTCAACAACATGTCTCTCGATATACCCGAGGGGCAGATTATGGGCCTTCTGGGTCCCAACGGCGCGGGAAAATCCACGACGCTGCGGATCCTGACGGGATATCTGCCCCCCTCTGAAGGCACCATCTTTGTAAACGGGCTCGATGTCCGCAAAGATCCGATCGAAGCGAAAAAACTGATCGGTTATCTACCCGAATCATCCCCCATCTATCCGGATATGCTCGTTTACGACTATCTGGATTACATTGCCCAGGTCCGGGGAATCGACAAAAGCGTCAAAACAAAAAGGCTGAAGGATCTGGCGGGTCTCTGCGGCATCCGCGAGGTCATGCACAAACCGGTTTCCAGTCTGTCCAAAGGATACAAGCAGAGGGTCGGCCTGGCCCTGGCCATGATGAGCGACCCCCGGATCCTCGTCCTCGACGAGCCGACATCGGGACTGGACCCGAACCAGATCGCCGAGATCCGGTCCATCATCAAAGAGATCGGGAAAGAAAAAACAGTTATTTTCTCCACACACATACTCTCGGAAGCCGAAGCGACCTGTGACAGGATCGTCATTGTCAACAAGGGAAAAATCGCCGCCGACGGAACCATGGATGAACTGAAATCCTCGGCCAGAGCCGATCAGAAAATCAGTCTGTCCCTTCGCGACGCCGGAAGAGATGAAGCGGAAAAAGTCCTCGCCGGAATAGACGGGGTCACGGCCGTAAACTGCACGGAAAAAGAGGGTCAGCTCGACTTCAGCCTGGATGCGGTCCGCGATCTGCGTGCCGAAGTCTTCCAGACAGTGAAAAAACGGGACTGGATTATGCTGGAACTTCTCCAGGAGAAGAAATCCCTGGAAAATATCTTCAGAATACTCACTTCGGAGGGGAAATAATGTCGGTAAAATCGATTCTCACTGTTTTCAAAAGGGAGTTCCGGTCCTACTTCTTTTCTCCCATTGCCTATATCATCATGACCATTTTCCTGGTTATCACCGGGTGGTTTTTCTTTTCCACCTTTTTTCTGGCGGGCCGGGCGGACATGAGGGATTTCTTCAACCTCCTCCCTCTGATCTTCGCTTTTACAATACCTGCTGTTACCATGCGGGTCTTCGCCGAGGAGTACCGGAGCGGGTCCTTCGAGATACTGGCAACGCTGCCTCTCGATAAAAAAGAGATAGTCGCCGGTAAATTCTTCGCCGCCCATGCTCTCACGCTCCTGATGATTGCGCCGACTCTCATCTACGCCATTTCCATAAGCACGATCGGCTCCCTGGACTGGGGCCCTGTTATCGGCGGGTATCTTGGCGCGATTCTTCTGTCCGGAGCCTTTACGGCTATCGGGATATTCGCCTCCTCGCTCACCCACAACCAGATCGTCGCCTTTATCATAAGCGTCTCGATCAGTTTCTTTCTGACGGTTATCGATAATATGCTGATACTCATCCCCGGATTTCTTGTCGGATTCTTCCAGTTTCTGGGCACGGGATATCACTTCGGATCAATCGCCAAAGGCGTTATCGATTCGCGGGATATCATTTACTTCCTGTCGGTGATTTTCATAGCGCTCTACAGCAGCTATCTGGTCAACATGGAGAAAAAGTAGGAGATGAGCATGAAATACGGAAACAGAGAAAAATGGTTCAGATTTCTTTTATTCACAGCGGTTCTGGTTCTGGTGAACCTGGTTTCGGGAACCCTTTTCTTCCGGCTGGACCTGACGGAAAACAAGACCTATTCCCTTTCGGCCGCCAGCAAAAACCTGGTAGCCTCCCTTGAGGAACCGCTTACCATCAGAGTCTTCCTTTCGGAAAATCTGCCCCAGCCCTACAACAATCTGGAACAGCAGATGCGCGATCTTCTGGAGGAATACGCTCTGGAGGGAAACAGAAACTTCAACTACAGCCTCTACCTGCTCGATCAGGAGGGAACTGCCGTCAACGAGAAAGGTCAGAACCTGAGAGCCATGGCCGAGGATTACAATATTCCGGCCATACAGATACAGAATGTGGAGCAGGACGAAGTGAAACTCCAGACGGCCTATATGGGCATGGTTCTGGTCCAGGGAGACCTGGTGGAAACCATCCCCGCCCTGGCCAGAGAAACCAATCTGGAATACAGAATCACATCTATCATCAATAAAATCAGCCGGAAAACCAGCACCATGCTGAGCATGAGTGAAAATGTGAAAATCGATCTTCTCCTCTCGCCGGCTCTTCTGGGCCTGAGCGGCGATCTGGAAAGTTACGGCGACCAGCTGAAAAGCCTGGTGAACCGGATGAACAGCGAGAATTTCGGGCGGCTCGAGTTCAGCGAAACCGATCCCTCCAGACTTCCGGCGGGAGAGCTGAAAGGGTACGGACTGAACACCATCAGCCTCAGATCGGGCAGTCAGGACTCACCGACTGTGACAAAGGCCTATGCCGGAGTCGTCGTCCGCTACGGCAGCGAGGCGGCGGGCATCAATCTTCTCAACCAGAGCCTTTTCGGTTATTCCATGAAGGCAGTGGACGATCTGGAGGATTCGATAAACGGCATCGTCGAGAGACTGATCGGCGTCAACCAGAGCATAGGCTACCTGAGCGATCACGGAACAGCGGCTCTCTACTCCAACCCCTATGCCCAGCAGCAGGTCGCGGCGGCAGCCAATTTCAACCAGCTCGTATCAGGGGATTACACGGTCAAAAGCGTCACCCTCGACAGCATTCCCGCCGATGTTAAAACTCTGATCATCAACGGGCCGAAAGAGAACTTCAGCGACTGGGAACTCTTCCAGCTGGACCAGTTTATCATGAAAGGCGGTTCCGTCGCTTTTTTCGTGGACAGCCACAATGAGATTATCCCCTCACAGCAGGAGATGATGTACGGGCAGATGCCCCAATACATCCCCCTCGAAACGGGACTGGAAAAGCTTATCGGCCACTACGGCGTGGAAGTTGAAAAATCCTATGTCATGGACGAGAACTGCTTCGTTCAGCAGCAGCGCGATAATTTCGGAGGGGTTCAGGAAACACCGATCTACTTCGCTCCGAAAATCGCCATGGAAAATATCAACAACAACCTGCCCTTTATGAAAAACATCAAGGGGCTTATTGTCCTGGGGGTCTCTCCGCTTAAAATAACCATGGAAGAAGGAAAGGGCACCGCCGCCACGGTCCTCTTCTCCTCATCGGAGAAAGCGTGGAATGTGAGCGAGAATATCAATCTATACAATCCCACGACCATCTATCCTCCGGCCATGAGTGACCGGAAGCAGTCCGATCTGGCAGTGCTTCTCGAAGGAAGTCTGACCAGTTATTACGACGGGAAACCCCTTCCCGCACCACCCGTGCCGGAAGAAGGGGAAGAGGAAAGCAGCCCCGCTCTTTCCCTCGGCAGCTCTGATCTGACGGGAGAGCAGGGATTTGTTCCCTCGACTCAAAAGGGCCGGCTATTTGTCGCCGGAAGCTCCGCACTGCTGGCCGACAATGTCATAGACTCTTCAGGAGCCTCTCCCAACTCCATGATGATTCAGAATATAGTGGATTACCTTAACGGCCGGGAAGATTACGCGATTATGCGGTCCAAGGGTCAGGGATACAATCCTCTTGAGGAAGTGGATAACGCCACCAAGACATTCCTCAAGGGACTCAACATTGTCTTCCTGCCCGTGCTGGTTATTCTCGCAGGGCTGATCATGTGGTTCCAATGGAACGGACGGAAGCGCAAAATTGCGGCGATGTTCAGCGAGGAGGCCTGAGGATGAAGATAAAAAAGGAATATATCGCAGCAGCGGTCATAATTGTACTATCTGTTCTCTACCTGGTTTTCCGCAGCGATTCAAGGGTGAACTACGAAATCCCCGAGTTCTCGGAAGTTGAAAGAGATGCTGTTGTTTCCATCATTATGACCGGACAGGAAGGTTCGATCGAATTGAAGAAAGAGGGAGATCAGTGGAGGATGTCCCCTCAGGGATACAGAGCCTCTGTCAGTGAGGCGAACCGGTTGGTTTCCGAAGCGGTGAATCTGGCCATCGTCGATCTGATCAGCCCGAGAGATGACTACAGCCGCTACGAGCTTGACAGCGATAATGCCATATCGGTCCAGGTCGCCACGATCGAGGGAAAAGTCCGGGATTTTATGATAGGGAAAACCTCCTCGACTTCGGTTTACACCTACATCCGGCTGCCTGACCGCAAAGGGATCTATTCTGTGCGGGGCAATCTCAAGTCGGTATTCTCTCCGGATACGGAGAAACTCCGGGACCGGCAGGTACTCAATTTCAATGCCGATGAAGCCGCTTCCGTAGAACTGGCTAAAGGAGGAGAAACGGTTCTGTTTACCAGAACCGCCGTTACGGAAACTCCGGGCTGGAGCCGCGATGGCGAGTCTCTGGAAAACAGCGAGGAAATGGACAACCATATGAAGACTCTGGGAATGCTGAAAAGCACGGGATTCCTGGAAGAGGAACCGGCGGGGGAACCTCAGGCAACGGTGAAAATCACGACGCCCGGGGGTATTCACAGGCTGGAAGTCTATGAGAAGCAGGACAAGGGGTATGCGGCCCGATCCTCCTATGTGGACGATCCCTTTCTCATTCCCTTTTATATCGGGGATATGATACTGGAATTGTAATTTTAAAACTTAATAGGGCTGTTGCAAAAGTCGGTTAATTCTATTCCACCCCTCAACCCCTGGGGCTGAGGGTTGTGGAAATGGACTATTGCTACAGCCCCTCTTCGCCGATGGTCCACTAAAACCGATTGTATATTGAACTCCTGCACGGTCATACTATAATTAAGATATCGGTAGACGGAAAAGAGGTAATCATGGCAGCAAAAATTCTCATTGTGGATGATTCAGAATTCGCCAGAAAGGTTCTGATCAAATCTCTGAACTCCTATCTTAAGGATAAAGAAGTCGAAATCAGACAGGCGGGTAATGGAAAGGAAGCCCTCAGTACTCTTAAAAACGGCATACCCGATTTGATGTTTCTCGACCTGACCATGCCGGAGATGGACGGGTACGAACTTCTCGATGAACTGGAAAAACAGGGAAAGCATTTCCCGATCATAGTCATTTCCGCGGATATCCAGAGCGAAGCCGTCAGAAAAGTAAAAGACAGAGGCGTGCTGGATTTTATCAGAAAACCGGTGAGCGCGGAAAATCTGAATGCCCTGATGGAGGAGTTAAAAATAATATGAATGACTCGAAACTGCCTTCCGAAGAACTGGATCTCCTCCGGGAACTGGTCAATGTCGCCATGGGCCTGTCCGCTTCCGAACTGGCTTCCCTTTTCAGTTATTTTGTAAAGATCAAGGTTCCGGTCATCAATATCGAATCGGTCGAGGAACTGCCGGAGACCATTTTGAAAAACAGCATTTTTCCCGAGGACGAGGAAATCATAGCCATCAGGCAGCTGTTCAACAATAACGGCATTATCAAAGGAGAGGGAATTATACTTCTCAATAGGAAAACCAGGGAATCGGTTCTGCCGCTACTCCGGCTCTCAGAGGAGGATGCCGATTCGGAAATGATATCCGATTTTCTCCTGGAACTTTCAGGCCAATTGATGGGATCCTGCCTTTCCAATCTCCTGAAACAGTTTTTCCCCAGCCCAACATCCTTCGATCCCCTGGAAATAATCGCCTCCGATGAGCCACTGAGAAAATTCGCCTACAGGGCGTTGGAAACCGCTGACAGCTACTACGAGGACATTCTCTGTTCGAAAATCGATTTCGTCATTGATAAAGTCAATTTCCAGTGCGACATGTTCATTCTCTTCGATCCGGCATCTCTGCCCAATCTGAGAATTGCTCTCAGGAAAGTGCTGGAAGAGAATTTATAATGTCTCAGATAGGATTCGGACTCATATCCGAAATATTCAACAGGATCGATTTCGGGATGATACTGATCGACAATAACGATAAAATAGTTATCTGGAACGATTTTGTATCAAGGCATTACCAGAAAGATCCGGCTTCTGTCAGAGGGGTAGACTTGTTTGAGGTTTTCCCGAACCTGCCCCGCACCTGGCTCAATGTAAAATTCAGAGGAGTCAGGCAGCTTCGTAACATATCAAAGGTATCGTGGGAGCAGAGACCGGTTCTCTTTGATTTTCCCTCGGGTGGAACGATGCTCCAGGATTGCGATTTCATTCCCGTCAACAATCCCGGAACTGATGAAGTCTATATCTGCATTATCATTAAAGACGTGTCGGATCCGGCTAAAAACAAAATGGAGCTCAATGAATTAATTAAAATTAATAAAAGCCTTGAAGAAATAACCAACATCGATGCCCTAACGGAGATTTTCAACAGAAGATCCATTCTGCAGGCGCTCAAGGACAAAATGAATGAAGCGAGGGAAAACTCCGAGCCTCTCTATCTATGCATGTTTGATCTGGATCATTTCAAGAGCATAAACGATACATACGGCCATATCGTCGGGGATAGAGTCCTGAAATACGTCTCGCAGACAGTTTCTTCGTCGATGACGAAAGATATGCTTTTCGGCCGTTACGGGGGTGAAGAGTTCATGATTATTCTGCAGGGAGGGACTCTCGACGACGTACTTTCCTGGATTGATGGAGTCAGAAGCCGTATATTTTCCGGAAATGTTGAAACACGGGAGGGAAGCGTGAAAATATCAGCCAGTTTCGGTATCGCGGAATTCAACGGGCTGATCAAGGATGATCTCGAATTCATCCATAGTGCGGATGTAGCTCTTTACAGAGCTAAAAAAGAAGGCCGAAACAGAATGATCCTGTTCAGTCAGAAATAGACGGACTACGCCATTCTAGAGCAGGAACCATACCGGCTGATTTATTCGGGGGAGGCAATCTGTAATAATTTCGATTTATGATTGACATCGCTTTTCCCTTTTCTTATTATTCGATTAATTGATGAAGTGCAGAAATGCCTGTCCGACAGGATCTGCATCCTCAACCGCGGGGCGTTTTAAGAGGCTCCGTTATACCAATCTTTTGTATCCGGCAGGTTCGGAAAAGGATTGTGATTGAAAGGTAGCGAGGTCCGCATTGAAAATGTGGCAAAAGCATTCGGGGATTTCCAGGCACTGAACAATGTCAGTCTGACAATAAAAGCAGGAGAATTTTTTTCCCTTCTCGGTCCGTCGGGCTGCGGAAAGACGACGCTTCTCAGGATCATTGCCGGTCTTGAAGATCCCACTTCGGGAATTGTCTATCTCGACGGGAAGGACGTGATTCCCGTTCCGCCCAACAAAAGACAGATCAACACGGTATTTCAGAACTACGCCCTTTTCCCCCATCTCTCGGTTTATGACAACGTGGCATTCCCTCTGAAACTGAAGAAAGTCGATAAAAAGACCATTCAGGAAAAGGTGAAGAAGTATCTCTCTCTCGTCCATCTCATCGGCCATGAACACAAAAAACCCGCCCAGCTGTCCGGCGGAATGAAACAGCGCGTAGCCATTGCCAGAGCCCTGATCAACGAGCCGAGCGTTCTGCTCCTCGACGAGCCGCTGTCGGCCCTTGACGCGAAACTCCGTCAGTCCCTGCTTATGGAACTGGACTTCATTCACGACCAGATCGGCATAACCTTCATCTATGTGACCCACGACCAGTCGGAAGCGCTGTCCGTTTCGGACCGGGTGGCTGTTTTCAGCGAAGGCGATGTCCTTCAGATCGGCACTCCCTATGAAATTTACGAGAAGCCCGCTGACCTGTTCGTCGCGAAATTCATCGGAGAGAGCAATATCATGGAAGGGGAAGTCGTCAGCCGCGACGGAATTCTCTACACGGTCAATACAGGCGGCCTGGGGCCGATTCAGATTACCTCGGAACGGGAATGGAAAACAGGATCAAAGGTGATCCACGCCATACGCCCGGAAAAAATCTCCATCACCAAGGACAGGCCGGCCAATCTGCCGCCCACATATAACGTTTTCCACGGCATGACATACGAATCCATCTACTCGGGTTTCCAGTCAAAGTTTTTCGTTCATCCCGACGGCCAGACCGATCTGTCCTTCAAAGTTTTCAAACAGCACGAAAGCTTTCTGGAAAGGGGGCCGGAAATCGGATGGAACGATCCGATCTACCTGTCCTGGGATGCCGATGACGGCTATATCGTCGAGGCGGTAGAGTGATGAAAGAGCGATACGGCGTCTGGTATACCCTGCCCCTCTTCGTCTGGACAAGTATCTTCTTCATCGTCCCCATAGCCATAGTTCTCATCTATTCGATTCTGACGAAAGGGCTTTACGGCGGCGTTGTCTGGAAATTCAGCCTTCATGCCTTCAGAACCCTGATGAGCCTCTCCTTTCTGAAAGTGACGATGACCACTTTCGTCATTGCCATTATTTCCACCCTGATAACGATCCTGATCGCCCTGCCGGTTTCCTATTTCCTGGCCAGGACACAGAATAATACGACACTGGTCCTGCTGGTCGTCATCCCCTTCTGGGTCAATTTCCTGATCAGGGTCTACGCCTGGATCGCGATTCTGGGCCGGGAGGGCTTTCTCAATGACATGCTGCTGAAGCTGGGGATCATAACCGAGCCCATTCAGTTCCTTTTCAATTTCTGGTCTGTGGTCATCGTTCATGTCTACACCTATCTGCCCTATATGATTCTGCCCCTTTTCTCGACGATAGAAAAATTCGACTTCGGTCTTCTGGAAGCCGCTCAGGATCTCGGAGCCAGCCAGCGCGGGGCGATCATGAGAATCATGCTCCCCAATATCAGGGGGGGAATCATAACGGCCGTTCTGTTTACCTTTATCCCCACGCTGGGCTCCTTCGCCATACCGGACCTCGTAGGCGGACCGGAGACCTATATGCTCGGGAACGTTATCGCCTACAACCTGAGAACAGCCAACAACTGGCCTCTGGCGTCGGCCATATCCCTCGTGCTGACCATTCTCACAAGCCTCGGACTTCTGGTCTACTTTCTTTTCAACAGGGCCCCTTCCAAAGTCGCCCTTCAGGAGAGCGAAGCATGAAAAAACTGACCTTTTCCAGAATCATCTACTGGTTCACCATCAGTTTTCTCTTTATCCCCCTCATTGTGCTTATGGTTTATTCCTTCAACAGCAGCCGGTCCTTCACCTTTACGGGATTCTCATTGAAATGGTACTTCGGCCTCTTCGCACAATGGATCGATCCGGAAAAACTCCGGTCCATTTTTCCCGGTTATTCGGAAAAAGATATTACGCAGATCATTATAAAATCGGAGAATATCTGGCGAGCCCTGGGAAACAGCATGATGATCGCCCTTTCGACCGGAGCCATATCGACGGTGATCGGGACCCTGGGAGCCATAGGGCTGAACTGGTACAAATTCTCCTATAAGAAGCTGCTTCAGGGCATCAGCTTCGTTCCTCTTCTTCTGCCGGAGATTATAACAGGCGTCAGTCTCCTCATCTTCTTTTCCTCCATTCTGAAAATGGAGCTGAGCCTGGTAACCATACTTCTGGCCCATATATCCTTCTGCCTCCCCTTCGTCATCCTGATCGTGCTCTCCCGTCTGGAGGAGTTCGACTACACAATCATCGAGGCGGCGAGAGATCTCGGGGCCCGGGAAATTGAAATCCTCCTGCAGGTCATCATCCCCGTATCCCTGCCCGGCATTTTCGCGGGATTTCTCACAGCCGTGACCCTGTCTCTGGAGGATTTCGTCGTGACCATGTTCGTCCAGGGATCAAATTCGACAACCCTGCCCCTATACATTTACAGCGCCGTGAAGCGGGGCGTTCCGCCGGAAGTGAATGCCCTTTCGGTATTCATCATCCTCTCGACGGTTGTTCTGATTTTCTCAGTTAAAAATCTCATTAAATACATAGTCAAAAGCTGAAATTCATCTTTTTTAATGTCCCAGGGACAACAGGAGTAAAAATGAAGAGAATACTTTGGTTTGTACTGGCCGCCGCAGTCCTATTATCACTGGTTTCCTGCGGTTCAAAAGAGCCAGCCAACGAAGTGAATGTTTTCAACTGGATTACCTATCTTCCGGAAGATATCCGGGCGGAATTCACAGAAGAGACGGGAATCAAACTCAATTACGAGGAATACGATTCCAACGAAACCATGATGGCCAAACTCAAAGCCGGAGCCCGGTATGATGTGGCTTTCCCGGGAGGGGATTTCGTCCCTGCCATGATTTCCGAAGGCATGCTTCAGAAAATCGATCACGCGCTTATCCCCAACCTGTCGAGCATCGATCCGGTCGTCATCAAGCTCTCCCAGGCATTCGACAAAGGGAACGAATACTCGATCCCCTACAACATCGGGACCACGGGAATCGTCTACTGGAAGGACAAAATCCCCAATCCCGATCGTTCCTACAGCATTCTGACCCGACCGGAACTGAAAGGCAAGATAGCCATAATGGACGATGTCCGCGAAGTCTTCGGACCGGCCCTGGCCTCTCTGGGATATTCGGGGAACTCGATCTACAAGGATGAACTGTCAGCCGCGACAGAAGTCATTCTCAAATGGAAAGCAAACGCCCTGAAATTCGATAACGAACAGATGGCGACTCTTTTCGCCAGCAAGGAAATCTGGGTGGCCATGAACTACCCCGAGAACATCCTCGCCGAAGTGGATCCGGCAATTGCCGAACAGGCGGGCTTCTTCCTTCCGAAAGAAGGCGGCATAGCGTACCTCGATAATATGGTCATTCTCAAAAATGCCAAAAATGCCGAGAATGCCCACAAGTTTATCAACTTCATTCTGAAGCCGGAGAATCTGGCCAGAATCTGCGACGAATTCGGATATCCGGGAATATCGTCGAAGGCAAACGCCCTGAGAACGAGCAAGCCCTTCTACAGTTCCGATGATCTTTCGAACCGCGAAATCAAAATGCCGCTCTATGAGAATGTCGCCCTCTACACCCGCCCCTGGGAAGAGGTCATCAAAATAGGCCAGTAAGAACCGGGCCCTCTCCCCTTCTCCTTATGGGAGAAGGGGCCGGGGGATGAGGGCCGCTCCTGACTTCGCAATCTGTAACAGGCAAGACCTTCCTGCTCTTCAATCAGCATAAATCAGTGATGTTATTTTTATACATGATCATCTCTCCGAAATAGGCTATTATATTTTTAAACTGTTTTTTTATGACAATATGCCGGAGGATGGATTTGATCATTGAGAGCGATAATATTCGATTATGGTATGACATTACCGGTCAGGGGCCGGCCGTTGTCGTCCAATCCCACCCTGTACATGGAAGTCAATTATACAGAGAGACTTTCAAACCTCTGGAGCAGTTCGCTGAAGTTGTTTATTTTGACTCAAGAAATACCGGTCGATCCACTTCGACCGGTAATGAGATCAGCTGGGAAGATTTTACAGAGGATCTGGAAATACTTAGAGAGTACTTAAAGCTTCCGAAATTTACTTTAGTCGGCCATTCAGAAAATAGTTGAACTATGAAAACTCTGAGTTCCGAAATGGTTTCCGCCGCATTCATGGCACTTGATTTTGACTGAATAGCTATCTGAAAAGGAGTAATATAATGGCAACGTGGATCACGCACTTGAGAATTGCAGACAGATTATTGAATTCCATGCCGATAAAAAATGATATTGAATTTATCGTCGGGAATATCGGACCGGATTGCGGCGTTCCCAATGAAGACTGGAGCCGGTTCGACCCTCCGGGAGAGGTGTCCCATTGGCGGCTGGTAGACAAAGCAATCGATTACAAAGCCTTTTACAAAGAGCATTGTATTAATAGAACGTCCGATTTTTACTTAGGCTATTATGTCCATCTTTTAACTGATTTTCTCTGGGCGGAAATCGTATATCAACGGAAAAGACGACAGTATGAAAAGGAACTCAAGGCGGACAGGAATTTTATCTGGACGATGAAAGAGGACTGGTATGATCTGGATAAAAAGTTCCTGAATGAAAATAACCTGCCCGCTTATAATGAGTTTATACAGATAAAGGAATTCAAGAACAGATATCTGGATTTTTATTCCGAAAATGCCTTCAGTTCAAAGATAAAGTTTATAACTGAATTCTATGAATCGAGAGATAGAAAGCTCAATCGGGATTTCGCCTATTTGACTGAAAAGGAAATGGATGATTTTGTCGATGAAGGTTATGCGAGAATAATCGAGGACTTGTCCTGTCTCGGTGAAACGTGATCAGATTGCGATGATTCTGACAATCCTGCTAAGTATCCTGATATCCGGGAAAGGACCCTGATTACTTGTAAAAATAGTATGTGATATTTTCTCCATATAAATACCCCTGCTCGACATGAAGATAGTAAACGGTGCCGGCTTCCAGCGGATAAGAAGCGCTTTCGTCCGGTAAATCCAGAACAGTCATATCCCCCCACCTTTCATCGGATTTCCGTTCCAGAATATAGGAACCGGATTCCGATACCGTAAAAGAATAGTAATCTGACAGGGCGATGTAGGACGTGGCAATAGTAAATTCGTAGACCAGAGTTCCGTCAAGTTCGCCCAGATCATCATCGGAAACTTCTTCCAGATCAATAATCAGATCGTAGGGAGGACCGAATAAATCGCAGGATATGAAAAGAGTCGTAAAAATCAGGATCAGCATAGGATATTTCAGTTTCATGGAATAAAGCTATCATACATCATATAAATACATCAATAATTATTAATTTCAGAAATATACGATCTCCGTCTTTTCCTGCATCCTGGTAATTCTCTTGAAATAATCTTCTTCGCTGTGCACGACTGTCGAATCGACAGGGACTTTGCTGAGGCGCACCGAGAAATCCTCCGTATTGAAAAGAACTTTCCGGGAAAAATAATCCCCCGTATCTTCGCTAACGATTTTTATACTTTCGGTCTTCAGATAATCGTGAATAAAACGAATATTCCGCTCCCCGACTCTGTCGGGACTCTGACTGAGGGAAAGGACATTGCCTCCGCCGAAGACCTTCGCCTGTATCCTGTCTCTGTCGGCTCCTTTCAGCTGCATCTTCATTATGAGGATTTCCATTGCGGAAACGCCATACCTGGCCGAAGAGTAGAGGTCTCCGCTTTTCCCCGAGTATTCGGGAAGAAGGAAATGATTCATTCCTCCTATTCCCGCTTTGTTCTCGTAAAGACATACGGCGATACAGGAACCGAGCAAGGTGGATATAAGCTCTTTTTCAGTGCTGATATAATACTCGCCCGGCATGATGGTCATGACGTCCCTACCATACTGGCTGTTAAAAATCTTCTGCATAGGCTCCTACTGCACCAGAGACTCTATGACTTCGGCAACTTTTTCCGCTTCGAAGGGTTTGGAAATCCAGCAATTGGCTCCCGCGGCTTTAGCTGTTTCGATCATGGACTGATCATCCAGATTGGTTAATACAATTACGGGCGTATTCTTAAACCGATCTATCTTTCTTATATGCTTAATAAGGGTGATTCCGTCCATTCTCCTCATAACAACATCAATGACAAAAACATCGATGGTGCCGCTGTGTTCTTTCAGCCCCTCCAGCGCCGCATCCCCGTCTTCAGCGAGTTCGACACGGTAACCCATCTTCGAGAGTGATTTATCCATATAAAGCCTGATCGATGCTGAATCATCGACGGCGTATATATTCTTCATATCCTGTCTCCTACGGGATGCGATTTCAGAGTTTCGGCTCAAGCCCCTTTTCCGCGATATACTCACCGTACTTCTTGTCGACCTTCGCTATATGGTCCAGAAGCCAGTTGACGACCTTATCCTGAATTTCTATGAGCAGAGTCGCATCGAACTGGCCGGATCTCAGCTTCTGCTCAATGAGGTTAAACTCATCTTCATAAATCTTGTGGAGCTTCTTATGGGCATCGAGGTGAGGGAATTTCACCGATGCCAGCATTCTCTCTTCATCGCGGAAATGGAAATCGATATACTCGTTGATAAATCCCACCAGCTCGGCGATATTGTAGTCGCCGGACCGGGATATCAGGGCTTTGAGCAGAGAGTTGATCCTGACAAAGAGTTCCTTGTGCTCATCGTCCATTTTATGGATTCCCACGGAAAGCAGGTCCGACCAGTCGATCCCTACCTGAACCTCGGCATTCTGATCGGCGACATAACCGGTTTCCAGATGGGAGAGCTCGTTGCTTAAGAGCGTGTTGTTGTATTTGTTCTGATTCCCGAAAGAAGCCACCTGAAGAGATACGGAATTGAGGTGCTCGGTCTGTACGGAGACTTCGGCGATTCTCTGGAGCGACTGGGCTGAAATCTCCTTGATTTCAAGAATGGATGTCAGGGAATCCGATGCCCCCAGATCCATCTCCTTCGAGGCATTGCGCACCACGCCGCTCGTATCCATAAGGGTCTCGACGGAATGGAGAATCTCGTTGCTCGCCACGGACAGCTCGTTCATCGAAGCGGAGACTTCCCGCAGGGCATTGGAAAACAGGCCGACTTCGCTGTTGATAACATTCAGGGCTTCCTCGCTTTCCTCGCCGGCTCTGGTCGCTTCGGCGATCTTTTCTGTCGTGGACTTCAGACTCTCGCCGATTCGGCCCGCATGTTCTCCCGTATCTTCGGCCAGTTTGCGGATCTCATCGGCAACGACGGCAAATCCACGCCCCGCATCTCCGGCATGGGCCGCTTCGATGGAGGCGTTCATGGCCAGGAGGTTTGTCTGGCTGGAGATATTGTTGATGATATCGATCATATCGAGCATATCGTCGGCGTTCTTCTGAATTTCCTGGATGATCTCGCTTGTGAATTCGACTTTTTCACCGCCTTTCTGAATGAGAGAGACAATGGAATCCATGGAGGCCAGCCGGTTTTTAGCGATAGTGGCCACATTGGTAACCGAGGCCATAATCTGTTCCGTTGAAGAACTGGACTGCTCGATAGCGGAAAACTGCTGTTCAACCTGATGGTTGAGGCTGGAAATGGATTGGCGGATCTCCTCGATGGCCGCCGATGCCTGCTGAATCGACCGGTCCAGGCTCTCGCTGTTGGAACGGATACCGGATATACTTTCCACAATACCCGAAACGGATTTCGCCGTCTGCTTGGAGGCATCGGACAAGTGGGATCCCAGTTTATTGTTTTTATTTACGATCTCGGTAATGGCGATCATCATCTCCCGGATTTTCCCCAGGAACAGATTGAACTGGGCTGCCATTTCTCCGATTTCATCGCGGTTTTTCAAATCGAGCGTCACAGTGAGATTTCCCTGGCTCGAGACGAGATTCTCCATCGATTCAGTGACTTTTTTCATCGGCCTGCTGATTAGCCTTATATTAAAAATACCCTCCAGAACAACGATTACCGACAGAACAGCTCCGCCCAGGAGACTGAAAGAATCGCTTGTCCGCAGGAATAAATAACCGCTGAATAATAAGATAGACAATACGATTAGAATGGTAATAACTGATATTTTTGCTTTTATTGATATTTTCATATAGCATCCTCGATATAAGTTTTAATGCATTTGTATCTATATTATCGTGAGATTATCTTGAATTTTCAAATCGAATACATATCCTCCGGAATATTAAGGAAGCCGATAGTACAGACATCAGATAAGTTCTTGCGCTGTTTACCCTATTCCTTTACAATTCTCTTCACCTCACATTCAGCGCAACCACTGTTTCCCCTCTGAGGATCATGTTGCTTAGCCTATTGCCCGGGAAGCGATTCCTTATCGGGGAGAAAAGATGCCTCAGATCGAAGTCAGAAATCTACGGAAAAGTTTTTACCTCAGCGAAAAGTCTGAAGGCTTGAAAGGGGCTTTCAAAGGTCTGTTTTCGGGAAAGAAAAAAGAGATCAAAGCCCTGTGCGGCGTCTCCTTCTCCATAGAGAAAGGAGAGATGATCGGTTATATCGGCCCGAACGGAGCCGGGAAATCCACGACGATCAAGATACTCTCGGGAATACTGACTCCCGACTCGGGAGAATGCCTTGTTGAGGGGAGAACACCCTGGAAAGAGAGGATCGCCCACGTCTCGGGAATCGGAGTCGTATTCGGCCAGAGAACCCAGTTATGGTGGGATCTGGCCGTGGGAGAATCCTTCAGACTGCTTAAAGCGGTGTACAGGATTCCCGATGGAACGTACAACCGCAATATTTCAGAACTGACGGAGCTTCTCAAACTGGACCAGTTGCTCTCCATTCCGGTCAGGCAGCTGAGCCTGGGCCAGAGAATGCGCTGCGAAATAGCCGCCTCCCTTCTTCACAGTCCGCCCATATTATTCCTCGATGAACCGACTATCGGGCTGGATGCCCTGTCCAAACTGGCCATAAGGGAATTTATACGTCAGATAAACCGGGAAAGAGGGGTTACGGTCCTTTTGACGACACATGATATGGATGATATAGAAGCGCTTTGCTCCCGCGTCATTGTCATAGGCGAAGGAGAGATTTACCTGGACGGGACAATCGCCGACCTGAGAAAAAAACTGACCAGACGGAGGCGCCTTCTCATTGAAACTGAAGACGGAGCAGAACTGCACCACGACCTGGCCGAAGTCATCTCTGTAAAAGGCAACCGCCGGGAACTGGAGTTCGATCCGGAAATCATTTCCCCCGCCGATCTGGTACGGGAACTGATGGACAGCTATCCGGTAAAAGATATCTACATCGAAAATATACCGATAGAGGAGATAGTCGCCCAGCTCTATAAAGAAGTAGGAGAGGTGTCTCCATGAGCCCCTACAGCGCTGTTCTAAAAGCCAATTTCCAGGTGCAGCTTCAGTACAGAGCGGCAGCCTGGGCCGGAATAGGGACCCAGCTGTTTTTCGGATTCATCAAGGTCATGATTTTTACAGGGTTCTTTCAATCATCGGTCCGCCATCAGCCCATGGATTTCAGTCAGGTCATAGACTATCTCTGGCTGGGCCAGGCCCTCCTCCTGATTCTGCCCTTCCGCGTCGACCGGGAAATCACCGGGCTTATCAGAACGGGAAATCTGGCTTATGAACTGAGCCGTCCCGTAGATCTTTATCTGTTCTGGTATTTCAGGGCTCTCGCGGTCCGCCTCGGTTCGGTATTTCTGCGGGCCCTGCCCATGATAGTTTTTACCGTTTTTCTATTCCCCCTTATAGGGCTGGAAAACATAGCCCTCAAACCGCCTCCCTCTTTAGAGGTATTTCTTCTCTTCACACTGTCTCTATGGGGCGCCTTCTTCCTGGCGGCATCGCTCTCGGTGCTCATGTCCATCACCGCTCTCTGGACCATTTCAACAGAGGGAGTGGATCAGTTCCTGCCCTCCTTAATCTGGATATTTTCAGGAATCATTATCCCCCTCCCCTTTTTTCCCGAGAGCCTTCAGATTGTATTCCGATTCCTCCCCTTCCGGGGGTTGCTCGATATCCCCTTCAGGATCTATAACGGCGGCCTGGCGGGACCGGCGGTCCTTGAATCGATGGCCGTTCAGTTCTTCTGGATAGTGGCGCTTGTTCTCCTCGGCAGGATCATGCTCAAACGCGGCTTGCAGCGCCTGATCATACAGGGGGGGTGATATGGATTCGATATATGTATGGCGCCAATATGCTTCGCAATCACTGAAATCCCAAATGGAATACAGAAGATCCTTTCTCCTGCAGGCATTGGGACAGATCCTTATAATAGGTTCGGAATTTGCCGGCGTCTGGTCTCTTTTCCACCGGTTCGGCAATATAAAAGGCTGGAATCTGGGAGAGGCATCTGTCTTTTACGGTATGATTTCAATCGGCTTCGCCTTGAGCCAGATGATTACAGGAGGCTTTGAAAAAGCCGGACAGCTTATCAGGACCGGTGAACTCGATCGGATTCTTCTCCGTCCCCGCTCGACGGTGCTCCAGCTTTTAGGCTTAGAGTTTTCCCTCAGACGGACCGGGCGGCTGCTCGTTGGTGGGGCTGTTCTGTTCTACGGGCTGTGGCTGCTCCGATGGGAACCTTCCTTTCTTAAAATCACAGTGGCTCTGTGGGCGATCACCGGTTCCATGGCTCTTTTCTGCGGGTTGATGATGATTCAGGCGGGGGTATCCATCTGGACGATCGAATCGCTCGAACTGATGAACACACTCACCTATGGAGGACAGGAGACCGGCCGGTATCCCGTATCCATATACAGCGCACCTTTCCGCTTTTTCTTCACCTATATAATCCCCCTCGCCGCGGTCAATTACTATCCGGTCCTGCTGATCCTCGATAAGGCCGATCCTGGAGGTAGTGCGGCTCTGACAGGATATGTCTCCCCGATCGCCGGTGTCCTGTTTCTGGGGGGCGCTCTCATGTTCTGGAGATTCGCCCTGAGATTCTACCGTTCCGCCGGGGGGTGAGAAGAATCAGAAGAAAAATTCCGGCTCCTGCCTTTCGCCGAAATGATTAAACAGTTTCTCTGTTATAGCCTGGATTCCCGGATCCTGAAAGGTTCTTGCTCCGGCCCTGCATACTTTTATACAGGCACAGCATTTGATGCATTTCCTCCCGTCTGTTTCCGAGGGTGATGCTTTGTCGATGGCTCCCGTCGGACAGACATCGGCACAGTCCATACAGAGCGTGCAGAGATCCTCGTCGGTTATGGGATGGACAGGGTTATCAGGAACTCTCTCCCGATAGGGCCGGTTTCCCGGAACAGGTGGCTTCGCCGTTTCGATCGCCCCGTTCAGAAGATCCGCCAGATTCCCTCCGTATTGACGGGCTTTTTCCAGGTCCCTTGTATCAGGCCGTCCGGATGCGATGGGATAGATCTCATTCGAATAGGAGTGCTCCCCGATAAAAGCGGCCGCCGATATTACGACAAAGCCTTGAGACTCGACGACATCGGCCAATTCCAGAAGCGCGTCATCGAAAGCCCTGTTTCCATAAACGACAATCACGACCGCCCGGGTCCCCTCTCCTCTCAGATTTCTCATTCTGTCCAGTGCTGTCAGGGGGATTCTCCCGGCGTATACGGGAAAGGTGAAGAGGACGACATCCTCCTTTTTAAAATCACAAAAACTCTCTTCATAAGTCAGGTTCACCAGGGATGGGCATGAACGGCCCGATCCTTCGATAACCGCGTTGAGAACCCTCTCGGATGTACCAGTGGGAGAAAAGAAAACACCCTTTATTCCCTTCAAACCGTGCCTCCTTCATACCGGCAGTTCCTGGGCCAGGGAATGGAACGCCGGTTTTTGAAGTATTCCCCTGTCACCTTTTCAACATCTTGCGAATCGGCAAGATACACCATGGTAACAGCCCCTTTTCTGACCGAAAGCATTCCCGATTTTTCCACAAGCCCGATTAATGCGGTCATGATCCGGCTTTCCGGCCAGATCCCCTTCCAGATATTGGAAATGTAACTGCCGGGATGAAGAGCATTGACGGAGATACGGCGGCCGGACAACCGGAGAGCCAGTTCCTGTGTGTAGAGATTCAAGGCCTGTTTCGAATCGCAATAAGCTTTGAAACCGGAAGAATTCTCCCTCTCCTTCTGGCCGTAAGCCGAGACGATGGAAGAGACATTGATAATTCTGCCGCCATCGTTGATTGCAGGAAGAAGCGCTTCGGTCAGGTCTCTTGTTCCGTGATAGTTGACGGCCCTAGTCAGCTCGATCCCCTCCGCCGTGTAATGACGGCCGAGCTTGAGAATCCCCGCATTGTTTATGAGAACATCGAGTTTTATACCCCCATCTTTAATCTTCGTGGCTAGCTCGTTTATGGAAGCGGAATCGGAAATATCGAGTGCATAGGGCTCAGGCCTCAGCTTTTTAATCTCCTGATCTATCCGGTCTGCAGCAGCTTCGGCTCTCTGGAGGGATCGGGTTGTAATATAAAGCTTATGCCCTCTTGGGGCCAGCTCCAGAGCCGCCTCGAAACCGATGCCTCCGATCGTGGTTCCCGTAATGAGTATGTTTTTCGGTTTCATAATTCAATCCTTCCTCTGAAAGGCCTTCCGAAGCAGCCTGAACTGCTTCTTACGGCCCGTTCCTTTCATTGTGTGTCACCGGTACAGTAGCAGAATTCGACTATATCCGATGTTTTTCCCCGATGAAAATCCGTCCTTCATAAGGGGACAGAAGCGCTGAATTGCAATTCCCCGGTTCGCTGTATTCAGTAGAGAGAACCGGGATTTCCCCTTCCACGCCGGAGATTTTTTGCGGCTTAGGGGAAAAATTCATATAGATTCTGAAAACGTTCCCCTTTCCGATTCTGTCATAAACCAGCAGCACAGGACCGTTCTCCTGAGGAGGAACAACCATTGCCCCGGAACGAAGTCCCTCTTCCCCTCTGCGGAGCGAGAGCAGCCTCTTATAGAAATTCAGCAGTGATTCGCTGTCATTCTGCTGAAGCTCCGTATTGCAAAACCTGTAATCCTCATTGACCGGAAGCCATGTCTCAGAGCCGGGAGGTGAAAAACCGCTGTTCGGACTTCCGTCCCACTGCATCGGGGTCCGGCAGCCGTCGCGGTTCATGGCGCCCCGGGTCATGCGGTTGAAAAAGTTGAAAAGAAAAACGGGCATCCATCCATAAGCCCGGGCGACAGGATCAAGAGATTTGCGGTGACTGATCGGAGCCTGAGACATGGCAATCTCCTCCCCCTGGTACGTTACGGGGATTCCCCGGGCCGTGTGCTGAAGAAGAACCTGCAGACGGAGAAGCCTCTCATCCCCCTTGTACCAGCTTATCCGGCGCATGCTGTCGTGGTTGGCATAGACCCATGTCGTTATCCATGGTTCGGGGAATGTTTCCTCCTGTTCGTGGATCAGCTTCCTCATGGCTGGTGCCTTCATCGGAGTCATCATGCTTTTGAACACGAAGGTGCTGTGCAGTCCCTCCGGTTGATCCCGACCTGTAAACTCTCTCAATGCCTTGAGCGACCCGAAAGTCTCTCCCAGGAGAAACCGTCCTTCGTATTCATCGAGAACAGCCCGCAGTTCACGGGCGAAGGCAATCGTTTCGGGAAGATTTTCGATCATCTCCACGGACCGGAAAAACTTGTCTCCACTCTCCGGTCCCGGCAGCAGCCTGAAGGAAAAGGGATTGTCCCGGAACTGCCCGTCTTCATAAATGGCGCCGATGATATCGAGGCGGAAACCGTCCACCCCTTTATCGAGCCAGAACCGGAGCATATCGAACATGGTTTGCTTTACTTCGGGGTTCCGGTAGTTAAGGTCGGGCTGAAAGGGAAGAAAGGCAGCCCAGTACCACTGATCGGTCTTTTCGCTGTAATGCCATCCGCTGCCTCCTACCTGGGAGAGCCAGTTATTGGGCGGTTTTCCCGGTCCTTTCCCATCATGCCACACATACCAGTCCCGTTTGGGATTGTCTTTCGATGAAGCCGATTCGATAAACCAGGGGTGTTCGTCGCTCGTGTGGTTGAGCACCATATCGAAAACGATTTTCATGTCGCGGCGATGAACTTCATCGATGAGTCTGTCGCAGTCCTCCATGGTCCCGTATTCAGGTGCTATGGCTTTATAATCGGCGATATCGTAGCCGAAGTCCTTCTGGGGACTGGCGAAAAAAGGGGAAATCCAGATGGTTTCAAATCCCAGATCTTTAATGTAATCGAGGCGGGATATGATTCCCGGCAGATCGCCGATCCCGTCTCCGTTGCTGTCCTGAAATGAGCGGGGATAGATCTGGTAAATTGTCGTTTCCTTCCACCAGTCGCCCTTGGGTCCGTTTTTCATATCATACAGTGTAATATGACTTTCATCCTTTACCTAGAAAGTTTCTCCGGAAATGAAGTAACCGTTACTCCAGAGAAAAGGCGATACCGGGAAAATCGGCTATTTCCTGCCCCGTGTCCATAGCGTGATCCAGGCCGAACCAGTTATGGAAGCGGCATCAGCCAATTCAAACACTTCAGGGGGAACAGGTTTTCCTTGCCCCCGGCAGCCGATGGGATTAGTTTTATGTAAATGCGACATTAAGGAGTTCGTCATGACTGAAGATACCAAAAACCCTACATCGAAAGATGATTACGCCAAACCGGAAGGTTCCCGGAATCTTTTTACATATAGAGCCGACGGCAAATCATTTGATTATGAAGCACAAGCCGACTGGATCATTCTGAGAAAAGAGGAAAAACCGAAGGCGGAAATGTTTTATGTCCGCTATTTTCTCACCGGGGAGAGCGGATCTCCCCGCCCCGTTACATTCGTTTTCAACGGAGGCCCGGGAGCCTCGTCCGCCTATCTGCATATGGGTGCCATCGGTCCCCGGAGAATGGATTTTACCGAAGACGGGATGCCCGCAGCTCCCCCCTATGCTCTGAAAGATAACGCCGAGAGCTGGCTCGCCTTTTCCGATCTTGTCTTTATCGATCCGATAGGCACCGGTTTCAGCCGGATGATCGATGAAAAAACCGGGAAAGATGAAGAGAAAAATAAAGAGGATATTCAATACTGGCAGGTGAAAGGGGACCTGGAATCGCTGGGCGAGTTCATGTCCAAATTCCTCTCGCAGTTCCACCGCTGGGAAAGCCCGGTCTTCCTGGCCGGAGAGAGTTACGGGGGATTCCGCGTCGCCAAACTGGCTAAAATGGCCCAGAAAGACTACGGGATCGGATTGGCCGGAGTCGTATTGATCTCGCCGGCTCTGGAGTTCAGCCTGCTTAACAGCTCCGATTACGACGCCCTCCCCTGGGTCGATACATTTCCGACCATGGCCGAGGCCGCGACAATCCACGGTCTGTCGCGGAAAATCGGGAGGGATGAATCCCGGGAGGCTTATCGCGAAAGGGTCGCTCAATTCGCCCTGAAAGAACTCCTGCCCGTTCTGGCGGCGGGAGAGCTGTACCCGGAATCAATCAGAAACAGAGTTCTATCGTCAGCCGCCGATTTCATAGGTCTCCCCCGGACCATAGTAAAGGCGAAAAGCGGCCGGATTTCCATCGACTATTTTGTGAAAAACCTGCTCCGGGAAAAGAAAAAGCTCCTGGGACTCTACGATATCAGCCAGATTCAGGACGATCCCTTCCCGGACCGCGACGAACTGGGTGGACCGGACCCGACACTCCACACCATCTCCCGGGTTTTCACAGCGGGAATCAACAGCCAGCTGAGGGAACAGATCGGCCTTAAGACGGATCGCGATTACGAACTGCTCAGCATGGAAGTCAATGAAAAATGGAAGGATGATACAAGGGGTCACTCCCTTGAGGGTTTGACGGGAGCCACCGATGATCTGCGCTACGGTATCAGCCTGAACAGCCATATGGAAGTGTATATCACCCACGGGCTCTACGATCTGGTTACTCCCCATTTTTCTACAGACAGGCTGGCCGCCCAGATGAAACTGACAGAGGATCAGAAGAAGAAACTGACCGTGAAGCACTACCCGGGAGGGCATATGTTCTATGGAAGAGCTGCGAGTCGTGTAGCATTATTTGAAGATATGAAAGCCTTCTACCAGAGGGCTCTGGGATAGTTCTCCAGGATTGTCCTGTCTTTTGTAATCAGCCCGGACTGATGGAAATCGGCCTGGGCTGTAATGATTCTGTCAAAGGGATCGCGGGTCCATTTCAATTTACATGCCCTTTCGCAAGGCCGTAGCAGTATAGACCATAGACGGAATCTCCTTCACTATCTATGATAACACACAAACGTACGTATACCAACCACAAGCGTACGTCTCCGTATCAAACCTCAGCGATTTTCCTGTAAACCTGGGCGAAAAAGGGATTTTCCACCGCTCTGCGCCGGTAATTTTCAGTGTCGAGATCGCATTCGGGGCACCAGTGCCCCCCTCTCAAAACGGCAAAGGCCGTGGCGTAAAACTCTTTTCCGCAGGAACATTTCCATTTCAGAGGCGAATAGAGGTCTCCCCGGCTCATTCCGGAACTCAGGCAGAGCCCCCCGCGGAAAGCCGCTGCGGCCCGGCAATCACGAAGCCGGAGCTGCCGGTCATCCTTCCCGAAATCGTATCCCTGATCTATTTTTACCGGAACGGGATTCTGCGCCGTCTCAAAATCATCCCACCGCTCGGGCATTTTCTCCCACTCCTGACGGCTTCCCCAGAAAGCTTCGATTCGGTCGGTCCGGTTTTTTTTAATCCAGTTGAGCGGCCCCTGTTCCTTCATGGCCAGAGGCTTCATAACCCAGTTCTTTATAAGGCCCGCCGGTATGAGCCTGTTCATTTTATAAATGGAGGGAAGAGCATCCTTCAGTTTTTTAAAGAAGACCCGGTATGGAGTTTTGCGGAAGTGGAGCCATTGATCGAGGCGGTCCGAGTCGAGGTACCAGCATCCGTGAAAATTCCCCGAGGTGAAAAACCTCGGCGTCAGAATTTTGCGGAAGTCGGGAAAACCCATGGCCTGAAAGGCTTCGGACATAAACTGGAAATTGGTCTTCCTGTACTCCTCGCCTCCCCCGATATTATAAACCTGGCGCCAGAAAGGCCCGGGCAGATCCATTGTGCAGATGTTGTGGAGTATCCGGCCCGAATCCTCGGCGGAAGACCACTCCATGCGGTTGTTCAAGGGCTGGTGAAACATGATGGGATCCATGATCTTCAGAAGATCGCGGTGCAGCATGCCCGACTGGCGCAGCACGACCCAGTAGGGGAGTTCCGATTCCATAACGGCTCTTTCCGCCTTTACCTTACTGGCTCCGTAGTAGTCGAAACGGCTCACCTTGATAGGGTCTCCGGTTTGGACCCAGTGGATGGGAGGCATCCGGTCCCCCATCGCCGCTACAGTGCTGATATAGACCAGTTTTATCCGGTCAGCATCATCCTGCTCCCGGACGGCCCGGATGATATTGAGTGTTCCCCCGAAGTTGACCCGGTCGGCCAGATCGGGAAAACGATCGGCTGCCGGGGGAATGATCGCCCCGACATGAAGGACATAATCCGCTCCTCTGACGCCGCGGTAGACATCGTCGTAAACCGTCAGGTCTCCTTCGATGATTTCCACATTTTCATAAGCGCTGTAGGGAGCCAGAACAGTCCGGCTTCTCCGGTCGCCAAGGGAGAGCAGTTTCAATCTGATGGACTTGTTCTCCGCCAGGAGCTTCAATCCCTCGTAACCCATATGGCCGGCGGCTCCTGTCATAAAAACGGTTTTTTCGTACTTCATGCCTAAAAGATAAGGATATCAGCCTGTCTGTTAAATCGTCCAGGGGAATGATTCTCTTCATCCCGGAGCGGTATTTGAGGCTAATCTTTCCGGAGGATGGACCATTATTTCCCGGCGTCCCGTCGATCAATTCCCCGTCGGGCTTCTGATGGCCATCGGCGGGTGCGATTCCTGATCACTCCGCCTGAAAGCTCATGATTCCCGATGATGGCGGAGTAGATAGAGAAGCTGCAGTTTATTGGACACGTCCAGTTTCCTGTATATGTTTCTCACATGGGTTTTAACTGTATTGTAAGAGATGTAGAGGGTCTCGCCCATTTCCCGGTTTGACACCCCCTGAACCAGCAGTTCAATAATCTCCTGTTCCCTTTCGCTTATGTTTTTTTCCCGGAAAAAGCTGTTGAGGTCGAGAGGTCTGTCATCGGGCGCCGGTTCGTAGCTCAGGAAGAAATGCTTTGAGATATAAAAGTAAATCATCAGAGAAAAAATGGAATAGGAGAGATAAACCATTTTATAGGGGAGATTCCTGAAAAAGAAAATATCCACGGCGAAATAGGCCGGCATGGGATAGAAGGAGACCATGATATCGGTCAGTAGACGGCGATTATCCCTCCCGCTGCTCCGCTTGAGGAAAACAGTTGCCACAATAGCCGGCAGAATCAGAAATAGACTGCTGTAGAGAAAAAGCTCGTTGAGTCCCCTCGTCAGGGCGCCCCTCCAGTTGCTCCCGTTCAGATATATAATGATAAAGAGGCTGATGAGAAAGAGAATGACAGAACAGATCCTGGTAATGGCAAGTCCGATTTTTCTTTCGCGGCTCCCTATTTCCAGCAGGGAAAGCATATAGCCGGTCGTACCGTATATGACGAAGGGGATGAGAAAACTGACAAAGACTAGCGAGAAAAGAGAGATTCCCTGAGTCGCCGATCCGAAAAAGAGATTCAGCTCCTCCCCGTACAAATAATAAATCAAAGTCACCAGCAGATAGAGAAACAGAGGAGACAGCAGGGTGAAAAAGCGGAAAATGACTTTATCCCGCGTTCTGAAATAGAGTATGGAGCAAAGCACAGTCAGAGAAAAAATAAGAGAAAAGTGGAATATCAGCATCAGTTCGCTTAGAATGTAACCCATGGGAAAATTTTAACATTCCTGTGCATAAATAACCAGTTCTTCCGTTATTTTATTACAGAGTGTAAAATAAAACTTGACATAACTATATAAGCGTTTAAGTATAGTAAAAATTATCAAAGGAAGGTACAGCGTGTTCAAATTCAACACTCGGACTCTGGTAGCGACAGCTATCGGCGCGGCTCTTTTTACGGTTCTTTTCATGTATGTGAAAATCCCCTCTCCCGTGGCAAATACAGAATTCCATACGGCTTATGCCATCGGAAGTTTCTTTGCCGTGGTTTTCGGGCCCATTTCGGGATTTCTCATCGCCTTTATCGGTCATGCGCTCAGTGATACGTTTCTCTGGGGTTCAGCCTGGTGGAGCTGGGTTATCGCCAGCGGCGTCGCGGGATTTCTTTTCGGTTTGGCTAAAAAATGGATTGACAGCGAATCGGGAGTATTCGGGCTGAAGGAAATTCTTATCTTTAACGCTGTACAGGCTGTTTCTCATCTCATCGCCTGGGTCATCGTCGCTCCTCTTCTGGATATCCTGATCTATTCCGAGCCGGTGAATCTGGTGTTCGCTCAGGGTTTTGTCGCTTTTATCAGCAGCGCCATAGCTACCGGTGTATTCGGAACTCTCCTTCTGCTGGCCTACTCCAAGACCAGAACGAAAGAAGGAAGTCTTGAATAGAGTATTTCATCTTACAACCCTCATCCTGACCTTCTCCGAAAGGAGAAGGAAAAATTGAACAAAATATGATCCTTACTCCCTCTCCTTTTGGGAGAGGGCCGGGGGTGAGGGTTTCCCAATAGACTTTTGCGGCACACCCCGGGAGATATGGTTCGAATAAAGTTCATCCCAAAATCCATTATCAGAGTTGACAATGAAACAGGAACCGGCAGTCGGGTTCAGTGATTTTACCTTCAAGTATTTCGCCCAATCCAAACCGACTTTAAAAAATATCAATCTTACTATTAATAAAGGCGAAAAGATCCTCATTATCGGACCGAGCGGCAGCGGGAAAAGCACTCTGGGAAACTGCATTAACGGACTCATTCCCCATTCCTATAAAGGAAAGATAGAGGGGTCGCTCCTGGTAGCCGGTAAAAATCCGTCGGCTCTTAAAATATCCGATTTATCCAAATCCATCGGAACCGTGCTGCAGGATACGGACGGCCAGTTCGTCGGGCTTTCCGTTGTGGAGGATATTGTTTTCGCCCTGGAAAACGATCTTGTCCCTACACCGGAATTAAAGCGGAGGGCCGCGGAAGTCGCGGAACTTGTCGGCCTCGGCAGCGTTCTGAAGAACTCTCCCCAGGAAGTCTCGGGAGGTCAGAAGCAGCGGACCTCGCTGGGAGGTGTTCTGGTTGACGATGTAGATATCCTGCTCTTTGACGAGCCGCTCGCGAACCTCGATCCGGCAACAGGAAAAAAAGCCATGGAGCTGATCGATGATATTCACAGAAAATCGGGGAAAACCGTTATCATCATAGAGCACAGGATCGAAGATGTTCTTCACAGAGATGTGGACCGTATAGTCCTGATGCATGAGGGGGAAATCGTCGCCGATATGGCTCCCCACGACATGATTGCCTCCGATCTTTTTTTCCGGTTCGGCATACGGGAACCGCTCTATGTGACTCTTCTCAAATACGCCGGGATAAATATCACTCCGGAGATGAATCCCGCCTATATGAGCAGCATCGATATCGATTCCCATAAAGAAGAGATTTTACGCTGGTACAGAGCCGAGGAAATTGATCTTCCCGAAGCGAAGGGAGATGAAACCCTGGGCGTTAAGAACCTCACCTTCGCCTATACGAGCCGGAAAATTCTGAAGGATATCAATTTCAGTATAAAAAAAGGGGAAATGCTGGCCATTGTAGGCCGTAACGGTGCGGGAAAATCCACTTTGTCCAAACTGATCTGCGGCTTTGAAAAAGGTCACAGCGGGGAGATTCTTTTCAATGGAGAAAACGCCGGAAGCCGGAGTATAGCCGAAAGAGCCACCGTCGTGGGCTACGTGATGCAGAATCCCAACCATATGATTACGGAACACCGGATTTTCGATGAAATCGCCCTCGGCCTCAGGCTCAGGGGCATCGGAGATGAGGAAATTGCGGAACGGGTTGAAAAGACCATGAGAATCTGCGGCCTCGAGCGCTTTATGAAGTGGCCGATCAGCGCCCTCAGCTACGGTCAGAAAAAAAGGGTTACCATCGCCTCCATCCTGGTACTGGAACCGGAAATTCTCATTCTCGATGAACCGACGGCCGGACAGGACTACCGTCATTACACTGAGATAATGGAATTTCTGAAGGAACTGAACAGAGAACTGGGAATAACCATCATCCTCATCACCCACGACATGCACCTTATGATGGAGTACACCAAACGCTCCATCGTGCTCAGCGAAGGGGAACTGATCGCCGATACCGACTCGAGCGATGTCCTCACCAATGTGGATATCGTCGAAAAAGGATCGCTCAAGGAAACATCGATCTATCATATCGCCCGGCATATAGGCATTGAGAACCCCAAATCACTGGTTGACAGGTTTATCAGCCATGAAGCCTCATTAAGGAGGGATAAATGAAAAAGCTCTTCAATTACAACGAGGCGGATTCATTTGTTCACAATCTCTGTGGTGTGAGTAAGCTCATCGGATTTCTGGCCATGACATTCACTGTCATGCTCACCTTCGACGTAAGAGTCATAGGTGTCGTAATGGTTCTGGCTGTCCTCACCTTCCGGGTATCGGGCATAAAGCTCCGCGATCTGAAAGTCGTCCTCTATTACATCTCTTTCTTTGTTACGCTGAACTTTATCATGACCTTCATCTTCGATCCCGGCTACGGTGTCCGGCTCTACGGAACAGAGCATGTTCTGTTCGCCATTACCGAAAGGTACACCATGACAGAGGAACAGCTTTTCTATCAGCTGACAAAGATCTCCAAATACGCCGCGACGATCCCCTTCGGACTGCTGTTTTTCCTGACCACCCACCCCAGCGAGTTCGCCGCCAGCATGAACCGCATCGGCCTCCACTATAAGGTCGCCTATACGGTGAGCCTGACATTGCGCTATCTGCCGGATATCTATTCGGAGTACCAGATCATATCCAAAGCGCAGCAGGCGAGAGGTCTGGAGATGTCGAAGAAACAGAAATTAGGCAAAAGAATCAAAGAATATTTCAAGATGATTTTCCCCCTGATTATGTCCTCCCTGGACCGGATCAACAACATATCCGACGCCATGGATCTGAGGGGATTCGCCAAGCACAACAAGCGGACCTGGTATCATACGAGAAAGCTCAGCCGCGACGATATAATGGTTATTATTTTTACCGTAACTATATTCGCCGGATCCGTCGCCGTGACGATTTTCATAAATCACGGACGTTTCTGGAATCCATTCATTTAAATAAGTAAATCGGATAAGGAGTATTGAATGAATAACTTACTGGTTTTGCAGAGTGACTTCGGCCTGAACGACGGCGCCGTCAGCGCCATGTACGGTGTCGCGAAAGGAGTCTCCAAAGATCTGGAGATTCACGATCTGACTCATGGCATCACCCCCTTTCAGATACTGGAAGGTTCATACAGGCTTTTTCAGACAGTGCAGTTCTGGCCGGAAGGCACTGTATTTGTCTCCGTCGTCGACCCGGGCGTGGGCACGACGAGAAAATCCGTTGTCGCGAAAACCACGACGGGACATTATATCGTCACTCCCGATAACGGGACCCTGACACATATGAAACAGAAATTCGGAATTGAATCATTGAGAGAAATCGACGAATCGGTCAACAGGCTCAAAGGTTCGGAAAATTCACACACTTTCCACGGACGGGATGTCTATGCCTACACGGGAGCCAGACTGGCTTCCGGCGTTATAGACTACGAAGGCGTCGGTCCGGAATTGAAAGTTGATGACATTATCGAAATGGATATCGAGCAGGCCCTTATTTCCGAAGGCCGGATAGACGGAACGGTTGAAGTCCTGGATATACGTTTCGGCCATCTCTGGACCAATATCAACGGAGAAATGCTCGATGAAGCCGGTTTCAAACTCAACGACGAGCTTGAAGTTCTTGTCACCTATAAAGGGGAAAGACGATACCGGAGCATCGTTCCCTATGTTCGTTCTTTCGGCAATGTGGGTATGCTCGAGCCGCTAATTTATGTAAACTCCATGCTTATGGCCGCTGTGGCTCTCCACCAGGGGGACTTCTCCGCCACCTATAAAATCGGGGCCGGCCCCGAGTGGAAGATAACCTTAAGGAAAATAAAATGAAAGATAAACTGATAGTATTTCAGAGCGATTTCGGGATTCTCGAGGGAACCGTGTCGCAGATGCACGGCATTTCGGCAAAAGTCGATCCTTCGCTGCGCATGTTCGATCTCACCCATATGATTCCCCGATTCAACACATGGGAAGCCTCTTATTCTCTCTACCAGACCTGCCACGCCTGGCCGGAGGAAACCGTATTTGTTTCGGTTATCGATCCCGGCGTCGGTTCGGGAAGAAAGAGCGTCGTGGCGAAAACGGCGGACGGGCACTATATCGTAACACCGGACAACGGGTCTCTGACACATTTGAAAAAGCATGTCGGCATTGTCGCGGTCAGGGAAATAGATGAAAGCGTCAACCGCGTAAAGGGAAGCGAAAAATCCCATGTCTTTCACGGCAGGGATGTCTATGCCTACACGGGAGCCCGCCTGGCTGCGGGAGTGATTGATTTTGAAGGAGTCGGGCCGGAATTCCCGGTTGAAGAGATTGTCATGCACGAAATCATCGACCCGGAACTGAAGGGAGATGTGCTGACCGGAGTCCTCGATATAGAAGACCCCCACTTCGGAATGGTCTGGACCAATATTCCCATAGACTTCTTCGAGAAAATGGAGATTCAGTTCGGCGACAAAGTGGAAACGGAAATCACCTGCAACGGCGAGAGCAAATACAGAACCACCCTCCCCTACTGCCGGACCTTCTCCGATGTGGAGAAAGACAGCGAGCTCATCTATAACAATGAAATCGGGAACTTCGCCATTGCCACCAACCTGGGCAGCTTTGTCGAAAAGTTCCGTATCGGTACGGGGAATGACTGGAAAGTCACTTTTAAGAAGGCCTGATGATGATTTCTCCGGAAAAACTCCGCAATATTCCTCAGCTGGCAGACGATCAGTTCATAATGAGACCTGTCCGGCTCTCCGATGCGGAAGATATGTTCGAGTACGGAAGCGATGAAGTGGTTGTACAATACCTCCCCTGGGGGCCCTACCGCTCCCTGGAGGAAGTTGAGTCCGGTATTGAGGAGTTCTTTCTGAAACGTCCGGAAAAGGGGCTTCCTCCGGCTTATGCCATTGTATGGAAGGAAAACGGAAAAATGATCGGCACATGCGACTTCCATTCTGTCGATCAGGAAAACAATACCGGTGGAATCGGATTCGTTCTGAACCGCGGATACTGGAATAAAGGCATCATGACCAGGGCTTCGAAGCTTCTGATCGAAATGGGACGCAACCATCTCGGTTTCAGGGGCGTGACCCTGGACCACAGACCGGAAAATGACACGGCGGCCCGTATAGCGGAAAAACTAGGCTTTTCAATGAAAGGACAGAGGGACCACCGCTATATGGCCGGCCAGGAGTCCCGTAAGATGGTCCACTGGGAGCTGGTGTTTACAGAAAATTAATATTTCACTCATGGAATCGGTGCTATAGTTTTATTATGAAAAAAGTCATTCTTACAATCATAATGGGAGCTTTGGCGCTGACCATGGCTTACCCCGAGAGCCCGGTTCTTTTCATATACGAAGAGAGCAACGAAAACATCGATCCCTGGCTGGAACGGCTCCGCTCGGATTTAGACTCCCGCTCAATAGCCTTTGAAGAGAAATCCGCATCAGAGCTTGCCGGTGCCGACCTATCCCCGTACGGCGCGATTTTCCTGTACGGAGCCGTTATGGCTTTCACGTTCAAAGAACCGGTCAGGGACTGGCTAGACTCCGGGCCGGATATTGCAGACAGAAAAGTATCTCTTTTCGTCACGGCCAACCGCTGGTTTCTGGATAAATACACGGGACAGCTGCAAACCCGCCTCGAAAAAAACGGAGCGGAAACCGTCGATGTTATTTCTTCGGCGACAAAAGATCTGACGGATGAACAGAAATCGGAATTGGCGGCAAAAGCCGTAGCCGCCATTCCCTAAACATGGGGCGCGTTCCCGTATTTCCTGTGAAAATACTTTTCCAGGCCTCTCGAAAACAAATACAACGCGACGAGGACCAGAAAATACGCCATAAGGGGAAAAAGGATCAGCCAGTTTGAAGCGCTGGAGATATAACCCTTATAATTACCGATCAGTCCCGCCCACTCATGAGAATTGGATAGAAAGATGACAGGATCAAATTGAATTCTCGCACCGCCGATAAACATATTAAGAATTCCCAGCTGGCCGATAATGGTCAGAACCGAAATGGTTTCATGGGAAAAGATGATAAGAATCGGTTCAATCAGAAAGGGGAGAATATGTTTGAAAAGGATGCGGACAGGACCGGCTCCCGACGAAACAGCCGCTTCCACATAGGACTTCTCCCTCTGGTCGGCAACTTTTTCCTCCAGAACGCCGATAACCCCCGGAAGACCGAAGAGCATGATGACGATTCCCTGGAATATGGCGAGAATCCAGGGGGGAACCGGAGAGTTATAGCTTACCCCCGCAAACAGCAGATAGAGAAAAATAACAATCGGGACCGCAGCCAGTCCCCCCAGAACCGGACTGCTTTTTATTTCCCGGGAGCGCCAGCCGATGAAAAGCGCCGCGACTGTTCCGAGAACCACCCGGACCAGTGAAACAGCGAGACAGAAAAAGAGGGTGTATCTGGCGCCCCTGAGAATCATGGAGAACATATCGTATCCGTAGAAATCGGTTCCCATCAGATGCCCTTCCGAGGGAGGAAAAGGCGAGGCGGAGGTCTCCTCTTCGGAAGTGTGGATCTTATCGTCCCAGTCATCGGGATAAGGGGCAATGGAAGGTCCGGCGATGGCGACCAGAATGAGAAAGATAAGCATTGTCATGCCCAGAATCAGGGTTTTATTGAGTTTACTCACCGGAGACCGCCTTTAGAAGAATCCGCAAGATTCCATAGAGGATCCAGTAAACGGCGAAATAGATGCCGATCAAGGCGATAAGCGAGATAAGGGCGACGTTTATCTGTGTAGAGATGAGGGCTGTAAACCGCCCTTTCCCCGCGGCGCCCGTATACTGCCAGCCCACAGAGTAGGCGAAGGTGAAAAAGAGCCGGGAGATCCCGGGTATGTTGAAAATCCTTTCGATAATGAAAAGATTGGAAATGATCAGCGTAAGATATTTTTTCAGATCGCTTCGCAGATTTTTGACAACAGAGGGAAAGATATGACGGAGATAAATGCTTCTCCTGTCGATTCCCTTCGCTTTGGCGAAGAGGACGAAATCCTCCCCCAGTTCCTTGTAGGAATGGCTGTATATGCTTCTGGTCAGATAAAATCCCGCCGTAACGGCCATGGTGATAATAGGGAGAAGAACCGCCTTTCTGTCGCTTCCCGTCGATCCGATCCGGACGAGGTTAAGCCCTGTCAGGCCGGTCAGTTTAATAACGAAAAGCTGCAGCAGCGTTGCGATCATAAAATCGGGGACGAGGCTGATAAAACCGGCGGTTTCAATAAGCCTTGTCCGGTTGGAACGGAGGAGAAACATCCCCATAAACAGCCCCAGAAACAGACTGACGATGGACCCGAAAAGAGCGTAATAAAAGGTCGTATAGGTATAAGCAGGGAGGGATTCCAGAAGATTCCGGAGATATCGGCCGCTTCTGTAGATAAAAAAATCTCCCGAAATCAGGGAATTCCCCAGTACAATGAACTGACGGCGGATCGACATCAAATCCAGTCTGATTCCCTCTTCGGCAGGAACGAGAACGGCCGGGAGTATGACGAGGATGGTCAGAACCGCAAGGGTGAGAAGAACAGCCCAGACAAACTTTATCAGTTTCATATTTAAGCAAAGTAGTACATAATGTGAAAAGTTGTCAAAGGATATTTTTAGCATATGCAGAGAATTACTATACTTAGCGCCCTTTTATTCCTGTTCATTACCTCGCCCTTTCTTTCCGCCAATACGAGCATAATTGTTACGGCCGGAGCCTCGGCAGACGGCTCTGTCATGGTTTCCTACAGCCGCGACAGCAATCTCACCGGCGGGTATATGGCTTTTTCCCCCGGAGAGGAAAAGGCATCGGGGTCAATGGAAACCCTGCGCAGTAATTGGGAGGAAAGGCCCGTCACAGCCAATGTCGATCTCTCGGGAATCAATTATAAAATAACCGGGCATATGAATGAAAAACAACTGGTTATCGGGGACTCCTCTTTTACACCCATGCTCGGCGACGCCGCCTATTTTTACGATGGGAAAATGGATACCGGTTTACTGACGACCATAACTCTGAAAAAGGCCACCACGGCCAGGGAAGCCATAAAGCTCATAGATTCCCTGACGGAGGAATACGGATTCTACGGTCCGGGCAAAAGCTTTTCCATTGCCGACAAAGAGGAAGCCTGGATCATGGAGATGATAAGCAAAGGCCCCCGGGGAACCGGATCGGTCTGGGTCGCCATGAGAGTTCCCGACGGATATGTGAGCGGTCATGCCGATTCGAGCCGCATTACGACGTTTCCTCTCGACGACAGTGAGAACTGCCTCTATTCCGATGATGTTATTTCCTTCGCCCGGGAAAACGGTTTATGGGACGGAGAGGATGAGGACTTCAGCTTTGCCGATGTCTATACGGTTATGAATGTAACGGATATCCGCCAGACCGAAGGACGCCTGTGGAATATCTACCGGAAAGTGAACCGCGGGACTTCGGATTGGAAGGATTATATTCTGAACGGCGATGTAAAAAGACAATTTCCGGCTAAAGGAACGGCGAACGGCATCATAGCCAACAGGCTGCCCCTCTGGGTTAAAGCCGATGCCACCCTCTCCCCTTCAGACCTGATGGATCTGATGCGCGACCATTTTGAAGGCACCGATATGAATATGACCAGGGGAATCTGGGCCGGAGCTTTCGGCTATCCCTACAGGCTGAGGCCCGATAATGCTGTCGCCAGAGAATACTATTACAGCCACGACCGCCCCGTATCCGTTCAGTATACCGGTTACTCCTTTATCTCCCAGTCCCGCCAAAAGGTTCCCGATTCAATCGGAGGGATCAACTGGTTCGGTGTCGACGATACCTACATGACAGTATATCTGCCGGTTTACAGCGGCGTGTCATCCCTCCCGGCCTGCCTGCGGGAGGAGAACAACCGTCCGACAGAAGTCACAGACAATTCAGCCTACTGGCTCTTCAATATGGTTTCCAATTTTTCGGCTCTCCGCTATAAGGCGATTATCATCGACATAAGGAAAGTGCAGAAGGAACTGGAAGATCTCTTCAAAGACCGTCAGAAAATGATGGAGGAAGAAGCTGAGCGAATGGCCGGGCAAAAGAACGGCGATGTTTCGGCTTATCTGACCGCCCGGTCGGAAGAGATGGGAAATATCATGATGGACCGCTGGCTCGAACTGTTCCATTTCCTCCTTATAAAACACAAGGACGGGGAGATGCGGACCGAGCATAACGGCGTTTTTGACACTGTGGCCCGCGGAATGGCCTCTTCCGTTCTGAGCTTTTACGGCTACCCGGCCGACTGGGCCCAGGCCATGATTGACAAGGACAATCCGCCCGATCTGAAAGCTATTTACAGCGACGACGAGCTGATGGAATTGTTTGCGAAGAATAATCGCCGCTCCAGTCTGATCATAGCCCTGCTGGCTGTCATAGCGGTGCTGACATCGGCTCTGGTTGTTCTGATTATAAAAACAAAAAAATAATTAATAAGGACCTTTCTCATGTTTTACAGACGTAAAGACGGACAACTCATCGACAAAGAGATCCCCATCTTCAACAGGATGATCCCCTATCTGATGAGAGGCCGCAATGAGTCGATGATAACGCTCAGTGAATCCCTGATAATGACCGGCACGCTGAAATATATCAGCGAAAACCGCGATGGAAACGGACAGAAGCGTTACAACTATTTCGAGATCCTCATTGCCGCCGTCATGAAGACGATTAATGAATTCCCCCATATGAACCGGTTTATCATGGGGGGGCACTACTATCAGCGCCATGAAATGAGTTGCGCTTTCGTCATCAAAACCAGGTTTTCCGTTGAAGATCCCGAGCGCAATGTCATAGTCAAGTTTTCTCCGGGAGATTCGCTGGAGACGATTTCAAAAAGAATCAGGGATGCTGTGGAATTCAGTAAAACAGCCGAGGAGGATGAGCAGGACAAAGCAATGGGCCTTCTGTTCAAACTCCCTACCGGAATCGTCAATATTGTGACAGGAGCTGTAAAATGGATGGACAGAAGAGGCTGGCTGCCTCTTTCGATGACAGACATCGACGCTCTACATGTCTCTGTTTTTATTGCCAATCTGGGAAGTATCGGTATAAATGACTCTCCTGCCCATCATCTCTTCGAATGGGGCAATTGTTCGCTGTTTATCACAACCAGCCGCATCAGAAAGGAACAGGTTGCCGACAGGATGGGCAATCTCTCGGTTCAGGATGTCATGAATGTCTGTTTTTCCATTGATGAGAGGATATCCGAAGGATATTACTATTCCCGTGTGGTTAAACGGTTCCGCCAACTGGTGGAGAATCCGTCGCTTCTGGAAGAGGGACTTTAAAGAGTCCCTTTTCTTTTTTTGACCGTCCTGATGATTAGAACGACCAGAGTCATGATCCATCCGGCCGGATAGGGAATAATCAGGAATATCATCCACCAGGGAAGAATGGAATCGTCTCCTCCCAATCCCCCCAGCCATGAGAAAAGGAACATGAGAAATACACCTGCGGATATCATGATCATGGCAATGAGAAACTGCTTCCTGAAGGGATCACCGGCCAGCCGGGCACTGATAAAAACAAGAAGGGAGCCCGCCAGAATAACCACCGATCCTTCGAGAGGATCGACAGCACCAATAATCAGCGCGACAGTTCCTGCGATAAACATAATCTTTTTCCAGTTCATTGTTCTCTCCTTCTCCGCAATACCAATATAAGCTCATGTAAAGGAGATAACAAATCATTTACTCACCGGAGAAAGAGGACTCTATTCCGCCGTCTTTTAGCAGGTAATCTAGAGACCTTTTTCCACACGGGTGAGAAGGAAATCGGAAGCGCCCATATCTTTCATTTTCTCCTGATAAGCGGGGATGTCGTATTCGGAACGGTAGAAGGTGATTGTTCTGGCAGCCGTATCGAGAACCGCCCAGGCGGCTCTGGGATCGCCGTCTCTCGGCTGGCCGGCGCTCCCGGGATTGATAAGAGCCTTCTTTCCACGGAAGGAGAAGACTTCACCGGGACGGGGGGATGTCCAGAGGATGTCTCCACGGTCATAAGTGAAGCACCCCTGCCGATGGGTATGGCCGAACAAAAGGCCATGGCCTTTGAGAAGCCTGAAATTCCGAAGGGCGTCATCAGCGGTCAGAATGTAATCGGAGGAGGGATTGAGAAGACTGCCGTGGACGAGCGTGTATCCTTTCCGCCTCTTTTTTAACGGACTGTGTTTCATGACCTCCCGGAACTCTTTGCTAACCCTGGGATTGGAGAGAACAAGAGCGCGCGCCGCTTCCGCGGAAAAAAAATCGCTTCTCATTTTACCGCCGTAATACAGATCGTGATTTCCCGGAATTAACAAAGCTTTCCTGTCCCGGAGCATACTGTAGCAGCGGTCCGGTTCGGGACCGTAGCCTGCCAGGTCTCCGAGGACCCAGATTTCGCGGCATGCCCGGGCTTCGGGTTCGGCCAGAACGGCTTCCAGCGCCACGCTGTTTCCGTGTATATCCGATAATAATAGAACTTTCAAAAAAAACTCCCCTGTACTATAAATATAGTATAAATTAGGCGGAGAGATGAGACAGCGACTTGAAAAAATTATCAATGATATAAATGAGCATTTCTCTTCGGCATGGATCCTGCTTTCCGACACGACGATCTGGCTTTCCAATCATCCGAAACTGTTTCCCCATTATGAAAACTCTTTAAGGGAGTGGAGACGTCTGCTCGAGATGAACCGCGGCGATATGCAGATCATCAGCGATGTGCGCAAGGAATTGGCGGAATTGAGAAAAGCACTCCGTCTCCAGGGTTACAACCTGAAGCTGGGCTCCCTGGATCTCAAACTGGAAGGCTTCCGTAACGACGACTGCCTGGCCCGGGGATTCAGCCGCTGCGTCATTTATATCATGATGGACGGCGATGTCCTCTACACGACGGGAACGGGCAACCACCTGGATCTCGATGCGACCATTGATGCCCGCCTCAATGCCATGGGCTACAGGCCCGTTCTTATGAAACACTATCTCTGGTATAAATGGGTTAACAGAGTTTTAATCCTCTCGGGAAGTGCGACGGAAACAGCCGAAGATTTCGAAGAGCTGAAAGAGTATGTGGCGGAAAATAAGGCCCACCTGTTGAAAAAGCTGTCAAAACTATAGTACATTCAAATCTCTATATATATTTTTTAATATATAGTTGCTTATTCGATAAAAATTCATTATTTTATTTTCTGTAAGAGGAGAACTCATTGTATGAAAGACATTATAATCATCGGATCGGGACCGGCCGGTCACACAGCATCCATATATTCTGCCAGAGCCGGTCTGAGCACTCTGCTTTTCGAAGGGTGGATGGCCGGCGGTGTCGCCCCGGGCGGTCAGTTGACGACAACGAATGAAATCGAGAACTTTCCCGGATTTCCTCAGGTCATTACAGGCCCCCAGCTTATGGCCAATATGAAAAAACAGGCGGAAGGACAAAACGTCGAGTTCCTGATGGAAACTGTCGAATCTGTTGATTTTTCCAGCAGACCCTTCAAAGTAAAAACCTCTTCCCGGGAGGAGGAAGCTCAGGCGGTTATTATCGCCACCGGTGCGACGGCTAAGAGAATGCATGTTCCCCATGAAGAGGATTTCTGGCAGAAAGGGATTTCCGCCTGTGCGGTCTGCGACGGCGCCCTGCCCATTTTCCGGAACCAGCCTCTGGTCGTGATCGGAGGAGGAGACACAGCCATGGAAGAGGCCATGCACCTCTCCAAATTCGGATCCAAAGTGTATATCGTCCACAGAAGAGATGAGCTGAGAGCCTCCAAAGCCATGCAGGAGAGAGTGCTGGCCAATGAAAAGATCGAAGTACTCTGGAACACGGTCCTCGTCGATGTGGGGGGAGACAAAACACTCGACCACGTCATTCTGAAAAATGTGAAAACCGGCGAGGAATTCAAACAGGAGGCGAAAGGTCTTTTTTACGCCATAGGGCACAAACCCAATACGGACTTCCTGAATGGCGTACTCAACACAGATGAAGACGGTTATATCCTTACGGAAAAAGGTTCCACCAGAACCAACATCCCCGGCGTCTTCGCAGCGGGAGACGTTCAGGACAAAGTATACCGTCAGGCCATCACTTCAGCCGGTACGGGCTGTATGGCAGCGCTGGACGCGGAAAAATTCATAGTGGAAAACCCTATTTGATTTCCCAGTCCTCCACATCCCCGGCCACGACAGTGAACAGGGGATGAAGGACGGGCTTATCGAGTTTAAGTATTTTTTCTAGAGCTGAAGGATCACGGACCTTCAGCTTTTTTTTCAGATGTTCCATTTCATAAGCCACCTGCCCTTCCGTGACATTGATTTTGACGCCCAGCCGGTCGGGAAGGATTTTTGTCCTGTCGAAATGGTAGCCCCGGCGGTCCGCTTCATCGCAGACGGAACTAAGGTATTCGGCGATAGCGCCGAGAGGGTCGGATGTCCCGCGGAAGCGGATGAGCTGAGGGTGGTTTTTGTAGCCTTTTGTCTGTCCCGCCAGCACTTTCTGGGCGAGCAGAGCTTCGCGCCAGAGCGCTACAATTCCTTTGGCGTCGAGGTATCGGGGATCAAGTGACCATAATCTCATAAATCCATTGTAGTACGGCAGATCCAATCCTTCAACAGCTCCCAGCGTTAATCCCGACAGGAGACGGCGCGACGAGAACAGAAAAAGCAGGACGACGGGAATGACGAGAATCAGAGAAGCGGGATCTGATTGGAGAAAACCCTTACAGAAGCTGATGCGCCTTCCAGTTCCGACGCCTCGTACATTTCGGGGGGAATGCTCTTCATGGCGCTGGAAATTATAACCATAAGGGAGGGAAAGCCGAGCCACTGATTGACTATGGTCATGGCGGTGTAGTTCCAGAAGGGGCTGGACATCCAGTGAATCATAGCCCGCACCCCGAGCAATTCCCTCAAAAGAAGATTTACGGCACAGAATGTGTAATTGAACTCGAAAGCCCAGACTTTGATGGCCAGCACAGCCTGCAGGGCAATCTGAATAAAACTCCAGAGAGCGGTCCGGAAAAAGAGAGTGTAGATTCTCACTTCCCTCAGGACCGGCTCGGTAAAGAGCCTCATGAGATTTCTCCAGCCGAGTGCGGCACTGAAATCGGGATTCCGGAAATGGCGGAGGTTCATATTGCTGAAGCTGAGAATTATCGAATAGATCAGAGGGTAGAAAACGAGACAGGCCATCCCCAGAAGGGCCGGGGCAAGCAGCATGGGGATCAGAGCGCTTCTTCGCCGGAGAATCTTTCTGACAAAGAGATAGACAAGGACTTCCGACAAAGCTATTCCGGAGAAAAACAGCAGAACCGTCCATGTAATCTGAAAAAGGCTGGAGGTAATCAGATCCATAAGCGATGATTCCTTATATTGCGAAATCGTTTTCTCAAATGAGGATAAATTGAAGATCACTATCAAAGATGTGGCAGAAAAAGCGGGAGTCTCCATTTCTACTGTGTCCAAGGTTCTGAACGGAAGCAGCCGGATTTCAGGCGGCAAAGGAACTTTACCTGCGGGGCAGAAGAAGATTTCTCTTTCTGAAAGAGAAAAAGGATAGACTGATCGGCGCAAAACGTCTCGACGGGGTCAGAGACTTTCTGAATGGCAAGGGCTCCGAAGAGATAAGCCTTGCTGTAAAATCTGTCGGAAACGGACCGGCCGGAGGAAGGGAGTTCGCTTCGGCTTTGAAAAAAGGGGAACTGCCCTGGGATGCCCTGATCTGTTCCGGTTCTCTTTGCGCCTCGGGATTGCTCTCCGGTTTAAACTCCCGGGGGATATCGGTTCCCCGTGACATATCGCTGATAAGCTTTGACAGGTACCCCGTTTCGGATCTCACCGATCCGCCCTTATCAGTCATGGACCTGAACCTGAAGGAACTGGGAGACAGAAGCTGCCGCGCTCTTCTGGCGAGAATCGATGATCCGGGCTATGTCATTCAGCTGATGGTCAGCGCTTCTTCGCTCTACCCCGGAGGCACGCTCTGAGGAGCCTCAGGGGTAGGCGGATTCCAAAGCCTCTGTAGAATAAAAGAGCCGTTCTCAATTACCTGGCTGAAAGTGGCAATATGCTTATTGAATCCCCGGCTCGGTCTTCCAGATAGAGGAGAAAATCATCAAAATCCATAGGTCTCCCGAAATAATACCCCTGCAGTTCATCGCAACCCAGTTCTTTGAGGATTTCATATTGCTCGAAATTTTCCACGCCTTCCGCAACAGTCTGCAGTTTCAGAGATCTCGATAAAGCGATGATGGCCTGTACGATGGCCCTGGAGCTGTTATCCCTCTCGATATGATCAATGAAGCTTTTATCGATTTTCAGAGTGTCGAACCGGAAGTTCTTCAGATACAGGAAAGTGGAATACCCCGTTCCGAAATCATCTATGGAAATCTGGAACCCCAGACTTCTCACCTCATCGAGAATGTTCCGCGCTGTCTCGCTGTTAATAAGCAGAGAGCCTTCCGTTATTTCCAGTTCTACTTTGCGGGGATCAACTCCCGTGAAAAGCAATCCGTTCGTCAGATTGCCTACCAGCGAGCCGTCATGTATTTCAAGAGGAGAGACGTTGAGGGACAGCCGCAAGCGGGAATATCCCAGCCGGGATAACTCCTCGAGCATTTGAAAAGCACGGTAATAAACAAAACGGCTGATTGACCCTATCATCCCGCTGTTCTCCGCTACAGGTATGAACTCCTGGGGAGATATATGGCCCAGAACAGGGTGATTCCATCTCAAAAGGGCTTCCATGCTGACAAGCTCCCCGGTCCCCGCCGAACATTTAGGCTGGAGAAAAACCTCCATCTCATCGTTGTTCAAAGCTTCTTTCAGCGCCATTTCCAGCTTCGACCCCCTGTTCTGATCATCGCTGTCGTGCATTCCGGAGATGACAAAGGTGTTGACTCCCAGACCGGCCGCATCGGTAAGGGCGGTACGGCATCTGCTCATGACTTCAGATGACTGGTTCCCTTTTTCCACAGAAGTGATACCCAGGTTAACATTGACGGGATAGGTATTGCCCTTGTAGTGAAAATCTCCGGCCAGGGTTTTTATTAACCTTCTGGCAAGTATGCCGGCCGTATTCTGTCCATCGATGGCTTCCAGAATGACCAGGAATTCAGCCCCTCCTTTTTTCCCGATGAAATCCACTTTTCTGATCAGTTTATTCAGACGGGAGGCGATCTCTTCCCGGACGGCGATAAGGGGATACCGGTTCCCCGCAGGGGAATAATAGGATTCGGGGATTTCCGTCCGGATCAGCACAGCCAGCGCTTTCCGCTCCCCATTCAGTTCCAGAGAAGAGAGATAGGACTGAACGATGTCCCTCTCGGAGAGATTATACCAGTTTTCGAAAGGGGAAGAGAGATCCCAGGTTCTCATCGTGCAGCCTCTTCCCCTCTCCCTGATGAGAAAAACGCAGAGTAGCAGAGTCAGGAATGGGCTGAAATAAGGTCCGCCGAGGAGAAAATCCCCGATCAGTCCGAAAAAAATAATTATCATGTAATAGTAATACAATTGATTCCTTTTCACAGATTCTCCTCTACTTTCTACACAAAAAAAGTTTTTAAATTCATTAAGAAATAAGTTGCCTGAAAAGTCGAAAACTGGCCGGTTTCATCGGACTAAACACAGAATCGGAGCCTTTCGCTTTTATGTTTTTCCTGATAATGCCCCACAGCCATGACAAAAGAGAGTAGCAGGGGCAGATTGCCTCCGGCCTTCATTCTGCCTTTTAAGTAGAGTTCGAGTATCTCACAACGGCAATCCATCAGGCCGCGCAGATGATATTCATTGATCCGGATAGCCAGATGAGGCTCATCGCAAAAGTTGTTGCTCAGAAACCCATTCCCGGTTCTGATCGTAACGGTAAAGCTTTCATTTTCCGTGATGATATTGATCGATCGTTCAATCCCGTCATTGATTTTAAAATTCAGTTCTTCCATAAAGGCGGCCAGTTCCTTGAACAGAGTCATGAAACACCGCCGTTTCTGTAATACTGTTTCAGCGCTTGCGAAAGAGCTCCGATTAAATAAACTTCTCCCGACGCCGCCAGGTCGCCATCTTTGTAAAGGTCGGAGATTTCCGCGATCCCGGAGAAAAGCTTCCGGAATGTGGCGTCGCCGGCCTTGAGAAGAACAAGAGGGACAAACCGGTTCTCCTCATTTCGGAACCGGCTGTTCAGGTGAAACTTCTGAATGCGCTCGCCCCTTTCAGTCCGGACATTGAGCACCATATGAAACTCGTAAGACGTGGGATATTCAAGCCTGTCGAGAAATCTGTCCAGATGAGTGGAATAATTGAAATGAAAATATTCTGCTGAAAAATAATTACCTGACATACTGCTATATCCTCCCCTGCCTACAATCATGCCAAAACCATGCCAAGTGAGTGAAAATCGGAAATACTGTCCATTTTAAGGCCTTTTCCGTCGAAGAATGCTACGGATCACAGGCAATTCGACGAAAAGGGAAGAAAGCGGCTTGAAAAGAGGTGAGTTTGGATTAATATTGAATTATGGTATTCGATCAGTCAGGCAAATACCAGGATCTACTGGAAGTGATATCAGAAACCTATCGCCAAACTCCTGTCGATCCTGAATACGATCCCATTCTCAATATTCAAAGCAGCAGCGGAGAGAGCTATTACCTCTCTTTTGCCGCGGGGCACTGTTCGGTAAACTGGGGGAGCCATCCCCGCGCCACAGTGACATATAAGGGTCCGATCGAAACGTTCATAGATATACTCCGGAAAAAAACCGACCCGCTGAAAAGTATTCTCGACTGTCAGATAGATGTGGAAGGAGATATAGCCTTTTTCCTTCATCTCAGAAATAATTTCTCTCTGGTCGACACGGACCGGAAAGAGAAAAAATTCGATGAGACGCCTTCTGTCTACCGGGGACCGCTCAGGCTATCGGGCCGCTCGGTCTTCGCTGTGATGATGTTTTCCGGCTTGCTGCTCCAGATTACGCAATTGATGCATCTCACCGATAATTTTATTTTTCTGCCTGCCTCAATCTTCACGGGTTTGATCGGATATCTGTTTTTAACCGACAAAGTGCATCTCAGGGAACTGTTTCTCTACCTCATATACCCGGCTTTTGCCATTGCCCTGATTTGGAACTTCATTCCGGTAAGCGGCAATATTTTCTTTCTCTACAATATTTATATGATCATAATTTTTACAGGCAGCTTTTTCTTCGATCGGACAATAGTGAGCCTTTACAATTCTATTAGCATCAACAACAGAGAGTACACCGACTGCATTATCAATAATCACCAGTCCAATATAACCATCCTGTGGATTCTTCTTTTCTGCGCCGGGGTGGCCGTTTCCATGATTCCCTGGGGCAGAGGCATTTACCAGATACTGGCCGGCAATCTGTACCTGCTCCTCTTTGTTCTGAACGGGGTCTATTCCTTTCTGGAGCTGGGCTCATGCTGAATATCGGTCCGGCAGACAAATACGAAAGCGAACATATGATTCTGTCCCATATATGCCGTCAGTTCGCCGTGGAGGACTACCGTGGGGAACCGCGGATCCTCAACCTGGTTTTTCCCTATTCCCAGTACCATATGGTTATCAATAAAGAGGAAGCCTACCTGAACGACGGTCTGAGCCGTATGCAGGATGTGGAATACCAGGGATCGATTGAAACTTTTCTCGCCCTGCTTCGAAGTGAGACAGATCCCTATCACGGTTATGGCAAAGGAGAATATTACATTTCCGGGGACCGTATGTTTTTCTTTGAAATGAGCAGGTTTTTCCATTTTCACAAAGCGACCCTCCGGGAACCGGACTCCCTGCCGGGCAAAATAAGAAGAGGCCCCTTCGGCCTCCCCCGGGAGTTCAGTTTCATATTGGTTTCTCTGGCCTTTCTTCAGATATGGATGGGGTGGGTTTTCTCGGTGAATACGGCCGGGTCCTTTTTATCCTTGTTCATCCTGTTCTCCGCATTTTCAATCTATTACTATAAAACCGACAGGCTGACGCGGATAGAGATTTTCCTTCTGGTGTATCTGGGTATAAGTACAGTTCTTTTTTTTCTCGATTCGCCCCATTACAGATTTTACTATCATATTTATTTTCTTCTGACCATACCCCTGTTCTTCATCGGCTCGCTTTACAGCCCCATAAGGAATGTCCTTTCCGAGTACAATTCGGTACACAATAACGGCCAGGAAATCTATACACCGGAAATCATGAGAAAACAGCGGCGGGCTCTTGTTCTCTGGAGTGAAATCTGGTTTGCCGTAATCTTCCTCCTCTATATGAGTATGAACACAGCTCTCTGGAAATATATCTCAGATACTTTTCTGACCTTTATATCTCTGCTGTTCTGCGGTGTCATTCTTTTGAATATTTTTGCCATTCACGGATTCTACAATTCGAGTGATCATCCCTGAATCAATTCTTCCAGGGAAACAGGTTTGTTGGACGGGGTTTCAAGAAAAAGGGAAATGCCTTCTTTTTTGAGATAGCTGAGAGTCTCCGCTGATTCAACCCCGTCGGCAATGGTCGTATAATCCAGTTCATTCATCATCTTGAGAATATTGTGAATATAGATTCTTTTTTTCTCATCGCGCTCCAGCCCCTTAAGGATCTCCCTTTTCAGGATAATCTTGTCAATGGGAACAGTTAATAGCGTATCGAGCGAGTTATTGGTGCTTCGCGACTCGTCGAGAATAAAATCGAAACCGTAATCCTTCAGAATCGCGATATTTTGAACAATAAAACTCTTCATATTAAAATGATAATTGTCATATATGACGAAACCGATATCGTTTACAGTGAAATTCCCCGACTCAAGGGTGTTAATGACTTTATCGGCGAAGCCCTCCGACTGCAGGAGGGAGGTGTTGATTACACCGTAAATCCTGCCTTCCACACCGTGGTTTCTGAGAATTCTCACATCGTTATAGAACATCTGAGTGGACATTCTCTGCATATCGTGAATCAGGCCGGATTTTTCCGCATAAGCGGTCAGTTCCAGGAAATCATAGGGCTGATCCCAGTGAAGCCTTAGGATAAGCCCTGCTCTGTCGCCCTTGTGAGTGAGCAGGGGAAGATAACGGAAGGAAAACCCGTTCTGACGCATGGCGGTCTGTAAATTATTTATAAGAGAATACCGGTTCAGGCTTTCCTTTCTGATATTCTCATCAAAATAGAGAATTCTGTCGGGGGAGAGGGAAGCATTGTTCAGCGTATTGTAGGAGTTCCGCTGGACTTCATCGAGCGATGCGCCGTCTTCGGGAAGGAACATGACTCCAATGAGAGATCTGACGTAATAGGAATCTTCGCCGATGAGAATCCGCTGGAGGAGTACCGAACGGAGGACGCCGGCATACCGCCGGATATAATCCTCCGAATCGGCTTTTTTGACAAAAACGACAAACTCCCCCGGTTCCGTATGATAAAGTACGGATAATTCGGTCTGGACATTTTCCAGACGGAAGGAGACCTGTCTCATGATATCCCTGGTCCTGATGCTGCCGAAGGATTCATAAAGCTGACGGTAATTCTCTATTCGGACATAGAGAAGACCGTCCCGGCCTGTGCCGTGATCTTCCCCGCTGAAGTAGTCCCTTACGGCATCGTGGAAAGCTTTCCGGTTGAGAAGGCCGCTTTCCCTGCGGTGGATTGCCTGAAATTCGAGGAGTTTCTGATTTTCTTCCAGTTGACGCCTGGTATCTTCGAGAAGCAGGCCTTTGCGCAGGAAATAAATAATGGAGCGGGAGAAAACGAATAGAGAAAAAATCGTCACTCCCAGTTCGAAGCGGATTATTTCTGAAAAATGAGCGACCCTGTTACCGCTGATATCCGCTATCAGGTCGCCTATACTCATTGCGAATACTATTGCGACACCGATAAGAATAGAGGATTGGACGGGATCGAGGTGGTGATCCTTCTTGTTGACCAACACGGCGGTCAGTCCGTAAATAAAATAAACGACGAGAAAAACATCGCGGAGCTGAAAGAGATAACCCGTAGCTCCCCGCCCCGGTTTGCTCCCGGGAATGAAGCTGTCGGACATGAACTTCTTTACATCTATAAAGGTCTCCGGCTTGAAAAGGACGAAAAAAAGCATATAGACGGAAATGACCACCCCGATGAGGAGGAAGAAACGGTTTATTCTCTTCCAACGGTCCATAAGCGGAAAATTGGAACCTATAACATAGGGTACCAGAATATAGAGAAATAGAAGTGATGCTTCCTGAAGCCGCGAGAACTGGGTGGCCAGCAGCAGATTCCCGTAAAAGTTCATAAAAATCCGCGAGCTGCCTTCTGCGATCAGGAAAAAATTGAAAACGAGAACCATAAGCAGGAGCGAATGGAATTCCTTTCTGCGGTCAAGCAGATAATACCTGAAAAGTATGTACAGACTGGGTAAGGTAAAACAGGCATATATGAGAGGAAGAAATATGTCAGTGTTCGTCAAATCGTTCATCGTACAGTCCTGTATACATTTTCAAGATTGAGTTTCTCCATGCGGAATCTCATCTTCCTCTCGGAAATTTTCAGCACTCGCGCGGCGGCGCTCTGGTTTCCTCCGCATTTTTCAAGAGCCCTGCTGATGATTTTCTTCTCCAGACTCATAAGAAGCGTCTCCAGATCGAGATCGTCATCGCCGAATGAGAGAAATCCGTCATCGCCCTCTTCCTCAGGTTCAACACTATCGCCATCGGCCACCGGATCATCGGAGACGTAGATTCTCATCTGCTCCGGCAGATCCTCCGAAAGGAGAATCTCGGCTCTGTTCATAACGACGGCATGCTCCACTACATTTTCCAGTTCCCTGACGTTCCCGGGATAATCGTGCTGTATGAGTGCATGGGTCACCTTATCGGTGAGACGGGGAATGCTCTTTCCGTAAAAACGGCATTTATTTTCCAGAAAGTATTCCACAAGCGGCTTTATATCCTCTTTTCTCTCCCGCAACGGGGGAATGCGGATGGTAATAACGCTGAGCCGGTAATAGAGGTCCTCGCGGAATTCCCTGTTTTTTATCATTTCCTCAAGGTTCCGGCTCGTGGCGGCGATTATCCGGACGTCCGATTTGTATGTTTCGTTATCACCTAGTTTCTGAAAGGTCTTGAATTGGATGGCGCGCAGAAGCTTTACCTGAACGGCCATGGAGATATCCCCGATTTCATCTATGAAGAGCGTCCCGCCGTCGGCTTCTTCAAAACGGCCGATCCGGTCGGTTGCGGCGCCTGTAAACGCGCCCTTCTTATGTCCGAAAAGTTCGCTTTCCACAAGGGTTTCCGGAAGGGAGGCTATATTGAGAACGACAAAAGGCGCTTTGGTCCGTCGGCTCATGGAATAAATGGAGTTGGCAATGAGTTCTTTGCCGGTTCCGCTTTCCCCTCTGATAAGGACTGTGGAATCGACGCTGGCGCAACGGGAGGCCGTATCGAGGATTTTTTCAATCTTGTGGCTTTTGTAGATGATTTCCTGGGAAAATCCTTTTCTCTCCCGCGCCGGACGGTTGACTTCCCTCTCTTTGACTATGGTCTGGCTCTCCCAGACCTGCATCGTCAGCCCCTGAAGCCGCTTGGGATCCAGAGGCTTTTTCAGAAAATCAAAAGCCCCCGTTTTCATAAGATCCACAACGGCGGAAATCTCTTGCGTCGATGAAACAATTATGACTTCGCAGGCGGGATTGTTCGCTTTTATATATGCGAGGACTTCACGGCCGTTCGTATCGGGAAGGTAATAGTCAATTATGGCGAAATTGTAGAAATTCTCTCTGAACTCCGTTTTGAAAAGAGTGAAATTTTCAGTCGTGGTCACTCGGCAGGGAGGAAAGGAGAGGTTGTTGAAAAAAGCCTTATACCAGGTATTCTGAACAATATCGTCTTCCAGAATGATTATATTGAGTTCGACCATGACTATTACAATTTTAGTATCTTCCCCTGCCAATATTCAACGCTTTTGTGGATATGTGCCGAAAATCATACTATCATAATAATGGAATGAAACAGATGAAACAGAAAGGAAAAGGTTACGGCGCGTCCATCACCATGAAATTCATTATCGCCTATCTTCTGACGGCCGTACTGCTAATCATGAGCTTTACCCTGCTGGTTTTTGAAAACCAGGTGGACCTCATCGGAGAAAACGCTCTCCTCCGGACCTTATCCATAGGAAGGGAAATCAATGCCATCATGGAAGAGAAAACCGGTTATGGCGGACTCATTAAAGAACTGGAGTCAAAAAAACACCTCAACATAGAATACATTAAGATATACAACGAACAGAGCCTGCTTCTGGCAACTTCGGACAATATCGCCCCGACACCGGCTGCGCCGGATCTTATCCGGTCCATACAGAAATCGCTGACCAAGCGGGATTTTGAGAACTCGGGCTTTCACCATGAACTGATCTTTGAAAAGCGCCTGATCGATCTCTACATTCCCGGGCCCGAAGGAACTTTTATTGTCATAGCCGGTATATCCATTGAGGAAATGGACAGGAGGATGAGCTATCTTTTCCGCCAGAGCGGCCTGATGACGGTTATCGTCACCCTCATCCATCTTCTCTTCGCCTTTTTTACCTATAACGCTCTGATATCACCTCTGAGAAAAGTTCTGACTCTCCTTACGGAAATCAGCAACGGCAACTACGATATCACTTTCCCGAAACACCGGAGCGACGAGTTCGGTCTCATAACAAAGAAGATAGAGCAGATGGCCGGATCCATATCTACGGTACACAGCGAAGCCAGAAACGCCAATCCCCTTTCAGGCCTGCCCGGCAATATCGCCCTGGAGCGGGAGATCCAGAAGCGCCTGCAGACCGGCAATGCTTTCTGTGTGCTCTATTGCGACCTGGATCAATTCAAAGCCTATAACGATGCCTACGGTTTCTCGAGAGGCGACGAAATTATCCTCTATACACGCGATGTTATTGAAAAGAGCATAAACCGGAGCCATGCCCGCAACTGCTTTTTCGGACATGAAGGGGGAGACGATTTCGTCATAATCTGCGATTACTACGACTGGGAAAAAATCGCAGCTCTTTCCATTGATGAGTTCGACAGCCGTATCAAAGAGTTCTACAGCGAAGAAGACAGAACCAGAGGTTACATCGAGTCAGTGGATCGGAAAGGAAAGAAACAGAAATTTCCCTTTGTGAGCCTATCAATCGCCGTCGTGAGCAATCACTATAAAAAAATAGACTCCTACGGACAGCTTGCCCACTATGCCGCGGAAATGAAGAAAGTGGTCAAGGGCATCGAGGGATCGGCCTACAGAATAGACCGGAGGGTCAATTAATGGCTAAACGCCTTCTCATTGTCATCCTGATCTGTATCGGCCAGGGACTTCTCTTCGTGGAAGTTTCTGCTGTCATACAGGAGGAAAAAGTCACGGTTCTACACAGTCACCTGAAAGAAGTTTCATTTGAACAGAACAGCGACTCACTGCTCAATATTACGGGAAGGCTCACTCT
>JAFGXR010000020.1 GCA_016936555.1 Spirochaetales bacterium | reverse complement strand
ATTATTTCAGATACGGGAACCGGTATTGACGAGGAGCATATCGGAAGGATTTTCGAGCCTTTCTTCACGACAAAAAAAGAGGGGAAAGGAACAGGGCTGGGGCTTTCCGCGGTCAAGAGAGCCCTGGAGGACCACGGAGGAAGCGTCAGCGTAACCAGCGTCGACGGCGAAGGCACCACCATGACGCTCATGCTACCCACTGACGACCGGACCGATATTTCGGAAAAAATGGAAAAAAATGTGGTTTTCGGAAAAGGGACCATTCTGCTGGTTGATGATGAAGAAATAAACCGCAGCACGGGAAAGGAAATACTTGAAACTCTGGGTTATTCCGTTCTGCTGGCTGAAAACGGTGCCGAAGCTGTGGAAGCCTACAGGGGAAAAGGGGATTCGATCAACCTGGTCATTATGGATATGGTCATGCCGGTCATGGACGGGTATGAAGCCTTTGAAAAGATCAAAGAGCTGAACAGCAGAGCCCGCATACTCATTCTCACAGGCTATGCCGATCATAATAAGCTGGAAATGCTGAGAGGAAAAGGCGTGGAAGATATACTGAAAAAACCCTTTCAGATACCCGAGTTGAGCCAGGTCCTCGCGAAAATACTTTCCTGATCTTATTTTGCATTCCCTATGGTTATATTCTAGAATATAAGAGAAATGGGACAGAAAACGATTTATAACTACAATCAGAAAATCCCCGAATGGAACGAAAGCCTCGAAATAGGAATCGATGCCATAGACAGGGAGCACCGCTTTTTTCTCGACCTGATCAGGGAAATCGAAGCGGAAGGGGTCAGGGACCCCGGTTCCGAATTTATCCAGCTCTATATTGACGAGTTGATTCTCTACGCGAGATTTCACTTCTTCAGCGAAGAAATCTATATGAAAAAAATACAGTTTCCCGGGCTGCAGAAACACAGGGAACTGCATCTTCAACTGGTGGGAAAGCTCTCCGACCAGGTCACCCGGTTCCAGCTGAAGGAAATAGACATAGAATCGATTGTGGAATTTCTGGTCAACTGGTTTAAATACCACACCCTTGTGGAAGATGTTAAAATCGCCCGGTTTATTTCATCATAATTTGATTCCTCAGGTCGGGAATTCTACAATAGAACTATGAGAGAAAAGTTTTTTTCATCCTTTTTGTTCTTTATGGCATTCATTGCGGTCGCGCTGCTGCCCGGTCAGACGTCCCCCCTGATAATGGGAGCGGAAACGGGCTATCCACCCTTTTCCTATCTCGACGAACAGAATAAACTGACAGGTTTTGCCATTGATCTGGCACAAAACGTTCTGGAAAAAGCTGCGATTCCCTACAGGATAAAAATCGATTCTTGGTCCAATATCAAAGGCTTTCTCGAAGAAGGCTCTATCGATCTGCTGCCCCTTGTGGGAAGAACACCGGAACGGGATTCCTATTTCGATTTTACGTTCCCCTATCTGGAACTGAAAGGAACGCTTTTTTTTCTCGAGGATGCCCCTCTCCTGGCCGATCTTGAAGACCTGAAGGGGATGAAGATCGCCGTTATGAAAGGCGATAACGCCGATGAGTATGTCAGCGTCAGAATGGATGAAAAAGACATTGTCCGGACCGAGACCTACGAAGAGGCTATGACTCTCCTGTCGGAAAAGAAGGTCGATGCCGTCGCGGCCCAGCGCCTTATGGGCCTGGAGATCCTGAAAGAGCTGAAAATTGAAACCATCCGTCCGGCGCTGACCGATCTTGAGGGGTTCACCCAGAGATTCTGTCTTGCCGTTCAAGAGGGCAACAAGGCGCTGCTTGCCGTTCTGAACGAGAGTCTTTCCCTGGTCATCGCCGACGGGACTTTCGACAGGCTCCAGCTGGAGTGGTTTTCCCCGCTCGGGTCCTACCGCAGCACCCAGAAAAAAATCCGGATAGGAGGAGACAGCGATTACCCTCCTTACGAATATCTCGATGAGCACGGCCGTCCGGCGGGCTTCAATGTCGATCTGACAATGACCATTGCCAGATATATGGATCTGGATGTGGAAATCATTCTGGCTCCCTGGACCGGAACCTTTGAACGCCTGAAGTCAGGCGAGATCGACATGGTTCAGGGGCTCTTCTATTCGCCGGAGCGGGATCTGACCATGGCCTTCTCACAGGCCCACTCTTCAGTCAACCACGTGGCCATAACCAGATCCGGCGATAAGCCCGTCAACAGCTTCGAGGAGCTTGAGGGCAAGAAGATTCTGGTCATGAAAAATGACATTACCCACGAGCTTCTGCTCGAGAAGGGGTATCAGAACCAGCTTATATTGGTTGATCAGTTTTCCTCTCTACTGATAAAACTGGCCAGCGGAGAGGCCGACTGTGCGATCGCCGCCCGGAGCCCCGCCTCCTGGTGGATAAAGAAACTCAATATCGAAAACCTTGAAACAGGTCATTTCTCCTTTATCAGCCCCCAGTATAACTACGGGGCTCTGGAACGAAACAGCAACTATCTCAACCCTTTCAAGGAAGGGCTTACGCTTCTGAAAGCCAACGGAGAATACAGGAGGATCTACTCGAAATGGCTGGGAATCGACGATAAACAGTTCGCTCTTTCCGCCGGAAATATAGTCTTCCTCCTCCTCCTGCTTCTGTTGTCGTCTTTACTGGGCTGGCTCCATTTCAGACGTCTTAAAAAGCTGAAAATGGAAAGAATTTCCGGGAAGGACTTGCAGCTTGGAGCAGTGCTGCAGCAACTGGACTTTTTTTTGTGGCTTGTCAACATGAAAGGAGAGATATCCAGAGCCAGCGACTCTTTCTGTTCTTTTTTCGAAACCGCAAAAGAGAGAATAGAAGGAGAGAGCATTCATAGAGGTCCCTGGTCCGATTACTTTTCCTTTATTCCTTTGAACCATTACGGCCGGATAAATATCAAAGAGCTTGAAAGATCGATAACACACCGCTTCAGGGACAGCCGGGGAAAGATACACCTGGCTCATACGGAACTTTCGGTCTACAGGGAGAGAGAGGCGGGACGGGATCTGATCGTGGGAATCTCATCTGTCAAATCCCCGGGAAAGGGCACGGACGTGCGGATTAAAAGGAAAGGCGTACCGGAGAGCGAAAACAGCCATATGGTAAATCTGGAAAAGGCCATAGACCAGAGTCCTTTATCCATAATCATTACCGATTTTGACGGAAATATCCTCTTCACAAATAAGAAGACCTGTGAACTATCCGGATACAGTTCCGCTGAACTTCTGGGGGAAAATACCCGGATTTTCAAAAGCGGCCTTATGGATAACCGGGTCTATAAAGATCTCTGGGATACGATCAAGGACAACAGGGACTGGACCGGAAGGCTTCAGAACAGGAAAAAAAACGGGGAGTTATACTGGGAGCAGGTTATTATTTCCCCCGTACAGGGCCAGGGCGGCGAAATAGAAACTTTTATAGCCTCCAAGGAGGATATAACCGATCTGATGGAATCGGAAAGCGAAAAGAAACAGCTTGAAAAGCAGCTTCGCCATAAGAGCCAGCTCGATATTATCGGAGAGCTGGCCGGCGGTATCGCCCACGACTACAACAATATGCTCAACGGCATTCTCAATTCAGCCTATCTGTTAAAGAATAACCGCGGGAAAGATGACGGGAAATTCGATTCCTACCTCAATATCATAACCCAGGCGGCCGAGAGAGCCATAGGATTGTCGGACAAGCTGAAATCATTCAGTCATAAAGAGGATATGCTCTTCGAAAAACTGAATCTTCACTTCATTATCGCCGAAACAGCCGAGGTTCTCAAGGAATCCCTCAAGGAGAAGATCTCCCTCTCCATAGACCTTTCCGCCCGCCATTTTCTCATTTCCGGAAATTCATCGGAGATCCATGAATGCATTATGAACATTTGCAACAATGCCGTACAGGCTATGCCCGGGGGGGGTGAACTGAAAATCCGGACAGGAAATACGACAATTGAGCACCCGCGGGAAATCAATTCCTACATGGTGGAGAGGGGGACCTACTGTTCTCTGGAGATTGAAGATAATGGCTGCGGAATCGCCGCTGAAAATATAGACAGGATATTCGAACCCTTCTATACGACAAGGGAACCGGGAAAGGGAAGCGGATTGGGATTGGCAGCCGTATACGGCACCATGCTGCATCACAACGGTTATGTTGAAGTGGAATCGGAACCCCTTAAGGGAACGCTTTTCCGCCTGTCCTTTAAAATAACAGGAGATATGGAAATGGAAAATGACAATATCAATATGGCCCGGGCGGAAAAAACCGATATGAGAAGCGCCAAGAAAATCCTCGTAGTCGATGATGAGAACATGAACCGGATTGTTCTGCCGGACCTGCTCGAGGCCATGGGTTACGATTCTCTTGTCGCAGCAGACGGATATGAAGCGCTTGAGATATATGAACGGGAAAAAGAAAATATAGATCTGATTATTCTCGATTTTATGATGCCCGAACTGAACGGCAAAGAGACATTCTTCAAACTTCAGGAGATAAACAGCGATGTACGGGTCATTGTGGCTTCGGGATTTTCGGATAATGAAGATATCGACCAGATGAAAGAGCACGGACTGGCGGGGGTTTTGCGAAAGCCCTACAGGTCTACCGATCTGGAAAAGGTTTTGAAGGAGCTGGTGTAAAAAAATGGACCTCCTCGAACAGGTGCTGGAAGATTATTACCACGCTGTTTTCGATACGGACAGGGAAGAAGCCCTGGCGGTCGTCAATTCGGCGCTGGTAGAGGGATTGACCCCGCAGAGGATTATATTCGATGTCATTATTCCCTCGATCAGGCGGATGGAAGGGGAACTGGTGAAAAGCAACAACACAACTCTGGCCCAGCACTATGTCTGTTCCAAAGTATCGTCGGAAATCACCGACCGGCTCATTCCTCTCCTGCCCGGTTCGGATCTGTCCAGGGGAACAGTGGTTCTGGGAACAGCCCTCGGCGATTTTCACGGCCTGGGCAAGAAGATAGTCGGTTCCATACTCAATTCCAATATGTATAAAGTCGTCGATATCGGCATCAATGTCCCTCCGGAGAAATTCGTCAGCGCCGCTCTGGAGCATAAAGCTTCGGTCATCGGCATATCATCGATGATGGTTCACACCTCCCGGGGACCGGGCGGGGCAAAAGGAGTTAAAGCGATTCTGGAAGAGAGAGGACTGGAAAAGCAGATCAAAATCATCGTCGGCGGAGCCCCTTACCTTTTTGACAGCAACCTTTACCTGGAAACCGGCGCCGACGCCTGGGCCCCGACGGCCATCGATGCGGTAGAAGCCCTTAATAAGCTTATGGAGGAGATCCGCCTTGACAGCTAAAGAGCGATTCGGATCACTGTTGACCGGACAGCTGCCCGATCGGGTTCCTGTCATCTGCAACCTCTTCGAGCAGGGAGCCCGGGAGATGGGCCTATCGATAAAAGAGTATTACAGCCGGGGGGAATACGTGGCGGAGGGGCAGTTAAAACTGGCGGAAAAATACGGTCATGATAATCTCTGGGCTTTTCATCATACGGCCGGTGATGCCGAGATGCTCGGTTCCCGCTTTACGGCCTTCGCCGACGACGGGCCGCCCAATGTGGGGGACCTGATACTCCGCAGCGAAAGCGATATCTACAACCTGAAAATTACCGAAGATATTCTCGATACAAAAGCCCACAGGGAAGTGTCCAGAACCCTTGAAATTCTCAAAGAGGAAAAAGGGGACGAGTACCCCGTTCTGGGAGCGGTTGTGGCGTCCTATTCCATGCCGGCCATTCTCATCGGCATGGAAAAATGGATGGAGCTTCTCTACCTCTCCTCCGACAGGGCGGCGGTTACCCTGCTGGAGAAATGTTCCGAATTCTGCCGGATCAAGACAAAGGCTCTCTTCGATGAAGGCGCCGATATGGTGGTCTATATGAATCCCCTCGCCTCGGCTGAATTCATTACCGTCGACAGATTCAGAAACGACGCGCTGAAATGGATAAAAAAGGACACGGAAGCAACGGGTTCCGGCGGTATGGTTTACTTCAACGGCGGCGGACCGATCAACCCGATGATCGAACCTCTTATGGAGGCAACGGATTTCCCCGTCATATACATAAACCCCCATGACGATGTGGCCGAAGCCAAATCGATTATCGCCGGGAAACGCATCCTTGTGGGAACTTTCAATGATATCAGGCTGATATCCCAGTCGGAGAAGGAAATACAGGAGGATGTGGACAGGATAGTAGAGGCGGGAAAACCGGGAGGCGGCTTCGCCTTCGGGACCCTGGTCATGCCCCTGGCCATCAGAGAAGAGAACATCCGCCTCATGATAGACCGGGTCAAAGAAAAAGGCCGGTACTGATGGAAATTATCAGCTGCGGAATATTAAAGAAGGAGATTCAGTTTCTTGTCCGTAAAAATAACTGGCCGGTCAGAGAGCGGTATATCAGCTCCTCTCTCCACGTCGATTTCGACGTTCTGGAAAAAGCCCTGAACAAAACTCTTGGAAAAATCGAAGCCCCCCCTGCCCTGCTTGTATACGGAAACTGCCATCCTCTCATGGATGAGATCTGCACCGGCCACGGCGCTGTCAGAACGGAGGGGCAGAATTGTGTCGAGCTTCTGCTGGGTGCACAGAGGTTTAACAAAGAGCTGGAAAAGGGCGCTTTTTTTCTGATGGAGGACTGGGTCCTTCGCTGGGATGAGGTCATGCTGTCGGCCCTGGGCCATAATAAATCCATATGGCGCGAATTATTCAGGGACTCCCATAAGTACTTCCTGGCCTTGAGGACACCGTGCAGCGGAGACTTTAAAGCACAGGCGGAAAAAATAAGCCGGGACATGGAATTGCCGCTGCACTGGATGCAAACGGATCTGGCCAATCTGGAACGGGTTCTCAGAGAAACCGCAGATTCCGCGGGAAAACCGGATATATGAAACAGCAGGATCTTGAAAAGAAAATAAAGAACCTCGAAGCCCGGAACAGAAAACTGGCCAGTCTGAAAGCCCGGTATCAGATGGAGTCTGAGATTATTACCGCCATGGCGGCGGCTTCGGGGGTTGAAGAGCTGGTGAAAGTCGCTGTGGACTCGATTATGGAAGTTCTCGGCGGTTCCAATGTTCAGATCTATTATGAAATGGGGGCGAGATGGTACTTCTGTGACTTGACGACCCCTTCTGTCGAGATTGACAAAATAGAAGATGATGAGGTTCTGAAAGCTATCTATACAGGAGAGCCATCGAATTACAAATCCGATAGGGATGAAAAGGATCCGGAAGTTCTCTGCAACTACATCCAGCCTCTGGCCCTGAACGAACAGGTTTTCGCTGTTGTGGTTCTGGAAGGGATTGCTGGATATTTCGAGAAAACCGTAGCCGATGAAATGAGCAGCATCATCCGGTTTTTCAAACTCGCCCTGAAGAATGAAATCAACTCCGCCAACCTTATGCTTCAGGCTTATGAGACGCTCACCCGGAAAAGCAAAGAGCTGGAAATGGAAATTCAGGAAAAGATAAAGGAACAGGAGAAATTCAGAAATACCATTAACGCTTCCTTCGACGGATTCTGGATCATCAGCGGCGACAGCGAGTTTCTCTATATAAACGATGCCTACTGCAGGCTTACCGGGTATTCAAGAGAGGAGCTGCTCGGCCGCTCTATCGGTATTGTCGAAGCCAGGGAAAGTGAAGCCGAAATGAAATCGCACGTGCAGCTTGTGAAAACAAGCGGACAGGACCGCTTTGAAACGCAACACAGAAGAAAAGACGGTTCCCTGGTCGAAGTGGAAATCAACACCCACCTGAGCCGGGAAAAGGGAGACCAATACGTTTTCATCAGAGATATAACCGAGAAGAAGAGACTGGAGGAACATCAGATCCAGGTTTCAAAAATGGAATCCATAGGACGCCTTGCCGGGGGTGTAGCTCATGACCTGAACAATATGCTGACCCCCATTCTGGCCTACGGTGATCTGCTGGCCCAGACCCTGGAAGATGAAAAGAACCGCCAGAGAGCCGGGATGATCCTGAAAGCGGGGATCAGCGCCCGGGAGATCATTCAGCAGCTCCTGGCCTTCAGCCGGAAGCAGGACCTCTCCTATAAAGTGAGGGATCTGAACAGAATAATACAGGGCTTCAGCAATCTCCTTCTCCGCACACTCCCGGAGGATATGATCTTCACTCTCGATCTCTGCGAACAGGAACTGCCCGTATATGCCGACAGCAGCCAGATCGAGCAGGTAATTATGAATCTCGTCGTCAACGCCCGCGACTCTATAGAAGGATCGGGAGGGGAGATCTCAATCGTCTCATCCCGGCTGTCCCCGGAAGACCGCAGAGAGAGGGACCTGCTGTACCTGCCCGAACGTTCCTATGCCAGACTCTCTGTCAGAGATAACGGCTGCGGCATGGACTCCTCCACGGTGAAACAGATCTTTGAACCCTTTTTTTCAACAAAAGGAGAAATGGGGACGGGGCTCGGTCTGGCGACGGTCTACGGCATTATCGAACAGCATGACGGAAGGATAACCGTCCGGAGCGAGCCGGGGAAAGGGACCGAGTTCATCATAGTTCTGCCCCTTGTGAGCGGAAAATCCGACGAGGGACCGGAAGAACCGATGAGACCGGAGGTAACGATACGCAACTGCAGAATTCTTATCGTGGAAGATTCCGAAGAGATAAGAAATACCATTGGCGATATGCTCTCCCATCACGGAATGGAGATCTACATTGCCTCCGATGCCGGCCATGCCCGGGAAATGCTGGAAAAGCACAATCAGATCAACCTCCTTTTAAGCGATATTATAATGCCTGATATGAACGGTACGGAGCTCTTTGAGAATCTGAAGGATATAAAAAAGGATCTTAAAGTTATTTTTATGTCCGGTTATTCCAATGAAATTCTCAAAGACTACAAAATAGATAAAAAATCCGGAGCCTTTATTCAAAAACCTTTTACAGCGGAGCAGCTGCTGATGAAAATCGGGGAGTTTTTCGGAACCGATTCCGTCACTCTGTTCTAGCTTTTAAGCTTCGTTATGCTGTCCGGGGAAATTAAAGACGGCGGAGATAGGACGCCAGATTAATCTGTTCACCGATGATTCCCAGTTTCTGACGGATATGGAATCTGTGTTTGTTTACGGTTTTTACGGAAATGGCCAGGATATCGGCAATTTCCTCGGAACTCAGTCCGTTCTTGATGTAGTTGCAGATTTCCATTTCACGGGAAGAGAGAGCGCGCGTCTCCTGCTGAAGCGAAATTCCGAAAGAGGAAAACACATCGTCAATGGCTCTCTCCAGAAATGAAATGTAGGTGTTATCAGGGAAATGGCTCTTCATCTTTCCTATCAGGGGAAAGACGACCATTTCCAGATTGGCTTTTATATTTTCATCCCTCACCTTCTGTTTGTCCTGAATGTGGTCGAGGATTTCCGAAAGAGCCAGATTTTTTTTCTCCAGCTCTCTTTCATTTTCGATTCTCTGTACGACCCGTCCCGTTCTTTCCGCCAGATAATTTATGAGATCGTATTCCTCCCGGATAAAGGGAGAAGAAGAATAGCACCCTTTTATATAAGCCCTTATGTCTCCCTGGGACCGGCCGTCGGTTTCAATTTTCTGACGGAAATAATTTTCTGAACGCTTAAAATCTTTTGAAAAATAGGACCGTCCCAGCATATCAATCTGAACCGAGGACTTCTCCGGGCAGAAGAGCGCTTCCACCAGGATTTCCGTCAGCCCCTGCATAATGGCGGGAATATCGGAACCGCTCTGTTCAACCAGGACGGCAAAATGATAAAGACAGTTCAGTTCTTTTTTTCTCTCTCTCAGCTGTTCAGAGAGATTCAGCTCCATAATACAACCTGCTGTGTATTTTCAATACTCAATTCATACACGATATAACAATAGTATCGAACCTTGTAGCCCTTATTTCAAGATTCCATACTTATAAATAAAGGCAATATTGTTGAGTATTCCAAGGAGAGAGAAATGTTTAAAGACATGAAACTGGGTCTGAAAATGGGTCTGGGCTTCGGCATTATCATCGTTCTGGTCGGCATCGTCGGCGGCCTGTCCATTTACAATATGGTTATGATACAGAAAGAATCGACCCGTCTTAAAGACGAATATGTCCCGGAAGTGGGTATAGCCAATGATGTGGAAAGATCATCATTGCTGACCATGTACGCCATGAGGGGCTACTCTCTCAATTTCGATACAAAATATCTGGCTGACGCGGAACAGAATCTGCAGGATGTGAAAGAAAACCTGAATAAAGCCAAAAATCATGCAGAGACTTATTCCGATCTTGTACAGCTGAAAGAAGGGACCGATCAGGCTATAACAGAAGTCGGCGTTTACGCCTCTCTGGCCGACGATACGAAATCGGAAATAACCGCCATCGAGGGGTACAGGACGGTCGCCGATAACTCGGCCAGGACTTTCATGGACAACTGCAACGCCTATCTGGAAAGCCAGAATACTGCCATGGACAGAGAGATCAGGAACGGTGAGAGCAGCGGAAAACTTCTGGAGCGCCTGAGCAAGATCACCATGATCAACAATATCATAGATCTGGGGAATGCTTTGAGAATCGCCAACTTCAAGGGACAGCTTCTCAACGAACCGGCCTCGATGGAGGATGCCCTTGAGGACTTCTCCGCCGTCTCGGCCATACTTTCCGATATCAGGAGAGTGACTTTACAGGACGCCAATATCAAACAGCTCAATGAAATAGAACGGACCGGGAACACCTACGGAGAGGCCATGCGCTCCATTATCGAGGGATACGCCAATCTCTCCGAACTGGCGTCGCAACGGGAAGGAGCCGCCGATAAAGTTCTGACAGCGGCGCAGAATGTCGCCATGGCGGGAATCACGACGACCCAGGCCATCGCCGATGAAGCGGTTAACAAAATACAGGCTTCGGTAATTATGATCGTCGTAGGGCTTATCATATCCCTGGTTATCGGACTGGTCGTTGCGGTTTTCCTCACGAAGCTTATTACCTCGGCTCTTTTCCTCGGCGTCGATTTCGCCAGGGAACTGGCCCAGGGGGACCTGACTTCGGACCTCAACGTCTATCAGAAGGACGAGCTGGGCGTCCTGGCCGAAGCCCTGCGGGAAATGCGGGACAAACTGGCCGAGATCGTCAGTGTCGTCGTGGCGGGCTCCGAACAGATCACCTCCGCCAGCATTCAGCTTGCCGAAGGGAACCAGGATCTGTCGAACAGAACGGAGCAGCAGGCCACGGCCCTCGAAGAAACCTCATCGGCTATTGAAGAGATGAACTCATCCATCCGATCCAACGGAGACAATACGACGACCGCCGACAAGCTGGCCCGGGAAGCTCTGGCCAAGACAGAGAAGGGAAGCGAAGCCGTCAGCACGATGATCACATCCATGGATGAAATCAGCATTTTCAGCAACAAGATCGCCGATATCATCGAAGTCATCAACAACATCGCCTTCCAGACCAATCTTCTGGCGCTCAATGCCTCGATCGAAGCGGCCCGGGCGGGAGAACAGGGCAAGGGGTTTGCCGTCGTGGCCGTGGAAGTGCGGAAACTGGCCAAGCGCTCCGACAAAGCCGCCTCGGAAATCGCATCGATTATAAAAACGAGCAATAAAAAAGTCAGCGACGGCGTGGAAATCGCCAATCAGGCGGGAGCCATGCTGAACGAAATCAACGAGTCGGTGAAAAAAGTCACCGCTCTGGTAGGGGAAATCTCCGCGGCATCGCAGGAGCAGATGTCCAGTGTCGACCAGATCGACAAGACCCTCTCCTCTCTCGACGAGAACACACAGAAGAATGCCGCGCTGGTGGAAGAAGCGGCTTCATCGACCGAAGAGTTGTCTTCCCAGGCCGAAGAGCTCAACAGCAATATGAAGTTCTTCAAAGTAAAAAAAGGGGCGAACCGGCCGGTCAGACAGCTCGAACATAAAAGCGCCGTTCCGGCGGCGAAACCGAAATCGACGGGAATTACCGTTGCTCCTCCCAAAGAAAGCGCGTCCAAAGGAGGCGGCGATACCTATGAGGCGTTTTCCGCCCTTTCCGATGAATCGGATTTCGCAGAATTTTAAGAGGAGGTCCCTGTTATGAGTGATATTATCGATGAAGAAGAGGACATGCTCGTCTCCCAGCTCAATGTGGATATATCCAATCAGTTCGTCGTTTTTTCCGTCGGGGAAGAAGAGTACGGAATGCCCATACTGTCGGTACAGGAAATCACCTCCATGCCGAAACTGACCAAAGTGGCGGGGCTGCCCGACTATATTCCGGGAATCATCAACCTCCGGGGCAATGTGATCCCCCTTTACAACCTGAGGGGGAAATTTAATATGGCACAGGAGGAAATCAACAGCAACACCATCGTGATCATTGCCCAGACAAGCGAGGAGAACAACCGGACCGTGGGCTTCATCGTCGATACGGTGTCCGATGTTTTGAGCATCACCCCTTCGGACCTGAGCGAGACGCCGGAGTTTTCCTCGGCCGTCGATACCCGGTATATCGAAAAAATAGGCCGGATCGGCAACAGGATGATTATCATTATAGATCTGGCGAAAATACTCTCTTCCGATGAGAAGGCCGTGATCGACAGGATTTGATTTTATAGTTTATCTATCTGATAATATAATATATGAGAAATGGAAAGGGCTGCCACAGCCCTTCTCCTGAGAGGCGGGATGAAAGAAGAAGCAAGCGCCGAGCAGGAGCCCCTATCAGATAGGAATGACTAATGAGTAAAAAAGCGAACTCGGTAGATACTGAAACGAATATTCTCGGGTTTCCCATTGTGGGAATCGGAGCTTCAGCCGGGGGACTGGAAGCCCTGGAGGATTTTTTCCGCAATATGCCTTCCGAACCCGGAGCCGCCTTTGTAGTCATACAGCATCTTTCGCCCGATTATAAAAGCATGATGACCGAATTGCTTGCCCGTTTCACGTCCATGCCCATCCAGCAGGCCGAAGACGGCATGTCTCTCAAAGTAAACCAGGTCTTCCTCATTCCCCCGCGGAAAAATATGACGGTCTATCAGGGAACGCTTCTGCTGAACGATCCCGCACCGGGGAAAGTCCTCAATCTTCCCATAGACATTTTTCTCCGGTCACTGGCAAAAGACCAGGAGAAAAATGCCATAGGCGTCATTCTCTCGGGAACGGGATCCGACGGGACCCTGGGAATCAGGGCGATAAAAGAAGCCGGAGGAATCTCCATGGCCCAGGACACCCGGACGGCCAAATTCGACGGCATGCCCCGGAGCTCCATATCCTCGGGAATGGTGGACTTCGTCCTCTCTCCCGCCCGCCTGGCCGATGAGCTGGTCAACTACTGCCGTCATCCCCTGACAACGAGGAAAGGCAAACTGGAGCAGATTATTGACGAGAACGAAACGGAACTGTCCAAGGTCATTTCCATCCTCCGCGATTCCACCGGAGTTGATTTCGGACATTACAAACCGAACACCGTACTCAGGCGCCTCGAAAAAAGGATCAGTCTGAACCGCTTTTCCGGCATTAATGAATACATTAATTTCCTTTTATATAACGAGAAGGAAATTAAAACACTTTTTAACGAGCTTCTGATCGGAGTGACCCGTTTCTTCAGGGACGAAGACTATTTTGAATCTCTATCGGAGAAAGTGATTCCCCAACTCTTCCAAAGCGGATCGGAAGGCAGAGATATACGCATATGGACAGCGGGGTGCTCTACGGGGGAAGAGGTCTACAGCCTGGCGATTCTTCTCTTCGATTATATGGATAAACACCGCCTATTCCGGAATATTAAAATTTTTGCTACGGATCTCGATACGGAAGCTCTGAATTTCGCAGGATCGGGTTTTTATCCGGAGAACATAGTGAGCGATATCCCCCTGACCTATCTGGAGAAATATTTTACAAGACAGAAAGGCGGGTATCTTATCTCCGACAGCATCAGGAGCGTTATCGTTTTTGCCCGGCATGATCTGCTCAATGATCCCCCCTTTACAAAAATCGATCTCATAGCCTGCCGGAACCTTCTCATCTATCTCGAAACACCGGCCCAGCAGCGCGTTCTGTCCATTTTTTATATGTCACTTAACGATCCGGGATACCTTTTTCTGGGAAACAGCGAATCCATTGGGAACCTGTCGGACGGTTTCATATGTCTCGACACCAAAGCCAAAATATATCAATACAAAAAAGGATTTCAGCTCCCGTCGGTTAATGAACTGATGAAACGGGATTCCCTGATAGCGAGATCGGGAATGGGTTCTCTCGGTACGGGGAACAGAATGCGGACGGTGAGAAAGGAAAAACTGGACGGCATCTTCACAGAACTGCTCTCCGGATATATCCCCCCGTCGGTTCTGATAGACTCCCGGCACGAACTGATTCATATCTTTCACAATGTCAATAACTATCTCCATTTTCCCGTCGGTCAGGCCAGTCTCAATATACTTAAGATGATGTCAAAGGAGCTCGGGGTTCTGGTGAGCGGGCTGCTCAGAAGGGCCGGAAAGACATCCAATGTCGTGGTAATGGACCGCATCTCGCTGGAAGAGCTCCCTGAGGTCAGCTTATCGATAAGCTGCCGGAAGATAACCTTACCCGATATATCTGAAAATTATTTTCTCATAAGCTTTGCGGAAGGAGAGAATCCCGCCGCAGGAAAGACCGTTGAAACCATAGAAAGCTTTCAATACTCAGACCACTATACGGAACAAATCAATGAACTGGAAAAAGAGCTTCAGCTGAAAAGCGAGAGCCTTCAGGCGACTGTGGAGGAACTGGAAACCTCCAACGAAGAACTGCAGTCCTCCAATGAGGAGCTTCTGGCTTCCAACGAGGAGCTGCAGAGCACCAACGAGGAACTTCAATCGGTCAACGAGGAGCTCTATACGGTCAATGCCGAGCATATGAAGAAAATTGAAGAACTGAGCGAAATGACGGCGGATATGGAAAATCTCCTTAAAAACACCAAGATCGGCACTCTCTTCCTGGACATGGATCTGAAGATCAGGAAAATAAACAGCGTTGCATCGGAAATTACCCATATTCAGAACTCCGACCGCCAGCGCTATATCGGGCACTTCGCCCTGGACAGGATTTTTAACGGTTTTATGAACATGACGCAGAACGTCCTGACAACTCTGAAAGAGCATGAGGAGGAACTGTTCCTGGAAAATAAATGGTTTCTTATGAAAATCACACCCTACAGATCGAGCGTCAACGCCGTGGAAGGTCTTATTGTGCTCTTCATAGATATTTCGACGCGCAAATATGCCGAAGAGAGGCGGAGCCTTCTCTTTGAAACCATGAATCAGGGAATCGTATTTCAGAACGATCGGGGACAGATCATCGATGCCAACCGGTCGGCGATGGAACTGCTGGGGCTGTCGCTGGATCAATTGCAAGGCGTGACTTCCATGGATCCCGCCTGGAAAGCGGTCAAAACCGACGGCAGCGATTTTCCCGGCGAAGAACATCCGGCTATGACGGCTTTGAAAGAAAACAGACCGGTTTCCGATACCTATATGGGTGTTTTTAATCCGGTGAGAAATAAACACATCTGGATTAAAATCCAGGCCGTCCCCCTCTACAGGGAGAAAGCCTCTGAACCTTATCAGGTTTATACGATTTTTGAGGAAGTTGAAGAAAAGGAAGCCACAGGAAATGGATGAAAGAGATCTTCGCCGCCGCGCCGAAGAAATATACCGGAGAGAAAGCCCGAATCCCTATCCTTCGAACATTAAAGATATGACCTCCCTTCTCGAAGAATTGAGCATACACCAGATCGAACTGGAACAGCAGAATATCCAGCTTCGGGAATCCCAGCAGGAACTGGAAAAGTCGAACAGCCGTTACAGGGATCTTTTTAATTCCGCCCCCGTAGCTTATCTTGTAACCGATGAAAAGGGAGTCATAATCGATATAAATCACACGGCGGGCCGCATGTTCGGGCTAGATTACAGCGGCTTTATCAACAGGAACATAACGGATTTAATACACCCCGAGGATCAGGATTCGTTCTATCTTCTCGATAAGAGCTCATCGGAAATCCAATCCCTGTCTCTGAGAATGAGAAACTCAGGCGATTCCTTTTTCTATGGGCATCTCAGTTTTTTCCGGGAGGAAGGGGGAACCAGACGCTTTGCCGTCAGCGATATAAGCCCTCTGAAGCAGGCTGAAGAAGCGCTTATTGCGAATCAGCGCATGGCGGCCGTTATCGATTTTGCCGGAAACGCCTCTCACGATCTCAGCAACTCCCTTCAGGGTATCATGAATTATATCGAGCTGGCGGCCATGAAAGTCAGGAAAGGTCTGTTGAAAGATTTTGAAAACGGTTATTTCGATTCGATGCAGACTCTGGCTTCAGAAATGACAGACCGGATAAGAGAGCTTCAGAAACTGTCCCGGAGCTTTAATGGCGAAAGCGAGAAGACCGAAATTGATCTGTCGGAGCTTCTGGAATCGATTTCAGAATCCCTGGATAAAATGAGTTTCAAAAACATACAGACGGAATTCCGCATTGAAAAAGGGCTTCTGGTTTCGGGACACAAAGGGGATTTGAAGAGAGTTGTCCAGCAGCTTGTGGAAAATGCGAAACAATCGATTTCCCGTAAGGGGATTCTGTCCGTTTCTGCCCACAGAGACGGCAATTGGGCTACCGTGGTAATAAAAGATACGGGAGAGGGAATGAACAGGGAGACGGCGAGAAGAATCTTCGAGCCCTTCTTTACCACGAAAGGCTACAGAACCGGTTTGGGATTCGGCCTGACGGGAGTTTACTCCATTATCGAAGAACACAAAGGCCAAATCAAAGTAAAATACAGCGAGCCGGGCAAGGGAACCGTTATTGAATTCAGGCTCCCCTGTTTATCTCCCTGAATAAACTCCGGGATAAGGGAATCTCCGCCCGGTTCGATTAGTCAAAAATCCTCAAAGCCTGACGGCGCAGCGATCATGGTCCGCCCCTCCTTTCTGATCCTGAAGAAATTGATATTGCTGTTCAGCTCCTGTGCCTGGGAGGAGAGTTCTTCCGTGGAGGAAGCGGCCTCTTCTACGAGAGCGGCATTCTTCTGGGTATTTTCATCGAGGCTTGTAATGGTTTTATCGATCTCGTCGGCGCTGGATAATTGCTCCTGCGATGCGGCAGAGACTTCTCCGACCAGTGCGCTTAATTTCTTTACAGCTTTATCGATTTCGATAAGAGTCGCCCCGGCTTTCCGGGCGATTCCCACTCCTTCGACCACTTTATCGCAGCTGATTTTGATAATTTTCGCTATTTCGGTAGACGCTTTATCGGAACGCTGGGCCAGTTTCCTCACCTCCACAGCCACAACGGCAAAGCCCTTGCCGTCCTCCCCGGCCCTGGCTGCTTCAATGGAGGCATTGAGAGCCAGCAGATTTGTCTGGAAGGCGATATTGGTTATAATATCAATGGTGTCGGCAATGGTCAGGCTCGATGTGTTGATATCATCCATGGCAGTAATCATCGAATTGACGGCCTCCGTTCCTTCTGCTGTTTTGCGCAGGGCTTCTTTTGCCAGGTTTTCCGCCGATGAGGTATTGTCGGCATTGGACCGGATGGAGGAGATCATCTCCTCGATGGCCGAGGATGTCTCTTCGAGCGCCGTGGCCTGCTGCTCCGTCCTGTTGGAGAGGTCCTGATTCCCCTCGGCCAGTTGCTCGCTGGCGGTGGCGATCTGCTCCGATCCCGAAAGAACAACGCTGACCGTCGACTGAAGCTTCTCGACCAGATCGCTGACCTTGCGGGTCATATCTCCGATTTCATCGCTCCGCAGCCGGACCTTTTGATCCACATCGATGGTGAGGTCTCCCGTAGCCAGAACCGCCATAATCTCCGAGACGTATTTGATGGGATTGGAAAGGGACCGGCTGAACAGGAGAGAAACTGTTATGGCAATGATCAGTATAATGACGGCTACGATGGCGATGATCCTCAGAAGGACGACCGTTGAGTGAAAAACTTCATCGGAATCCATCTCCGTAATAAGGGCCACATCGTAATCCCCGATCTCCAGTATATGATTGTGGGCCAGGACTTTGATACCCTTATCGTTTAAATATTCGTTTGTAATGCAGAACCCCGATCCGCGTTCCTGTTCATTCCGGTTCATATGGGGCGGGATGCCCTCCGAATTATTGACCGTTGTCTCCAGGGCTGTCAGATGTCCCAGTCTATCGGTGGTCAGAACAAGGTAATCCCCGTCTATAAGCTGAACCAGATAAGAGAGGCCCGAATCTCCCATCCCCGTGGCGTCATTGAGGAGAGTTTCAATTCTGATCGTATCGATATCGTAGATTAGTATTGAGGAAAACCTCTCCTTCACAGGGGAGGCGCCGGTAAGCCGGGCCATGGACAACCCGTACCTTCCGATCCCGTGGGACATATGGATGGAGGAGTGATTGAGCTCGCTGCAGTGTTCAAAAGAGGAACAATAAAGGAAGGGACAACCGGTTTCCTCGGCGGTCACCCCTTTATCCTTCAGCTCCATAAGCTCCATGGCTCCGCTGTACATGGTCCGCGAAGCTGTATTGCCCGCATAATTACCCGAACTGATAAGCTGATCACCGGCTTTGAAAAGCACGGCGCCATCGGAATTTTGTATATCCCAGGCCGCGACGAGTTTGATTTCCGCATAGACATTCAGTTCCTTGTTGTTTTTCAGCAGGTATTGTTTTACAAGTCTGTAGTTCTCTGAAAGCTGTTCCAGCTGCCTCCTCTTCTCTTCCACTGTGAGGCGGGGATCGATCGGGGAATTTTCTGCATCGGCAATCATCCCGTCGATATTGAACTTCAGATTATCCAGACCAGTCATGACATGGGCTTCGCTGTACCTCATCTCAAGGAATTCCTCGACTTTCTGGGTTTTCAATTCCGATACAGCCGCCAGCTTATCGGTCGCTTCGGCCCGTATGGAATTTGAACCGCTCATATAGGAGATAGCAGCCAGGGAGAAAGAAATAATGAGAGCGAGAAGAACGAATGCAAAAGTCATTTTCCCGCCGACACTTTTAACAGAGAAAGCCGATTCAGCCATAAAGAGACCTCCGGTAATGGTTTTTCACATGGAATAAAAATGAAAAGAAATGATTGAACTCGATGAGAACCGTCGCGTTCATTAATGCAGAAAATCTCCACTATTGTTACAAACTTAGTGTAACATAGTTAAGTATAAATGAAGGGAATCGGGAAAATCAAATTTATTATTGCCCGGAAATCAGCACGCGCCGGCATTTCTTCTCCAGAAAAAGTGTAACGGAAGAACCTCCATCAGAATATTCGAGACTGTCCAGGTAAATCCGGGATATCCAGATGCCCCGGCCATGGGTGTATTCCTCCGGATTATCCTCTTCCATAAGGAATTCCAGCACTTCCGCCGGATCGGAGAGCCTCTCGTAATCGAATCCCGGTCCCTCGTCGCTTACCCGGAAAGTCATGGATTCGCAACTGACAGTCCCCGCCACCCGCACCTTTTTACTTTCGTCGTTTCCGTTTCCATGAGCGATGGCGTTGAGAACCATTTCATCGAGAGCTATGGCCATCGGGGTAATTTCCCTGTACCGGTAATCGTACTTTTCCAGGATATCGATAATCTGATCGTGTATGGTTTTCCATTCATTTCCTGTGGAAAATTCATAATCGAGCTTTGCAGGCTTTTTGTATTCGAGAAGTAGCAGGGTAACGTCATCATTGGTGTTAAAACCCTCTTTTTCATCGAGAAGATGATCGACCATGTAGTTGAAAAGAACTCCCAGATTTTTCTCGCTGTGTTCGAATAGCTGCCGGATCGGTCCCGTATCGTAATGAAGATGTCCCTTCTCCATGATTTCAGTCATGGCATCGGAAAAGATGAGCAGTCTGTCCCCTTCTTCCAGCTGGAAGCTTTTGCGTTCGTATTGCGGATTATCCTCATAACCGATATGGAGACCTTCGGCTCGGGGCAGCTTCACAATAGAACCTTTGCGGTAGATAAGCGGATTGGACGCGTTGGCGCTGGAATAGTAGACCATGCCGTCTTCGTTGTCGATTACCATGACAAACATGGTGGGGAACTGATCTTCATCGGCGTTCGGGGCAAAATGGCGGCTGACCTCATTGAGGAACAGATCGGTTCTGTTTCCGTTGTAAAGGTAATTGACATAGGGATCCGTCAGGCTGAGCAGAAGGGAGGCATCCATGGAAGCCCGGATACCGTGGTCCGTGCAGTCCCCCAGTATAAAGATGAGTTTATTGTCGCAAAGCCCTTTGAGTACCCGGAAAAAATCGCCGCCCAGATCTTCGCAGGGAAAAAAAAGGCCTTCGATATTAAAGGAATCGACAAGGGGGATTGTCTTCTGAATATAGCTGTTCTGAAGGAGTACGGCTTTGCGGAGGAACTCCTGTTTTTCCTTCAGATCCTTCTCAATCTGCTTCTGATATTCGACCTGGGTGGTTATATCGATATAGTGCCAGATACTGCCCAGAAGCTGCTCTTCATCATCGTGAATGGGAGATAGCCTGAGCAGCACAGCGACAGAAGAACCGTCGGCTTTCTTAACTTCAATCGTATCGCTCCAGCTTTTCCCCTCCCCGACAAAAGACTTCAGCTTTTCATAAAGCCCCGGATAGGGGAAGAGTTTTCCCTGTCCGGCAGCCATGATTTCTGAAGGGGAATAGCCGAAAAGCTGATCAAAAGTCATATTCCTGAAAAAGACCTCGCTGTCGGAGCGGGTAATGATCATGGCGTCGTTGGAACTGTTAACGGCGTGTTTGATCAGAATCAGTTCCCGATGGGCTTCCACCGCCTTCAGCCGTTCGATCTCCGCGTCTTCAGCCAGGCTGAGCGCGTTTTTTCTCAATTCCCCGGGATCTGTCAGATCGATGTCGCTCTGTCGCTCCTCTTCACTGTAATCGCGGTAGACATTCCCCCACCCCAGAGTTGTGGTCAGATCATTGATTTCCTTTTTGATTTCGCGGATTCTCGCCTCTCGCCCTTCCATAAGCCGGTTGGCTTTTTCCGTAAGCTCCAGGGCATCCTTCATCTGTATTTCCGTTTCGGTGAAGGTCTTTTTGATCTTTGAGATATCGTGACAGGTTACAAGGGAATACAAGCGTTCCCGTAAAACGAGAGAGCGGACGGACTTCACGACCGGTATGACCGTTCCACCGGAACGATATACATAGGAAAGCTCTTCATCGACAGGACGATCTTTTCCGCAGCCCCCCCGCGAGGCCTCCTGATCGGGACAGAGCAGACCGCTGCAGCTCCGGCCGATAAGGTCTTCCTCCGGAATTCCCAGCAACTGCCCGGATTTTACATTGGCGAAGACAATCTCTTCCTTTTCATCATCAATCAGAAAAAGAGCTGTTTGAACCGTCATGAGAATTGAAGAGAGTTCTCCCTGTAGGAAGGACGGAAGTTCCATACCATTTAATGATAATTCATGAAAAGTTACATAGCAAATTGTACTATAATGGAATCATGGATGAAATTCGTGTTCTGATACTGGATGATGACAGATACGTACAGGAAGTTGTAAAAAATCAGCTCGATAAGTCAAAAATCTGGAAATACAGGATGACCTTCACGGAGTGTATGGAAGAGGCCCTGAAGCTGAAGGACTCGGGACATTTTGATATTCTGCTCGCCGATCTCGAACTGCCTGACAGTACCAGGGATTCGACCATGCGCATCCTGAAAAACGAGATCCGCACCATTCCTTTTGTGATACTGACAGGACACGATGATGACAATCTTCTCCTTCAAAGCATAGAAGCCGGCGCCAGCGATTACCTGAGCAAGGAATACCTCAACCAGGGATCGCTCCTCTCTCGGACCTTGTACAACGCCCTGGAACACTGGAAGATACAGGCGGAGCTGGAATACACGGCGACTCATGATACCTTGACCGGAGCGGTCAATAAAAAACACTTCATGAATATCCTGAAAGGAAGAATCGAGATGGCTGCCTATGATGAAAATCCTTTCTGCCTGGCCATGTGCGACCTCGACGACTTCCGCAACATCAATAACAATTACGGCCATATGACCGGAGACAGGGCCCTGATATTATTCGTGGACACCATACTGGAGAGGATCCGGAAAAAAGATACTCTGGGCCGTTTCGGCGGTGACGAGTTCTGCCTTATATTTCCCGATACCGGTAAGGAACGCTGTTTCCAGTATCTCAATAAACTGGCATCGCTGAAAATCGAGCTGCCCGGCATGATTCCTATAAACGGAAGTTACGGCGGAGCCGCTTACCGCAAGGGGATGAGCGCCGAAGAGTTGATCATAGAAGCGGACAAGGCGCTTTACCGGGTCAAAAACGGAGGAAAGGGATTCAGCCTGGTGCTGTAAGTCTCTCCAGCTCTTCCAGATAGGCCATAGCCTGCTCTCTGGTCTCCCCGCACATCTCCCGGTCGGGCCTCAGTTCGCGGCAGACCTTCGGGTAGTCTTCGCGCCCGTGAATACGGCATCCATAGCTTTCGTCCAGATGAATGCATCTTTCACCGGCTTTCTTTCCTTCGGGCATTCCGGGAATGGGAGAAGATATGGATATGGCGATGCAGCAGGCTCCGCAGCCCATCCGGCAGGTCACAGTTCACCCTCCCACTCCCGGAAGAATTCATCGAGAAAAGTTTCCAGAAAATCATGGCGGTGCCGGGCCATCTTCCGTCCCGTTTCCGTGTTCATTCTGTCTTTGAGCAGGAGCAGCTTTTCGTAGAAATGATTGATTGTCGGAGCCGTGCTGTTCTTGTATTCCTCCCGGCTCATTTGGAGGTTCGGAGGGATCGAGGGATTGTAGATCTCCCGGTTTTTAAATCCTCCGTAGTTGAAGGTTCTGGCAATCCCCACAGCGCCCAGAGCATCGAGGCGGTCGGCATCCTGAATGATATCCAGCTCGGGTGACCGGAAAAGCTGTTCCCCTCCCCCCTTGAACGAGATATGGGTGATGATATTCTTTATATGTTCTATGGTCTTTGCATCAACACCGAGCGATTCAAGAAAAGTTCCGGCGGCGGCCGGTCCTACCGATTCGTCCCCGCCGTGAAATTTCGAGTCGGCGATATCGTGAAGCAAAGCCCCCAGTTCGACTATGAAGGAATCGGCTTTTTCCCTTTTATTGATTTGAACAGCCAGATTCCGCACTCTGTCGGTATGCCACCAGTCGTGTCCGCCTTCGGCGCCGGTCATTTCCTTACGGACGTATTCCTCTGTCAAAGCGATGATTTCGTCATTCTTCATAGAGGACTATTTTTTCACAGATGACTCGTAAATATCAATCCACTGGTCAACTGTCATTTTCGAAGCCAGATCGCCTATAAGTTTATAGGGTATGTCATCCATCTTCTTCAGTCTGATGCAGCTCTTGCCCATGTCCAACTTCGTCCGGCAGGCTTTGCCGTACTCCTCCCGGAACCAGTTCAGAAGTTTTTCATCGGAGTAGATTCCCATATGATAGAGGGCGATGAAATTTTTCCGGGAAGCCAGACTGATAAAGGGAAGAGGCTCCTCGGGTTTACAGTGATACCCCGCGGGATAAATGGAATGGGGAACCACAAATCCCGGCATGCCGTAGCTCATCTCCTCTGCGAATCCCTCAGGCAGATTATCGAGTATGGTCTGACGGATTTTCAGATACGCCTCTTTTCTCTCTTCGGGTATCTGATCTATATATTCCTTAACTTTGGATGCCTGAATCTGCATATTCTATAACTCCTTGTCGCCAGGCGGTCTTTTGTACCAGACGCCGGTGTACTCCTTAACAATTGCTGATCTTTTCCGCCGGATGGACGCTTCCATCTCCGGCCCGAAGAAGAAACCACAGATACGCGCGGCTTCTTCTGCAGAGCCTTCTTCATAATCGGAGACGGTATGACCGAAGCTCCACCCCTCGATGAGGAAATCCCCAGTCTCCTCCAGCATCCCGATTTCATTGTTGTCGCAAAAACCGAATATTATTTTTTCGCTGAACCCGCTCAGATTGTTCTTCGCTTTGTCGAGCATATTGCCTGACCGGTCAAAGCAGAAAATTTTTCCGGCTGACGGGGCGTATATGGCGGTCAGTCGACCGGTTCCCGTTCCGAATTCGAGAACAGTTTTCCCCCGGAAATCAAACAGCTCATTCATTTTTGCCGGAAGATTCTTTTCATGGTCTTCATGGCGCAGAAGCTCATCGTATTCATAAGAATGTCTGTCATAGATTTCATACATGGTCGGCATTATTGTTTCACTCCAGGAAGTAGTTGTCAAAAAAGGCGGTAAAAGAACTTTCCATAGGGCTGCAGGCGTATACGCCGACATAAAGCTCTGAGAATGCTTCATGGAGATGGGCGATTCTCAGCTGATGCCAGTCCTTCCCGTCCTTTGAATAATCCAGGAAAAAGTCCTGGCTCTCCTTGCGGATGCGGTACCACATGACGGTGACTCCGCCGTAGATATCGACAGTGGCCCAATCGGAATACCCTTTGTTCGTCACAACGGAGCCGAGCCGGGAATGGTCGGCCGTTTCATATTCCGTGGAGGCCTTGATCCAGTTTTCCTCATCGAGACGGATCATAAGGCCGCATTGGTCGTACTGTCTGTTCCCGGCGAATTCGGTCCTCACCGTCAGAGTGAAATCGCCGCTGGCCGCCGTGAGGAGGCAATGCCCGTTATCCCGCCTGAAGCCGTAATGGGTTCTCTGCCAGAAATCCGTATCGGGCGATGTCGTTATTTTCAGCCGATTCCCGGCTACCTCGTATTCCGGCTCATTGAACCATGAATATCTGTCTGCAATTTTTCCGTTCTTTATCATGGAGCCTCCGGTTACAGTATCTCATCAGATGGCAAAACGGGCAATGACCTCACTTCCGCTGCCCAGATACTCGAGACTGTCGAATACGTGATTATTGGCAATGGCGATTCCTCTGCCGTGCAGGTCGTAAACGCGTTCGGGAGAAAAATCTAGATAGACTTCATAGTCGAATCCCTCTCCCATATCCTTGATGCGGACATCGACTGAATTGTTTTTCCTTTCAAAATCTACCTTGACATATTTGCCGCGGTTTTCAGGCAATTCCAGCCGCCGTTCGATTTCCGCTTCGTAGATATCTTCTTCGAGATATTCTGTTTTTTTATTATAGTAAATCCGGAGATTGCCATGCTCTATCCCGTTTTTAAAGAGCTCTTCCAACCCGATGGCGATATTATCCTTCCGGGAAAACCGGCTCAGCCAGGCCGCGACAACCGTCGCTTCGTCAAAAGTTCTGAAACTGAAGGATCCGCTGTCGAGAAAAGGCGTGATATCACTGCTCATCCTCTCTTCGGCGAGGCGGAGACGCTTCTGGATATTGTACTCTTCCACGGCGCAGATAAGAATGTGGCGGAAGTCCCTTTCCGTATAGGGCTTAGTCAGATAAAAATAAGCCCCGGAGCGGATGCCCCGGAGAACATCGGCTTTATCGCGGTTGCCGGTCTGCATAACAACGGGAATGTTTTTCCACCGCTTATCACCCTTTATCTTTTCGAGAAGATCGATGCCGTTCATCTCCGGCATATGCCAGTCAATGACAATGGCCTGAAAGGAGGGATTGCGCTTGAGTTCCACAATGGCCTGCAATCCCGATTCGGCTCTGGCTACATCGTAACCCTGATCGATACAGACAGATTCCATAAAACTGAGCATGGTGGAACTGTCATCGACAATCAAAATCCTCTCTTTTCCCGGCATACTTTATAAATAATAGGGTACGGTTCAGAAACCGGCAAGCCCTCTGTCTATAAGATTTTTCCCCAGATTGACAGCCTCTTTGGCCGCTTCGATCTCCAGGATGTAGTGAATACCATCATCAGCTGAGAAGCGAAGGGATTTCCGTTCTCCGCCGACAATCCGGGAGATTTTCACCTGGACGGAATACCTCCCGGACCGCACCTTTTTCGGCAGCGGTTCGAGGGTGTATTCCCCGTAGGGTACTATCAACGGACCATTCCCAGTTCTTTCAGGATGCCGCCGAGAACCCGCATCCGTTCGCTGAGGATTTCATCGTCCTTGTGGAGACACTCATCAAAGAGTTTGATGTCCTCCTCCAGTCTGTCATTATCGGTGCAGATGGAAAAATTCATGGCGCCGCCCTGCAGGCCGATGCGGTCCAGATCGGGGTATCCGGGATAGTCCCTTTCGTTCATATGGTAGCGCTCCTGGAAAAAGAGCTTGGCCCGGCCGATCATGATAGCCAGATCCAGCACCCGGTGAAAGGGCAGCTCCTCCGACTGCCTGGACCATTTCTCCCCGGTATGGCGCCAGATCTTGGCTGAGATATCCACATTCCCCCTGTCGTTCCACTGGGCCAGCCCCAGCGAGAGTCCTTTGGCGTCTGTGCTGCCTGATTTTCGACCGTCTATTTTATCGTAATCTTCTGAAACTATAACAGGTTTGTGTTTCAGGTCTGCCGGTATCTTCATATTTACTCCTTTACTAAATTAGTAATTTACTAATTAATAATCCCTTTCCCTTCCCGTGTCAAAGGGGAAAAACACTTATAAACAAAAAACCCCGACCTTTCGACCGGGGAGAAAAAAAGGAAAATCTTATATTATCTCAGAACGGCTACCCCTGTATCGATTACAGCCGGTCCTGTGCTCGCTCCGTTTAGCGCGGCATAGGCCTGGGCAACGCCGAGGTAACCCATAGTAAAGGGATTCTGTGCCATGGCGGCTTTGAGACTTCCGTCTTTCAGAAGTCCTTCAATGGCGCTGGACTTATCGAATCCGACACCGATGATTCCCTTGCCGGAAGCTTTGATCGCATTTCCGACACCCACTGTCGAACCTTCGTTTGTTCCGAAGAGACCGACCAGATCGCCGTTGCCCGTAATGAAACCTGTCGCCGCTTCCTGGGAAGCCGCCGCATCGCCGTCTTTATACTCCGTCGTCATGATAGAGAATCCCGCCGCTTCCATAACCGCTCTGAATCCGTTTTCCCGGCTCATCGTCGAATTGGTGGCTGTGTTGACACCGATGATTCCGATTTTTCCGGAAGTCACGCCTTTGGCCGCCAGTTCGGCGAGCATGGTTTCCCCGGCCAGAGCTCCGGCCTGGGTATTGTTAGTCGAAAGGGTCGCGATAGCCGGCTCATTGGCGGGCGAGTCGACATAGATGATCTTCACGCCTTTTGCCTTGGCATTCTTGACCGCAGCGGAAATTGCGTTGGGGTCATTGGCCGCCAGGAGGATAAGATCCGCATTATCGGCGACAGCATTGTTAACCGCTTCGATCTGCTTGGCGTTGTCCTTCACATCGGGGGCGTCCCATTTGTAGTTGAGTCCCAAAGCCGAAGCCATTGTTTTGGCGCCCTTGTCAACAGCGACCCAGTGCTGGTCCATTTTATCCATGGTAATCAGGTAAACCGTCTTCGCTTTTTCGACCGGTGCCGCGGCACTGCTCATTTCCTCTTTTCCCGATCCGCAGCCGATCAGCATGAATCCTGCGATCATGACACTAAGTAAGCTCAGTAATTTTTTCTTCATCACTTTCCTCCGTTTTATTGAATTTACGTCCGATGCTTTTCACCAGCTTCGAAAGATCCACTTTTCCGCTCCGGGCCACTCTGTCGATCAGAACAGAGATGATGACGACGACGCCGATAACCAGATTTCTCAAAGCCAGCGGTGCGCCGGCAAACTGTAAACCGTTATTTAATACTCCCCATATAAAGGAGCCGATAACCGTACCGAAAAGCAGTCCCTGACCGCCCATAGTGCTCACGCCCCCGATAACCGAAGCCGCCACGGCATTGAGCTCGTAACCTGTTCCGGCGTTCATGGTTCCCATACCGCTCTGGGCGGTGAGAATCAGTCCCAGAACGCCGGCGAGGAAGGCGCTGAAAACGTATACCAGAGTTTCCGCCGCCACGACATTGACGCCCGACAGCTTGGCCGCTTCGTAATTGCTTCCGATCGCATAGGTATAGCGCCCGGTTCTGGTGCGGCTGAGGATAAAATTGAACAGAACGAAGAGGAAGATCCCTATCCATACGGGGTTATAGAGTCCGAAAGTCTCTCCGTAGTAAAAAACCTCTTTGAATGTATCCGCCGTTGCGGGAATTCCGTCTGTGTTCATATTGCCGTTGGACAGCTGGGCGATCCCCCTGGCAATGATCATGGTGCCCAGAGTGGCGATAAAAGCGGGCAGTTTCGTTTTGGCCACAAGCAGTCCGTTGATCAGCCCCACCGTAGCGCTGGCTAGGAGGGTGATGAATATCACGGGGACGGGACTCAGCCCGCCCCGGGTCATAAGGGTGGCGCTGAGCATGCAGCTCATGCCGGCGACCGAACCGATGGAGAGGTCTATCCCCCCGGTGATGAGGACATAGGACTGCCCCATTCCGATAATGAGTATGGGTACCACCTGCCGGAGCAGATTAAGCGTATTCTCCCGGGAGAAAAAAGCCGGATTGATGACCCCGAAAATAATGGACATGATGATCAGGGCTATTGAAACGCTGATGACCTGTCCGATGCCCCTGGTTGCCAGAATTCTCTGAAGGACTGATCTCCTCCCCCTGTATCCGCTTTTCATATCTTTCCTTCCTCTTCGTAACGGGTGGCGTAGTAGAGAACTTTGTCCCCTGTGGCTTCTTCAGCCGGCAGATCTCCGGTTATGCGGCCGTTGCACATTACCAGGATTCTGTCGCTCATGCCCAGAACTTCGGGCATCTCGCTGGAAACGAATATGACACCGATCCCCGCTTCCTTCAATTGATTCATTATTTTATAGATGCTGACCTTGGCAGCCACATCGATTCCCCTGGTCGGTTCATCGAATATGACGACCCGGGCATTGCGGACCAGCCATTTGGCCACAACGATTTTCTGCTGATTCCCTCCCGAAAGATTGAAGGCCAGCTGATCCATCGATGGCGTCTTGATTTTCAGATCGCCGATGGCTCCTTCCGCCAGCTTCCGCTCCTTTTTCCGGTTTACCACGCCCAGAGTATTTGAAATCCTGTCGAGATTGGCCAGGCCGATGTTTTCCCGGACCGAGAGTTTTCCGCAGAGCCCCTCGAGTTTCCGGTCCTCCGGCCCCAGCACGATTCCGTTCTGAATGGCGTTTCTGGGCGAGCGGATGGAGAGCTCCCTCCCGTCGAGAACGATTTCTCCCGAGTCGATATGCTCCGCTCCGAACAGAGCCCTCACGAGCTCTGTGCGCCCGGCGCCCATCAGCCCGGCGAAACCTATAATCTCCCCTTCGTATAGATCGAAACTGGCGTTGCGGACCATGCCGGAATTGAGATTCCTGACTTCCAGAATCCTGGCGCCCCTCTCCCTCTCCAGACGGGGAAACTTTTCTTTGATCTCCCGGCCCACCATATAGGAGATGATCTCATCCAGATGGGTGTCCCTGTAATCTTTCGTGATAATATACCGGCCGTCGCGGAAAATGCTGATACGGTCGGCAATGTGTTCCAGCTCTTCCAGCCTGTGCGAAATATAGATGATCCCGCATCCCCGGCTTTTAAGGTCTCCGATAATCCGGAAGAGATCTTCGATCTCGCGGTCGGTCAGAGCGCTGGTCGGCTCATCCATGATCAGAATCTTCGCATCGACGGAAAGGGCTTTGGCGATCTCCACCATCTGCTTTTTCGACACGGGCAGATCTTCGATCAGCGTGGTCGGATCCAGGTCGATTTTCAGCTGCCTCAGGATTTCATCGGCCCTGCCGTTGAGTTCCCTCTGGGCGATCATGCCGAACCGGACCTCTTCCCGTCCCAGAAAAATATTCTCCGCCACGGTCAGATGCTCGCAGAGATTCAGTTCCTGATGGATGATGGCGATACCCAGCTCTTCGGCTCTCCGGGGATTGAGATCATCGATCCTCTCACCGAAGGCTTCATAGGATCCTTCGTCCTTGGTATAAATACCGCCGATGATCTTCATCAGGGTCGATTTTCCCGCGCCGTTTTCTCCCAGGAGGGCGTGTACTTCGCCCTTCCTCAGATTAAAGGAAACCCGGTCAAGAGCCTTGACTCCCGGGAAACTTTTGCTGACGCCTTCAATGTTTAAAATATTCTCTTCAATTGCCATATCTGATCAAATCGTACCACCGGGAATTTAAGCCGTCAAAGGCGGTTCTTCAGGAGAGAGGGGGCAATCTTTGGATCTGAACCGGTAATTTTTCCTTCAGGGCGCTCAATTCCCATAAATTGGATGTGAGAATGAGAAGTCCGATTCCCTTTTCCAGCAGGCGGCTCATATGGCTGATGATCAGCTCCTCCAGCCGGCCGTCCACCGTCGAAAAGGGACGGAAGAGAATGACCAGATCGGGAGAATATACATGCCATCGCATATAGGCGAGAGTCAGCCTGTCTGTTGAGGAGAGCGCTGAAATCCTGCAGTTCAGGGCATCGGAACTGAAAAGGGCTTCGTACTGCCGGGCTACATTTTCCCGGAATCTCCGTCTCTGCCAGAAAAAGGGAACTTTCTCCCCCATGGGAAAAACCAGGTTGTCCAGGGCGCTCAACTGGGGATAGAGCTGTCCCTCCAGGGGATCCTCCCCGATCAGCGCGATCCCCTTCTTCAAAAGCAGACGGGGACCGGGCTGAGGGATTATCCGTCCGCGGAGCCGGAGCTTCAGATCACCGGCGGCGCCGCAGCCCTTAAGAAATTCCATCATTCTGCAGATACGCCCGCCTTCGGGATCAATGGCGACGAGAACAGACCCTTTCCGCGCCTGAAGAGCCGATGCGCCGTCCTCCAGAGATAGGACGAGCTCTCCCGGCGACTCCGTATCGGGTCCCGAAGGGGGACTCCCGCGGTCGACCTTGAAAAACCGTTCCAGCAGCGCAGGAGAAAACTCCCCTTCCCGGAAATTCCACAGGTTCCGGCCCTTGTGAAGAAGGAGCACCCGGGAACTCACCTTACCGACGACAGAGGAAGTGGAATCGAGAACCAGAAAAGTCTGCCCGCCCGAGGCCAGCTCTTTCAGAAAAGGAAGCAGCCTCGCCAGATCATCGTCGGAAAGAAAGGCCGACAGTTCGCGGAGAACAATGACCGGATACCTGAGAATATGGGATTTGGCGATCTGGATGATCAGTTTTTCCAGAACCGACAGATCCCGGACGTAGGAAGTGGAGGGAAAAGCGATCCCCAGTTTTTCCAGCATCGCCGCCGCCTGATCCTCCAGAGTCTTTCTGTTGATCAGATATTTTCCGAATCCCCTGCGGAGGACAAAAATATTTTCCGCGATATTGAAATCATCGATCAGCTGGCTTCTGCGGCCCAGCACGATAATCGGCGATTTCCTTCCGGGATAACTGGAGAGCAGAGGCTTATTGTTATAGGAAATCCTGCCGCTCTGGGGAGCTGTCTGACCAGTGAGGATTTCGACGAGCGAACTGATTTCTCTGGAATTCATAGTGAGAAGGCCGACAATTTCACCGCGGAAAAGCTCCATGGAAAAATCCTGGAGAACGGGACTCCCTTTTCCAGGCGTGCAAATGTATTCCAGACTCAGCAGCTCGCTCTTCACGGATCGCCGTCCCGGTTCTCCCCCCGGGAGAGGAGAGGAAGAGAAATATCCACGGAAGTGCCTATATTCTTCATGCTGCGGAGCCTGATCCCGAACCGCTCCCCGAAGAGCAGCTTGATCCTGTTGTTTACATTTTTAATGGCGATTCCGCCTCCCGCGCCGCTTCTGTCCGCCTCAGCCGTTCCGGAAACAGTGGAAAGCGAGGCGTTGATGTTCCAGAGCTTGTCCTCGCCAATCCCCACACCGTCATCCTCGATTGTCAGCAGCAGGCGGTCTTCCGTATGGGAGAAGATGATTTTCACGACGCCGGGACCGACCTTTTCCTCAAGCCCGTGGATAATGGCGTTTTCCATAAAAGGCTGGAGAATCAGTTTGGGAATGAGATGAGAACAGACCGAGCGATCGCACTGATCGAATACTTCGACAAGGGAAATTTTCCCGCCGAACCTGTAGTTCTGAATGGCCAGATAGTTGTTCAGGTTCGCCAGTTCCTCTTCCAGGGTTACGAGCCGGTCCACTTTGCTTATGGTATAACGGAAATAAACCGCCAGAGACTCGATAATGGAGGCGATATTATCAACTCCCTCCGACAGGGCGTCGCTTCTGATACCCTCCAGCGTGTTGTAGAGAAAGTGGGGATTGATCTGGTTCTGAAGAGCCAGATATTCGGCCTGCCGGTCAGAATTGCGAAGAAGCTTTTCCGTTCTCAGGTCCTCGCGGATTTTCGCCAGAAGGCGGTCAAGAGATTCGGAAACCGAGACGCCCTCCTCCGGGAGAAGCTCACCGCTGTAACCGTACACATAATCATCGATTCTCTTCTCCATTTTTCGGAAGGGCCTGTAGAGAAACAGAAAGACCATGAGGAAGAAAATCCCGATACCCCCCAGCAGCAGAAAAGCGGCAGACCCGGAACCGGAACCGCTGAACAGGAGAAACATCGTGACGACCTGGATCAATAGATAAATTGCCGAGATGAAGATCATGCGGTGAAACAGATAACTTCGAAGGGGAGATTTCACAATAAGCCTCAGTAATAGATTTTGCGGTATTCGGCGGGACTCAGACCGACAACTTTTCTGAACTGCTTCGTAAAGTGCTTCGTATCTTTGTAACCGACTTCGCCCGCCGTATCGGCAATGGATCTTCTGTGATCGGCCAGCAGCTCCTTCGCCTCCTCGACGCGGACCATCGTCAGATATTCGAGAAATCCCGTTCCCGTTTTCTTCTTAAAGAGCGTGGACAGATAAGTGGGGCTTATCCCGATCCGGGAGCTGACATCCTCCAGAGAGAGATTGAGATAGAAATTTTCCTGGATGTATTTTTTGGCATCGAGAATCGGTCTTTCATCGCGGTTCCGTTTCCTCTTCTGCAGTTCCGACAGGACATCCCGGAAAAAGGAGGCTGTTATGGAATACAGACTCTTTCCGGAACTCTGTTCAGCGAGGATCTGTTCCAGCTGTTCAAACTCTCTGCCGAAAGTGGTCTCGATTTCGAGGCTGTTCTCCCCGTTGAAGCGGAAGATCTTCAGGATTTCCTGAAGGGTCCGGTAGAGGAGACGGCCTGAAACCTTAAGCTCGCAGAGAGTCTTATAGAGTTCTGAAACAAGCTTTTCCGATTCTTCAGAGTCGAGGCAGTCCACGGCCCGGAGGAAATCTCTTCTGAAAGCCGATGATACAATATCGCTTATATCAATCTGGTCCGGAGCAGGTCTGTTTTCGATAACCGCTCCGCTGCCCCGGACATAACGCTCCTGAATCAGACCGGCCGCGGCGGAAGCCCTCCCGGAAAAATCGGAAAGATCTTCGAAAGGTCCGCTCGCGGAAACAGTTGCCGTAAGATCCCTGAAAAGATCCCTGTAGGAATGGAGCCCTTCAATCAGATTAAAAAAGTAATTGCCGATAATCCTGGAATCCTCGCTCCGGAAATTGAGAAGTATATAGATACCTCCCCCGTCGCGGTAAAAGAAAGGAGCCGTTCTCCCGTCGGAAAAAACGGTTTTCAGGGTATTGGAGACTTTGTCTTCGAGCAGCGCAGCCTCATTGCCGTTCCACTCATTCCTGTTCAGGTCGCATTTGAGATAATAGACCTCAAATGTATCATATGGGAGTGTGACTCCCAAATCCCCGGGCAGAGGCTTCCCGCGGCCGTCGAAAAGGATCTTGATAAAATCCTGTTCCCTTTTCGACTGTTCCCGCTCCTCCAGTTTCCGGCTGTCCCGCTTTCTCTCTATGATATTTTTCAAGGTCCGGTTCAGTTCTTCCTCTTTGACCGGCTTGAGAAGATAATCCTCAACGCCGAACTTTATGGCGTTGTGGGCATACTCGAAATGGCGGTAACCGCTGATGATAATGAACTGGATATCCCGTCCCGACTGCTTGACCCTGGAGATGATATCCAGCCCCGTCAGCCCGGGCATTCTGATATCGAGGATGACGATGTCCGGTTCCTCCCTGTCGATCAACTCGAGAGCCGACAGCCCGTCGTGGGCCGTGCCCGCCAGAGAAAGGGGGAGAGTGTCCCAGTCTATGAGATTTGAGATGAGTTTGACGATTTTTTCTTCATCATCGATGATCAGTACTCTGTAATTATGAAAAGTCATAAAGCCCGGCCCCTTATGGCATCCATAATATCAGCTTGAGAGGGTTGCGCAAGGGAAAAGCTGAAATCCTATTGCTGTTTTTTTTGAAACCACGGTTGATCGCCATAGAGTTTCTCCATGCAATCATCGCAGATCCCGTGACTGATCTGGGCATCGCTGTTCTTCTCGAGATATCTTTCAATCTTCAGCCAGGCCTCTTCGCTGCCCTCAAGGACTTTGCGGAGAATCTCCTCCTGCCGGGCGAGATGGCTTTTCCTTATATAGCGGGGCCTTTTTCTGATTTTTGAGACTTTCATTATTCAAGTCTAATTTCTTCAAGCTTTTTTAACTATGTAAATCAGTCAGAACCTGTTACAGGCACTATTCGAGAAATAAAAGTATGCAGATTTTTACTGGTTAGTTTTTATTACAACTAACCGGATTTTACTGTATAATCTCTACCGGAGGATAGGATGAACTGGCAGAAATTGAAAATACGGGTCCGGGAGGAACTGCACGGATCCATACTCAACTATTGGATGGAACACATGCGCCGCGGAGACGGCGGGCTTTACGGAGAAATTTCCAATGATAATATCCCCGATCCCGATGCGCCGACAGGACTGGTTATGGTCTCGCGTTTCCTCTGGACCTACTCTGAAGCATACAGAATGACAGAACGGCCGGAATACCTGGAATTCGCCACGGAGTTATATGATATTCTCATCTCCGTGCTGACAGATCCTGAATACGGAGGCTTCTACTGGCTGGTTGACCGAGACGGAAAGCCTGTCGACGACAAGAAAGTCCTCTACGGGCAGGCCTTCGCCCTTTACGGCCTGAGCACTTTTCAGATGATCAGCCCTTCGGCCGGGACGGAAAAACTCTGCAGAGAGATCTTCGGCTACCTCGAACGGTACGGAAGGGACAGAGAACTCGGCGGCTATTACGAAGCCTGCAGCCGAGACTGGGCATACGGAGGGGTCAACAATCTGGGCGCCGACGATATGGCCTGCGAGAAATCCATGAACACCAACCTCCATATGCTCGAAGCCTATACGCGCTATTATCTTCAGAGCCGGAGAGAGGATGTCAAAGAGGCGCTTGTCTCTCTGATCAGAATCATTACCGATAAGATCTACGATCGTTCAACCGGTCATCAGAAACTTTACTTCTCGAAAGACTGGACCCCCGCGGGCGATGTGGAATCCTATGGGCACGATGTGGAGACGAGCTGGCTCCTGTGGGAAGCTCTTCAGATCCTCGGAGATGAAAATTTGCAGGTAGAGTACAGGGAAACAGTGTTGAGACTTCTGGATGTATCGAGCGTAAAGGCCACAGCTCCCGACGGCAGCCTCTACAATGAAAAACACGACGGCCATCTCGACAAAACCAGGATATGGTGGGTCCAGGCGGAATACGCCGTCAGCCTGATGAACGGCTGGGAGATGACGGGAAATGAGGAATATCTGATAAAACTGGAAAAGCTCTGGAATTATATAGAAACCCAGCAGACCGACAGAGTAAAGGGAGAATGGTTCTGGGGTATAAAAGACGACGGATCAGTTCTGGACCGCGAAAAAGGCGGAATGTGGAAAACGCCCTATCACAACGGGCGGGCCTCTATGGAACTGATCCACCGAATTGAAAAACAGGAGAAAAGAAATGTTTAATGAGAGAAAATCCCGAATAGAAAAAGCCCACGCCGAGCTTCTAGCCCTGGAAAATGTACCGGTCCTGCCCGGAAACGGCATATACACACGATACAAATATCCGATCCTGACCGCGGAGCACACGCCCCTGGACTGGCGCTACGACTTCAATGAGAAAACCAATCCCTGGTTTATGGAGCGGATGGGAATCAACGCCGTTATGAACTCGGGAGCCATCAAGCTGAAGGGAAAATACTACCTGATGTGCCGGATCGAGGGCATGGACAGAAAATCCTTTTTCAGCCTGGCGGAAAGCCCTGACGGAATCCACTTCCGCTTTACAGACAAGCCCCTCCTCATGCCGGAAAATCCCCATAAAGAGACAAACTCCTACGATATGAGGCTGACGCAGCACGAAGACGGATGGATATACGGCATCTACTGCGCCGAACGGAAAGATCCCGATGCGGCTCCCGGTGATACGGCCAGCGCCGTCGCCAGCGCCGCCATGATCCGGACCAGAGACCTGGAGAACTGGGAACGGCTTCCCGATCTGAAGACGCCTTCGTCCCAGCAGAGAAACGTCGTTCTCCACCCCGAGTTTGTAAATGGCAGATACCTTCTGTACACGAGACCCCAGGACGGTTTTATCGATACGGGATCGGGCGGCGGAATTTCCGTCGGCTATTGCGACGATATGACCTGCGCGGTTATCGGTAAAGAAACCGTTCTCGATGAGAAAATCTACCACACCATCAAGGAAGTGAAAAACGGTGCCGGAGCCCCTCCAGTCAAAACCGATGAGGGATGGCTCCATATCGCTCATGGTGTCCGCAACACGGCCGACGGCCTGCGCTATGTCATATACGCCTTTATGACCGAACTGGATAATCCGGAAAAACTGCTCTATAGGCCGGGCGGCTATCTCATGGCTCCCCAAGGCAGCGAGCGGGTGGGAGATGTGTCCAACGTCGTCTTCACGAACGGGCTGATAACCGATGACGACGGACGTCTTCTCATCTACTACGCCTCTTCCGACACGAGAATGCACGTGGCGGTTTCCACAGTGGATCAGCTTGTGGATTACTGCAAGAATACGCCCGTCGACCCGCTGAGCTCCCATGAATCGGTGAAACAGAGACTCGGGCTGATCGAGCGGAACAGGGCTTTATAGCCGGGGCTGTAGCTATAGTTTATACGAGACCCTCACCCCTGCCCTCTCCCACGAGGAGAGGGGGTTCAAGTTGACGACGAACCTTTCTCGCTCCGGGCTGGTCGGAAGCAAGCTTCCTGCCCGCCAATGAGTCGTACCGCAGGCACGAAGTGCTGAGGAACGATCTCAAATGCCACCTGAGGAGAGGCCCGATCAGGGTTCTTAACGAGAAGCATACTTATATTACCCACAATAACAACATTAATGTAATCACATTGACCGATTCTTACATCTACGTCCCCAATTCATCATGATCCGGTTTCCGACCGGCTAGGCTATAACATGTTATTTCTCTATTCTATATATAATTAGACAATTTATCAGTCTGCAAGTAATAGTTGGTACCCTATTTGCTATTGATTTATGTATGAAAACACGGGAAAACGCAAAGGGACTTTACACGTACAGAGAGGACGGGACGCCTGAAACATTTCAGCCTCTCGAAGAATGTCAGATTGAAACTTCGGCAGGACACTACACGCCGATCTACATGGTGGAGGATCACGGCAGAAAAAAACTCTCTCCCGTAAAATTCCATAGGAACGGCATGGTCAAATCCATTGCTCTTCAGCGCGCCCGGACAGTGAGGACTCATGTCGGAAATTTTGAAGCGGAACTGCTTACATTCTATCCCGACGGATCGCTTCACCGCCTGTTTCCTCTGAACGGGAAAGTCTCCGGTTACTGGAGCGAGAATGACGAATACAAACTGGCCGAGACTCTGACCATCCCCACTTATTGGGGGATTCTGGCGGTGAAACCCATTAATATAGAATTTTACAGAACCGGATTACTGAAGAGTCTGACTCTGTGGCCGGGGGAACGGTCTTCGATGGAAACGCCGGTCGGGGAAATCCTGATCCGGAAAGGGGTGTCCTTCTATCAGGATGGATCACTGAACTCCTGCGAACCGGCCGCTCCTGTGGAAGTTCAGACATCCATCGGAAAAATCCGGGCCTTCGACAGCGATATAAACGGGCTGGACGGCAGCCGGAACTCCCTTGTCTTCACCGAATCGGGCGATGTGGCGGCACTGTCGACGACCGGGAACGAAATAACCGTAACGGACGACCGGGGCTTCCGCTCTCATTTTTCACCGGACCGGAAAAGCAGCCTCTGCGATGAAAACAGCCACCGCATCGAACCGCTCCGCATCACTTTTGAAGAGGATATGGTCACCTTCCGAAAGGGAACGCGAACAACGGGAAAAGTGCACCTGAAAAGCCGCTTTACCATCGGGCCCTATATCCCCGAGTTCCCGCAAAGCCGGCAATTGTGCAAATCAGATATAACTCTGTTAAAACCGCTCTTAAAAGACTATGTTTTATAGAGAGACGGCCAGTAAAGGAGTAGCGGAATATGAAAGAAATCATCAGCGACCTCAGACCTATGGACTTTCTCTGGAAGACCTATGATCCCTATTTATTCTGTGCCCATCATTACGATCATTATCCCCGGGGGAATGAGAATATGGGACCGGACGCATCTCTGGGGAGCAGACCGATCGGGAATGATTTCACTCCCCGGGACGGCTGGAGGATGTACCACGGCCGCAAAATTCCGGGATTTCCCGTACACCCGCACAGGGGTTTTGAAACGGTGACCATCGTTCTCGAAGGTTTTGTCGATCATTCGGACTCTATGGGAGCGGGAGGACGGTACGGACAGGGCGATGTCCAATGGATGACAGCCGGAAGCGGAATGCAGCACAGCGAGATGTTTCCCTGCGTTTTCAAAGATAAACCCAACACGCTGCATCTTTTTCAGATCTGGCTGAACCTTCCCCGCAAATCCAAGATGGTAGAGCCTTATTATACGATGCTCTGGAACGAGGACATCCCCGTTCTCCATGAGAAAGATGAAAACGGGAAAAATATCTCCATCCGAATAATTGCCGGTTCTTATAAAGACAGGGAAGCTCTTCCTCCTCCGCCCGATTCCTGGGCGGGCGATCGAGCTCATCATGTCGCTATCTGGTTAATCACGCTGGAGCCCGGAGCCCGGTGGCTCCTTCCTGAAACGAATTCAATGGCCGATAGAACTCTATATTACTATAAAGGCCGGGGGCTGAAGGCCGCCGATTCGGATATTCCGGAAAATCACTCCTTTAAAACGGTTTCCGAGTCTTCACTTTATCTGGAAAATACAGATTCCGGAAAAGAGAGCTGCTTACTTCTTCTGCAGGGGATCCCGCTGAATGAACCTGTTGTACAGAGCGGTCCCTTTGTCATGAATAGTGAAGAAGAGATCTACCGGGCCTATTCGGACTATGAGGAAACCCGATTCGGAGGCTGGTCCTGGGACAGTCCCGAACCGGTTCATGGCTCCGGGACATCGCGATTTGCCCGGCTGACCGACGGGAGAGTTGAAAAAAGGAGCTGAAACGGGCTTCGGAACTTCTCAGGTATATGCTAAAATGACAGCAAGAGCATCAAATGATAAAATATCAGTATATAGAGACAGATTCAGAGATCCGGAAATTCATAAATTATCTCCATTCCGAAGGGATTCGCACAGTGGCGATGGATTTCGAAGGAGAATTTTCCCTCCATCAGTACGGAGAGGCTCTCTGCCTTATTCAGATTTATGACGGCAGGAATTCATTTATAATTGATCCCGTAAAAATCAGCGCCGGCGAATTGAAAAAACTCCTTGAAACAAGAGATATCGTCAAGCTCTTCTATGACGCCCAATCGGATAAGGCTCTTGTTTTCAAAAAATACGGCATCGAAATTCTATCGGTTTTCGATCTTGCCGACCTGGTCTGGATACTTGAAGGTCAGGGCCGGGGGCTTGATGCCATGATCGGGAAATACCTGCAGATTACCCTGAGCCAGAAGAAAAAATTCCAGAGACATAACTGGACCGTAAGGCCTGTAAACAATGAAGCTCTGGAATATGCCCTGCAGGATGTTCAGTATTTATTTCAGCTGAAGGATGAGTTGCTGAAAAATATTATAGAAAAGGGCTTATTCGAAGACTACATTCACAGGCTGGTTACAAAGGATTATCAGGTCAGAATTAATCCGGTTCCCGGCATTAAGAGAAAAAAAGAGTACAAAAAGCTATCGAGGGAACAGAAGCGCATTTTTGACAGAATTTTCGATGTGAGAGACAGGCAGGCTGAAAAGTTGAATTGGCCGCCGAACAATGTCATAAGCAATGCCGATCTGATCGGGATCGCCCGGGGCGATCAGAAACTGGAGGACTCTATACCTTCGAAAGTACCCCGGAAATCAAGAATCGATATAATTGGCGAATTGGAAGGATGAATTGATCCTTCTTTAGATAAGTCTGAACTGTTCGCCGGTTTGCATTTCTGTTATACTCCGGGAACCTCTGGAGGATCATTTGCATTTAATATTATCCCTGGCGTATTGGATCATTGCCGTTCCGGCTATCGTGCTGGTCATGTTTCCCCTCTCTCTTTTCGTCTGGCTCGCGACCGTGCTTTTTGATAGGCGATTGCGCGCCCTTCAATTTATCGCCAACATCTGGGGTTCGCTTTTTATATGGCTCAACCCTTTTGTTTCCGTCGAGATAATCGGAAAAGGAAATATTGATCCTGAGAAAACGTACATAATAACGCCGAACCATTCATTTCTGCTCGATATTCCGGCGCTTCATCATCTCTTCATCCACTTCAAATGGATTTCCAAGGACTCAATCCGAAAGATTCCCTTTATAGGATGGAATATGGTCCTGAATAAAACGATATTTATCAATCGCACCGATCAGAAGAGCCAGTTGAAAATGATGAGATCCTGCGAGGAGAATCTGTCAATCGGAAATTCAATCATGATTTTTCCCGAAGGCACGAGAAGCAGAGGACTGGTGCTCGGGAAATTCCTTGACGGCGGGTTTCTTCTGGCAAAAAAAATGAAATGCCCTATCCTCCCCGTGGCACTGACTTATTCGGAACACAAAATTCTGAAAGGCATTACCTTCACAAGCTTCCTTAAAATCAAAGTGGAAGTCCTCAGCGCAATTTCCTCTGAGGAGTTTAAAAAGACCAGGGATCTCAGAGATCATGTAAAGATGAGGATCGAGGAAGCATTACAGCTGCAGAATAGAGCATCTTCCCCTTCTTAATGCAAAAAGTCGCAAGGAATAAGCTATAACTCGTTGACATTTGACTTCAGAACACCTATAGTCTTTTTTACAGATTGATTTATTATATGTAGAACCGTTTTATTGTTTTCAAAGTTACCGATTTTTATTTGTTACCTGTCTTCAATTCCCGATTCCCACAAATTCAATAATCATTCTTATACTATTTATTTACCGGAAAAATCCGGAAACAGGAGACAAAATGTCAAGTAAAATCTATGTAGGTAATCTTAGCTGGAACATCGGAGATCAGGAACTGGGCGATCTTTTCGCACAGTACGGAGAAGTTCTCTCCGCCAGAATCATCATTGACCGGAACACAAACCGTTCAAAAGGATTCGGTTTTATCGAAATGGCTGATGCCAGCGCTGCCGAAGCGGCAATTTCAGCATTAAACGGAACAGAACACGATGGCCGGAACATCAGAGTCAACGAAGCCGAAGAGAGAGAAAACAACCGGGGAAATAACCGCCGGTACTAATTCATACCGACAATTGAAAAAGGACCCGAAACGGTCCTTTTTTTTATATTAACTCTCCAGACAGGAGGTCGTAAATGGCCAGGCATAATTACTCTTCGGACAAACGACAGAAGGAAATTAAAAGGCAGAAACGCCAGGAAGAGAAGAGACTTCGAAAAGAAAATAAGGGAACTCCCGAAGGCATAAAGGACGAGCAGGCGCTCATTAACGGATATCTGGGCATTGAACCGGAAACCGGAACAGACGAAAGTGCCGATGCCTTTGCCGAAGCGGATGAGAATCCCTCAGTTCAATAAAGCTTCAAAACACGTGAACGGCCAGGCATCCGCTGCAGAGTCTGGATTAATGATCAATCATGGTGCAGTTTTTTGCGCCAGAAATGCATCTTCGGCGCCATATCGTCAAAACCGAACTTTCTGTACAGATCCTGGGCGATTCCATTGTCCTCGCGAACTTCCAGAGTCAGTCTGGAGCAAAGCTGTTCTTTCCCCTTCTGCACGATATATTCAGTCAGAGCCCGTCCGTATCCCTTTCCCCGGAACTTATCAATAACGCAGAGGTCGTGGATATTGATGATATTATCCGTATTGAAGGTGGAAAATGATTTAAAGCAAACCGCCCCTCCGGCGATCTCGCCGGCTTTCGTATACAGCAGAAACACCATAACATTGGGATGAACCAGGAACTGGGTTCTCAATCTGGCTTTTTCCGCGTCCGTATAGGGGACGCCGTCGCCCATTTCGCCGGTTTTGTAGTTCTCCAGAACTTTAAGGATATCGTCGATATGTTCCGCTTTGTAATAATCGGCTTCAATGATTTTATAATCAGCCATTGCACACTCCCTGTTTCTTGTATTTGTCGATGTTGATCCTGTACTTATCCAGCCTCAGACCGAACTGCCGGTATGTGATCCCCAGGTTCGCAGCCGCCTCCTTGATATTCCCGGCCGTCCGTTTCAGCTCCTCTATGACCAGCTCGTACTCGAGAATATCCAGCTGGGACTGAAGCCTCCCCGTCTCTCCCGAGGGGACCTTGCCGATCGTCTGGAGCGACGGGGGAAGATGATAGCTGTGGATCACTTCGTCCTCCGCCAGAATAACCGCTCTTTCAATGCAGTTTTCCAGTTCCCGGACATTCCCGGGCCAGTGATAGGACATAAGCATATCAATGGCCGGAGTGGATATCCTCTTCACTTTATTATTGGTGATGGATGAATATTTTTCAATAAAAGTATCCACCAGCAGGGGAATATCGGTCTTGCGCATTCTCAGGGGAGGAACATTGATGGGAAAGACATTGAGACGGTAGTAGAGGTCGAGCCTGAACTGTCCTTTATCAACCAGTTCCATCAGATCCCGGTTGGTCGCGGCGACAACTCTCACATCGATTTTTACGGGGCTGTTGGAGCCCACTTTTTCCACTTCCTTCTCCTGAATGACCCGGAGCAGTTTCGATTGGGCCGTCATGGACATTTCGCCGATTTCATCGAGAAAGAGAGTTCCTCCGTCAGCCGCCTGGAATTTTCCGTCCTTATCGGCAAAGGCTCCGGTAAAGGCTCCTTTAGTATGGCCGAAGAGCTCGCTTTCTAGAAGCGATTCCGGCAGGGCCGCGCAGTTAAAGGGAATATAGGGCCTGTCGGAACGGTTACCGGTATAATGGATGGCCCTGGCGACAAGTTCCTTGCCGCTGCCGCTTTCGCCGGTTATCAGAACCGTGGAGCCGGCACAGGAGATCTTATCGATAAGATCGTACATATTCCGCATAATCCTCGAATTGCCTATAATATTGCCGGGATTTCTGAATCCTCTGGCCAGCCTGGCCTGCAGTTCCTCATTTTCCCAGACAAGCTGCTTCTCTTCATGCAGCGCCTGATGGAGCCGGACGGCCCGGGAGATCATGGTGCTGATGATAATGAGAATCTTCAGATCGTCATGAATCGCCTCTTTTATGCTATAGCTCTTATCGATGCTGAGAGACCCGATTACTTCGTTGGTCGTCTTGACGGGAACGCAGAGAAAACCGTTATTTTCCCCTTTCCTGGAACTGCCGGTGCGATTAAGAAAACGGGGATCCCTATCGGTATTTTCGATTATGATGGGCTCGCCCGTCTCCACGACTTTTCCGGTGATTCCCTCACCCAGCTGATAAATCCCCCGGGCTTTTTCGTCATCGCTCATCCCGTAGGAACTGGTCGCAATGATCTCCGATGATTTTCTGTTCAGTATGGTGACCATACCTCTGTCAATGGACATATACTCCCCGAGATAACCCATCAGAACCGGAAGAAGCTCTTTCAAGTCTTCTCCCGGCGTGATGGCAGAGGAGATTTTTATAAAGAGGGATAGATGGTTGCACTTATCGCAGGTACTCACGGCTTCTTCCCTTTTTATCCTTATAGATTTCCAGAACTTCCTTCTGACTCAGGAAATTCTTTTTGGTTCTCGAGCGGTTTCTGTAGATATCCAGCAGCTCAGCTACGGCTTTTTCGCTGTCCCGGACTCCGGCCGCTTTCAGGACACTGACGATTCCCGCTTTTCCGGAATGGGATCCGACGACCAGAGCCGAAGGGGGAAGGCCCTTTTCCCGCGGATCGAAGGGCTGATAAGCCAGAGGATTGCCCAGCTGGCCATGGCAGTGGATACCCGATTCATGAGTAAAAGCCAGCTCGCCAACGATGGGCCGGTCGACCGCAACGGCACGTCCCGAGAAATCCGAGACCATGGCGCTCAGCTGCTTGATTTTATCAAGAGCGATTGCTGTATCGAGCGATTTATGAAAATGAAGAATGAACGCCAGCTGCTCAAGAGATGCATTACCCGCTCTTTCCCCTATACCGTTTACGGTGACGTTGATCGAATCGGCACCGGCTTCCAGCGCCGTCAGCGAATTGGCGGCAGCCAGTCCCAGATCGTTATGGCCATGAAAATCAATGATCCCCCTGAAAAATGATCTGTAGCGGCTGATAAGAGCTTCCACATCGGAAGGCAGAGCCGTTCCGACCGTATCGGAAAAGCGTATACGGTATATGCCCAGCTCCTCTGCGAGAGTACAGGCCTCATCGAGTCTGTGACCGGGAGCCCTGAAACTGTCCTGAAATCCGACGGAAACACGGGGAAAGAGATCCTTCGCCATCATCAGAATTCTGAACATTTTCGCTTTGACATCATCCCAGAAACCGATCTGCCGACCCAGATGATAATCGGAAAGAGGAACGGTGAAGTGGATCAGGTCCGACTTGGCCTTATAGGCCGCCCGCATGTCATCTTCCCTGAGCCTGGCCCAGGCGGAGATCCGCGTCGATGAACCTTCAGCGGAAAGAGACCGGATCAGGTCGATGGTCTCGCTTCCCATGATGGGTGTTCCCGCTTCTATCTCATCCACACCCGCTTCCATAAGCTTATGGGCGATATCCCTTTTCTCCCTGAGGGAGAAAGAGATACCGGGAGCCTGTTCGCCATCGCGTAATGTTGTATCGATAATTTCTTTTTTTATAACCATTATCCAAGTAATTGCAAAATCAGTGCCAATTGTCTTTATCAAGTCTAAGCACGATACAGGCTGATTATGGCAATAAAGGAATCAAAGATCCTACAATATTGTATTCACATAACAGACATCATACATTAATGCATGTTTATGAAATAACAAATTCTTCAGAAACCTGGCCATCCTCCATGGCATCGAGGATGGTGTCGATATCCTCCTCTCCTGAAATTCCGCCGTACCAGATGTTATCCGGGTAGACCACCATAGCCGGTCCGCGATCGCAGACTTTAAGGCAGCCCGTCGTCGAAATCATGACATCGTGCATTCCCCGGTCCAGAAGTTCGTCCTGCATGTACTGAAGGAAATCGAGACTCCCCTTCTTATGGCAGATCCCCTGAGGCTCTCCCCCTGCTCTGAAACTCGCGCACACCAGAATGTGTTTTCCCGGTTTTTCCATTTTTTTCTCCTGTTTTTGATAATTTCTTTTATTTCATCCAAAGCACTGGATTCCTGACAGTATCAAGACGGCCCGTTACCCGCAGCCATTTCCTGAGCCCTTACAGGCCACCCCGCAGCCGCTGCTACGGCAGCTCATAGAACTGAGGGAATGGCCGGAATAGATTTTCGAGGCCGCCACATCGAGGAGTCCTTCGACCTGGTAGACTTTCAGCCCCTTATCCTCAAGGATTTTCCTCGGCGCATTGCCCACGCCGTTGACCAGAATGGCCCGGCAGTCGGAAAAGGAATCGGCCAGTTTCTCCCAGCGGACATCGCCGCCACCGGAAACCGGTGTCTTCCGCCTTTCCATCAGGCTTATTTTTCCCTTTTCATCGAGCTTATAGACAGCCAGGTCAGAGACTTCTCCCAGATGCTGATTGATAAGGAATCCTTCCCGGGACGCCACAGCCACATAGGGGCGGTCCTCTTCGGGATAAAGCGGTCTGGACGCCGCATCGAGGAACAGCTCTCTCCAGAGGCCCGGATCTTTTTCAGTCAGTTTGCCCACAGCATCGGCGCGGCATCTCTGGCAGTGCTTCATCTGGGGCAGGAATTTTCCCGCTTCCTCTTTGATCTTCCACATGGCATCGTGATCCGGTTCGGTCAGGTTCCCGAAAACCGCACCTTCTACGGGAATCATGGGGATGCAGTTGAACAGGTCAGCGCCCCTCTTCTTCATTTCCTCGGCGATCCTGGGAATGTGATGATCATTGACGCCGGGGATAACGATGGAGTTGATCTTGACCGTTATGCCGTGGGCTTTCAGAGATGCTATGGCTGCCAGCTGATTTTCCAGAAGAAGCGTCGCCCCTTCCACACCCCGGAAAGTCCTCTTTCCCCGTCTGATCCAGCTGTAGATTTTACTTCCGATCGCGGCATCGACGGCGTTGACCGTAATGGTCACATGGCTGACGCCGATTTCCGCCAGCCTGGGGATGGATGAGAGTAGATTCAGTCCGTTCGTCGACACGCAGAGAATGGCATCGCGATGGGCGGCTCTGATCAATTCGAACGTTTTCAGAGTCGGTTCTGGATCGCAGAAAGGGTCTCCGGGACCGGCTATACCGGCAACGGAGATAGGCGTCTCTGCGGAGACCTTAGTAAAAAACCACTCGGCCTGACCGGGAGAGAGTATGGTGCTCGTCACACCGGGTCTGGATTCATTGACGCAGTCGTAATCGCGGTTGCAGAAATTGCACTGCACGTTACAGGCCGGCGCCACGGGCAGATGCATCCGCCCGTAATCTTTTGCCGCTTTTTTATTAAAGCAGGGATGTCTGGTCTCGTCTATCATATTTCACCTCCGATTGCCTGATTACAAGTAGGAATATCCTACAGTCGAGTCGTCCTGTTTCTTTGTCAGCAGAGTGTTGACAATTGTGTCGAGCAGATTGAGGGCTCCTTCATAGCCCACATGGAGAAAACGGGGCCCGCCGATCCGGTCGTGGATGGGGAATCCGCAGCGGACCAGGGGAATCCCCCGCTTTCTGGAAAGGGGATACCCTTTGCTGCTTCCGATCATGAAATCGTACTCTTTCCCTTCCATCAGCTCTTCCAGGTCCCGGAAATCCACATCGGCTCCGATATACTCCGGCTCTGTCTCTTCCAGGCTGTTTTTCAGGTATTCCTCGAAACGGGGAAAGGGAGTCCCGCAGGCGCAGATGACCGGAACGATGCCGATTTCATCGAGAAAGGAAGCGATACCGGCTACAAAATCCCCGTCGCCGTAAACGACAGCTCTTTTTCCGAATGTATACTTGTGGCTGTCCGCCAGGGCGTCGATCAGCCGGGCTCTTTCCCGGACAAGATTTCGGGGAACATCCCTGCCGCTTTTCTGCGAGAGAACATCGATAAGCTCATCGGTTCCCCTGATGCCGATAGGCGGCAGAAGATCGAAATGCTCCACTCCGTATTCCTCTTCCAGCCAGCAGGCAGCGCTGATGTCCTCTTTTGTATAGGGAGAAAAGCTGATGGAGAAATCCGCTTTATGGGCTGAGGCAATATCTTTCTGGGGCGTCCCGCCGGGCGCGATGGGGATATATTCTCCCCAGATTTCACCATCGAGCGTTTCCGAATAATCGGGCATAACCATGGATTTATCGAAAAAGGATCCGACGATTTCTTTCAGATAGCGAAGATCCGCCGGAGAGACCATGGACGGGAATATATTGACTGCCTGTCGTTTTTCATCGCCTTTCTCCTTTCCGGCGACCACGCTTCTCACGGCCCCATAAAAACCGACAAGGTGAGCGCTCGTGTAAGTCGGCATGGATACGGAAAGGACTTCCGCCGATGTGGTGGAATCAAAATTGCGGCAGTAAGCCCTCAGGTCGTCTCCGATGGTTTCGGAGAGGCATGTGGGCGCCACGACGATCAGTTCGGGATCATACTTGAGCGACACATTTTCTATGGCGGCCCGGAGATTTCTCTTCCCTCCGAAAACCGCCGATCTTTCATCAAAACTGGATGAGGCTATATCCAGAGGCTCTTTGAAATGACTGATCATATAGCGCCGGATATAAGTGGCGCATCCCTGGGAACCGTGCATGATCGACATGGCATTCTCCAGGCCTTTGACAGCCAGGCTGACGCCGAGTGGAGAGCAGACTTTGCAGGGATTGGATGTCGAAACGTAATCGGGAGTTTTCTTATTCATGACTTTTCCTCCTGTTATTGCGGGGAGCGAATTTCCACACCGGGCTCATAACAGAGGAATAGACCTCTTTATAGAAATTGATCATCCCCTCATATCCGGCCAGAGCTATTTTCCTCTCGTGGTTGTGATCGCAGAAGCCGATTCCCAGCTTGTAGGCAATGGGCCTTTCCTTAACCCCTCCGATAAAGAGGTCGGCTTTTTTCTCCAGTACGAACCGCGACAGCTCCAGAGGATTGGAATCGTCCAGAATGACTGTACCGGGATCGCAGAGCTCTTCGAGCTGTTTATAGTCATTCTTGTTACCGGTCTGCGAACCGGCTATGACGACTGACATATCGATAAGCCTCAATGCTTTAATAAGAGAGAAAGCCTTGAAAGCCCCCCCCACGTAAACGGCCGCTTTTTTACCGGCCAGTTTCTCTCGGTAATACTGAATCCGGGGCATGATTACGGAAATCTCTTCCCGGACGATCTCCTCTGCCTTTGTTCTCAACCCGGGATTGAAACTGAAAAAATCGGCCACATCGTAAAGAGCCCGGGACTGATCCTCTATACCGAAATAGGAAACCCGGATATAGGGAATTCCGTACTTTTCCTTCATATGCTCCGCCAGGTAGGTCAGCGATCCCGAACACTGAACCACATTGAGCGAAGCGCCGTGGGCTCTGGAGATTTTTCCGATTCTGCCGTCGCCGGTCAGAACCGAGACAACTTCCACGCCCATTCTTCTGTAATAGTCCTCGATCATCCACGCCTCGCCGGCGAGGTTGAACTCTCCCAGGATATTGATGCTGACTTCGGGAATACCGCTGATATCGCCGGTTCCGACAATCTTCGCCAGGGCATCGCAGGCCGCTTTATATCCGTCTTTTTTGGTTCCCTTGAATCCTTCGGAATGAACGGGAAGAACGGGAACGCCGAGCTTTTCGGCCGTTCGCCTGCAAACGGCCGCAATATCGTCGCCGATGATGCCGGCGATACAGGTCGCGTAGACAAACACGGCCGAGGGCTTGTGCAGCTCGCCCAGCTCGGAAATGGCTCTTTCGAGCTTCTTCTCTCCGCCCTGTATGACATCCATTTCCCGCAGGTCTGTGGAGAAACTCAGTCTGTGGAGCTCCGGTCCCGAGCTGAGGCTCCCCCTGATATCCCAGGTGAAGGAAGCGCAGCCTATCGGACCGTGAACAATGTGAAGGGCATCGGCGACAGGATACAGCACAACCCTCGAACCGCAGAAAACGCAGGCCCGCTGGCTCACCGAACCGGCCAGGCTCGATTTTTCACAGGTAATTTCCCCCTGCGACTGCTCTTTGATAAAGATCTGATTTTCTCTGTCCTTGAGTATTGCCGATCCCATTTTTTTACCTCTGACGAAATAATTTTTTTACAACCCCTCATCCCCCGGCCCCTTCTCCCATGAGTAGAAGGGGAGAATGTGTAAAAATTCAATCTTGCTCCCTCTCCTTTTGGGAGAGGGCCGGGGTGAGGGGTGGGAACAACCCAATAAATGCCTATAAGCATCCATCTACATAACCAACTCAAACTTTTCTTCCGGGGCCTCCCGGTCCATCTGATCCATTATCGCTCCGAGCATCTTGTCCAGAATTCTCATGGCTCCGGCATAGCCGACCACAGGGAAGTAGCTGTGCCCGATTCTGTCGAGGATGGGGAATCCCATTCTGACGAAGGGGATGTTCTCATCCCGGGCGATGTACTTGCCGTAGGTGTTCCCTATTATCAGGTCGACCGGTTCGTTCCTGATCCACTGGTGGAGCAGGAACATGTCGGCTCTGGGACCGTTCTTCACGTTGCCGGTTTCGAAATCGTCACCCATGATCTCTTTCATTCTCTCCATGAAATACTTCCCGGGCGTACCGCTGACGATATGGACCGGCTTCATATCCATGGCGAGAAGGAACTCGGTGAGGGGAATCAGAATGTCCGGATCTCCGAAGAGAGCTACCTTCTTCCCGTGGAGGTACTGCTGCATATCAGTGATGATATCGACGACACGGCCTCTTTCATCATTTATCGATTCGGGTACGGGGCAGCCGGTGACCTCACTGACTTTCATCAGGAAACGGTCTGTCGCGTTGATCCCTATGGGCACTTCCATGACCTCGTAAGGCACATCGCATTTCTTTCTCAGCTCTTCGCCGGCCGCTTCGGAGGAGAATTTCCCCAGAGCGAAGGTAAAGCTGCTGGCGCCGGAGCGCTTCAGATCGGGAACCGATGCCCCGCCTTTGGGGTAGAACTGATGGAAACCCGTCTGCGGCGCATCGAGTACGCCCGACGTATCGGGGAACATGACGAAAGGCACATGCATTTCCGACATCAGTCTTTTAATCTCCCGCATATCCGAAGGCTCGACCCAGCCGGGGAGAATGTTGACCTGGTCCAGCTCATAGTCCTGCTTTTCCGGAAAATATTTGGCGATGGACGCGCACATATTGGAAAAGCCTGTCACATGGGATCCCACATAGCTGGGCGTGCTGGCATAGATCACATGTTTGCCTGCGGGAATTTTCCCCTCGTCGATGGCTTTCTGCGTTATCTGGCTCACATCATCACCGATCGTTTCGGACAGACAGGTCGTGTGCACGGCGACGATATCGGGATCATAAATGGCGAACAGGTTACTGAAAGACTGAAGCAGATTGCTCTGTCCGCCGAATACCGATGCCCCTTCCGTAAAGGAGGATGTTCCCGCCATAACCGGTTCCTTGTAATGCCGGGTCAAGGTGGAACGGTGATAGGAGCAGCACCCCTGTGAACCGTGACTGTGGGGAAGACATCCGTGAATCCCCAGAGCCGCGTACATGGCTCCTATGGGCTGGCAGGTCTTGGCCGGGTTTATGGTCAGGGCCTTTCTGTCTTTTATCTCCTTAGGTGTGTGACGCAACAGCATGTTTACCTCCCGCATATTTCGCGCTCATGGCGCTCTGATTGGACCAGGGCGCTTTGATCAGACCCCAGACATTCGTATTGACCATTCTCTCAATCTCTTTGTAGAAATTGACCGCTCCGTCAAATCCCGCATAAGGACCTCCGTAGTCGTAGCTGTGGAGCTGTTTCAGGGGAATACCCATTTTCTGAACGGCGTACTTCTCTTTGATTCCCGCGCAGAAGACATCGGGCTTATAGACTTCCACCAGCTTTTCCATTTCGTAATGACTGATATCGTCAATAACCAGAGCGCCTTTTTCCATCTGGGCCATCATTCCCTCGTAATCGCTGAACTCCATCCCTTTTTCCATAAGAGCCGCTTTTCTGTCCTGCAGCGCCTGTGAATATCTCCCGGGATCTTTCTCGATATGGAGCTCCTCGATGTTTCTCGAGTCCGCATCGACTTTTATGGAGGGAAGAACCCGTCTTCCTTCGTAATCGTCTCTGTGGGCGAACTCGTATCCCGCAGCGAGCGTTTTCATCCCCAGCTCCGCAAAGAGGTCCTGGTAATGATGGGCTCTCGAACCGCCGACAAAGAGCATGGCTGTTTTGCCTTCCGTGCCGGGGCGGTATTCAGCGGCCGCCTCATCGGTCTTGAGCATCTCCTCTGCGATAACCTCTTCTATTCTGGCTATCAGCCGGGGATCTTCGAAATAAGCCCCTACTTTTCTCAGGGACTTGGCCGACTGTCCGGCTCCGATAAAGTTCACCTTTGTCCAGGGGATGCCGAACTTGACTTCCATCATTTCCGCGACATAGTTGATGGAGCGGTGGCACATAATCAGGTTCAGATCGGCCGTATGGGCATTGGCGAAATGATCGATAGAGGAGTTCCCGCTGAATGTCGCCACCAGCTCGATCCCGCATTTTTCGAAGAGCTCTTCAAGAACGAAAGCGTCTCCCCCGATATTGTATTCGCCGAGCAGGTTCACCCGGAATTTGCTGTCGCTGCGGCTGTCATCGCTACCGATGACATGCTTGAAAATCTGGTTGTTGGCGATATGGTGCCCCGCCGACTGGCTGACACCTTTATACCCCTCACAGGAGAATCCGAAAACATTGCAGTCGCCGAACTTCGCTTTCATCTCTCTGGCCACGGCGTGAACATCGTCTCCGATCAGTCCGACGGGACAGGTGGAGAAAATCGCGATTGCTTTGGGATGGAAAAGGTCGTAAGCCTCCTGGATCGCATCCTTCAGCAGAGTCTCGCCCCCGAAAACGATATTGGAATCCTGCATGTCCGTGGAAAAGCAGTATGTCATAAAATTCTCGGCTGTCTCATTCTCCGGTCTGGTCTGGTTCCGTCTGGTCAGCCAGGAATAAAAACCGCAGCCGATCGGGCCGTGGGTGATATTCACGATATCCCTGGTCGGTCCCAGAACGACCCCCTTGCACCCCGCATAGGTACAGCCCCTCTGGGTTATGATTCCGGGAATGGTCCGGACGTTGGCCTGAATCTCCTTCACCTCTCCGGGGTCGTTCACCATGGCCGCTTTCTTCCGTTTCCGGTAGACCTTGGTGGGATAGGTCTTCATCATCGTATCGTCAAGTTTTTCAAAACTCATATTCACTTCCTTCAGTCGAGCGTCACACCGCCCCGTTCGCCGGTACGAACTCTGTAAGAGTCATTGACGGGGAGAACAAATATCTTCCCGTCACCACTGTTTCCGGTCTGGTTAACCTTGATGAGCGTCTTGACCGCCAGATCCACTTTGTCATCGTGGACAATCATGGTCAGAAGGCGCTTGGGAACGAGCTGCGGAGCATCGCTCAGCCTGGCGATGGCCTCTTCATGGCCCTCCGCCGCTCCCTGCATGATTCGAAAGTCAACCGTTCCCTTCCCGCGGCCGAGGACACGTCCCGTAGCCGTCAGGGAGGGAAACCCGGCAACGGCCAGAGCTTTTTTCGTCTCGTTAACCTTATTGATCCGGATAACCGCCATTACTTCTTTCACTGTTGCCCCCCTAATCCTCTTTGAAACCGGAACTGATTGTGTAGGATTCCATTACGGGGGAGACGAAGACTTTTCCGTCCCCGTAGTTTCCCGCTTTGCCGGTTCTGGCTATTCCCAGGATCGTGTTGACGACAAGCTCTTTATCCTTATCCCTGATGACGGAAATCAGCAGATCCTTGGGAAGCTCATCGTAGATGACCTCTCCGACTTTCAATCCGTGCTGCTGTCCTCTTCCGGCAACATTCACTTTGGTCACGGCCGGATATCCGGCATCCATAAGAGCGTCCATAACATCCTGGCTCTTTTCCGGTCTGACTATTGATCTGATCATTAACATTTTCGCTCTCCTCCCTAGTTGGCAATTCCGAAATCTATCAGCAGCTGTTCCAGATCCTCGATCTCCAGAGGAGTGGGAATGACGAACATCTTGTTTTCATCAATTTTTCTGGCCAGCGTTCTGTATTCGTCAGCCTGACCGTGAACAGGCTCAAAATCGATTACCGTTTTTCTGTGAATCTCGGCTTTCTGAACCATATTGTCTCTGGGGACGAAATGAATCATCTGCGTCCCCAGCTTTCTGGCCAGCTCTTCAATCATCTCTCTCTCGTTATCAACCTTGCGGCTGTTGCAGATAAGACCGCCCAGACGGACACCGCCGGCATCGGCATATTTCACAATACCTTTGCAGATGTTATTGGCCGCGTACATGGCCATCATCTCTCCGGAAACGACGATGTAAATCTCTTCCGCTTTTCCCTCGCGGATCGGCATGGCGAATCCGCCGCAGACAACATCCCCGAGAACATCGTAGAAGGTGTAATCCAGATCCTGTTCGTAAGCGCCCAGCTGTTCGAGCATATTGATGGATGTGATGATGCCCCTGCCGGCGCATCCGACTCCAGGCTCGGGACCGCCCGATTCGACACAGCGCGTCTCGCCGTATCCGCCCTTGATAACATCATCCATTTCGATGTCCTCCCCTTCTTCCCTCAGGGTATCGAGAACCGTTTTCTGAGCCAGACCGCCCAGAAGAAGTCTCGTGGAGTCCGCTTTGGGATCGCATCCGATGACCATGACTTTCTTTTTCATCTCCGCCAGACCGGCAACAGTGTTCTGCGTGGTTGTGGATTTCCCGATCCCGCCTTTTCCGTAAATGGCTATCTTTCTCATCTTCTTCTTCCTCGCTTAAAAAGGTTTATACCACTGGTAATGCAAGGGGTGTGCCAGTTTCTAAAAAGGTGAAATTAAGTAGAGAAAACAGATGTTTTGACAAAAATGTCGAAGAAAAACGGGAGCTCAGACCCGATTTGACACAAATGTAAAACCCCTGTTTACATAGATGTTATGAGATTCATTCCGGTTTTCCATCTTTGTTAATTTAGACTTAAAAGAGAATGATCCGGATCAATGTAGCCTATTTTATGACGGAACTTTTTAGCAGGGACGACCGGTGGGAAAAATGGAAAGGCCAGAGGCCTGTTATCTATAACTGGAAGAAGTAATCAGCCGGTTTATCGGCATTCTGCAGATTGAATTTTCTGCAGCCATTCAGTCCCCGCCCGGAAAGGCGGTACAATCGATCGCTCAGAGTAACAAGGTCCTCTCTGTCATGACTGATAACCAGAACCGGTATTCCGGTCTTTTCTCCCAGTTCCCTTATCGTCGCCAGAATTGAACTTCTGAGACTGTAATCGATAGCATTAAAGGGCTCATCGAGTAAAAGCAGATCGGGAGCATATAAAAGAGCCCGTCCGATAGCGACCCTCTGCTGCTCGCCTCCTGAAATCCTGGAGGGCTTAGACTTCAGCAACGGCTCCAGATCGAGAAAATCGACAATTTCATCAAAAGACAATCCCCTTTTCGTTGCATAGGGAACGCCGAAGAGAAGATTGTCCTGAACTGTCATATGGGGAAACAGGAGCCTGTCCTGAAAGACATAGCCGATTCGCCTCTTATGAATGGGAACGCAGATCCTGTTTTCCATATCAGCAAGAACCCGGCCGTTCAATCGAACAAAACCGGACCCGGGCGTCTCAATACCCGCAAGGAGATTAAAAAAAGACGTCTTTCCCGAACCGGAAGGTCCGAATATACCGGTTATCCCCTTCCCGAACTCTCCCGATAGATGAAGATCGAAATCCCGTCTCGTCAGTGTCAGATCAAATTCAAGACTCACTTTTTATTCTCCCGGATATATGGGATGAGAGAAACAGGGATCCGAAAGAGATGGCTATGGAAATGAGAACCAGAAATGACGCCTCTTTTTCCTTTCCGGGAATCTGGAGAAATGAATAAACCGCCAGTGGAATCGTCCGGGTTTCCCCTTCTATATTGCCGGCGAAGGTGATTGTCGCACCGAATTCCCCCAGACTGCGGGCAAACCCCAGCAGCAGACCATTGATTACCCCCGGGAGGATCAGAGGCAGGGTTATGCGCATAAACAGGGAAAAACCGCCGGCACCCAGAGTCATGGCGGCCAGTTCCAGCCGGCGGTCCACCATGGCCATGGCCGTTCTGATGCTGCGGATTATAAGAGGAAAGGAGACAATCATAGAGGCTATGAGTGCCGCCATCCAGCTGTAAGCCAGTGATCTGCCGGTCAGCCCATAGAAAAAGGAGCCTATAACCCCCTTTTTCCCCAGAACAATCAGCAGAAGATAACCGGTCGTGACCGGCGGCATAACCAGGGGGAGATTTATAATCCCCTCTATAAAAGGAGATTCTCCTTTGAGTTTACGTTCCAGATAATAAGCGGCGACCAAGGCGACAGGCAGATTCAGCGCTATAGCCGCAAAACCGGTCTTCAACGAGAGAAACACAATTGTAGAAATACGCGTTAGGTCCAATGGGACTCCTTCAGTTCATTGACCGGGTAAAACCGGAATCTTCAATCATCTCTTCGACTTCAGCAGCTGACTGAATATACTGGAAAAAAACTCTGGCTGCTTTTCCGCTGTTCCTGAGCAGAACACAGAAGTAACGGATCGGACTATGCGATTCCTCAGGAAAAAGGGAAAGGATTTTGACCTTGTCGCTCTTCATGACATCCGATAGATATACAATCCCGAGATCGGCCTCATCGAGTTCCACCACGGATAATGCGGCCCGCACATTAGGCGCGGGCAGAATTCTCGGCTTCAGATCCACATACCATCTGTAATATTTCAAAGCCTCTTCTCCGTATCGTCCCGCCGGAACATGTTCCGGATCTCCCATGGAAAACCATCCTTCGGTCATCTCCGGCAGATTCGTATTTTCATCAAGTGTGAAGGGGTCAAGAGTTGAATCTTCAGGTCCAATAAGAACAAGTCGGTTTCCCATCAGCAGCAGGGTTTCCTCCGCTTCACCGAGATCTCTGACAAAATCCATCCAGCTCTCAGAAGCGGAAATATAGAGATCAGGTTCAGCGCCCTGCTCTATCTGACGGGCCAGCGTTCCGCTTGAGGCGCTGCTGATGCGGACCTCGCTTCCGCCGTCTTTTCTGAACTGAGCGGAAATTCTTTCCATAATATCCGATGTGCTGGCTGCGGCGAAAACAGTAATCGTTTCTCTATCATTTTTGCCGGAGCAGCCTGCCAGCATTGCAGTAATAAGAAGTATCAGAACGGGATATCTGTTCATGAAATCTTTCCCCTTATGGAAAAGAAAATGCAAATTGCGTGCCATCTGATATAAAGAGAATGAGGCCGAGAGAAGAGAAGCAGAGCCGGTCTTTTTGACATTTATGTTATTCTAGGGAATTTTGTTTTCACAGATGTTATAAGATGCCTGTATGATTAAACCGGAGGAAAATTATGAAAAGCATTGTAGTCTATTACTCACATACGGGAAATAACAGATATCTCGCCGAAAAAACAGCCCTGGCTTTAAATAGCGAAGCCATTGAAATTCACCCGAGATTTTCCGCCTTCCCTTTTCTGGTTCTTTCATCGCTGACAAAGTTAAGCTCGGGTATCAGAAAAATCGATAAAGACTTCAGTTCATATGATTCGGTGATTCTCTGCGGACCTATCTGGATGGGGCAGATCGTCTCCCCGCTCAATGATTTTCTGAAAAAATACATAAACAAGATTAACAGACTGCATTTCATAACATGCTGCGGCAGCAAAGACTCAACAAAAGAGGATAAGTTCGGCTACAGTCACGTATTCAGAAAACTGAAAGAGATGATAAGTGAAAAAGCCGGGCTTATGGAAGCATTCCCCATCGAACTGATTTTACCGGCTGAAGATAAAGAAAATGATCAGGCCATGATGGAAGCCCGACTGTCCGACGGGAGTTTTAAGGAAGAGATTAAAGCAAGACTGGAGACCTTTACGGAAAAACTTACTGCATCCTCAGAATAATGCGCTTCTCGATAAAGACATGGGTGTCATCATCGGTACCGGGAACTCTGTGGACCACCTTTCTCTTGATCAGCTCAGCCATGGCATTGGGAATGGAGCTCTCGGGAATCCCCAGGTGCCTCGATGCCCAGCGGGCGAAATCGTCGACGACGATCATCACGCCGTTATTGGCGGACAGATCGGTCATGGATCCGGTATGGCTGAAATAATCGCCGATACCGAGAAAAACCTGTTTTTCGATGTCGGAACCCATAACCTGCTCGACGAGAAGGTTGGTCCGTCTCAGTCTCGTGGCCAGAACCTTGATCATCCTTACGGCAAAATCGGAGTTCTGCTCGATAAGGGTCATAAAGGCATTCTGGTCAAGGGCAAGGAGCTTGCAGTCCGAAACAGCAATGGCTGAAGCGGACCGGGGCTTGCGCTCGACCATGGCCATTTCCCCGAAAAAATCACCCTTTTTCAAAGTGGCCAGAGTCGTCGTCGATTTCTCGGTGGTTTTCTTCCGTATCTCGACTTCGCCCTCGACGATCAGAAACATCTGGTTTCCCGCATCGCCTTCCCTGAAAATCGTATGCTTCGCATCTATATTCTGAATAAACTTATTAAATACATTGCCGTTCAGTTTCACTTGTCACCTGCTGATTCTCTGTTTCTATTCAGAACTCTATAGAGGATATCTCTCTCGACCGTTCTGATAAGCGTCTTTTCAATTCTTTCCTGAAGAATGAAATTCACGACCCCGCCTTTTTTCTTCTTATCCTGGCTCATGGCATCGATAAGTTCATCGGGATTGAATTCAGCATAAAGTCTGAAGTTGTATTCCTCAAGCATTTTTCGCACTTCTATGGCATAATAATTATCGGTGATCCCCAGTTCCACACCGGTTTCCATAGCCATCAAGAGCCCCCAGGCCACGGCTTCGCCATGAGACCAGTCACTGAATCCCGAAACGGACTCCAGAGCATGGGCGAAGGTATGACCGAGATTGAGGGTGGCCCGGACACCTTTTTCATGAAGATCCTCTTCCACCACAAGCCCTTTGACCATAATGCACCGTCTGATGATATCCTTCAGGACCTCAGGTTCCCTTGCCAGAATGAGATCCCGTTTTTCCTTCAGAATGCCGAAGAGCTCCCGGTCTCCCAGCATAGCCGTTTTGATAACCTCGCCGAGCCCGCTCAGATATTCGCGGTCCGGCAGAGACTTAAGCAGCTCGGGACAGTAGCGGACTTCCGAGGCGGGGTAAAAAGACCCGATCATATTCTTGTAACCGGCGAAGTCGATTCCCGACTTTCCTCCCAGCGAGGCATCGACCATGGCCAGTAGGGTGGTCGGAACCAGAATAACGGAACAGCCCCGCATATAAACCGAAGCGGCGAAAGCCGTCATATCGCAGAGAACACCTCCTCCGATTCCGCAGAAACAGCCATCGCGTCCGAATGACGCCTCAACGGCCCGTTCAAGGATCTGCTCAACCGAAGACCAGCTTTTTGCCCTTTCACCCGGAGGCAGAATAACGGCGTCCCGCTGACTGCGGTTGGGGAAAAGAGCTGCTGTGTTCTCATCAAACACAAGAAGCGCATCTTCGAGCGCTTCCTCGGGAGAACAGAATAGTGTTCTGGTTGTAAATGTTCCGAATCGGAAAGTACGAATATCGTTCATGGCAAAATTATAGACAAGAGGCTTTCTTTGCACAAGCTTGTTTCTCGGGGACTCTTATGTTAAATTGTCTGACTATGAGCTTAAAGAAAAAATTTTATAAAATCATGATTCTTTCACTGCTTCTGATGACGACCCGGACCTTTGTCCTGATCGCGGAAACTGCTGATAAATCTATAACCATAAGCGATATCAGAACCGAGATTGACGGGAACACAAAAGAGGATTCCCTTTTGAAAGAAATGGGTCTGTATATCGGTCGCGATTTCGAATCATATGAAGACCTTGTCAACTTTATGGACGTCGCGGTTCAAAACCTCATTAATATGAGGGTTTTCGAACTTATCGAATACAGTCTGGAGAAAGAGGAGGCATCAGATGCCGCCGATGAATACACGGTCTATCTGAACATCAGGGATTCCTTCACTCTTTACCCGATCCCCTACCCCAAATACAATTCCAACACGGGCTGGCGAATTGGATTTAAAACCTATTACTACAACGCTTTCGGCCGGCTGGTGGATATTCTGCTCTTTACCAATATGGATATTCAGAATAACGAGGCGAAGGGCCATTGGGAAATACCGAGCTGGCATATTACTCCCGCCATAGAGGGAATCGATCTGTGGGGTCAGGATTTCAGAATCGAACTGAGTCACAAATTCGGCACCTTCAAGAAAATCGGCGATTTCGGGAACGAAGAGAATATTCTCCTCCAGGAATACACGCTTCACAATACGAGCCTGAGCATGGGCACGAAAATTTTCCTGCCTCTGGATTTTTACTACAGGGCGGACCCCAGACTGGGTTTCTATTACGGGCTTAAAGAGCTGCAGACCGATGCGAGCCGGGGCGGAGCCGCCGTCCCTTACTTTGAAGATCCCGCCATCACCCCGGTGTATGATGTTCTGGATTTCTCCTGGGACCATGCGATCGGTTACGATACGATCGACTGGATTGGAAATTTCAGACAGGGCTTCTCCGCGTCGATAGGCAATATCCTCTCGCTCTCTTCGGACCTGAACGAAGAAAACCCGGTCAATTTCACATCGGAAATAAACGCACAGGCCAAATATTTCTGGCGTATCAGCAAGCATTTCAATTTCTCCACCATGGCCGAAGGGATCATTTCCTTCAGAAAGGAAATGACCAGTCTCGGCTCCCATCTGAGGGGAGTCCGGGACGACCTCATGTTTGGCGACAAGGCACTCTTCTGGAGCGTCGATATGAATATCTCCGTTCTCGACTGGGAGGGAAAAGCCGAGGCGCAGGTCCGCCCCTTCTTCAATCTGGGCTATGTGAGAAATGATTTTAATACGGGCCTTACAGATGAAGACAGGAACATGTTCGCCTACGGCGCCGGTGCGGATTTCGTTCTCTATCTGGATAAACTGAAAGCTCTGCAGGCCAGGGGCACGATTGCCGTCGATCTGAGTCAGTACAACTGGGATGACGGCGATAAATATGAAATTGAAGTAACGACCTCTCTCTCCTATTGAGACCGGGATTGACGGGGCTTTTATATTGCCGGATACAGAGGTTTTGGAGTATTATGAACTAAGCCAGAATCAAGCTACAGGATTATTGCCGACATGCTAAAAAAACACGAAAGAACATTCAGCTTTATGCAGCAGCTGGCCGATGCCGCCGCGATTGCTGCCGCATGGCTTTTTTCTTATTACATCCGTTTTGAAATTATCGGGGGAGCCCAGGCGGGGCTGGGGCTCTTTTACCTGAACCTGACTCCATTGATAATACTATTGACTTTGCCTTTTTACTTCAGAAGCGGTCTTTATGATTCCAACAGGTATTATTCCTGGCATAGAGAGATCCTCTCCGTAATGATTTCTGTTTCAAAGGGTTTGTTTTCTTTCATCATTTTATTCTTTTTTGCGGCTCCCAGTCGCTTATCGCGAATTACTCTGATGCTTTATGCCATCATGGCCCTTATTTCAACCATATCCACCCGTCTGGTTTCCATGAATATCATTAAATCGCTGCGTTCGAAGGGAAAGAACCTCAGACATATCATTCTTGTGGGCAGCAGCCAGTCGATGATGGAATATGTGGAAGCCATCTACCATATCAAAGGAGCGGGTCTATGCATCGTGGGATGGGTAGATTCCGAAGGCACCGCGGCAAAATATAAAATTCCCGAACTGAAAATGTCAGATATATCCACATCCAGCGAAATCACCATAGATTCGGACACCACTGAAGTCGATGCGGTTATTATCAGCTATCCTCCCGATAAGCAGAAGAAACAGCAGGAAGCTCTGAAAATATCCCATAAGCTTTTGACACCCATTTTTGTACTGCCCTATGTTGCCTACACATTTATAGGAAACAGAATCGAGGATTTCGAAGGGATTCCGATGGTTAAGGTCAATGCGCCGAGCATGAGCATATTCGATATTTTAGTCAAGCGTTTACTCGATATCGGAGGTTCCGCCGTCGGGCTTCTGCTCCTTTCCCCGCTCCTGCTGATTATCGCCATTGCGGTTAAAGTCACATCAAAAGGTCCCGTTTTTTACGGTCAGGAAAGAATGAGTCTCGATGGAGAAAAATTTAAAATGTGGAAATTCCGGTCTATGAGAATCGATGCCGAGGAAAAATCCGGAGCCGTCTGGACTGTGGAAAATGATGACAGGAGAACCCCGATCGGCGCGTTTCTGCGCTCGACATCTCTCGACGAGCTGCCGCAGCTCTGGAATGTCTTCATCGGAAACATGAGCCTCGTCGGCCCCCGTCCGGAAAGACCGGTTTTTGTGGAAAAATTCAAAGATGAAATCCCCGCCTATATGATCCGCCACAAAATGAAGGCCGGGATTACGGGATGGGCCCAGGCAAACGGCTGGAGAGGAAATACGAGCCTGGAGAAAAGAATCGAGTTTGATATATATTACATCAAACACTGGAGTCTTCTTTTTGATTTCAAAATCATTTTCCTCACATTCCTGAAAGGATTTGTTAATAAAAATGCCTATTAATTATAAACATGTCATATTTGTCTTTTTATTCCTTTTGACTTTTCAAAGCATTCACAGCCAATCGTATCTATCGGTAAAACTGGATCAGCCTGTTTATAAACTCCTCGAAATGGCGGAGGTGAAAGGCCTGGTTACCAGATTATCGCAGGTGAGACCGTATTCCAGAGCCTATATTCTGTCGCTCCTTCAGGAAATTGATGGAAAAAGAAGCCGCCTCAGTGCGGCGGAACAGACTGTTCTGGACTCCGAACTGGAAAAATATCTACCCGACGATACAACGCTGAGCCTGTTGAATATAATCGATCAGGGCAAAATCAACTTCAATGCAGAGGAAAACAGTCCCTACCCTATGGCATTCGGATCGATATTCGACTTTGAAATGAGATCGGATCTCAATGCGGGAAATTTTCACAGTACCAATATGATGGAATGGTTCATGCAGGGTGACATCCTGTCATTTCTCTCCTATGATATCAGGCTCGGCGTCGGAGTCAATAATATCCATTCCGATGCTTTCGCCCCCTATGAATACACGAAGGTGGCGGACGGTTATTATATAAGCACCGGAGGTCTCGACGGGGGAGGACTGAAAGACGGCGATGATGATGGCAGATCTTTCAATGTCCTGTTGAACCCCGAGCTATCAACAGCCTTTCTGGACAACAGTATAAATATTAAATTGCACAGGCACCGGCGCGAGATGGGAAACGGCGACGGGAATCTGACCCTGTCAAAAACGGCGAGACCATACAATGGCCTGGATCTTGATTTCCGACCTTCCAAATGGTTCAGCTTCCACTACTCTACAGGTTCTCTTGAAGATTGGTTTGCCGGCGCCATAAGACAGGCTGATACGAATGATAACAATGTTCTGGAAGATGATGAAATGATCGCCCAGAGCATGTTCACCACACAGTTTTTTGAACTGATGCCATTTGACTGGTTCTATTTTGCTGTTTCCAATTCGGTCGTATGGGGAAAAAGACTGGAGATCGCTTATTTAACTCCCTTTATACTGCCTCTTCTCGCTCAGAATCTGACAGGCGATCACGATAACGGCGCCATGGATTTCACTTTCGCCTTCACATTGCCTTTCAGCGTGAAAATGTATGGTACATACTTTGCTGATGAAATCAGGGTCAGCGAAGATCTGTTCAGTGATCCCGCCATAACAATAGCCCTTCAAGGCGGCATTAAATGGGTTCTTCCCGGATTGCCTTTTACAATGGCTTTATTTCAGTACACTAAAATAGAACCCTACACTTATACTCATTATGCTCAGGATTATTCCTTTTTCGACAGTTCGTACTATTACAATATCAACTGGATGAATGACGGTGAAAATCTCGGCTACTACCTGCCTCCGAACTCCGATGAATTCCTTTTCAAAGTGCACACTATGCCATATAGAGGAATATCCGCCTTTATAAGCTATAAATACATTCGCCATGGCGAAGGGAATTTCGAAGAAGGCGAAATGGAAGGAGATCTCTATTCCGGAGGAGACGGTGAAGAACCGGCTCATGCCTATAACAGTTACGACGATAAAGACTTCTTGAACGATGGAGTCTATGAAAAGATACATGTGGCGACTCTCGGCATAGCCTATGAAATGGATATTCTACCTCTTACATTTGAATTCGATTACTCATTTGCCAGGGCTGACAATTATGACAACATCGACGGGAACCTGAGAATCAAAAACATTCTCGGCCTTAAGATTCATATTTTCCCGGAGAATTAGATGCTGAAATATCTAAGAAAAATCTCATTCCCTATAGAAATTCTGTTTCTTCTTTTTATCATAGCCAATACCGTCAAGTTAACAGGAATTCAATGGATCATCACTCAGGGAGCCTATACCAAAGTCTATCAGATCATTCTGAAAAACTTTTTATTTCTCTATTTTTTCTGGAGAATTGCCTTTGTCTTCAAAAGAAAAAGCTTTATAGCCGCCGCTTATATTATTCAGACTCTCTACTTATCCATACATGCGGCTTATTATCTTTATTCCGGACAGCTTCTCACACTTCCGCAGTTTATTTACAGTTTTTTTGAGGGGCTGCGGGCCATAGGCTCTCTGAGCATAATCATTAATAATCCCCGGCTCTATCTCCCGCTTATCGATCTGATACCTGTTATTGTCCTTCTGCGCTTCTATACAAAGATCAGGCTTCGATTGTTACCTCTATCAATAATCCTGGTACCCCTCGTCGGATTGATGTCTCTGTACGTTTTTTACAGGATGGACTACTTCACTCCCGATGCAATCAAATTCAGCTCCCATATAAGAAGAAACTGCAAGTACGGGACACTGTATTCCCAGATATATGATCTGACCATTAATGAACTGGAGTATATTGATAAAATTGAGTACGGACCACCTCTGGAAATCCCGGAAAAGGATCACCTCAGCAATATAATATCAATCCAGGTCGAATCCCTGAATGCTGATCTGATCGGGCTTGAGTACTCCGGCGTTGAAATTATGCCTTTTCTCAATGATGCGGCCCGAAATAACATCTACTTTCCCTATCTCTTATCCCAGCATAAAACAGGAAATTCCTCCGATGCGGAATTTTCCGTTTTCAACTCAGTCGAAGCAATCAGCGGATTTCCGGCTGCCCAGTTCTCGATCTATGAATATCCCAATTCATTTGTAAAGAAACTGTCCGGTTTCTCAAAACTTGCCTTTCATGGAAATGAAGGCGGTTTCTATAATAGATTCGTGAATCTGCGTAAAGTCGGATTTGACCAATTCTGGGAGCTCGGCAATATGAAACTGAATGAAGTCGGCTGGGGGGCACCTGATGAAAATGTCTATGATTTCATGCTGAAAAAGATGGGAGAAGAAAAAGAGCCTTTTTATTTCCACCACATAACGATGAGCAGCCACGGTCCTTTTACGAATGTACCTCTTTATTACAGTCATCCGATCCTGGATAAAATCGAGAATAAAAATGTCCGGAATTACATGCTGACATTCTCCTATGTGGACAGGGCTTTGGGAGACTTTATCACAAAAGTTCAGAAAGAGTATCCCGGAACCTACTTATTTATCTATGGAGACCACACGGTCGGAATCGATGAACCTTCTTTTTCCACAAACGGTTCAATGAACTGGAAAGACGACCATCTATTTGAATATATACCACTTATCATTATAAGTCCCTCCGGTATAAACTATATGGAGAGTTCCAGGATAGCCAGCTTTCTGGATATCGCACCCTCTATTCTGTTTTCATCGGGAAGAGGCTCCGTCATCAATACGATGGGGGAAATTCTCTTTCCCGATGCTTCGGGAAATCTTTCACTTGAAAACGATATTATCTACCATGGAAAAAGATACAAGAGAGAAGAATTGTTCAACGAAATAGATGGATTAAAAAACAGATCGGGGAACTTGGTTCTGGAATAAAAGTCCGTGAACATTTATATTTTAAATACAATAAACTGAGGCGAAAAACTTGGACAATACGATAATACTGGTTATAGGGATTTCTTTGGCAATCGGATTCCTGCTGAATCTCTATCTGACCCCTGTTCTTATATATCTATCTCATAAGCATGGTTTATATGATGAAGTAAACCATCGCAAAGTACATACGGAAAACACATCCCGTCTCGGAGGCATCGGGATTTTTGTCTCCTTTTTCATATCTGCCCTGATATCACCTGCTCTGGTCAGAATGATTTCAGGCGATCTGACTTTATTCAGCAATCCACAGCTCAGCATCCTTTTGCTGGCTCTTAGCCTGGTTGTTATTTTCATTATCGGGGTTCTTGACGATTTTGCACAAATCAGAGCCCGCTATAAACTTCTGGGGCAATTTATCGCTTCAATACTGGTTGTAGCCGGCGGCGCTCAAATAGAGCGGATACAGATACCTTTTTCCGGTGTTTCACTTGAGCTCGGTTTGCTCGCGGTACCGGTGACGATCCTTTGGCTTGTAGGCATTTCCAATGCAATCAACATGATAGACGGAGTCGACGGGTTATCATCGGGAATCAGTATCATAGCATCTCTTGTATATGGTTTTGTTTTCCTCCTTTACGGGCAATTGCTTCCCGCCATTATTATTTATGCTTTGATCGGATCGCTTTTCGGGTATCTTTTTTTCAACTTCCCTCCCGCAAAAATCTTCATGGGGGATTCGGGCAGTTTGTTTCTCGGTTTTATTCTCGCCCTGTTGCCGATAGCGGCCTTTACGGGAGAATCGACTTCATTGGTCATGCCCCTCACAATGCTGCTCATTCCGATTCTCGATGTCGTAGCTGCTATCTGGCGGAGGAAAAGGGAAAAGAGAAACATATTCAGTCCCGACAGGTTTCATCTTCACCACAAAATGATGAATTTAGGCTTGAGTGTTCGAAACATACTGGCGGTTATTTATGGCCTATGTATCATCATGGGGGTTTCCGTAATTGTATTCGAGTCATCGGGACGAGAGAACTACTTCATAATTCTATGTTCCTGGATTATTGTCATTATCTTTTTTCTGTATCTGCATTACAGCAAAAAGGAGTTATAGTTGAGAGTCGCAATTGTCCATGAGTGGCTGACAATATACGGCGGATCGGAAAGAGTTGTAGAACAGATTCTGAAGCTATTTCCCGAAGCCGACATCTTTACGACTGTGTATAACGAAAAAAATATGGCCCGTTTTTTTCCCCCTGAAAAGGTTCATGCTTCCTTTATGCAGAAGATCCCTTTTTCCGGGAAATTCTATACAAAAATGCTCAGCCTGATGCCGAGAGCTTTTGAAAGTTTCGATTTATCAGATTACGATCTGGTCATAAGCAGTTCCTCCTCCTGCGCGAAAGGCGTTATAACCAGAGCAGACACTCTCCATATATCCTACGTGCATACTCCCATGAGATATGCATGGGATCTTTATCACGATTATATGAAATCATCGGGGTTTATAACGAGAACCGCTATGAAAAAAACGATGCACCGGATTCGCCAATGGGATGCCCTGAGCGCCATGAGAGTGGATTATTTCATAGCCAACTCCAATCTCGTAAAGAGAAGAATCCTGAAGGTCTACAGACGGGAAGCCGAAGTAATCCACCCGCCTGTCGATACGGATTTTTTTGAACCGAACGGAAAAGAGGCGGAAGAGTTTTTCCTGATATTATCGCGGCTCATACCCTACAAACGGATTGACCTGGCTATTAAGTCCTGCAATGAACTGAAACGGAAACTGGTTATAATCGGAGCCGGGCCACTGGAAAAAGACCTGAAGAAAATCGCAAGTCCCACGGTTGAGTTCAAAGGGCGTCTTTCTGATTCTGAGTCCAGAGATTATTATCAGCGCTGCAAAGCATTTCTTTTCCCCGGATTTGAGGATTTCGGCATTACTCCTCTCGAAGCACAGGCCTGCGGTCGTCCGGTAATAGCCTATGGAAGCGGCGGGGTTCTCGACTCGATAGAGGACGGTAAAACAGGTGTCTTTTTTACGGAACAGACAGTCAGCTCCATGAAAGAAGGAATTCTGAGATTTGAGAACATGGTCTTCGATTCTGCAGCGATAAGAAAGCACGCCGAACGCTTTTCGAACTATGAATTTCGAAACAGACTTGATTCCTTTATCCGGTCCAGAAATACTGAGAAATGAAAATTCTGATCATTAATGCCAGATATTATCCTGATATACATGGCGGGGGCGACAAATCGACCCAGTTTCTTGCTGAAGGACTGGCCCGAAGCGGTCATAAAGTCACTGTCGTCTCAACCAGCAGAACCGGCGAAAAGGAGAACTACAGGCTCAACGGTGTTGATATCAGGAAAATCAGACTCTGGAATATGTACTGGTTTCCTCCTTCAAAACCGCAGAGCAAAATCAAAAAGGCTCTTTGGCATTTACTGGATATCTACAACCCATTTATGGGTTTCAGTTTGAAAAAGATTCTGATTGAGGAGAAACCGGATCTCATTCATTCCCAGGCTCTCGATGGTTTTTCCGTCTCGGCCTGGGAGGTTGCCCAAAAACTGTCCATACCGGTAATCCACACACTGAGGGGATATAAATTATTATGCCCCAATGCGACAATGTTCAAAAATGGACGTAATTGCGAGAATCAGTGCACTCTTTGTGCAGCCTTCTCATTTCCCCAGAAAATTGTGTCCCGCCATGTAAATGCGGTCATCGGCATAAGCGATTTTGTATTGAATCGTCATTTATCATATGATTTTTTCAGCAGGGCCACCGTCAGAAAAAGGATTTTCAATGCTTACGGAAGACCGGCGGAATCCGGTTTTCACGAGTCTGAGCCACGGAAGAGCGGAGTATTGAAACTCGGATATTTCGGAAGGATTCATCCGACCAAAGGAATTGAGGTGGCCATATCCGCCCTGAGAACTCTGGGAGATAATAATACAGAGCTTTATATTGCCGGGGATGGGGATGCGGATTATTTAGAGTCGCTAAAGAGCAAAGTAAAAGATCTGAAGGTTGAATTTTCAGGTCATGTAAAGCCGGAGGATTTTTTTCCCCGGATAGATGTTCTTCTGGTTCTATCCCAATGGCATGAACCTTTGGGACGGGTTGTTCTGGAATCCTTCAGCTACGGTGTACCTGTCATCGGTTCAAACCGGGGAGGCATTCCCGAAATGATCGAAGAAGGTCAAAACGGTTTTTCCATAGATCCCGATAATGAATCGCAGCTTATAGAACGGATCAGGAAGATACAGACCGGAGAGAAGAGAGAGGAAATGAGACAAAAATGTCTGGAATCTTCCAGGCGGTTTCTTCCCGAAGTGATTATAGCGGAACATCTGGAACTCTATGGAAAGGTCTTATCTGAGAGATGAGTCAGAATTCATTACGCAGTAATTTCCTGTTCACCTTTCTTTACAAATTGACCATGCTTCTCTTTCCGCTGGTAACCTTTCCCTATGCATCGAGGATCCTTGGACCTGAAGGAATCGGTCAGGTAAACTTTGCAAAATCCTTTTCACAGTATTTTATCATGATTGCGACACTGGGGATCCCGATATACGGGATAAGAGAGATAGCAAAGAGAAGAGATGATTTACCATCGCTGAAAAAAACATTTACACAGCTTATCGTGCTGAGTTCTGTTTTTGCCCTCTTCTCTTCGGCACTCTATTTCTTTCTCGTATTTTCCATCCCTCGGTTCGCCTCGTCCAGAGTTATTTTTTCATATTTCGGCATAAGCATTTTCTTATCGGTTTTTACAATCGACTGGTTCTTCAACGGCCTGGAAGCGTTTCAAAAGGTGGCTATACGAAGCGTTATTGTCAAAGTGGTTTCAATTGCGGGACTCCTGCTCCTTGTAAAAACCAAGGAGGACACGGACAAATACGCTCTGATTTTCGTCCTTCTTTATCTGGGCGATTCTCTGCTGAACTGTATTATGAGCTGGAGATATCTGGATTTCAGCTTCAAGGCGGCTGATTTGAAAGCCCATTTAAAACCTGTCATTCTCTTCAGCGTTCTCAGCGTTTCGACAACCGTATTTCAGAATCTCGATTCGGTCATGCTGGGTTTTCTCGATAGCGATATCTCTGTCGGGTTATACAATTCAGCTATAAAAATAAACAGAATCATCATCGTTCTCGTAACGACAATCACGACAGTCCTAATCCCCCGACTATCCTATTACAAGGAAAAGAATCAGATGAAGGAGTTCTATGAGACAATTCAAAAATCCGTCTCAGGAATTCTGTTCGTTGCCGTCCCTTCGGCAGCAGGTCTGATTCTCCTGGCCAGAGAAATTCTGCTTCTCTTTTCCGGTTCCGGTTTTCTCTCCGCCGGCAATACGATGATAGTCTTATCTGCTCTTATTCCCATTGTCGGAATCAGCCAGATGTTAAGCCTCCAGATCCTGATCCCCATGAATGAAGAGAAAATGGTTCTACGCGCCTACGTATTAGGCGCTGCAGTGAATTTCATTTTAAACCTGGTCCTCATTCCCATTTATTCAAATCTGGGCGCGGCCCTTGCAACCTTAACGTCGGAGCTGAGCCTCTGTCTTTTTCTTCTGATAATGGTGAGCTATAAAAAGAGAATAAAAATATTGAGTATAAAGCATCTCATATACCCTCTGGCATCTCTTTTATTTCTTCCCGTTGTATTTTATCTGGGAAAATTGAATCTGAATCCCGTATTCCTGGTTTTATTATCAGTTGGAATATGCTTTTTTCTCTACGGAACAGCGCTCACGTTACTGAAGGAATCAACGGCTATGCATATCCTGTCCCTGGTGAAAAAGAAAGTAGGGAAAATCTGACAGGGGTTCAACGCTTAGAGATCCGGCACTTTTCCTTTCACTCCCTTTAATCCGTCAGAAATCGCCCTTCTCAGGATTTCGCGATTACCGTACCCTTTTTTCCGGGAAATCAATCGGTAAATTGTCTCAAAAAGGAAGAGATTCAATCTGTATAAGGGATATTTCTGAACCAGATTCTCTTTTTCGAAGAGGATTCGATTGCGAACCGTATAATATATTCGGAACCCCGAACCTTTCCCGATGACATCGAACACCGTGCTAGTATTATCCCGAACATTCCAGGACCTGTCGATGTCCTCCAGAACGCTGTCGAGCAGAAGAAAAATAGCTCCCCCTCTCTTTGTTATCCTGTAGCTCCATTGATGATCGTCCGCATAAAGGTAATAGTCCTCATCAGGATAACCGATCGTATCAAGAAGGGATTTATGAAAGAACATTCCACCGTAAGTGGCGACTGATATCTGGCCGGAGCGTATTGCTTCATTTTCGCGATATAAGGTTTTACCCATCCTCCGCTTAAGAACGCGAATGACTTTACCGAGGATACTGAGCAAATGGAATCCCCAGAAACTGTCGGGCCTTTCGAGAACATAATCGGGGTTTCCCCTGCGAATGGCAATGCGGTAGGCGGTGCGGTCCGGACGATAAGACATCAGAGCCGTTTTATGATAATCCAGATTATTGGCCTGCCAGTAATCTTTCAATTGCCGCAGGGAGTCTTCAACCGGTTTGTTATCATCATCGAGAAGCCATATAAAGTCACAGTCGGAACAGGAGCTGCGAATGTATTCCAGGCCTTTCTTATATCCTCCGGCAGACCCCAGATTACGGTCCTGATAGAGTACCGTTATCACGGGGGATTCTGCTTCCAGATTCTGTAACTGTGCGCGGCTTTCCTTGTCTGAATTGTTATCGACAACGACGACTCTTCCTATACCTTCGCTTAGGCAGGCGCTGATTGTTTTTTCCAATAAGGCAAATCGATTGCCGTATGTAACAATTAATGAATATGTTGTCATTTCTAAATTATATTATCCTTCTCATCTTAAACATTTTATTATACCATTCATTCTATGAAAATATCGGAAACTGAAAAGAACTACAGATTGTTGCACTATTCCCTTTTTGCAGCGGCCATTCTCATCCATATATTTATGTTTAACAATTATCTTTCCGATGACATCGATGACGCCTGGTCACACTCCTTTATATACAGCTACACGGAAAAGGGTTATGAATATGATTCGGTTTTCAGAACGGGTGAAGTCGGTGGCGTCGCCTTTTTCGGGAAAACCTATGCCAGAGTGTACAGCGCGGTCTTCAATATATTCGGCTGGACCAAGATTACCGCCCACGGTATTTCTTCTTTTTTTGTTTATGCCTCCATCGTCCTCTGGTACTTCATTTTCAGGAAAATCGGCCTCGATAAAAAGCAGCTCGCGTTTCTGGTTCTTCTCTTTCTGATCGCAGAACCTTTCCTCTCGATGGCCAATAAAACCAGGTCCGATGCCTTTGCTTTCTTCTTTGCGAGTCTGTCTCTCTACCTTTTTATGGATAAGAGGTTTTTCTTTTCAGCTCTTACGGGAATGATTGCGTTTGAAACTCATCCCATGGGGCTCTCTGCGTTCATATATTCCTTTGCCTATTTTCTCAGTACGCTCGCTTATTACAAAGACGATAAAAAACGTCTTATCCGTGATCTCTTTATTTTCATTTCAGGGATTGCGCTGGGAGCCCTGTACTATATTTTTCTCCATTATGGCGCATTCTCCTCTCTCGGCAGCGAATTGTCAGATTCAATCACCGATGCCGTAAAAAACTATCTGCTTTATTACTTTCTCTATTCCACCGGACATAGGCATCTGGTCGATTTAATTGTATTCCTTTCGATGTTCGTGATTTTTGTGGCTCTTAAAATGTATAAAACAGAAAAGCTTCTGATATTCCTCTTAGCGGGAGCCATTCTCCAGAGCATCATTCTTCCCAGAGCAAACCACAACTATGCCGTATTCGCCTATCCGGTTTTTCTCTATATGGCTGTTCTGGTGGCTACCAGATTGAACAAAGCCATGGTGATCCTTTTTCTGTTTTTTCTCTTATATACACCTCAGCACATAATCAGAATCGAACATAACCGGCAGCCCGAGCCATTGAGCAGTTATTCAGCGAAGCTGCAGAATCTTATTACCGACGAGAACCTTCCCGTATTCGGCGGAGGTAACGAATGGTACGCTTTTATGGAGAGAGATTACTTTCATTTTATGTCTTTGAATGATCATCCGGAGATAGAGACGTGCTATCTCATAATAGATGATAATTTCAGAGAAAAAGATATTCCTGTACCCGATCGCTTTACAAAGAGGATTAAAGTAGGTGAGATAGAATTCAACGGCGAAAAAAGCGAGATACTGTTACTCACCATTCCGTAAAGAGAGCAACATGCTGTTCTCTGAAGTTCTCAATTGTGCATCTTTGAAGGTATTTCTCCTTCGACGCGAGACATCGTTTCTGAAGATCCGGATCTGAAGCAAACTCCAGAATTCTCTTTTTCATATCTTCACTGTCCAGCGGGTTGAAATAGAACATGGAATCGCCGCAGATCTCTCTTAAAACTGGAATATCGGATCCGATAACCGGCGTATTGCAGGAAAGAGCTTCCAGCGGAGGATATCCGAACCCTTCAAATAAAGAGGGGAAAACCAGAAAACCGGCATAGGCATAGTAAGCGATCAATTCATTGTCTGATACTTTCCCCGTAAAGAAAATATTATTGTTCCTATCAGTTAAGTTATCAAAATCCTTAATTCCATTTCTGAAATTATCTCTGTCTCCTACAATAATCAGTTTCAGCCCTGATAATTCGGGTTCCGAAAAGATCTGTACGAGCCTGTGGAGGTTCTTATGCTTTTTTATGTTGCCCACAAATAAGATATACGGAGAGGTATCCGGTCTATTTAGATTTGATTCTGAAAAGAGGTCCCTATCGATGCCGTTATAGATTACCGTTGTTTTTCCTTTTGATTCCGGGAATAAACTCCACAAATGATTTTCCGTGGAAGCGGAGACATTTACAATCCGATCTGTTTTCCTCACCGCATTTCGAAACAGAAAATGAAGATACTTTTCCTTTAGAAAACCAAATTCTGAATACTCAGATAGATGAAATAAATCGTGGATTGTCGTTATCCGTTTTTTAGCTCTTACGGGAAAAAGAGGCGTGATGAAATGGGGAGAAAAAAACACATAGCATTCGGGGATTTTCAGCGCCAGTTCCACATGCTCAAGAGGGTTATATATTTTAGATCTGATTTCTTTAATCTCCACATAATCAGATTTATATCTATCCAGTTCCTTCAGGCTGCCCAGCAATGTGACACGGACTTCTTTAATATCCAGCAATACCGGTAAAAGAGTTCTGAGATATCTTCCGATACCGGACATTTCTATCATTCTGGCATCGATAACAATTTTCACAGGTTAATGGTCCTCTGAATGATATAGTCAGGCCTTTTTTTAGCTTCATCAAAAACCCGCCCGAGGTATTCACCCAATAATCCAAGACAGAGCAGCTGAACGCCGCCGAAGAAAATGATGACAATCATGATGGACGCCCAGCCGGGTACAGTTTCAATCCGCGATGAATAACGGGATATAAAGACATAGAGGACCAGCCCTAGCCCCACCAGGATATTGAGCAAACCCAGATGAGTCGCCAACTGGAGCGGTTTTTTAGTGAAAGACATGATCCCGTTCATGGCAAAACGGATCATTTTGGACAAGGGATATTTTGTTTCACCGGCCAGACGGGGATCTCTTTCGTAATACATGGGAACCTGATCGAATCCGACCCAGGTCATTAATCCCCTGATATAGGTTTTTCTCTCTTCAAGCTTGTTAAACTCATCTATCATGAGACGATCTATCAGCCGGAAATCACCCGTATCAACAGGCAGATCCACCTCGGAAATCCAATTAATCAATCTGTAGAAAAGCGCTGCTGTCGCTTTTTTGAAAAGGGATTCGCCGGATCTGGCGGCTCTGACCATATAAACGCTGTTTACATTTTCATTCTTCCATTTTTCTACAATCTGCGGAATTAATTCCGGAGGATCCTGCATATCGGCATCCATGATTATGGCGGCATCACCGGCACATTTCTCCAGGCCCGCAGCGACGGCCGGCTGATGACCGAAATTCCGCGAAAACGAAAGAACGCGGACCCCGGGATCTTCCGCAGCGATCGATTCCAGAATTCCCAATGTAGAATCTTTACTGCCGTCGTTGATATAGAGAATTTCAGACTCGAAATCACAGCTCTTCAGAACAGAGGATATTCTCTCATGAGAATTTTTTATGACTTCCTCTTCATTGTAGCAGGGAATGATCAAACTGATTGTCATGGTCTATCCGCCTTTCCAAAAGTGAATAATTTATTTAAAACATAGTTCAGCAGCGTATAAAAAATCATGGCGACAAGCTGCGCCGGATCGGGGTTGATGGACAGAATTTCCCGCAGGATAATAAGCAGGGCCAGCTGGAAGCCGTAACAGATAAGAAAAACGAAGAGAAACCTGAAAGACTGCTTTCCGACATGGCCCCTGCTCCGGAATGTCCAGTTCCGGTTCAGGAGAAAACTATTTATCAAACCGGCCGCATAACCAATTGCATTGGCAGTGACATAGGAGACGGCAAAAAGTTTCGTCAGAATAAAAATGATGGAAAGAGTCACAAGTGTATTGGATATTCCCACAAGTCCGAATCTGAACATCTCCCGAAAGGACGCTGCGAATGCTTCTCTTTTATTCATCAGTACCTGTATCTCAAGCCCAGTTCTCCGTGGAAATTCCATTCATCATTTCCCTCAATATACAAATTGGAAATCTCCGATACGACAACAAAACCGGCATTGAGGTCAAAGGGGCCGAGGAAAATCAAACCGTTAAGCCCGAAACTCAGTTCGACATTGATCATACCGGTATCATTATTGACATCGTTGTATATATAAGTCTTGTCTTTATTGTGCCTCATGACGAATAACTCGGCGGATCCCCAGAAATCATAATACGTGAGGGAACCGAACTGACTGTCCGATCCGGGACCGATCGAAGCTCCGAGAACCTGGCCGAGATTCCCGTATCCGTGGACAACTCTGTGATGGGTGTAATAGTCAGGTGTTGCCTGAGTATCCCATATCAGTTCCTGGCTGTCGCTCACGCCCATATTGGTGTGTTCAAAATTGACAATAAAGCCGCGCTGCTGACTGAAGGGAACGACATAAAATCCGCCCAGAGTGTAGAACAATGTATGATCGGGTGTGTGGGTACCCCCTCCGTTGAAGTCCTCAAATGCGAACTCGCCGTAAAACTCGAAACCCGAATCGGGAAATTTCCAGTCCAGGGTAATGGAGTATTTCTGATCGTTGTCATTCGTTTCATTACTCTCAGCCTGTCTTAGAAAAGTCAGGGGGATGACAAAAAAATCCCGGGCTTCGAAATTCCCTCCCGGCGTCTGGGCTGACCAGTTCAAGCCGATATTGAAACCGGGAATCCAGACAAAATTCCAGGCGATCGAGGCGGAAGAGAACAGTCTGAGATCGTCGGAAGAATCATCATTGAAATAGTCCGATTCGCGGAGAAGCCCCCAGAGAAATCTACCCTCCACAGAACCGATTTTTGTATCGATTTTTTTAAAACCCAAATCGAAATGGGGCAACCCGGCACTGTTGTTGCTTAAAATGAGTCCATTGATCCGCCCGGGCCCCAGCCAGATTTCCTCCGTCGAAAAACCGAAAGTGAACTTCCAGAAATTGAAACGGATATCCGTCTGACCAAAATCGAACTCAAAAAGAGGTTCATCCCCCATTCTCTGAGCCAGATCAATATTGCCGAAAAAAGAGGAATAGGGGCTGGGGTTTATTCCCGGCAGGATCTCATATTCCAGGTTCTGGGCGAACCATATCTGAGGGTAGAAGGTTATATCGACGAATTTGCTCCTGAAACTTATACCGGCCTGAAGCCGGCCGTTCAGCCCTTTTCCCTGCCACATGGCACCATCGTTCTTACCGTACTGATTAAAACTGTTTGCCGTCAATAACAGTTCCGGATCCTGAAGTTCCAGGCTGATTTTGTCATTCGAGTAAAAGGCTCTGTCCCTCTCCAGTCTTTTCATCCAGGGATTTTCTGATTCTTCATAAATCCATATATTGTTTGAGAAAGATTGATAGGAGATAAACCCGGGTTCCGCTCTTCCGGTTAATTCAAGATATTTGAAATAGTTATCATAATCGGAATGAATGAGTTCATTGGAATACAAATTCGTAAAAAATAGAAGCGCATTTAATGCTATGGTTAATCGTTTCATTGCCTACAGGCTATCCTCTTTATAGATTTTTTTCAATTAACACCGGAATTATACAAACAAAAAACCTCCCCTGGGGGAGGTATCGTGATTACAAGAATAATCTATAGAAATTGGCAGGCCTGTAAACCTTACTCGTCCACTTCAAAACCCTGGATGATTTTCTGAACAAAAGGGTCGATGATCTTGTAGATTCTTCTATTGCCGTCGGTTTCCGATTCGACTATATTTCTATCCTTCAGAACTGCCAGATGCTGGGAAATAACAGGCTGCGGTAACTCCAGACATTTCCACAGGTCTGAAACACAGGCATCTTCTCTTTCGATTAAAAGGAGAATCTGAAGACGGAGAGGATGACCGCAAACTTTCAACTTCTGTGCGAAGTCTTCTAATTCTTCAACTGAACAGCATTTTTCCATAATTGGAAATCATATATCATAATTGCGATATATACAAGTTTTATTCAAGGTATTATTATAAACCTATGATATATCTAGACTGGGCAGCCACGACGCCCCCCTACCAGGAAGCCATTGACGTCATGGCTGATACGATGAAAGACACATACGGCAATCCTTCCTCTGCTCATACGCCGGGTCGGAGAGCGAAACAGCTCCTTAACGAATCCAGGGGGAAATGCGCCGCGCTGCTGAACTGCGAACCGGACCGGCTTATCTTTACATCAGGCGGATCGGAATCCAATAACATGATGGTCTACTCTCTTGTAAAAGCGAGGGACAAAGGTGAAATCGTGATCTGCGGCATGGAGCATCCCGCCGCGGGACTGCCCGTTCAGAATATGGCGAAGCTGGGAGCTAAAGTCAAAATGCTTAATCCCGACCGGGCGGGTATCATCGGACCGGAAAAGCTCAAAAAAGCGATCAGCGATAAAACGAGAATGATTCTCGTCATGCTTCTTAATAATGAGACGGGAGTCATTCAGCCGCTGGAAGAGCTGATCGCAGTCGCAAGGGAAGCGGAAAAAGAATACGGCCGCCCCATCCACTTCCACTCCGACATGGTTCAGGCTCTGGGAAAAATCCCCGTCGATCTTCAGAGATATGATGTGGACAGCGCCTCCTTCAGCGCCCATAAATTCGGAGGACCGAGGGGGATCGGAATGCTCTATCTGAAAAAAGACCGGGAGTTTCTCTTTCTGGGAGGCGGTCAGGAGAGGGGCATGCGTCCTGGAACGGAAAATCTGGCATCAATCGCATCCATGACGAAAGCCCTTGAACTCTCGCTGGAAGAAGATCCCGGGAAAATGAAAGTCCTGATGGATTCGCTGCTCCAGGGGATAACGTCAATACCGAACGCGGAAATAATTCCCCCGGAAAGAGTTCTCCAAAGGGATAACTACTGCGATTTCATACTCTCTCTCTCCTTCCCGCCCGTACCGGGAGAAGTTCTTGCCAGAGTCCTTGACGAAAAAGGATATGCCATTTCCACCGGATCAGCCTGTTCGACCAACAAGAAAAGCAGGACCGCAGCCCTGACAGTCATGGGATTCGACAGGAGAATCACATTCTCTTCGGTCCGCGTCTCAATAGGAAGAGATACAACAGCAGAGGAGATCGATTCCTTTATTGGAACGTTAAGGGAAACGGTTGAAGAACTGGCTGTAATATAAACCTATTCAAATGTTTCCAGCAGTTCCCTGTATATGAGGAGAAGAGCGGGATGGGAAGGACGGCCCAGATGGGCGTCAACCAGAACATCCTTTCTCTCCCGCTTGAACCAGTTGTATAGGCGGAGGGCTCCGTCAGAAGGGCTTTCCGCCGCCCTGGCTATATTCAGGAGTATTTTGATCTCCTTGTAATCCATAAAAAGCTTTTCCCCGCTGATACAGAGATTGAAGAACTTACCGTTTTTGAGTTGCTCAAAATACACATCGGGACCGCTCTTCGCTTTGTTTTTAATCGGTGAATCTTTCTTCTTCCCCTTTGGTTTCCCGTTCTCTTCTTTCAGAGCCCTTGCGTTTCGTTCACGCACTTCCTTATTGTAAAGAAGCACGCCGGCCTGTTCCCGGATAAAACTCAGGCTTTCGCCATCCAGCTTTTTAAGAATCGCATTTATTTCTGAAATCATTTTTTTCTGTTGATCGCTCATAAGACACAATATAGTCCGGGATTCTGGTTACAAAATGAATTCCTTCAGACTCCCGTCCATTTTTTCCATCAATTTTTCGTTATCATGACATTTTTCATTCAAATTGATAATGGACTTATCAATATCCGAAATTGCCAGCCGTATTTCACTTATCCCGTTGGAAGTCTCCCCCGTAAGGCTGCTGACTGAAACCATTGAACTGCTGATGTTGTCCACTTCGCCATTGATGTCTATTGTTTCTTTTTTCAGTTCGGACATGGAAAGCTTCAGAAGTCCTGTCGACCTGAGGATCTCCTGAGAACCGGTAGACATTTCCGACATTGACTCCGCGATTTCCGATAGAGAGCGGACAAAAGTTCCCACTTCACCTTTTACGTCCATAAATGCGCTTGTGCTTTGAGCTGAAGCATCGGAAGCCGAGGCGATCCGGGTTCCCGCTTCTTTCAGAAGGGTGCTTATCTGCTTTGCATTGACAGAAGAGGATTCAGCCAGTTTTCTGATTTCATCCGCCACAACAGCGAAGCCGCGACCGACATCACCGGCATGGGCCGCTTCTATAGCGGCATTCATAGCCAGGAGATTTGTCTGTGACGCTATGCCGTTGATTATTTTCGTAATATTCAGAATGTCCCGGGCGATCTGAGAAACCTCCGTTATGAGCCTGTTGGTGTTGATTATCTGCTGTTCCCCGCATTCCGTTGCGGTCTGGAGCACTTGAGCGGCATCCCGTCTTTCCTTTGCAATGACCGCTACATTCTGAATCGTCATCGCCATCTGTTCAATTGCGGTTGACGATTCTTCAACCGAAGCCGACTGATGCTGCACCGAATCGTTGAAGCTGCCTATAACGCCCTTTATATCTTCCGCCGCTTTGTTTGAAATAGAGACCTGTTGAAGAAGCAGCTCAGTCTTTCTATCGATGGAACTGATATTGGCATTGATTTCCCTGGTGGCTGATGCCGTTTCCGAAGCCGTGGCGACAATGGATGAAGTGAGTTCCACGCTTTGCTCCGAAACATGCTGAGCCTGGGAAATCAGATTCCTGAATGCGGAAACGGCGCTATTGATGTGTGAAGCCACGGAGCCCATTTCATCTTTTTTTCCGTATGAGATCAGGCGGGAGAGGTCGCCTTTCTCGAGCCTTGCCGTATCGGAAAGGATAATATCCATAGGATTCTTTACAGAACGGATTATAACCAATGCCCCGATGAGGTTCGATGCGAGAATAATGATGCCGAGTATGACAATATTCCTTATTGTAGAGTTTATAGCTCTGGAAAGCCCGTCCATTTCATCGGCAAGAAACAGATCCATTGCCGAAAGTTCCTTTTCGATAAAAGGATTTATGGAATTATTGATTTTGTGCAAATCTTCAAGAGCTCTGTTTATGCTATCATCGATGTCGACAAGAACCAGGAAACCCGTCCTGTAGCTGTTCAGGGTCTTAAGAAGAGTTTCCTGTTCATCACTTCCGGAATTAAGCGACCGAACCCTGCTTTCCATTTTCCTGACCTGCACCTGAAGAAGATCGATATAAGTATCTGTACCTCTGATTATGTAATCCTTCTCATATCTCCGCGCTGTCAGATATTCCGCCATAAACTCTGCATTTCCCGTGGAATCGACAAATTTTTCGAAATCACGGGCGCTGCTGCGAAAACGTCCCCTTATTCCGATATCCTCCGTTAAGCCTTTTTCAACATAAAGATCGAGCAGTCCGGTAATGGATTTATTGAATGACCGTATAAGCTCCAGCATTTCCATTCGCTTTTCTTTGGCTTCAGCCAGATATTCCCGGTTCCTGTTGCGGATGCTGATTTTTTCATCATAGTCATATAGATTATCAACATTTTCAATCATCAGGGAAATCTGATCGCGGATATTCGACGAAAGCGTATAATCAAGATCAAATACGAATGTGAATATGGAGTTCTGTACTTCCGTCGTATTCTGATCCAGCTCTCTGAGTTCTATCTTCCGGCCGATTATGGTATCGAGATAATATTCAAATTTTTCCTTCGTGGAAACAAAAACAAGAAGAAGTGATATGGCAACAATCGCCAGTATTGTTATGGAGGAAATGAAAACAGCAGCTATTTTTCTACGGAGATCAAATCCCCTCTTTTTTTTTCTCATAAAAAACTCCTGTATGAGACTCATCCGATATATGGACATATATTGCGAACGATAGAATTCGTAAAACGAAACACTAATTGTCAGACATTCAGAATATACTATTTTTGCACTAATGAAAAATATAATCTGCAGGAATTTTTACGGAATAACAGGAGATATACTTTACTTTATATATGCACTTTGTTATATATAGAGTAAATAATGTATAAGAAATTATTGATTAGAGGTTAGCGATATGGATAATAGAGAATTGCCCCGTTTTTTCAAACACGATGAAAATTTCGCGACAGGGGCCCAGCCCGGCGTTGAAGGAATTAAAGCGCTTCAAAGGGAAGGCTACACAGCTGTTGTTAATATTTCCCCTGAATCGACTCCCAATTTTCTTCCCGGAGAAGGGGGCCTGGTCGAAGGGCTTGGAATGGATTACGTTCACTTTCCCGTAGACTGCTCCAATTTGAGAGACCGTCATTACAAAATGTTTTCATCCATTCTCGATGGACTGGAAGGGGAAAAGGTCTTTATACACTGCGGAGGAAATATCAAATCATCGAACCTTCTCCATATGTACAGAGTCATTGAGAAAAAAGTCGATGAAAAGGAATCCATGGAGGATCTTCTGAAAATCCAGACCCCCGAGCAGAAATGGTTTGACTACTTCAAGCGGTTCGGCATGGCCGGATAGGATCGCCTTTCTCCCGGAGGGAGAAGGGCGCTGAAGGCTGTTTGACTCACCTCTCCCTCCGGGAGAGGCCCGGTGAGGGCTGCATTTTCAACAACCCTTTATCCAAGACTCTATCCCTTTTCGGAGAGAGAACAGTATCTACCTCACTTTACCGACGATGAGACTCGAGTTATGCCCGCCGAACCCGAAGGAGTTGGACAGGGCGTAATTGACCTCCCTTTCAACGACTTCCGTATTAATGCAGGAAACCGCCACATCGGGATCGAGGTTTTCGATATTGATATTGGCCGGAATCTTGTTATCCATTACCGATTTTACGGCGAATATCGCTTCCAGGCCGGCCGTCGCACCGAGCAGATGCCCATGCATGGATTTCGTGGAACCCACGGAAAGGCGGCTCTGATCATCACCGACCAGTTTGTAAATTCCCTTTGATTCTCCGATATCGCCGAGCGGTGTCGATGTGCCGTGGGCGTTGATATAATTCAGCTCCGAAGGATTGATCTTCGCCATCTCACAGGCTGACTTCATTGCATGATACGCTCCGTTTCCTTCGGGATCGGGCATGACCAGGTCGTAGGCATCCCCGGACATACCGACCGAGAAAACTTCACAGAGGATTTCCGCCCCTCTCTCTCTGGCGTGCTCGTACTCCTCGAGAATAAGGACAGCGGCACCTTCGGCGATAACGAATCCATCCCTGCCGAGGTCATAGGGCCTCGATGCTGTTTCCGGGGTATCATTGTATTTTGTGGATAGAGCGCGCATCCGTCCGAAAGCTCCCACGATCAGCTCGTTCACACCGCTTTCGGTTCCACCGGCTACCATAACATCAGCCTGTCCGGACTGGATGATCATAAGTGCCGTAGCAATGGAATGATTGGCTGTGGCGCAGGCGGTCTGCATACTCATATTGGGGCCTTTGAAACCGTACTCCATACTGAGGAATCCCGCGGCGATATTTCCGATCGTCTGGGGAATATACATGGGACTTATCCCGCTTATCCCCTTCTCATTCAAACCGGTTACATTGGTTACAGCCGCATCGATTCCACCGAGGCCGCTGCCCAGGGTGATCCCCACGCGCCAGGGATTCTTCTCAACGGAAAAGCCCGACTGTTCCTTCGCCTCTTTGAGAGCATGTGCCGCATAGGCTACAAAATCATCGAGACGGTTCCCTTTTTTCGGGTTGAAATACAGATTATCTTTGTTGAAGTCCTTCACTTCACCGGCGACCTGGGAGGAACAGCGGGAGGGATCAAAGCGCTTGATCCGGGCGATCCCGCTTTGACCTTTCAGAACTTTATCCCAGGTTTCATTAACATTATGGGCCAGAGGGTTGACGGTCCCCATCCCCGTTATTACGACTCTTTTCAATTAGATCTCCTCAAAATGAGATGTTTTTCAGTATTTATACCTTACTTCAGTCACAGCTTTTCTGCAAATGGTTTTCTGAACAGATAAAATCCGAAGCCCATAGTCGTTCTGCCGAATTTCCGGTAATAGCGGTTCCATTCGCGGATGCGCCCGATTCTCTCCCGGTCACCCGAATTCTCCGCCTCCATCAGAAAAGACCATTCAAAATGGTCCCATTCATCAGGGCTGCTTTCAGCGGCATAGAGTGGTATCAGTCCTTTATCTGTTCCTGCCTGGATATTTTCTTCGTGATCGTTGTAAATCCCGGCAAAGCCATCAGCCGGCTGGCTCTCTCTTCGCATAATGGAGCATTGAATAGCATGAAAAATACCTCATTTGTCTTGTCTGGCAGATTATACTAAGTAGTTTAGCTGTAATCAGACCGCGATGTAAATAAAAAAACCCCGGCGGAAACCGGGGCGGAAAGAAGAGGAATATAAATCTATTTCAATAAACCGACTTTATCATTGAAGTCCATGATAAGTTCATCGATCTGATCGACCTGTTCAAAAGTCTTGTACCAGTAATTGTCGTGATCATACCACTGAGCGTTCAGTTCCGCCAGTTCCGATCCCTGCTGTTCGATCCATGTGTAGTATTTCAGATTGTGGATGGTCTTTCTGTCGTAATAATTGAGCTCTTTCATATTGTCGTAAGTCATGCCGTGAAGAAGTTCTATGTCTCTCTGGGCATCGCCCTCGGAGTATACGCCTCTTTCCGCTTCCAGCTCCTTGATTCTGGAACCGTAGAGCTCCATGGAGTCGGTCGCGATGGTCACAACATAGTCATCATTTGTCAGCTCGTTATATTTTGCAAACTTAATGGCGGCCAGAACGTTGGCCACGCCTGAAATGCCCAGGAAGTCAAGGACTTCTACAAGCTCGGGATTAACCCCCTGATCTTTCAGAGCTTTTCTTCCAACAGGCTCGTTGAAAAGGCGGATCAGCCTCATGGCTTTCTCATCGTCTACGGCGATAACGAAGTCCGTATCCTTACAGTCGTGAACCCAGGGGACATGCTTATCGCCGATACCTTCTATTCTGTGGCCGCCGAAACCGTTATTCAGCAGCGTGGGGCACTGGAGAGCTTCGGCCGCGGCGATTTTTGAATGGGGATACTTTCTCTTCAGGTAATATCCCGCCGCCATGGTTCCGCCGGACCCAGAAGAACTGATGTATCCGGCGAATCTCTTGCTGCCGGTCACGTATTTCTGAAGCAGCTCTTCAACGGCGGCTCCTGTGACATTGTAGTGCCAGAGCGGGTTGCCCAGCTCATCGAACTGGTTGAAGATTTTCAGGTCTTCGCCCGAATTCCTCAATTCATGACACTTGTCGAAGATTTCTTTTACATTGGACTCGCATCCGGGAGTGGCAATAACTTCTCCGGCGACTTTTTTCAGCCAGTTGAATCTCTCTTCGGACATCTCCTCGGGAAGAATGGCAATGGAATCACAGGACATGAGAGCGGAGATGTAAGCCCCTCCGCGACAATAGTTACCGGTGGAAGGCCAGACAGCTTTTGTTTTTGTGGGATCGAACTGACCTGTAATCAACTGGGGAGACAGACAGCCGTAGGTTGCCCCGACCTTATGCGCTCCCGTAGGCATATACTTTCCGGAAATAACAATAATATTGGCTTTTATACCTGTTAGTTCAGGGGGAAGAACATAGTGGTTGACGCCGCCGTAGAGCCCGCCGCTTTTCTTCGGTTCGTTTTTCCAGGTAATTCTGAAAAGGTTGGCGTGGTTCACATCCCAGAGGCCGATATTTTTCAGTTTGTCTTTGATTTTCTGCGGTACTTTTTCCGGATTCTTCATCATCTCATAGGTGGGGAGGACGATTCCCTGCTCACGGAAGTACTTAATATTGGAATCCAGTGTTTTCTGATCAATTGTCAAATCTATCATTTTTTCTTTTCTCCTTATCTATATTTTCGAATAAGAACGGGTCCTGATGCTACGCATCCCCCGTTTTATCTAGATCTCATCTATTGAACTGATCGAACTTTCAGGCATGCTGATGCCCTTCAAGGCCGTCGCCGTGTCTTTCAAACCGTTGCCAGTCGCCAGAATGACGACAGAGGCACCTTTTTCCAGATCTTCCGCAATCTTCAGGAATCCGGCCCAGGCCGTCGCACCCGCCGGTTCGGTGAACAATCCCGCCGACGCGGAAAGATCCGCCTGGGCATCTATGATCTGCTGATCGCTCACCCGGATAAAACGGCCCCCGTTATTCTTCACTTTATTTAAAGCGTAGACGCCGTTTCTCGGAACATCAACACAAATCGAATCGGCAACGGTTGCCGTGGGAATATTTGTGAATTTGCCCTCTTTTTCAGCCCGGTAGAGCGCATCGCTTCCTTCTGCCTGAACGCCGAAAATCACGGGGATTTTATCAATGATCCCCAATTTTCTGAGGTCTTCGAAACCTTTGTATATCCCGCCGATGATACATCCGTCCCCGACTGACACGAAAAGGTAATCAGGGGCTTTCCCTAACTGCTTGAACAACTCGAGGGATACGGTTTTCTTCCCCTCTATGGTCATGGGATTGTAAGCTGTATTGCGGTTCATCCCTCCGGCTTTCTTCGAATACTCCATGGAAAATTCATAGGCGAGATCGTAGTTGCCCGCAACCTTATGAACTTCCGCACCATACTGGAGAGCCTGGATAATCTTGGCAGGCGGGGCTGTTTCGGGTAGAAAGATGGTAATCTTCTGTCCCGCTGCCGCGCCGATACCGGCCATCGATGACCCGGCGTTTCCCGTCGAAGCCAGAACGATATTATCTATTCCGTTCTTTTTTGCAAAAGCCGAAACCAGCCAGGACGCCCTGTCCTTGAAGGAACTTGTGGGATTGGCTCCGTCGTCTTTTATATAGAGATGGGGGAACCCGGTTCGTTTTCGCAGGTTATCCGGTTCCCAGAGGGGGGTGTTGCCCACAGGGGAAGGAGGGAAATATTCCTTCTCCACAGGCAGCAGCTCGAATAAGTCAAATGAACTGTCGGCTTCTCCTGTCAGCCTGACCTCGAGAACTCCGGCAAGCGGCTGATCAGCCTCCTGTTTCTCCGCGCAGACAGGGCAGACCATCAGATCCGCTTTTATATCGTAGACCCGACCACATTCGCTACAGATATAATCGAATTTCATTCTATCGTCTCCTGGATATTTTGCTCATAAACTGACAGTTCCATCGAGCTTTAAGCCATTCTATCATGATCTCTTCCCGCTGTGAAATGTTTTTTGTTAAGATTATCAGACAATTTGATTTTAAGTGACGGAAAGGCCTTTTACAAGGGTTGGAAGAACTTTATTTAATCTTTTCCAAATGTCCCGCCATCTGTTATATTTCCCCTATGTCAAAATCGATTTTAATCATGGATAATTACGACTCGTTCACCGACAACCTGAGGCATCTGCTGATGAAAGTGAGACCGGAATACAGCTTTCCCGTTCATAGAAACACCGACAGATCTGTCTTCGATGAAAAATGGGACGGACTTGTCATCTCTCCCGGTCCGAAAAGTCCCGCCGATACGGGGATTCTCAAAGAGTTTTTTGAAAAGATTGTTCTCCCGGAAAAAATGCCCGTTCTGGGCGTCTGCCTGGGTATGCAGTTTCTCGCCTGGTATTACGGCCTCGCCGTGTCTCCTGCCGATGATGCCAGACACGGGAGGACTGTGGAATTGACTGTGGAAGATACCGGTATTTTCAAAGGGCTGGGATCGACGCTCAAAGCCATGCGCTACAATTCACTGGCCATTGATGCAACAGTCCAGGAAGTGGAGGACAGGACGGCTCTAACCGTGACAGCCCTCCAGAGCGATAGCGGCATGATCATGGCATTAAAACATAAAAAGCTCCCCTTCTCCGCCGTACAGTTTCATCCCGAGAGTTTTCTGACGGAAAAAGCCGAATCGATGATGGAGAATTTCTTCATGGATTATATTGATGATTAAGTGGAATAAAAGAGAGATAAAAAGTCCAGCCGTTGAGTCTATTTTCGCCGCAGCTGATAAGGGAAGAGGGATATCTCTTTTCTCCTCCGGTTGCGGCGACGACAGAGAGTACACGGGAATCAATCCCGTCATCATTCTCACGGAGATGGAGCTGGTAGAGGGGAAGGAGCGAAGAAGAATTTCTGATCCTGTAAAGGAGCTGGACCGGCTTGTCGAATCCTGTTCCGACCTGCCCGGAGAGACAGCCCTTCTCGGATACATATCCTACGATTACAAAGACAGATTTGAAGAACCGGGGCTTTTTAAAAAAAGGATTCAGGGAATCTATCCCGATTTCTACTTCGCTCTTTTCGAACACTATATTCTCACCGACCGGAACAGGAGCAAAGGTGAGCTTTTCACCCTGGAATTCCCCTTCGCCTATGAATCGCTGCCGGCGGAAGATCTTGCCGAATCATTGAGCTATGAAATACTTCAAAAGGACAAAACTGAAAATGGGTCTGGAAGGGGAACCCGGTATAAGGGTACGTCACTCGACAGAAAAAGCTTTGAGAATGCCGTCGGAAAAACCGTGGATTACATCAGACAGGGAGATATTTACCAGGCCAACATAACCCGGGCCATTTACGGCGAAACAGAACAGGAGCCTCTGGAGCTGGCCATGAAACTCTACGGCTCGAACAGAATCACCTACGGTGTCTTCGCCTCGATTCCCGGAGGCCAAGTTATCAGCACCAGCCCCGAACTGTTTTTCCGGACGGAAAAAGGGATGATTACAGCCTCCCCCATCAAAGGGACAATCGCCAGAGGGAGCAACCCGGCTGAAGATGAGAGCAACAGGAAAGAACTGCTCCGTTCGGAAAAGAACAGGGCCGAACTGGCTATGATCGTCGATCTCCTAAGAAACGATTTATCGAGAGTCTGCCGTCCCGGAACCGTTAAAGTGCCTCAGTTTCCCGTTCTTATGACGCTTGAAAACGTCTATCATCTCTATGCCGATGTCATAGGGGAATTGAATCCCGGAACCGGAATCGGGGAGATTCTGAAAAAAACCTTTCCCGGCGGCTCCATAACGGGCTGCCCGAAGATCAGAGCCTGCCAGATCATCGACGAACTGGAACCTGTGCCGCGGGGGATCTATACGGGAAGTTTCGGACGTATCGGATTCAGGGGCGATTCGGTTTTCAATATCATGATCCGATCGCTCTTCCGAAGAGGTTCGGAAGTGATTTACAATGTAGGGGGCGGCATAACCCTGCTCTCCGAACCGGAGGATGAATTTGAGGAGACGGTTCATAAGGGCAGGAATATCCGACAGGCTTTGAAAATGAATGAATAATTCCATTCTGTTGGAATTACGAAATAGATATTTACAATTATTCCATTACGATGGAAGAGAGATGGAGGGCCTATGAATACAAGTAGGAAAATTCTCTACAGAGGCGAACTCGTCAACCCCATCCTGGAGACCCATGCCCTCTCCCCCTTCTTCAACTACGGACAGGGATTCTTTGAAACGGTTCTTTATGAAAAGGGAAAACTGCATCTCTTCGAAAGGCATCTGGACCGGATGAGGAAAACCGCTTCCGACTTCTCTTTCAGAATTGATTTTGATGAAATAAGAGAAGAGAAAATCCTTTCCTACCTGGAGAGCGAAAACCTCGCAGGCCATTGTTCCCGGGTCAAGATTCTCTATGCCCCGGTTGCCGATCAGGGGCGCTGGGATACGGTGGTGACCGCCACGACTTATACCCGCCCGATCAATGATTTCGTTCTGTCCCTCCATGATGAGATCCGGGATACTTCACTCAACCGGCATAAATCGCTCAACTACGGTTTCAACCTGCACTGGAGAGAGCATTACCGGAAGAAGGAAAACAGCGATGAAGTGCTTTTCCTGAACCGGGAGGGAAATGTTCTGGAAGGGTCCTATACGAATGTACTCTTTGTGAAGGCAAATGAGCTTTTTTATACGGGAAAGCAGCAGAATTACCTTCAGGGGATTATGCAGGAGAGGGTGCTGGAAACAGCGGAAAGAGCCGGACTGAAGCCCGTTGCTCTGGACCGGGGCATTTCTCCGGAAAGGCTGAAAGATGCCGATGAAGTGCTGGTCTGCAACTCGCTGATGCTGGTGAAGAGGGTGCGGAAGATTCTCTTCAGGGATGGGGTCCGGAGATGGGAGACAACTACAGAAGAATCTTATTCTGAGATTTTATCAGGACTTGTTTAGTTTTATATATTTCATTGAAGCTACAATTGAATCACGACTCCGATTTGATGCGTCATACACATAAAAGTAAATCTTGTCTTTTCCGCAGGATTAATCTAAATTTCTATTATGGAGCTGTCTTTGGAATCAATGACCGAATTACTCGAACAGGAACTGGAAGAAGCCGTTGAGGTCAAAAACAGAAAATCCTTTCACCGCTTTATTCTCCTTCTGGCACAGAATGTTGTCAGCCGCAATACCCATGAAAGGGAGATTTATAGTCTACGCAGCGATATCAAGGACGTGATCGCCCTTATGGAACGGCGCTTCGAAGCGGTCGATAGACGATTTGAATCAGTTGATCAGAGATTTGAATCCATGCAGAAACAGATGGATGTCCGGTTTAACGCCATGGACAAGCGTTTTTCTATGATGTTCGCTTTTATGAGTCTCGGTTTCACCGCTCTGGCGGTTCTGTTTACGGTTTTTAATTATATTTGAAATGAACCCTCATCCCCGTCCCTTCTCCCGAACATACTGAGTGAAAACTCTGAACCCGGTTTAGCTGAAAGAGCGTTCTTCCCGACCCTCACCCCGGCCCTCTCCCGAAGGAGAGGGAGCAGAGAGGGTTTTTACAATCCCGATAAGCCCTTTACATAATCCACATAAGCCTTCAGCTCGTCTCCCGACCGGGCACTAGAACTGATGCGGATTTCATCCATGTAGTTATTTGTATATGCATATATATACAATTTATCCGTTGATGTATTGAGGGGTAGACTCTGGGATTCACTCTGAGCTACCAGAATACCATCGATATACATCAGGAAACGGGAACCGTTGTAAACCCAGGCATAGTGGTGCCACTCATCGAAGATGTTTGAATCAACAATCGATTCTACTCCATTCGACTCTGTTCCACTGGCTGTTGTTAAAGTGATATTCCCAGATGCATATGGATTTGATGAATTGTCATAAAGATTAGTAGAAAACACTGATTCTTTATTTAAATAAACTGATGAATACGAATCTGTATTTTCAAATTTCGCCCAGTACTCGATAGTTAATGTGTCTCCCGGAAAGTTGAGATCGATATTCCCTGAAGTAGATGGCTGAGCGGCGTCTCCTGCAGCACCGGTTGTTGTATTGGTAACACTCAGAGAATAGGCGCTGTTCCCCCCGGCTTCAGCCCCGTAAGCTGCCGAATCGTTAAATCCCCACAGATAAATGGAACCGCTGTCTTTTATCAGGCTGCCGTCAGCATTCCAGGTGGTCCCCACGCCATAACCTGTTGCAGCGGAACTCTTATTCACGGTAAACGTCCGCTCATCGGTTGTCACATTCCCGACATAATCGATCACTTCAGTTACAAGGGTATAATCGCCATCTGCCATATTGGCAACATTGAACGGAATATCAAAAGAAGCCGATTTTCTGAAATCCCAGGTACTGCTGAAAGTTTCCTTGTACCGGTTTATGCCATTGAGTTTCACGCTGTAACTTAAAATCCGGCCATTATCCTCCACGGTTCCGGTGAAGTCAACTTCATCCTGACTGGTATAGATAGTTCCGTTCGCTAGGCTCAGATTGGTAATCCGCGGAGCATCGCAGGCCAGGAACAGATTTTTGATTCCCGAAGTATTTCCCTCCGAGTCTTCGACCTGAATCATAAGATTCAGCATGCCGTCGACCAGTTTGGTTTCGTCAAAAACAAAACTGATAGTTGAACTGAAACTGTTCCAGGAGGCATTCTGCAGATCATCAATAGTCTGAGCGGTAGTGTACAATTCTTTCTGTAAAATGGAAAAAGGGGGGCTTGAAAAAGTCAGTCAATCAGTCTCATATTGGTTTAACCACAAACT
>JAFGXR010000120.1 GCA_016936555.1 Spirochaetales bacterium | reverse complement strand
CAAGGCATTTGCGGGAAGCACCGGGAGCAATGCTATAGGAGACTATGCCTGGTACGATTTAAATAGTGGAGGTATGACTCAGGCGGTAGGAACCAAGACAGCCAACGAGCTGGGGTTGTACGACATGAGTGGGAACGTGAGGGAATGGTGCTGGGATGTGGATAGCAGCAGCTATCCAAGTGGTACCCTGACGGACTACCGGAGAACCTCTTCGGGCTCCGCCCCCCTCATACTCGGCGGCAGTTGGGTCTTCCCTGCGTCTTTTTGCACCGTCGCTTTCCTGGACTACTACATTGAAAGCAACCAGAGCTACCAGATCGGGTTCCGGGTTATGCGCCCCTGAGCTCTGTACTTTGCCCCTAAGCAATTCAGAACCAGCTAATTGGTGTAAACCAATGAAGCTTCCTGCGGTAGCAATATCGCGAATTTCGAGTAGCACCTTCCTGTTGGTACCAAATGGTAACGCCGGAAGGTGCTTTTATTTGGAATGAAGGGAAAAGACATCGAACAAAGTGTTCAACCTGACTCGGCTATGGCGCGCAGGTTAACACAATGTTAAATAGGCTTGATATTTTAGACAAATAGAGTAGAATCAAAAATATGGCAATATTTATTGGAGTGTACTCAAATGATAAGCAATTTCATAAATACCTATAAAAGACTCCTGCAATACACTAAATATCCACACCATAGACACATATACTCTGATTTTAATACAGATAATCGACTAACAGGATTAATTGGTCCCAGAGGTACAGGTAAAACAACATTACTTCTTCAGTATATAAAAGAACGAATTCCAGATATTGATGAATGCATCTATGCATCAATTGACAATATTTACTTTTCTCAAAACACTTTACTTGAATTTGTAAATACTCTGTATGACGATTATGGGGTAAGATATTTCTTCCTGGATGAAATACATAAATACCCCAATTGGAACCAGGAATTAAAAAATCTCTATGATTCATACCCGGATATAAAGATCATATTCTCAGGAAGTTCCAGTATAGATCTGATTAAAGGAACATATGATCTATCAAGAAGAGGTGTAATTTACAGAATTGGGGGATTATCATTTCGAGAATATTTATTATTCAATGATATAGCTGATACCGGAACCATATCTTTTAAAGAAATAATTAATGATAGATCTGCCTTTGAGTCAAAAATCGGCGGAATTAAGAAACTGAAAGGCTATTTCAAGGAGTATCTCGGTGCAGGATACTACCCTTTTGTGCTGGAAGGTCAGGATTCATACAGTCAAAAGATCCAGCGAATTATTGACAAAACAATATTTGAAGACATCTCAAACCACTATAAATTAAAAACAGAAAATCTATCCAATTTCAAACGGATACTGGCTTATATGGCAACGATACCACCAGGAGAACTAAACCGAAATAGTATTTCCAGGAACATTGGACTTGATAATAGGACTGTTCAGAATTATTTGGAAATATTACAGGAAACAGGTCTCATCGCTTTATTATCAATGAATAAAGCTGGAAGCCAAATTCTAAAGCAAACAGAAAAAATGTATTTAGATAACCCCGATCTATATTCCTCAATAACAAATGAGATCGGATTTGCATCGCATATAGGAACTATAAGAGAGATATTTTTTATTAATATGATTAAAAACTCAGGATATAATATCCATGTAAGTAAAATCGGCGATTTTGAAATAGATGGAATTTTATTCGAAATTGGCGGAAAGAATAAAGATAGAAAACAGCTGAAAGATAATCCGGAAAACGGATTCATAGTCAAAGATGATATTTTATACGGTTCAAAATATGAAATACCATTGCACCTATTCGGATTCCTCTATTAGCTGGCGGCTATTTAAATATTGATATTCCAGCAATTTTTTTAGAAGTCAACGACTCCAATTTTCATTCTTAACAAAAAAGGGACCGCCTGCTCCGGCGATAGAGCTGACAGTCCCGCAGGGGTTATATTTTCCCTAAACCGGAAGAGGATCGGGATCCTTTTCCGCTTCATAATCGGGAATATATTTTTTTATATTCCGCATCTCCTTCCGTTTCTCTCTCATCGTCTTAAAGTCATCGATGATATAGAGAGCCGCCGGCAGCATGAGCAATGTAATCGTCGTTCCGAAAAGCAGTCCGAAAGCCACCGAGACAGCCATGGGTATCAGGAACTGCCCGCCTATGCTCTTCTGAAAAATCAGGGGACCCAGACCGATGGCCGTCGTCAGGGTCGTCATGATAATGGGGCGGAATCTCTGAATTCCCGCCTGAAAGATGGCTTCCTCTACGGGAAGGCCCTCCTCTTTGTAGAGCTTGTTGTATTTGTCGATGAAGACCACCGAGTCGTTGACGATAATCCCGGCCAGTGCGATGCTCCCCAGAAAGCTGATAAAGGAAACGGGGATGCCCACGATATAGTGGCCGATAACCGACCCCATAAATCCCAGAGGGATGAGAGTCATGACAAGTCCGGCTTCGGCGAAGGATTTCATCTGGAACAGCAGGATGGTAAACATGATGATGATGGCCATAACCATGCTGAAGACCATGGAGTTGATCATTTTGCTCACTTCCTCGGACTGGCCGCTGAAGGATTTGGTCACCCCTTCCACCTGGGAGAGGACCCGGGGGATCACTTCGTCGTTGATTGAGGCCAGAACCACGTTCAGATCGTTCCGGCTGTCATCGAGATTGGCGTAAACTCTAATGGAGCGGTAACCGTTTTCATGGCGGATGTTCTTGATTCCCCGCTCGATTGTGTAACCGGCTATCTCCTTGAAAGGAATATAATCACCTGTTGGAGTTATAATGGGAAGATCCTCGATCTGGCTGATGGACTGCCGTGCCGACCGCGGAAACTGGACGATGATTTTCACCTCGTCCCTTCCCTTCTGGAGCGTCATGACATCCTGGCCGTAAAAGCCCTGTCTGAGCTGGGAGGTCACATCCATAAGATTCAGCCCCAGAGCCTCCCCTTTCGGCTTGAGAGTGATAACGAATTCGCGGTCGCCAAGAGGCGTATCATCCTGAATGTCTTTCACGCCGTCGATTCCCTTCAGCTCCTCTTTGAAGAGTTCCGCCGCTTTCATAAGCTGTTCGTAATCGAGACTGAGGAACCGGACAGAGATGGGATTCCCTCCGAAAGCCGATTCACCGCCCACGCTGATGCTCTCCACTTCGGGGAAGAAACCCAGATTTTCCGACAGATGGTCGGAGAAATCCTTGACCGTAAAGTTGCGCACCTCATTGGGAATGAGGGTCAGGAATATGCTGATGGTGCTGCCGTTGCTCCAGGAAACGTAGTTGACGATCCCGTTGTCGTACCCTTTTCCGGGCATGGCGTATCCTTCGGCGAAAGCCAGAGACCGGTCGATCACTTCATCGCGGATCCGGTCGGAGATATCCGCCGATGTCCCCGAGGGGATTTCCAGGGTGATAACCGCATAGGGCATCTCCACTTCGGGAAAGAAAACCGCTTTGACATGGTTCCCCATGAAAGCCCCCGCCAGAGTGAGGATAACCGCCATCATAAAAGCCATAACCGCCCATTTGTATTTCAGACAGAACCGCAGGAACGGTCCGTAGACATTGTGGATGAAATGGAGAATGCCGTTGTTCAGTTTTTCTCTCAGATAATGCCTTTTCTGATCGGGATCCAACGACTTGGAATGGGCCAGGTGAACAGGAAGTATTATAGCGGCCTCGACGAGTGAAAAAGCCAGACAGATGACGACGACCGTCCCGATCTGCCAGACGTATCCCCCCATCTCTCCATACATGAAGAAATAGGGAGCGAAGGCGATCATGGTGGTGATAATGGAGACGAAAACCGGCTGAATAACATCGAGAGTTCCGTCAATGGCAGCCCTCATAGCCGACTTTCCGCCTTTTTCCCACTGGTAGAATATACTCTCGCCGATAACGATCCCGTCATCCACCAGTATCCCGATAACCATGATCATCCCGAAAAGAGACATTTCATTAATGGTGATTCCCATTGTATAGATGACGAACATCAGCCCCGCAAAAGAGATGGGAATCCCCAGGGCCACCCAGAGGGAGAGCCGGATATTGAGAAAGATCCCCAGGACCAGGACAACCAGAACCAATCCGATCAAACCGTTCTTCGTCAGCGTCCCCAGCCTGGTTTCGATTTCATCGACATCGCGTATAAAAGGTTCGAAGGTTACCAGGCCGTCGTATCTGCCATTGTATTCCTCGATTTTGGCATCGACCGCTTCGGCGATTTCGATCACGTCTTCATTGTTGTTGTACATGATGTTAAGGCCCACGGCCTTCTGTCCGTTCACTTCCGTATAAAAAACGTTGTCGGGCCATTTCTCTTCGACCGAACAGATTTCCCGGAGCAGGATCCTGGTGCCGTCTATGGCCGAATAAACGGGAATGTTTTCGATTTCCCTCGCTTCATACTGTTTGCTGTAGGTCCGGATCAGAATCCTCTCCTGTCCGGTAACAATGGCGCCCGATGAGAGATTGAGGTTGGCACGGCCTATTGCGCCGGAGATGTCATTTATGGTCAGACCGTAACGGCGGAGCGATTCGGGTTTCACTTCCACATAGATATGGCGGGAGGGCAGTCCCCAGCTGTTGATCTGGGATATTTTCCCGGACCGCAGGAGATCATCCTCGAATTCCTGAACCACATCTTTCAGAACGCTCACATCATCAGGCCCGTATATGGTGAGGAGCATGGCCCGGTTCCACGATGTTTCCTGATAGACCACGGGAGTTTCCGCACCCGACGGGTAATTGCCTACGGAGCTGACGATATTTCTCACCTTGTCGATCGATCTGGCCATAGGCTGGGATGTTGAGATGATCAGGAAAATATTTCCGTAGCCTTCCATGGAACTGGAGTAAACCCCTTCAAGCCCTTCCATCCCTTTCAGGTTTTCCTCGATTCTGGTTATAACGCCCTCTTCCACTTCCAGGGCCGACGCGCCGGGATAGGGAATGTCGATATTGATGTAATTGAGTTCCATCTTCGGCCAGATGCGCATTTTCATATTGTAAAGACCGAACACGCCGGCCAGCATAATGATGAGCATGATCCAGTTGGCCAGGACGGCGTTTTCCGTAAAGAAATCAAGAATCTTTCTCATGGTTTCCCGCCTCGGCAGCCGCTGCCAGTTCCGCATTGTCTTCGTCGCCGACCGGTGAAAGCTTCATCCCCACAAGAGGTTTCTGTAGAATGGTCGTGACGATCTCCGTTCCCGGAGGAAGAGTGTTCTCTATATAGACAGAGTCATCGGAAACTGCCCGGATGGCGACATTTTCTTTCCCCAGCACCCCGTCTTCATAGGTGTAGACAAAACTGTTCTCCAGAACGGCATGACGGGGTACAGCAGCCGTGTTCGCCATAAGGCGGCCGTCAATTAACACATCGACATAGTTGCCCGGAGCGAAACCGGGATTCAGTCGGGGATTGGCGAAGCGGATCAGGACATCGATCATCTGGGAAGCTCTGTTGAGTTCCACATCGCAGCTGACGACCCGGCCGTTCAGGACCGACCCGTTTTCTCCGGGGGACAGAATGGTTACCGACGGACGGGAATCGCAATCGATCCGGTTCAGCTCCTCCACGGTCAAAGGGACGGAAATCTCAAGATTCTCCGCATCGACCAGAGAGAAAAGCGGCTGTCCCGCCGAAACAAAACTGTTTTCCCTGATCCCTTCGCTCCGGATAAAGCCGTCGGCCGGCGCGTAGAAAGAATGATGCTCGACCATGATCTCGGCGTTCCGGACATTGTAAAATGCCGAATAGATACCGTATGTGCTTATGAGCAGCTTTTCCCGGGAGCCGGAAGATGCGGGAAGATCGGGAGTCTCACCCGAAGTGAAATCGAGCGTGGCCAGATAGCGGTTCCATTTGGAATACAGTTCACCGTCCGATGACTTGAATTGCGGAACAAGAGCGGCCACAGCCTTGATCAGTTCCGAACGGGCCAGATTTAATGTATTTTCCGCCTGACGGGAATCGATTTTCAAAAGGAGCTGATCTTTTTCAGCGTAAGTGCCTGAAATCAATCCGTTAAAGGAATATTCCACTTCACCGGAAACGACGGAAGAGATCTGCAGACGCCCCGCCGATTCTATCAATCCGTTTCCATGGACCAGATAAGCCTGATCGGCAAAACGGGGAACCATTGTCTCGACTTTCCTCACGGGAGCCTCGACCTCTCTTTTATGGGCCTCCGCTTTCGATGAAGCGAGAAGCTCCATGGCCGTGATTCCTCCGGCCAGAATAATAAGCGCCGCACCGGTTTTCATCAGAGCGGATCCGGAAATTTTCATAAGTTATACCCCTGCACTTTTTTTATGAATTACCTAAAAGCAAAAGATGTGCCAAGAGCCGGAATAAGAGAATCCCGGTCATCAGAAAGGATAAAATGGCAAAATAGACCATCGGAATGGTTTAATATCCCTCTATTATTCAACACCGCCTCACCGGAATCCTGTCACCGAACTTGAATCAATGGGCAAAGTCCGTTAGGATCTCTTCCATCAGGAGGATCGATATGAATAAAGGCGATGCTTTTCTCGATAAAGTGAGAGAGATTACAATGTCACATTTGAAAAAAGTAGCACAGGAAACGGGTGCCCTGTTTCAGTCGTCCCTCCCCGACCGGGTGGACGGCGCGGCGCTTTACACCTTCCTGCAGGACAATTACGAAATGAATGAAGTTCAGCAGATCGCCGCCTGCTTCGTCCGTCTGTTCAATCGCGATTACGATAACGGCCAGTTCTTTTTCACAGAACTGGAATTCGAATCGATGAAACGTCTCCTCGTTATTCAACGCGACAGCCTCCCCGCGGAGGATGTCAAATATATCGGCGATCTGGTGAGGATTCTCGAGAAGGGCTCCGCTGCCAAAGAAAAGTGAATTTAAAATCGGATGGCTCGAAATAGATAAAATTGGCAGTTGCAAGGGAACCAATTTGATTTTATATATGAGTTATGTTCGATATTCCCCTGGATAGACATTCCGCAACACCCCTCTATTGTCAGATACGCGATTACATAATCGACCTGATTGCGAACGGCGAATTGAAAAGCGGGAACCAGCTCCCCCCGACCAGGGAACTGGCTGAAGAGCTGGCAGTCAACAGAACGACAGTCTATCAGGCCTACAGGGAATTATGGTCCCTCGGTTACACGGAAAGCCGTCCCGGTTCCTATTCATACATAAGAGACAGAAAAGAGACGCATCAGCCGGTTGACAGAAAATCCGGACTGATCGACTGGGACAGTCTTATCAGCACAGAGGATCCCCCGTTCCGCTCCTCGCCGCAACCGGAAAAGGATTTTTACGATTTCCGCACATTTTCACCTCTGAGCGACAGCGACGGAGCTGACAAATTCCGGAAATGCCTCAACGACGTGCTCCGACAGAAAGGAAAAGAACTTCTTCTTTACGGAGACCCCTACGGCTATCATCCTCTGCGAGATGACATATCCGGCATGATGAGCGAAAACCAAATCGATGCGGACAGGGAGAGGATTCTCATTACCGACGGCGCCCAGAACGGGCTGGACCTGATCTGCAAGCTTTTCAGAAAAGAGAAATGGGCGGTCGTGACAGCGGAACCGACCTATTCGGAGGCGCTTTCGCTCTTCCGCTATTACGGCGCGGAAATTCTGACTGTGCCCCTGACCCCGGCGGGAGGATTTTATCTCTGGTTTGATCTTTCGGACAAATTCGGCGGCGAAGAGAATCTGCTGAAGAAGCTGAAAGACCGGAGAGTTCTGATTACGGGCGGAAGCTTGTTCCTGCCTGAAGGAAAGGGGAAAACCTGCCTTCGCATGTCCATCGCGAGAGGGGAAACAAACGAACTGGAAGAAGGCGTCATCACATTCTGCCATGTTCTGAAAGAAATGTTGAAAGAGGACTCGGCATGAGAGATTTATCCTTTTATTCGGTAATAGCCGTCAACACGGCTATCCTGGTCCGCTATACGGTTCTGACGGTAAAAAAGAGGATTGAGCCCTCGCTGGCCATGTGGATATTTTTCTCCATTGCCGTCGTGGGATCCCTGTTCAGTTACCTCCTGGACGGAGATTTCTCTCCTCTGGACAATATTCTCAATACCTCTGATATTGTATTGTGTCTTACCCTGTCGGCGGTCATCTACATTTACGGAGGACGGGAAGCGAGGTTCAATAGTTTCGAAAAGCTCTGTCTCGCCCTGGTCGGCCTGATCCTGACATACTGGTATTTTTCCAAAGCCCATTTCACAACCAACCTGTCGCTTCAGCTGATCCAGTTTATCGCCTATCTGCCGGTTTACAACAGAATGTGGAAAGCCGGAAGGAACACTGAATCCTTTATGACATGGATTCTTCTTTTCCTCGTATCGGTTATATCGCTCTTCGATGCGAAAGGCACTCTGGCGCTTATTTATTCAATCCGGGCGACAGCCTGCACAGCCGTTCTTCTCCTTCTCATGGTGAGGCTCGAAATAAAAAAGAACCGGCCGAAGCCGGTTCCCGAAACAAAAAACGGAGGATAGAAAAAGATTTGTCCGGTTGCCGGGCAACGCCCGGCAACATATATCAGTGGGTCGCGAGGTAGTCGGATACCCCGTCGCCCGTCGGGGCCATGGCATCGTCACCCTTGTTCCAGCCGGCGGGGCAGACTTCGCCGTATTTTTCAGTATGCTGGAGCGCGTCCACGAGGCGCAGAGCCTCATCGACATTTCTTCCCAGAGGAAGGTCGTTGACGACCTGGTGTCTTACGATCCCTTCCCGGTCTATCAGAAAAAGACCTCTGAGCGCTACCGATTCGTCAAAGAGAACGTCATAATCAAACGATATGGACTTTTTGATATCGGCGATAAGGGGGTACTGAATATTCCCTATGCCGCCTTTGTTGACCGGTGTATTTTTCCATGCGAGATGACTGAATTCCGAATCGATAGAGACTCCGAGAACCTCCACATCTCTCGCTTTGAATTCTTCAAGCTTTCTATTGAACTCAATAATTTCCGTCGGACAGACGAAAGTGAAATCAAGGGGATAAAAGAAAAGAACGACGTATCTGCCTCTGTATTCTTTCAGTTCGATTTCCTGAAAAGTGTTATCGGGCATAACCGCTGTTGCTTTAAAACTAGGGGCTTCTTTTGTAACAAGAACTGGCACTGATGCTCTCTCCTTATTGATAATAATTATTGTTATCTATAGAATAATAAGTGGATTCGCTTATGTCAACCTAATTTAACAACATTCTGCTAATTCACCGAAAAATGAGAAACCCGCCATTTCCCAACATATAATTGAATATCTGCAGGCAATGTTTACAGCTTTACTTTTCTATTTCGATTTATTCATATATATTATTCTTTTAATACAGGAGAAAAACATGAAAAAAACTATTTTGCTCATCAGCTTCATGCTCATTATATCTTTTTTACTGACGGCAGAGACCTATCCGCCTGAAAACTGGAATCCCTCTCTGGTCCACGCGGCTCAACAGGCTGAGGAAGAAGGCAAGTACCTTCTACTGAATTTTACCGGTTCGGACTGGTGCATCTGGTGTTCTCGCCTGAGAGATCAGGTTTTTTCCACGGCGGATTTTGAAAACTGGGCCGATGAAAATGCCGTACTGGTATATCTGGATTTTCCTCAGGAAAGAGAACTGTCCCAGAATCAGATGACTCAGAATGCCTACCTTCAGCAGTTTCTCGGAGTCAAAGGTTATCCCTCCATCTGGCTGCTCGACAGCGACCTTACGCCTCTGCTCGTAACCGGGTATCAGGAAGGCGGATCGGAAAAATACATCGCCCATCTGGAAAATGACAGACTGGATATCGAAGCCGACCAGGTCAGCCAGTTCAAAGTTCAGATGAAAGACTTTATCGAAACATATCTGAAACCGCTGAACGTCACGCCCTGATCGGGTTTTAAGTTTTCTTTTCGGCTGCCCTGTTGTATATTAAGTAAAAATATAAAGTAGGGTAGCCTAATGAACGAAAAAAATTATAATAAACTGACACCGGAAGAGGAAGCTGTCCTCATCCACAAAGGGACCGAACCTCCTTTTAAGGGGTTTTATACGGATTACGGTGAAAAAGGGCTTTATATCTGCAAACAGTGCGAAGCTCCCCTTTTCCGTTCGGAATATAAATTCCATTCGGGATGCGGATGGCCGAGCTTCGATTCCCAGATAGACGGAGCCATCGCCGAAAACCCCGACCCTGACGGGAGAAGAACGGAAATCGTCTGCGCTCATTGCGGCGCCCATATGGGCCATGTGTTCCGCGGAGAAAAATACACCGGAAAGGATACGCGGCACTGCGTCAATTCCATCTCCATGAAATTCATACCGGAAAGGGAGACGGAAACGGCTGTCTTCGCGGGGGGATGCTTCTGGGGCGTACAGCACTACTTCCGGAAGCTCGACGGCGTCTATGCCACCAGAGTCGGCTATACAGGCGGGACAAAAGAGAATCCCACGTACAAAGAAGTCTGCCACGGCGACACAGGCCATTACGAAGCCCTTGAAGTCCTTTTCAACCCGCAGAAGATCAGCTTCGAGGAGCTGGCGAAACTCTTTTTCGAAATTCACGACCCCGAGCAGAGAAACGGTCAGGGACCGGACATCGGCGAACAGTATTTATCGGCCGTTTTCTATCAGAATAACCGCCAGAAAGCTGTAACGGAGAAACTTATCGCTATACTTAGAGATAAGGGACTGGATGTGGCAACGGAAGTGCTGGAAGCCTCGGAATTCTGGGAAGCGGAAGACTATCACCAGAATTACTACGCGAAAAAAGGATCGGAGCCTTACTGCCACTTCCGGACGAAACGTTTTTGAAAAACCGGGGGAAATATGGGAAAGGTAAGTTCATCTATCAGGGATTACATCTTCATAACACTGGGGGCCTTTCTCATAGGAACGGGCTGGTCGGCCTTTCTCATTCCGGCAAAAATAGTAGGAGGCGGTGTCGGCGGCCTTGCGACTCTGGGCTTCTATATGTGGAACATAACGCCGGGATATATTTATCTCGGCGTCAATGCCGTCCTCATACTCATGGCCATTAAAATTCTGGGCGCCAGTTTCGGAATCAGAACCATTTACGGGATTGTCATTGTCTCGGCATCTCTTTCCATTCTGCCTCTTCTCATTAAGGAGCCGATCGTCGAAGACGGGCTGCTCGCCACGATACTCGGAGGCGGTTTGACGGGAATCGGAATCGGCCTGGCCATCTCCCACAGGGGAAGCACCGGAGGGACGGAAATAATCGCCATGATCGTCAACCACTATAAAAACATTTCCCCCGGCCGGATCATGCTCTACTGCGATGTATTTATCATCGCCTCCTCCTATTTCGTCTTCCGCTCCCTGGAAACGATGGTTTACGGTTACGTCTCCATGGCCGTTACGACTTATGCCGTTGACAACTACCTGGAGGGGTCCCGCCAGTCGGTACAGTTCATGATCATCAGCCAGACGAAAAAAGCCGTGATCGCCCAGAGGATCAACGACGAAGTCTCAAGAGGGATAACTCTGCTGAAAGGTGTGGGCTGGTACAGCGGAAAGGAAACCGATCCTCTCCTCGTGCTGGCGCGGCGCACCCAGTTCAATCAGATCATGTCTATCGTCAAAAGCGAAGACGAACACGCCTTCGTCTCTGTCTCCAAAGTCATGGGCGTTTACGGAAACGGTTTCGACCGGATCAGGATTTAGGAACGGAACGGAGAACCGGTACCAGGAATATAAAGTTGGCTGCTGTATCTCTTTTTTAATCAGTTTCCATCATTACCTGTTCGTCAGATAGAACAGCTGAGGCTTCAGCACATCGTTCGGTTTGTTGTTGCCGTCGTAAAAGAGATCGATAACCGGCACTTTGTAATCCTCTTTTATCCGCTGGAAGATGGAGCTCGAAACGACTCCGGGACAGCAGAAAACCGGGTTGATATGGACGATCGCCTCGACCTGCCTCTTCTCCAGCATATAGACGACGCGCCCCAGAGATATGGCTGTTTCCCCGGCCAGCGCCCTGTCATAGCTGTACCGGTCGGCCAGTTTCGCGCACTCCTCCATAGGCGGTTCCATAATATCTTCGTCGAGCATCCCTTTGAAAACCAGCTCATAGCGCTTTTCGAACAGAACGAACCCCTTGTGGAACTTCCTGTTGGCGCTGTCTCTCACCGCATCCTCGTAGAGGAAGTGATTGACCGTCTCGGTAAAGGCGGGAATAATCACTTCGGCGCCCAGTTCCAGAATATCGTCGGCCAGGTTCTGATTGAGAATATTGTTGTACTTGGCATAAAAATCCCCGACCAGAATCGCTCTGGGCTTCCGGGGGATATCGGCCAGTTCAAGCTTTTCGAAAAGGGTTCTCACTTCCCTCAGGGCATCCATCAGAGATTTTCTTTCCCCCATGGCTTTTTTGACTATATCGATGGACCGGTTCAACGCCCCTTTCGCCGTTCCCTTCACCTTTTCATAGGGAGCAAATCGGAAATAGAGCTTATACAGCAGGCTGCCGACAATCCCCGCCTCCATGATCATGGTGTTCATCTCTTTCGAAACATTATCGATCTTCTGCATCATATTGCCGTTGTAGACTTTCAGCCCCCTGAACTCGCTGTTTTCGCTGGCGTTGTCTATAAGCACGGCGTACTGATTGAAGTTGCAGGACATACAGAGCCCCGGCAGATAAACCGTACAGCGGGTTGGATCGAGATTGTTCCGCTCGATATGCTCCATAACCGATCCGATAATGGCCACATTGGGCATGCACTCGCCGCCCGAAGCATAGCGGTACCCCCGGTTGATCATGGACTGCTCCAGAGGAATGACCGATGCCTGGAAACCGTTGGCCGCGAAAGCCTCGGCCTGCAGGATGCTGACGATATCGCTGACGAAGGGAACCAGAACTGTATCTCCGGGCGCGAATGGCGCTGAATAATCGCGCTTATCTTCAACGGGGCTCGCAGGAGCGGTCTTCCTGAAGTGACTGCGGAACGTATCTACCGCCGCTTCGATTCTGGTCTGGTACCCCACATCGCTTGTATGCTCATCGAGCTGAACGACCAGATAGGGTTTGTTATAGGCCTTGAAAATCTCCTTCACGTAAGTGAGCAGATAGGAGTCGGGGCTGCACCGGAAAAAGCTGAGAAATACCGGATAGATATTATGGCTCTTTGCGGCATATTCGGCGGCTCTGAGAATTTCCTGGCCGTAGAACCAGTGCATTTTCTCCATAAAGCGCTCCGCCACGGGGCAGTCGCCGGTTTTTCCCTCTGCCATGGACTGGTAGATCAGATCAAACCCCAATTCCTCCAGTTTCAGGGGGATTCCCAGGTTCATCTGTTTGTCGTAGATGGAATAGGGCCGGCCGAGAAGCATGATTTTCATTTCATTCTCACCGGAGTCCAATACTTTCCTGCCCTCTTTCTTCCACTGCTCCTGATTTTCCCTGAAAGTGTTGAGGCTCCCGGCAAACTGCGCGGCCAGAACCGACTCCTCTTCGCCGAGTTGAACTGCCAGACTGGCAGCCACGACAGCTCCCAGCTCTTCGGGAGACTGTTCATCCATGTACAGATTGGGGGCGATGATTTTCTCTCCCGCTTCGCTGTCGAAAACATTGCGTATAATGGAGGGAGCGTAGCTGGAGTAATAGCAGAAATAGCTGTCTCTCGCTTTCTCCCGGAACAGAGGCGACCTGTCCTCTCCGTCGACGAGGCTCTTCTCATTGACAAGAGCCGGCAGAAAGACGAGATCGACCCCTCTCTTCAAAAGGCTGTTCACCATTCCGTGAACCATGCCCATGGGGGCGCAGAAATCGGAATTGACAAGCTTGCTCCCCTCTTTCTGAACAGCCGCACTGGAGCTCTCGAGTACGACCTCGCACCCCAGGCTTCGGAAATAATCTTCGAATAAAGGATAGAATTCCGCATGATAAAGACTTTTGACAAGACCGATGCGAACGGGCCTTTCCATTTCGTAGTCTTTATCACTGCGGAAGGCTTTGGCAAAACGTTTCTCAAGATCGCTGATGCTTTTCCTGGCGGCGAATTTTTTATCCTCGTAATCGCGGCCGCACTTGAGACCCCATGCCGTTGTCCTGTCACCCACTTTATAAAGGGACAGTTCACAGCGGTTGTGACAGAGGGAACAGGTTTCCCGGTCCGTGGTGAAAGTAAAATCCAGACCGGCAAAATTCGATTTTTCCAGATTCATGGCCTGAAGCATTACCGCCGTCCCGAGAGCCCCGGTCAGATGACAGTAGGGAGAGACCGAAACGGGCTTTCCGATATGCTGTTCGAACGCAGCGACAAGGGCTTTATTTCTCGCCGTGGCCCCCTGAAAAAAGATTCTGTTTCCAAGAGGGAGTTTCCCCACGACTTTTGAGAGATAATTATCCCGGACGCTGTGGAGAACCGCCGTAATGATCTCGGCTTTATCAAAGCCCTCTACCTGGAAGAGATTGAGGTCCCGTTCCATATAGACTGTACAGCGATCGCTTGTATAGGGCGCTTTCCGCCCCATAGCCAGATCGGGGATCTCATCGAGAGTGATTCCCAGACGGACAGCCTGTTCCTCGATAAAGGACCCCGTTCCGGCGGCGCAGACATAGTTCATGGCCGCATTGACCACTTCGCCGTTTTCCAGCTGGGTGAACTTGGAGTCCTGCCCTCCGATTTCGATAATGGTATCCACGTCGGGATCGAGGAAAAGAGCACCCCTGGCGTGGGCGGTTATTTCATTGACGACCAGATCGGCGCCGAGGATTTCATTAACGAGGATTCTTCCGCTTCCCGTCGTTCCGACCCCTCTTATAATCAGTTCGGTTCCCGAAAAAAGTTCACCGATCAGCCCCAGCAGCTTCCGGGAGGCTTCAACGGGAGCCCCGGCTGTCCGGGTGTAAAGACCTGCGAGGATTTCGGAGCTGCCGTAATCTATAACAGCTGCTTTGGTGGAAGTCGATCCGATATCGATACCGATGATAATCTCCCGGCGATCCCCCCTCAGGTCGGCATATTCGGAAATTTCGACCCCATCTTTCCTATAAATGTTATCTCCCGAGAAATCGGGGTAATCAGTCAGAGAAATGGTCAGCGGTTTGCGCCGTTCGTGAACCCTTCTCATGGCATCCATCAGAACCCGGGGCTCAAGGCCCGCCTCCTCTCCCAGAATAGCCGCGCCAATGGCATTGAAGACCGTGCTGTGCTCGAGGATCTTGATTTCCCCGTCGACTCTGTCGGCGATTTCCGAAGCGATCATCCTGTTGCGGCTGACGCCGCCGGTGAGAACGATTCCGCCGGAAAGATCCCGCCCCTTTTTCAGCTGGGTGAGAATGCTCGCTGCCATCCCTTCGCAGAGACCGGCGGCTATAGCGTCCCGCTCGTACCCGTCTGCCTGGGCATGTATAATATCGCTCTTGGCAAATACGGCGCAGCGCGTCGCAATGGACGGGCGTTTGCCTTTGAAGGCATAGGCTTTTTCCGAAAGCTCTTCAATAGTCAGTCCGATCCGTTCCGCCTGCTGATCGAGAAAGCTCCCCGTTCCGGAAGCGCACATGGGATTAACCCGATGCTCTTTATAGTTCCCTTTTTCATCGAGAATGATGAGATAAAAGGTTTCGCAGCCGATCCCCATGATATTCCGGCAGTCGGTCTGGAGAAAACGATTGGCTTCAACCGATGCCAGAATGGAATCGACTGTTTTGATCCCTTCGAGCTCCGATGTTCCGCAGATACCGTAGGTGTATTTTTTGGAAATACCGAACTTTTCACCGATCCGCTCCAGAACCGTTTTCAGAGCCTCCGGCAGATTTCCCCTGTGATCGAGTATAAAAGTCTCCTCGATGGCACCTCTGTTGAGTACCGCAGCTTTGAGCGTCTTGGAACCGATATCGATTCCCACTCTGATTGTTTCCCCAGGCTGACTCATCATAATTCTCCTGTAACGGCGATTTTTGCCGGACCGAACTGATCCTTGAAATTTTTTATATAGTTCCCCGGCGTCTGACCGGTTATCTTTTTGAATTGCTTTGTAAAACTTGGCAGATCGGGATAATTGAAGCGGCTCGCAATATCTTTAAGGGGAACCGATGATGAAGCCAGAAGCATTTTCACCTGCTCTATCCTCTGGTTGATATGAAAAACGCCGGGCGGCATGCCCACATGTTTGGTAAAACCCTGACGGAAGCTGGAATAGCTCAT
>JAFGXR010000119.1 GCA_016936555.1 Spirochaetales bacterium | reverse complement strand
CGGGCTGAACAACCGCTTTGTAGTCGGCGTTCTGATCATGGCACTCTTTTCCGGCGCTTATATCGCGGAAATCATCCGGGGCGGCGTGGAGAGCATCGCGGCCAGCCAGCTCGAATCGGCCCGGTCGCTGGGGTTCACGCCGACCCAGACCTATGTCTACGTTATCTTCCCCCAGGTGATTACAAGGATACTGCCTTCTCTTGCAGGACAGCTGGCTTCACTGATCAAGGATTCCTCACTCCTCTCAGTCATAGCCATAAAGGAATTCACCATGGCGGCAAGAGAGATGAACGCCAATACCTTCAGCACGATGGAAGCCTATATTCCGCTGGCTGTCGGCTATCTGCTGCTCACCCTCCCTATTTCCCGGCTGACGCGATATCTGGAAAAGAGGTTCTCCTATGAAACTTGAGCTCGACAATCTGACCAAAACATACGGTCCTCTCACGGTTCTGGACAAAGTGTCATTAAAGCTGGAGGATGTCCACTCCCTGGTTTTCATCGGCCCTTCGGGAGGCGGAAAGACAACGCTTCTCCGTCTGATTGCCGGATTGGAAAGACCCGACGGCGGAGAGATCCGCATCAACGGTCATGCCGTGGATTTTCACAGCGAAGTGAGTTTGAGGGAATACCGCAAGCGAATCGGAATGGTCTTCCAGTCCTATAATCTCTTCCCTCATCTCAATGCCCTGAGAAACATCACCCTCCCTCTGGTCAAAGTCCACGGATACAATGAGGAGAAGGCGGAGGAGGAAGCGGTGAAGCTGCTGGACCGGTTTCAGCTGACAGATCAGGCCCATAAAAAACCGGCCCAGCTCTCGGGTGGCCAGAAGCAGCGGATCGCTATATGCCGGGCCGTGGCCATACACCCGGAATTTCTGCTTCTCGATGAACCGACATCAGCCCTCGATCCCGAATACACCTCGGAAGTCCTGGACCTGATCGGCGAACTGCGAGAAGAGGATATGCGCCTGATTCTGGTGACCCACGAAATGGGATTCGCCCGCCACGCCGCCGATCACCTTCTCTTTGTCGGAGAGGGCGGGATTATCGGACAGGGCGCGCCGGACGAACTGTTCGAAAGCGGAGATGAGCGGATCAGTCGTTTTTTCAATAAAATCCTGAAATATCATTAAAGGAGACGGATTTTCAGATCCTGGTTCCCATCCGGTTCCCCGAACTGTACCGCTTCAGCCCCTCCCGGAACAGGAACAGGGAGAGGAGCACAATGCCCCCGTCAGCCGCCAGAAGCAGGAGAAGCTTCAGCGGATCGAAAGAGGCAAAGAGCTGCGCCGGAATAAGAGAATGGTGGAAATGCTGATATCACTGATATTGTGGCGGTTCACCAGCTCGGGGATGACATGCTTCATCGACGTGACCGAAAGATCCACTTCGAGCTTGGCCGAATGGCCTTTCGCCTTCAGCAGATCGACCCCTTCCAGCTTCAGGTCCAGCGGCTCTTCCAGCCGGACATTGATGATCCTTTTATTGAGAAGCGTGTATTTCATATCCTTGACCGACCCGTCCCAGACCAGCTGCCCCTCGTTGATGACGATGGCTCGGCGGCAGATTTTTTCGATATCCCCCGTATCGTGGGAGGTGAGAAACACCGTCACGCCGCTGTCGCGGTTGATTCTGAGGATGAGATCGCGGATTTTCTGCTTCACCACCACGTCGAGGCCGATAGTCGGCTCGTCGAGAAAGAGGATTTCCGGACTGTGGATCAGCGAAGCGGCGATCTCGCAGCGGATTCTCTGTCCCAGAGAGAGCTTTCTCACCGCCTGATTGACGAACTTTCCGATCTCGAAAACCTCGGTCAGATAGTCCACACGCTTCTTCGTCTCCGACTCGCTCATGTTGTAGATGCTGCCCAGAAGATCGAAGGAATCGGCGGGAGGCAGATGGTACCAGAGCTGGCTCTTCTGCCCGAATACCGTCCCGATTCTATAGGCCAGCTTTTTCCTGTCCCGGTGAGGATCCATCCCCAGAACGGAAATATGCCCCGAATCGGGATAGAGGATCCCCGTCATCAGCTTGATCGTCGTCGACTTCCCCGCCCCGTTGGGCCCGATAAACGCCGTTATCTCTCCCTTCTCCACGGAAAACGAAATATCGTCCACCGCATTCACGGTCTTGAAATCGGGACGGACAAGACTCTTCAGCGATCCCTTGAAACCGCTGCTTTTCACCTTGCTCCTGAACTCTTTCTTCAAGCCCTCAATTTCCAGCACATTGTCCATAATCTCCTCCTCAGAACCGTTACGAAAACCAGCCCCAGTAAAAAAAAGACCCGTTGGATGTCCAACGGGTCTGAATTTCAGATAAAAAAATACCGCCGGTCAGGTCTTCCTGTGGAATACAGGCACATAGAGTACATACTGAAGTTTTGAATCGATCAGAGACATGGCTTTCATTCAGATACTCCTTTCCTGACGGTAATTCTGTTATTTTTAAACTATCGGCAAATTAATTACATGACTTTTGGAGAAATTTTCAATTTGATACTATACTCAAACTAGTCAGTCTAGTCAGAATAATAAATTGAGAGGAATCGAACATGCGTACATGGCAAGTACAGGAAGCAAAGAGCAAATTCAGTCAGGTCATTAAACTGGCGGAATCGGAATCGCCTCAATTGATAACCAGAAGCGGTGTACCGGTGGCCTATATCGTTTCAGCAGAAACCTATGAAAAAGAACATAAACGCTCCATTTTGGATGTTCTTCTGTCTTCACCTCATAAGGAAATCGAACTGGATCTGGAAAGGAACAAGGATCTGCCAAGAGATATCGGGTTTTGAAATTTCTTCTCGATACAAATGTTCTGTCTGAACTACGGAAAAAGAATCCCTCTCAGGAAGTGCTCCGATGGTTTCGATCCATTCCCGAAGAGCACTTGTTTCTGTCTTTCATAACACTGGGAGAAATTTCCCGGGGAATCTGGAAACTTCCGGAAGGAAGACAGAAGAATGAACTGATCAGCTGGTTTGACAGAGTTCAGGAGTCTTTCCAATACCAGACATACACGATTAATACGGATACTGCGGTCAAATGGGGAGAGCTGACATCCCAGGCTGAAAAAGAGGGGGTAATTGTTCCGGCATTTGACGGGTTAATTGCCGCGACGGCTTACATAAACGGAGCCATTCTGGTAACGCGGAACTCAAGAGATTTCCTGGCCCTCCCCAGACAGGTCCTCAACCCCTGGCTGTAGTGAAAATTCCGTTCCATCTTCAGCGGAACATGCTATAGTAAACCGGAATGAAAAATGACAAACCGCTCAACCACAGAATATCCTATCTCCTCTCTCTCGGAATCATTATCAAGCTCATTGCCGAGACCGCCTCGCAGATTTTCAATCCCTTTCTGACAATCATAGCCGCCGGCGCCGGCATATCGGCCGTGGCCCTGGGAAGCCTGGTCGGCGCGAGAAGTTTTCTCGGGCTTGTCTCTCCGGCTCTCGGGATTCTCTCCGACAGGATCGGCTACCGGAAAGTCATGCAGTTCTCCCTTCTCCTGTCCGGAACGGGTCTGCTGATGACGGGCTTTTCAAAGAGTCCCGTTCTTTTCGCCTCGGGGCTTATGCTCACGGGACTGGGACAGGCGGGATTTATTCCGAGTATTCAGGCCCACACCAGCTCGAAGCTCCCCTACGAAAAGAGGGCCATGGGCATCGGAATGCTCGAGTACTCCTGGGCTCTCGCCGGGATATTCGGATTGATGACAGCAGGGCTTCTCATAGAAAGATTCAGCTGGAGAGTCCCCTTTATTCTGATCGGATTCGCCCTTCTCATCGCTGTTCTTCTCCTCTTCACCCTTCCGGAAAGCGAAAGACAGCAAAAGACCGATGGGAATGAGAAAGCGGTCGGGAAAATATCGGGATTGTTCCATCTGGGGGAAAACCGCCGTTCCGCCTGGGGCGCCATTGCCGTTCACGGCCTGCTCATGTTTTCCTCCATGCACCTGATGATCATCCACGGCGGATGGCTTATCGATGAATACGGCTTAACGCCGTCGATGCTCGGAACGGTGGCTCTGGTCATGGGCTGCACCGATTTATCGGCCAGCGTTTCCGTCAGCCTCTTTGTCGATCGATTCGGAAAGAAGAGAAGCGTCGCCATAGGTTTAACGGGAATGGTTGCCGGTTTTCTGGTTCTCCCTTATTTGAATGCGGGGATTGTCGCAGCCGTAATCGGTCTGATCATACCCCGGACATTTTTCGAGTTCGCCCTGGTCAGCAATATCGCGCTGCTCAGCGAACAGGCTCCCGACCGAAGGGGAAAGACCCTCAGCCTGGGCTCGGCTTTTACATTGATAGGCATGACCGCCGCGGCTTCGCTCGGTCCGTTAAATTATTACGGTATCGGATTGAGAGGACTGACTTTCATCAGCATGGGGACTTCCCTCACCGCCCTGATCATTCTTCTGCTGATTGTAAAAGAGGTGAATTCAGAGAGGGCTTGACCGAATGTTTTTTCAATCCAGATACTTCAGGCTGCTTGAACCGGGTAGAAACTCTTCAATGAGTTCTTTTAAGCGGCCGCTCGCTTTCAGCCTGGCATACCCCCGTTCGAAAGCTTGGTAATAAGATTCGTTTTCCGGGATTTTCCGGGAGAGAAGCAGGCATAAATCGCTGACCTGGATGGGACGGGGATGATAGGTGAGCCGGGCTTCCTGTATGGGTTTCAAGGTATTCTTTACAAGATAGACTCCGACATCAGCCTCACAAGGCCAGAGATCGAAGCGCTTTGCTTCAAGCATGAGAATGCTCTGTTCTTCGGATCCCGTCACTTCCGTTCTTAGAATATGGCGGTCTATCGCCTCCGAAAGCAGAGGGCCGTAGTTGTATCCATCGATCATTCCCACGGACAATCCCTGCAGATCACTGACATCATTCCAGTCAAGATTCAGATCCTTTCTGTGGAAAAAAACAACATCCTCCAGGATCAGCGGTGTCGATATGAAGAATAGTTTCTCGCGCTCCGCCGTCCTGTTCCACCCGACGATCCCGTGCCAGATTCCGTCTTTGACGTTATCGTACCCCCTCTTCCAGGGAGCTACGCGGAATTCAACGGACAGTCCTTCCAGCTCAAAAGCCTCTCTGGTAATCTGCGCCAGCACACCGTAGGGTTCTTCTTCGCTTTTTAAGGGTTCCCAGGCGTTTATGGCTATAATAATCCGATCCGTTTCCAGGGCAGAAACCGGTTTACTGAGGAGAATGAAAGGTAAAAGCAAAAGGAGCTGATATTTCTGCAACATGTATCTTACGCATTAATTATCATACTCTTACAGGATAAAAGCAACAAATCGGGAAATGATTCACGAGTGAAGTCATGACATGTTGTATACTTATCTTAAAAACTCAATGGAGATATATTCATGAACACAAAAATCCGCTGGGGGATTCTCAGCACGGCCAATATCGGCATGAAACAGGTCATCCCGGCCATGATGAAAGGATCAAACTGCGAGATAGTTGCCATCGCCTCCCGGAACAAAGAGAAAGCGGAAGAAGCGGCGGCGGAACTGGGCATAGCCAAAGCCTGCGGCTCCTACGAAGAGCTGCTGAGCGATCCTGATATCGATGCCATCTACAACCCTCTTCCGAACCATCTCCATGTGGAGTGGAGCATAAAATGCATGGAAGCGGGCAAACACGTACTCTGCGAGAAACCCATAACCCTGACAGTTGAGGATGTGGAAAAACTGATGGAAGCCCGGGACAGAACGGGCATGAAAATCAGCGAAGCTTTTATGGTCCGCTCTCATCTTCAGTGGCTGAAAGCCCGCGATATGGTGCGGAAGGGAGATCTCGGAAAAGTTCAATCCATTGCCGGTTTCTTCAGTTATTACAACACCGACGGAGATAATATCAGAAATAAGCCGGAATACGGCGGAGGCAGCCTCTGGGACATCGGATGCTACCCCGTCAATACCTCCCGGTTCATATTCGGAGAGGAACCGGTCAGGGTCATGGCGCTGACCGAAGTCGATCCCGCTTTCAAAACCGACAGACTGGCATCGGCCATTCTGGAATATCCCTCGGGACAGGCCATATTCACCAGCTCCACACAGCTGGCGGGAAGGCAGAGAATGACCATTACCGGAACGGAAAACACCCTTGATGTGGAAATTCCCTTTAACGCTCCCGCCGATGAGAGCTGCTCCCTTTATATGGGAAAAGGACCTATAAGGGACAGAGACCGGAAGGAAATCAGGATCGAAGCCTGTAACCAGTACACTCTTCAGGGTGAGAACTTTTCAAGAGCCATTCTGGAAAACAGTGAGGTTCCTGTGACTCTGGAGGATTCGCTGGCCAATACGAAAGTGCTTATAGCCCTCTTCCAATCGGCGGAAACCGGAAACTGGGTCAGAATCTGATATATACGCAGTGCTTAAAAAAGCTCTGCGCCGGCTCAAACCCTTGTTCAGCCCCCGAATTTGGGGGCTTCATATGTTCGGAAAACTTTTTCAGTTGCTACCGCAGTGTCCGGAAAGTAAGATCAGCTCCTGTAGGATTTAAAGAGTTCTGTAAGGAATATCCACACCGACTCCAAAGAGGGAATCCTCAGCTTCTCATCGGGAGAATGGCAGTCCTGAATATCCGGTCCGAAGGAAATCATATCCATCCCTTCGTAAATGGAACCGATCACCCCGCATTCCAGACCCGCGTGTATCGCTTCGATAACCGGTTCTTTCTGAAAAGTTCTGATATAGACTTCCCGGCACTTCTGGAGCAGAGGCGAATCCATATCGGGCATCCAGGCGGGGTATTTCTCCTCGATTTCGACTTCCGCACCGGCCAGTTTGGCTATGGCTTCAATTTTGCGGGACATATACATCAGGTCTGTCATAACGGAGCTCCTCTGGCTCTGAAGCACATAGAGGTTCTCCTTTTCCAGTCTCACGATGGCCAGGTTATTGGAAGTCTGAACGAGCCCGGAGATGGCGGCGGACATTCTCTGAACGCCGTGGGGCATGGCCAGAAGCATATTGACGGATTTTGCCGCTGACCCGGCTGTCAGCATTCTGCTGTACTTTTCTCCGGGCGTCGCTGTCTTGATCTCAAGCCCTTTATCCACTATGGAATTTTCCACTTTGAACTGGGCTTCCACTTCGCGGACGACCTCTTCCAGTTTTTCCAGATCGGCAACTCTGACAGCCAGTACCGCATCGGAGGTCCGGGCGATAGAATTGTGAGCCGTCCCGCCGTAAATATCAACCAGTCCCGCATCAAGGTGCGAGAGGACCCGGGAAACAAGACGGGACAGAAGGACATTGGAGCTTTCCCGGTTCGTATTGATATCCACTCCCGAATGCCCGCCCAGGAGTCCCGTCACAGTTATCTGAACGGTCTTATGACCAGCGGGAATATCCCTGTATTCAACGGGCAAATGGATGATTGTGTTATTACCGCCGGCACAGCCCACTGTAAAAATCCCCTCGTCCTCCGAATCGAGATTGAGCAGGATCTTCCCTTCCACGAATCCGGGCTTCAGGGCATTGGCCCCGTAGAGACCCGTTTCCTCGGCGGTTGTAATGAGAATCTCGAAAGCGGGGTGCTCCAGATCCTTATCCAGAGCGGCGGCGAATGCCATGGCGATCGCTATGCCGTTATCGGCTCCGAGGCTGGTACCGTCGGCAGTCAGCCATTCGCCGTCGATAACATGTTTTATGGGATCTTTTGAGAAGTCGTGATCAGAGCCGTCGACTTTTTCACAGACCATATCCATATGCCCCTGAATCACCAGTCCCGGGGCATCCTCATAGCCCGCCGTGGCGGGGATTTTTATATTGACGTTCAGCGAATCATCAGTTGCACAGGCGAAGCCGTTTTCTTCCGCCCAGCCTACGAGCCACTTATGGATTTTCTCCTCATGCTCCGACTGGCGGGGAACCCTGTTCAGTTCTTCAAAAATATCCAGTATTTTCTGTACTGCTTCCGTCATATTGACACTCCTTTTAAATCCTTTTTTAATACCCGGAAAATATTATACAATTCTTTGGCGGTCCGGTCGACCGTCCATTTTCGCGTTATATTGTCAGCTCATAGAGATCTGATGAAAGGATGATGACTTGAAAAAACGCTCCATATTCATATCAGTACTGATAATTACCGCCGCTTCAGCGGCGATTTTCTATTTTACAGGACGGAAAGGAAGTATTCCGGAAGAGATCCCGAAGGAAACTGTCATAGAGAAACCGGCGGAGACTCCTGAAGAAATTGATCCGGAAACTCCGGCTGCCGGGACTACTGCGGAAAATCCCGCCGAAATCCCCTCGGAGAAACCTCCGGTCGAAACAGCTGAGGACGACGGTCCGAAGACCCTCTTCAACATGCCCGGTGAATCAGTCATTTCTTTTAAACTCGTCGATAAAGGCCGCACAGTCAGCCTGAGGAAAGTCAATGGAACCTGGTCCCTGGAGAGCAGCTCTCTCAGCCGCATCGACCCCGGCAAGGTTCTTCCCTACATCAGGGAACTCAGCACATTGGATTCAGTCAGGACCGTCAGCTTCTCTTCCGAAGCAAATGGAGCGAAGGGAATCGATCCCGGTTCCCGGTCCATCACCATCAGCGACGGGACGGAGACCCGGACAATTTATCCCGGTTCCTATAGCGACGGGGAAGAGGGATATTACCTTGCTCTGGAAGGATCCGATGAGATTTATCTGGTAAAAAGCGATCCCGGTTCCGCCTTGAAAATGAGAGCCGATGATCTGAGGGACAGGAATCTGCCCATGCCCGATCTGTCAGATATTTCGACTCTAGCGATAGAAGGGTCCTCCCCCCTCGCCGTTATACCCTATAAACGCTTTGACCAGTTCGCCCCCGATAGTTTCATCCACATGCTCGATTCCCCTTACAGCAGGCTGGTTCCCGTCAATGAGGAGAATTTCATTAGTTTTCTGAACAGTATCGGCAGCCCCCTGAAGATCGCCGATTTTATCGATAAGGGGAATCCCGCCGACTACGGGATCGACACGGGCCGACCGGATTTTTCCATGGCCGACAGAAGCGGCAAAGCCCTGATCCTCCATCTGGGGAAACCGGCGGGAGCCGGTAAGGTCTATGCGAAGCTGGGAACGGAAGAACAGCTTTTCACACTTGAATCCGGTAATCTGGAATTTCTGAATACAGCCCCCTTCTCTCTGGCGGACAGGCAGATACGCCCTGTCGACAGGGATAAGATTGACACCATCAATATCATTACCCCCGATTTGGCGCTTATGATCGGAATAGACAGGATGGGAGGGAGGCCGACCTTCACCCTCAACGGGATGGAAATCAGCGAAAAGGATTTTTCAGAGCTCTATGAAACAGTCTCTTCACTCCGCCTTTCCGGAGAGGTTAAAACCGGGGCATCAACCTCTTCCAGCTATCTGACCATCTCCTGGAAACTGAAAGACGGCGGATCCCGGTGGGCCGAAACGAAATTCCATCCCTACGACGGGAACAATTATGCTGTCACTCAGTACGAGGATTATCCGCCTCTCTTTCTGATCGACCGGAAACAGGTCGCGGCGATGGTAAAAAAGCTGACAGCAACAGCAGATAGAATCTACGGTTTTTAAATAAGCAAGGGTATGGTAAAAAGTGTCCAGCTTAGGATAAAAACCAGTGCCGGAACAATCAGTTTCTCCCCCCCGGACAAGTGATCCGGATTTTCTCCGGAGGAGAAATCTTCAATTGAGATTTTCTGGACGGCCATCAGTTTCTCATCGATCTTCTCCATGAAATTTCCCCGGGTCACTCTTTCCCCTTCAACAATCCTGTCGAAGTAGAAAAAGACAAGTGAGAGAAGGCTGCCCAGGCGTCCGGGAATCTGGAGATTTTTCCGGACGGAGAACCGCGAGAGATATATCATGCCTACGAGTAGCCCTGCGCGGGAAAACCCGTTTACAAGAGCCCCCTGAGTTACGCTGAAACCCCAGAAAGACAAGATCACTTTGCCGTTGGGAGTCATCAGATTGGCAAAAATGATCCCCGCAGTCATAAGGAGATTGGGCAGCAGCCTGAATTTTTTTCCGGAAATGATTGTAGCCGAGATAAAGAGCAGAACCTGTATCCACCGGAACAGCGGATCGCTCTGGAAGAGAAATGCCGGAGCCGATGCCATGCCCGCCCAGAGAAAGAACTTCGGCTTATCCATTCCGCTCTCCCCTCTGAAGGGCAAACCATTTTGACTGCTCAACAAACCGCTCGGCGAAAAACCCGAGAATCAGCGCGCTGACCGTTCCGATGATCAGGAAGGGAGGGCCGATGATAAAAGCCGAACGGCCGAAAATAAAAAACCTGGCCAGCACAAGCTGGACCATATTGCTGACCAGAGCTCCGGCCAGACAGATTCCGATCAGAGACACCCGCTTTCCCGCCGCCTTGAAAATCAGAAGCATTGCAGTTCCGCTGCAGAGTGTTCCCGCTGCGGAAAATAGAAAAATATAGGAAAAGAGAGTGCCGTTAACCAGCCCCTGTCCCAGCACTTTCAGAAAAATGAGGAGAAGGATTTTTCTGTCTGACAGAAGAAAAAGTGCTATGAGGATCGGTAGATTGGCAAGGCCGAGACGCATAAAAGGCAATGGTTTGGGGATGAGGTATTCGATCATGGAAAAGAACATACAGAATGCCGCCAGCATGGCGACCATGTGGGCTTCCCTACTGACTGATTGCATCGATTTCTCCATCGCTATCTCCCTCTATGGTAAGGAATACGCCGTTGGGCAGACAGGCCGCCCAGTCGTTGGGCTTCTCCAGCCATCCCATCTGGACACAGAGTTTATCGGGACAGGGCGAATCGGCAATATGCACCTTCCCGCCTTTGATTTCAATGACAGTCTCGCCGTGATTGCCCTGTATGAATTCGACTCTGTCTTCATCGAGAGAAAAAATCCACCGCTCTCCACCGGCTTCGATCAGAACATTCGAAGGCTCGCCTCTTCCGCCGTAGACAGAGATGGATAAAAGAAGAATCACAGCGACATTAATTAAGAAGATAAGAGAGTCGACAGGTTTGATGATTCTATGAAACTTCATATAAAAACGCCTATTCGGGGCGCAGCATATACTCGTTCACAACCGTCTTGAATCCCTCTTTATCGAGGAAGTCAAAGAAGAGGGAGGGTTTGTTATTCAGGACCAATTGGACAACCGATTTAAAAAACAGAGCCGCAAGGCCGCCTGGAGCATTTAAGATCCCGTTCTCGTGAATGACCCCGGAAACGCACTCGTTGGCATTTTTCTCCCGGACCTCTTTCAGAACCGAAATATCGCCTAATTCTATGGAAAATTCCGTTTTAGTGTATTTTTTTTTCTGGCCCATAAGAGACATGAGAGAATTCTGGCTTTCAAAGTCTTCAAAGTGGATCGTGTCATTTATAACGAAAAGGAGCCCTCCGATATTCAACGGTTTCGTTCCCCCCGCTTCTCCGACATACCGGGCGTATGACATAAAGCGGATTTTACCGCCGAATTGCTCTTCCCGCTCTCTTTTAAACTCTTCTGCTTCGTCCATAAACCCAGTCTATAGGATTTTCACTATTTTGTAGATGATTTTTTTAACACTTTCTTCTAAAATCATCCTATGGATAATCCCGCTTTCAAAGATCAGGTCTCCCTTATAAGAGAAGTCTTCGCCTATACGCACCGCTTCAAAAAATCGACTTTCGTCATAAAACTGGACAGCGCCATCATCGACGAACCGGCTTTTCCCGTTCTGGCAAGGGATATTTCACTTCTCAAAGGAAACGGGATCCGCATCATTCTCATAGCCGGAGCCAAAGAGAGAATTAATGAAATCCTCCACAGATACGGAATAGATAGCAGATTCCACAAGGGGATACGAATAACACCGCCCGAAGCGGTGCCCTTTATAAAAATGGCTGCTTTCGATACATCGAACAAGGTGATGACAGCTCTTTCCGCCCACGGCGAGAACGCGGTCATCGGCAACTGGGTAAAGGCCAGAGCGATCGGCGTCCGGGACGGTCTGGATTACCTCAACACGGGGAAAGTTGAAAAAGTCGATACGATTACAATTAAAAAGCTTCTCGATGAAGATCTGATCCCCATCATACCGTCCATAGGCTGGAATTCGACGGGAGTTCCCTACAATGTGAACTCTGACAATCTGGCTGTCACGCTGGCTTCGGCCATGGAGGCGAGGAAACTCTTCTACATTACCGGCGATGATATTCTGATGACCCCGCCCTACAAAACAGCCGGATCCACCAATATCTCCCGGGAAGGGCGCATTTCAAAAATGGATATCCGGGCGGCTAAAGATTTTATAGATCTCAATGAAAATGTTCCCAACAGAAATATTTTGAAGTGCGCTGTTGAAGCCTGTGAAAAAGGGGTCGACAGAGTGCATATTCTCGACGGGAGAATTGAAGGAGTCGTACTGAAAGAGATTTTCTCATCTCTAGGCAGCGGCACCATGATCCATACCAATATCTACGAATCCATCAGAGCCATGAAAAGAGACGATGTTCCGGCCATTCTCAGCCTTATGCAGCCGCTGATTGAAAAAGGCCTGCTCCTGAAGCGGACGAAGGAAGATCTTCTGGCTCAGAAGAAACACTACGCCGTGTATTCGATGGACAATATCATCCACGGATGCGCCGCCCTTATCCCCTACGGTAAGGGATACGGAGAAATTGCCGCCATAACGGTCGATGCATCGTACAGCCATCTGGGAATCGGGAGGCGGCTGGTCTCATTTTTTCTGGAACGGGCCCGGGAGGAGGGTCTCCGTCATATTTTTGTTCTGACAACTGAAGCGGCGGACTGGTTTCTCTCTCTGGGCTTTAAGACCGTCTCCCGGGAGGAACTGCCCCCGGAGAAACAGCAAAGCTATAACAACAAGAGGAATTCCCGCATATTAATGATGGATTTAACACCCTAATCTCTTGAAATCATTTGTAAATTCCATTCAAATATCCTTTATTATTAATAGTGAAGGACCGAATGAAAAAGGGTAAACTACCCCTGATTATTACTATATTCGTATTTTTTCTCCCGTTTTTACCACATAAGCTCTATGCTGATGGGGAGAATACAATACAATTCGGATTTATCACCGATACACCACCCATTTCATTTATCAACAAGGCGGGGAAGCCCGATGGTTTTCTCGTGGAGCTTTTCTCCCGGATTCTCGATGAAATGGATGTGGAATACAGTTTCGTCGAGACAAATTACGGAGAACTGTTTTCCAAGCTGGAATCGGGCGAAATAGATATATACGGTGCTCTCTTTCAGACGGAATCGAGAAAGAAAGTATTTTACTTCGCCGCAGAAAGTATATCCGGCGGATGGGGCCAGCTCTTTATCAGTAAAGAGGGCCGGTACGACAGCATTCAATCCCTGAGCGGCAGAAAAATCGGGATCGTTACGGGCGATGAAATCGGTGCCAGTTTCACATCCTTTATGGATGCCCTGGGAATTCCCTTCACAATCGTTGAATATACAACCTTCGGTTCCCTTATCGAAGATGTCAAAAGCAATAAGATTTACGGCGGAGTCATATACAACTCCTATCTGCTGGGAACCGAAGATATCAAAATCACTCCAACCGTTTTCTCTCCTGAACCGGCTTATCCCGTCACGGCTCTGAACGGTCCCCACAAGCAATTGCTCGACAGGATTTCAACACGCCTGACAAGTCTTAAAAATAACAGGGACTCCTATTATTACAGCCTGTACAGCAAATGGATCGGCCCCCGCAACAACCCTTACGCCGAACATATTCCCACTATTATAACAGCCGTTATAGTTATCCTGACGACAACGGCTTTTCTTCTGATAAACAGAAGCATCCTCAAAAAGACAATACTCCGGCGGACAAGGGAACTGGAACAGGCTTCCACCATTCTGGAAAACAGCCTCGAAGGGATAATCATTACCGACAAAAACCTTGTCATAACAAAAGTGAACAGGGCTTTCGAAAAAATATCGGGGTTCAGCGAAAGAGAAATTCTGGGCAGATCCATCGAGGAATTGAGTCCTCCCGAAGGACGAACGGAGCAGTTCGAGGCGATGATGACAGCCCTCGACAAAACGGGAAAATGGGTGGGAGAAACCTGGAACAGAAGAAAAAACGGGGAAATTTTTCCCCAGCATAAATCGGTTGTGCTTATAAAGGACAAAAAGGGAGAACCTCTCAACTACTCCTTCGTGTGCCAGGATCTGTCTCAGAACCGCGATCTTGAAAAAAGACTCCATTATATGTCTAATTATGACCGCCAGACCGACCTTCCCAACAAAAATCTCTTCTACGACCGGCTGCTTATGGCGGGGATGAACGCCGACAGAGAAAAAAACATTGTCTGCGTCGTCAGCCTGGGACTCGATAACTTCAAGAAGATAAACCGCTCCTACGGTCATCAGGTCGGAGACGAGCTGCTTAAAATGGTGGGAGAGCGGTTGAAAACCCTGTGCCGCCGCTCCGATACGGTGTCCCGTTATGAAGGAGATGAATTCTCTCTGCTCCTGACCGACATCAACACACAGGAAGATATAATCCGGATTATCGAGAAGATAAAGAACGATCTTGAAAAGCCTTTTTTTATTGCGGGGAGAAAAATTTTCACTTCGTGCTCCCAGGGTATTTCCCTCTATCCATCGGACAGCCCGCAGATCGAAGAGATTCCGCGAAACGCCAATCAGGCTCAGCATATGGCGAAGAAATCAAGAAAAGGATCCTATTCTTTTTACAGGGAAGAGGATGACAGGATTCTGAAATTACGCCACCAGAATGAAACCATGCTCCGTTCAGCGCTGGAAAATGAGGAGATCCTCGTCTATTATCAGCCCAAATTCAACATTAATGAAAACAGAATTACCGGAGTGGAAGCGCTGGTCCGTTGGAACAGAAACAAATCGGAAATCGTCTATCCCGATGAATTTATCTCCATTCTGGAGGAATCGGGTCTAATTATCTCCGTAGGCGAGTTTATCCTGAAAAAAGCCTGTCTCGATATAGGAGCGCTGAATGAGGCTCTGGAAACACCGATTAAGCTGGCTGTCAATCTTTCAGCCGTTCAGTTTATCGAGCCCGGACTGGCTGAAAAGGTAAGGAAGATTCTCGATGAAACATCATTCCCCCCCCATTTGCTGGAAGTGGAAATTACCGAAAGCATTGCCATGCACGATATTGCCAATACCATGAAAATCCTCAATGAACTGACAGCCATGAAAATCAGTATTGCCGTTGACGATTTCGGAACGGGCTACTCCTCGCTCTCCTATTTGCAGAAATTCCCCCTCACGACTCTGAAAATTGATAAATCCTTTATCGATGATATGCAGAACAAAGAGGAGGATCAGGGAATTGTCAGAACGATCATCTCTCTGGCCGACATAATGAACCTCAATGTCGTAGCCGAAGGGGTCGAGACGGGGGATCAGATCGAAATTCTGAAACAGAACCGATGTGCCGAGGCGCAGGGTTACTTTATCAGCCGTCCTACGGATATAAACAGTCTGCGTTTGATTCTGGCCGTAAAATCAACGGGATAATGGAAATTCATCCGTTCAGAATAGCATCGATGATCTTTCGCGGAGCGGTGGCGGTTTTTACCTTCACGGCGGATCAACGCAATCAGACAATTGACATTATGGAAAAAAAATAGAATTTATCAGATAGATGAAACATCAGACTCCCAGCTTTCAAAGCAGAATGGTCAATAAATCTCTGAAGAAAATGATCCACGGTCTTTTCAGCGACGGGCTGAAACTCGAGAAACTGCGGAAAGATGATTTCCCCGAACCGGGACCTCTGGCACGGAAGAAATGTTTGATCGAAAAGATTGACACCACCGGATTCTACGGGCACTGGATTTATCCCCGGAAAAGTGATTTTAAAAAAACGATTCTCTACTCCCATGGTGGAGCCTATGTGAGCGGCCCTTCTCTACTGCACTGGCGGGTTCTGAGTCATCTGGTTCTGACCGACAACTACCGGGTGCTTCTGGTCAATTATCCGAAAGCGCCGGAGCACCCCTACCCCGCCGCTCTGAACGCCGTGGAATCGGCTTATCTTAAGCTTCTGGAAGACACGGCACCGGACGATATAGTTATTATGGGAGATTCGGCCGGAGGGGGACTGACCCTGGCCCTGGCGATGAAACTCCGCGATGAAGGAAAAACTCTCCCCTCCAGACTGGTCCTCTTAAGTCCCTGGCTCAACCTGGCCATGGATAATGAGGAAACCCCGAAACAGGCCGAACGGGACAATATGCTGGCTCTTCCCGGTCTGGCCGATGCCGCGTCCTCTTACAGAGGAACGGAAGAGCTGCAGAATCCCTACATTTCACCTTTATTCGGCAGCCTGGAAGGGCTTCCGCCGACCCTGCTGATGATCGGGACTCTGGATATCCTTCTACCGGACTGCCGCGAGTTCCGCAGAAAAGCGGAAGCCGCGTCACTGGACCTGACCTATGAGGAGTGGGAAGGCATGTTCCATGTCTGGATGCTCAACATACCCTATATTCCCGAAGCCGTCGAAGCCGTCTCCCGCATTCTGAACTGGCTGAATTAGTCGATTATCTCATCGGCGCGGGCGATCATCATCTCCCCTTCCTCCTCCATAAGCCTGAGCTCCGCGACAATCCGCTGCCGGGCTTTATCGACTTCCGAAATCAGAACGCGTCCTTTTTTTTCGAGGCAGCTTTTCAGTTCTCTCCCCTTTTCCGCGGACACCGAGGCGAAGATGTGCTCATTGACGGAATCTTCCGCCACCATTTTCATGGCGAGGCATAGATCCCCGATATCCACGCGATCGGCCATTCTGCCGACGGCCCCGCGGTCGAGGAGTACAATATCTTCAAAGACGAACATTCTCTTCTTGATCTCCTCGGAAAAATCACGATCGCTTTTATCCAGGCTTTCAATAATATTTTTTTCTACAGTCCGGGGTGAAAGACTGAGGATCTGGGTAATCTTTTCCACCCCTTTCACATCCGGTTCGGAACTCTCGGAGATTCTGTTGAAACGGCTCAGTAAAACTTCTTCTATTTCCTCTATGATCTTCGGCGACAGGGGGTTCATCGTTCCGATCCGCTTGATCAGACCGGGCTGAAGTTCTTCGGGAAAACGGGCCAGCAGTTCGGCTCCCAGTCCTGAATCGAGACGCGTGAGAATCAGGGCGGCAGCCTGGATGTTTTCCGCTGAAAGGATTTCATAGAGGACGGGAATATCGGGAAGTCCGATAAAGCCGAAAGGGACTTTCTTCTGAGGCCCGGAATGCGGTTCCCCATCACTTCTGAAAAAAACCTGATCGTTCAGCTGTTCCTGATTTATGGAAAGATTGTCTATCCTTTCGGTAAGAGTCAAAGAAAGATTCTTCACCTCCTCTGAAAGGCTCAGAATTGAATCTTTTCTCAAGATCTCCTCTTTACGATTTAGATCGAGAAATTCCGGAACCGCGCCGCTCTTTCTCAAACGGCTTTCTGTAATCAGGAATTTCATTGCGTTCCGGTTTTTCCTGCGGGAAAGGTCCATTACTATTTCGCCGCCGGCCCTCAGATGCGATTCTCCTTCTCCAAAGAGGGGCAGTCTGATCAGACTGCCTTTCCTGAGCTGACCGATCTGTCTGAGGCTCAGGTCTTCCGCTGCAGCCAGAACATCGCAGTCAAGCTTGAGAGAAACTATGTTTTCCGGCGGAACGCATTGGCTTTTCCCGTTGTGCACCCGGGAAAACCAGTACTGAATGCTCAGTTTGTCGATAAGAGGTTCAATGGTCAGAAAGGGAATGCAGAAATTGATTCGACCCCTATGCCCTTCCATCGTGACATCGAAGCTGACCAGAATAACCATTTCCACAGGAGGAACAATCATCGCCACCCGGGGATTTGTCTCGATCTGTCCTATCTCCGGTTTCAAACCTATCATCGGTTCCCATGCGACAGCCAGTTCTTCGAGCAAAGCGTCGAAAATGCCCTTACTGACCGATCGCTCCATAGGAGAGAGCTCTCTATTCGCCACGGCATCCCTCCCGGAGCCGCCGAAGAGAATATCATACAGGGGGAAGCAGATATCCGGATCAATCTGCATGATGGCGCTGCCTCTCAAGGGATGGAGATTGACGATGGCCATAGCCGTCGGATCGGGAATGGAGTCGATAAACTCGAAAAAAGCCAGCTGATCGACCTGAGCAACGGAAAGGTCTATTTTCCTCCTGATTCGGGCCGACAGGGATACCGAAGCCAGCCGGGAAAATGTTTCGTGAACGATGGAAATCGTCCGGATCTGTTCCATCGAAAATTTATCGGGCTTCTTAAAATCGTATTTTTTTATACGGTATTCCCGTTTTTCTTTTTTTGATGAAGACAGGATTGCTCTTCCGGGCACCATATCAGTCTTATATTCTTCTTCCATGGCTCTACCCTTTTTTCAGGATTTCGGTCACACGGATTCCGAAATTCTCATCGATAACGACAACTTCGCCTTTGGCGATTTCAGTTCCCGAAGCAACAAGATCCACAGGCTCTCCGGCGAGAGAGTGCAATTCAATAATCGAACCCGGCCCTATAGAGGCAAAATCCTCCAGTTTCAGCTCAGTACGGCCCAATACGACCTCGACCGGTACTTTCACATCGTTGATTTTTCCTTCTTTCATTTATCGTTCCTCCCCGCACATCTCTTTGATCCTGAAATAGTATTCTCCCTGCTTTCGGACAATGCGTCCCCGGGCGATGGAGCATCCGTTGATTTCCAGCTCGTAATCGTTGTCCCGGTCTCCCGGAACATCAAAGACTCCCTTTGATTCCAGAGAGAGCAGCTCCTCGACACTAAGCTTTTTCCGCTCAAGCACAACTTTGGCCGGAAGCCTGACCTCATCGGCTATGGGCGATGTACTTAAAAAGTCCTTCATGTTCATTTCTCCTTCCCCTTTTTTCTCAAATATGACCCATCGGAAAACCGGGGTCTGACACGATCCTTTAAAAAGAAGGACCTTTTGTCTTTCACAATTTTTACCTGTTCATTTTCTTTCTGTATTCTCCGGGAGAGCAGCCTTTCAGTTTTCTGAAATACCTGTTGAAAAACGATACGTTGTTATATCCCACTGTCATGGCAATCTCGAGTATCGATAAATCCGTCTTTTTGAGGAGCTGCACCGCCCGGTTGATCCTTGCTCTGTTTATGAATTCAAAGAGGGGCTGTCCCATCTTTTCCCGGAAGATTCTGGAAAAATAAGAGGGATTCAGATGGCAACGGGCGGCCAGCTCCTCCAATGTAAAAGAGAGATCGAAGTTGGCGGCGATATACTCCGCGACATCTTCGATCTGCCAGATTCTCCGGCTGCCGGTCCATATTTCGATTTCCTGCGGAGAGAGAGCCCCTTCCCTTCTGAGCAGTATGAGAATTTCAAAAATCTGAAAATGGACCATGTCCAGATAATCGCTCCGTTTCAGAGCCGTTTCCTCGTGGATTATATCGAAAATTGATTCCACACGGAGAGCCGAATGGTTCGAGAGATTGAATGCGCGAAAAGGACCCGACCGGGCCGAAGGGAGCAGGCCGGATAAAGCAGCTCCGGGAGAACTGTTCAAAAAAGGACTGATATAGGACAGCCGGCAATCGAGAAGCCGGGCTTTACCCCGTCCGCGGACACGGAGAGAGAGACCGGAAGGGAGAATAAAGGAAGAGCTGTCGCGGACATCGAGAACCTTCTCTCCCAGATGAACAGTCGCGCTCCCCTCGAGTATAAACAGGAAGAGCAGCCTCCCCTCTTCCGGCGGAGCTCCATGATGATAGGAGTCATTAAAAAACTGGCAGAAAACGGGACAGGACTGAATCATCTCCCTTTATTGTAAGGGAGATGTCCCTTCCGGTCTCACACTATTTTTACCTGAGCCCCGATGAACGGGGCGAACAAAGAGGACGATCATCTGAGTCATCGACCTTACCCCGATGAACGGGGCGAACAAAGAGGACAGTTCACTCAGTCGATGAAACAGGGGGAAAGACCAGCTCAGCCCTTCCCCTTTAAAACAATGTGTCAAAAACCTTACGGACTTATCGGTTCGAAACGCATATCGTCAAAGAAAACAATACCGTGAAACGGATCGCCATTTACGTCATTTGGCGAACCGATGGCCATATGCGAGAGATTGTTGATATCGACATTCAGAGAAAAATTCGTATCGCCGCCGGTCAGAGGTATGCTGTAGAGCCCCCAGCCGTTTGCTCCGGGAGCTTCGACAACGTAATCGGGGTTAACGGTATCCGTATCAACCATAAAATTGAGGCCGCCCATTTCACTGTTGTTGTCCCAGACAGTATAACCTAAACTGCTCATACCGCTGACTTGCGAAAGATTCATTCTAAAGGTTAAGTTGTAACCGCCGGGATTTTCGGCAAACCTCAGATTATCTCTGACATATATATCAAACCAGCAAAACTCTAAAGGATTAAAGGAGAATTCAACTTCCAGAGCATTGTTGCCCTCAAAAGGCGGAATCGCAGAGGAAGTATCATCGTGGAATGTATTCTCATCGGAAAAGTCCAGCGAGATTACGGGGGTGCCTGTATCGGAATAGAAATAGGTTGTCCCCGAGGCATATACAGCCAGATCAATAGCCGAAAGCGTTACCGTCCGGGGCGCACCGTCGGCAGGAATAGAAACGACCATTTCATTCATGAGATCCCCGCTGCTCAGGTCTCCATTACCATCCTTATCCAGGAAGTACATCAGTGTTAAATCAGTTCCCCAGGCACTTTCAGAACTCCAGGCATGGCTGAAATCATTATTCATGACAACTGAATTGGAGTCCCCGCCGCTCCGGTCACTCCAGAGTATGGCTCCGGTCCCCAATATATTTCCCGGATCGGCGGGATCGGAAAGGGCATATAAGATGTCATAATTATCAAATTCAGCTGTTCCGAATCCCGAAGCTTCCACAGCGATTCCCCCTATCATCTGAAAATTGGCCGATGTCAGCGACAGCACCGATTGCTGACCGCCGACGAATGTAGGCGGATCGCCGAAAAAGCCGTTGTAGTCATAGGGATCATTCCATTTCAGCCAGAGGACATCGCCCATATCGATTGCGGCGGCATAGAAGTAGGAAACATCATCCTCCGGATAAAAGATCTCATCCGTCGTGCTGTTGTATGCGGGATCGCCATTGTACATCTCCGTAAGATCAACTCCTTCCATAAGAGTTCCCGACGCTATTCCCGCCCCGTCTACTGTAGTTCTGACCGATGCCTCTATCCAGCTGGTCGGATCGGGAACTTCCGTATCCACTCCCACTCGAGCCACCAGAAAGACAATATCTCCTCCCGCTGCTTCGGGGTAGTCCAGCTCGCATCTGACAGAACCTGAATAATACATATCGGAAGCGTCAATCGGGACCGTTTCATCGCCGTCGACAGGGCCGAATGTTATAGTGTCCATCGTAAGATCGCCCGCATCGGGACCTTGATCCGGGCCGGGTGTGTAATTATCGTTAACATCTATAAACAGATACAGATCATATTCCGCTCCGCCCGTAGCGACCCAGGAAGTCACCCCGTCCCCGATATCAAAGGCGTCGATGGAAACCGTTCCCCCGTTATTGATAAGGCCTGCTCCCGAAGCCTCAAAATCCATTGTTCCGGTCGGAGCTATTCCGAAATAAACAGACTGTCCTTCGGTTCCGTTGGAAAGAGTTACCGTTACCGATCCGTCGAGGTAAACCGCTTCTACGGGATAGGTTGTAGATGAAACCGCCTCATTGTTGGTTTCACTCGTTTCACTGAAGTCATCATCGGGATCGACGATGATTCCGATGTAGTAATCACCGCCGGTAATGGAAATCAGATTGTCATGAATATAGGGATTTATATCGGTTTCCGTCGACAGATCGATCTGCTTCTCCCCCCCCGCCGGGATTAAGGCCGAATCTTCGTATATTTTGATATCGGTTATTTTGCTGATGGTGGAGTCTTCCGAAAAGAATATCTGATAGAGAACAGTCTCAGCAGTTTCTCCGGTATTTTCGAGAACAAGTCTGATTCCCACTATATTACCGCCGCTGAAAAGAGGTTCCACAGAACTTGCCGAAAAATCCGTTTCGCCTGCAGAAACCTGATTCCACCGGGCATAAAGCGTCACATCTGCTGACCCCATTGTAAACTCCGCCCCGTCGCCGTAAACAACAGAACCGGCAGGAGTGAGGCTCCATCCGCTAAAACTCCAGCCGCTGCGGGTAAAGGCGTTTGCATTGAGATTGGCTGTCGCATTTTCAGCCAGAACCAGATCATCCATCGTACCGGCCGCATCATCGGCATTTTTATCGAAAGAGACTGTGTAGGAGGGAATCAGCTCTTCTTCGATTTTATCCTGCAGCTCGGTCAGAAAAGGGGAGCTGATGTCGCAGGTCAGAAAAAGGAGTCCGAGGAACAGGATCAGATACTTAAGGGAATTGGTATTTTTCATTCTTCATCCTCCCACAGGACAATATCTTTCATCGCTGTAACATCAGCGGCCCGGGTCGCATCATCGCTTCGCAGTGCCAGATAGCTGTACTGCATGGCCAGGTCGGAGTCGAGAACCTTCAACTGATCGTACATTCTGCCGACCAATCCGTAATTCTCCAGTTCATGATTGCACCTGGCAGCGCCGAGGAGAGCTTTCCTATCGCTGCCGTCCTGTTTCAGCGCCCTCTCGTAGAAATCCAGAGCGGCATTGAAATCTTTCTTCAGATACTGGAGATTGCCCAGATTGATCAGTGCCGGTTTGTATTCCTGCTTTTTCAGGGCTTCCATAAAAGAGTTGTATGCTTTTTCATACTGACCGTACCGGGCATAGAGAACAGCGAGCTTGTTCTGATAAACGGGATCCTCCTGTCTCAGTCCTCTGGACTGGAGCCGCGTTAACTGGGGGTAGATCTCCCTGTCCACATAGCGGTTCAGGCTCTTGGTGTATTCCTCAAGAATCTCATTCTTACCGGGAAGATTTATATTGCCCGATCCCTCATTAAACCCCACAGCCTGGTAAATGCCCCATGAATCGCGCGTCGCATAAAAACTGGCCTGATTTCTCGCATTGTTCTCGCGCCATTCCTTGGCTCCGGTTTGCCATGCTTTTTCAAAAGAGTCCTGAAACAGAGTGATTTCCACGGGGATCCACGGTTTATCATCGATAAGAATCAGCTCATCCGCTTTACTGAAGGAATGAAGAGCTTCGCTTGAAGATTGTTTTAAAGCAAAAGCCGCGAAGATGTGTCCCGGTATTGTAATGACAGCCGTCTCGACTCCCACAGCCTCGAGAAGCGAAGTGTACAGAGCCGATAAATCATCACAATCCCCGTTGGAATACTGGAGCGTCTGCCGGGGGAACTGGAGAAAATCGATAACAGTCTCCTGCCGGGACAGCGTGGAGAAAGGCGTCGTGGGATCGACTTCATACCGTATTCCGTATTTTTTGACAGTTTCGAAAAGAATCATCGCCTTCTGCAGATTCTGGTCGATTGCCGGGTTTTTAACTTCCTGCATCCAGGTCGTTACGTTTTTGGCAAAATTCAAAATATCGGGATCTTTAGCTGTAATGAAAGAGGCGATTTTCCTGTCGTCATCCCAGGTAAGCGCGTTGCGATTATAGCACTCGAGAATCGGCGTATATTCCTCTTCGTACTCCGCTCCCCCCACATTCCAGCTGACCTTCACGCTGGCTGAAGCTTTTGTCCCTTCGGTGATGGACATCATATCCTCGGTGAATAAACCGTAGAGTTCGACAACCCTCTTCTCTCCCGCTTCAAGGGTGAAAGGATCGGTCACTTCCATATAGTTGTCCATATATCTTTCCGAGTAAAACCTGATGCTGACCTCTTCCGCCGGTAGAGTATCATTGTTTTCCACCAGAACGGAACCGACGGGGTTGGAGTCGTAGTATTTATAGAGAACGGGAAAAAGAGGCTGCAATTCGAATTGGCTGAGCTTTATGCCGGTTCCCGATGATTTCAGCAACTCAGGAGACACTTTTCCGGGAGATTCCGAAGGCGTCCGCTCCTTCCTCTCCGAGTCGAAATCGAGACGGAGCGACAGAATGAAAGAAACGCCGTTGTACAGATTCATATAATAATCCCAGGAAGCGCCGATCCCGAGGGCCATCACATTTCCCAGAAGGAAATTCGCTCCGGCTCCCCCTCCGAATGTAAAGTCGCTGCTCGCGTCGGAAGTTTTCTCCCATCCCAGGGTGTCGAAATAATAATATCCCACGTACCCCCTTCCATAAAGCCGGATCCTATCGCCGAGGGGAATCCTTAGAACCGGGCCGATTCCGCCGGAAACAGCCCAGACCGAATCTTCGGTTACCAGGGGAAGCAGAAGGAAATCCCCGGCTACCTGGAATCCCAGAACACCCAGTGCCGGTGGAAACAGAGACAGGGTCAGTTCGGCTCCTCCTCCGAAACTGAAAACATCGGAACTGGAGCCTAAAGGAAGTGATCCGAAGGGCTGAACATCGAGAGAAAAAATGTTTTCGCTATGACCGGATGAAACTGAATAAAACAGAAAAAGAAGGACCGGAAGGATGCGGGATATTTTTTTCATCAATATCTCCTTTCGGGTATAGAGAAAGATATTGACTGATTAGATGTGGGAATATTCCCATCTACCCATACAAATGTATCTTTTATTAATTATAACCCCTATGAAAGGAAAATCAACGGAAAAGGGGATCTGAATCTCTTATAGCTGAGCTATGAGAGTCCCTTTATCGGCAAGCGATTTATAGTAACCTCCGAGTCCGATCAATTCCAGATGGGATCCCTCCTCCACGATCTCTCCGTTTTTCATAACGTAGATCCGGTCGGCTTTCATTATGGTCGACAGCCGGTGGGCGATGATAATCGTTGTGCGGTTTTTACAGAGCTTCCACAGGGCTTCCTGAATCATCGCTTCCGATTCATTATCGAGCGAACTGGTCGCTTCGTCGAAAATAAGGATCCCGGGATTTTTCAGAAAAACCCGCGCGATGGATATCCGCTGCTTCTGTCCGCCCGAAAGGAGAACGCCCCGCTCCCCCACTTCCGTATCCAGCCCGTCGGGGAGGGTTTCGAGGAAAGATTCCAGATTGGACATTCTTACGGCTTCGAGGATATCCTCCTCCGTCGCATCGGGTTTCCCGTATGTGATATTTTCCCGGATCGTCCCGTCGAAGAGAAAAACGTTCTGCTGAACGATGCCGATGTTTTTGCGCAGGCTCCGCTGTTTGAGAGACTTGATATCCTGCCCGTCCGCCAGGATCCTCCCTTCCTGAATATCGTAGAACCGGGGGAGAAGAGACGCCAGCGTGCTTTTACCGGCCCCCGATTCTCCGGCGAGGGCGATGGTCTCTCCGGCTTTTATTGTCAGATTGATATTCTTCAGGATCCAGTCGGGAGATTTATCGTAGCGGAAGCTGACCTGTTCCAGACGGAAGGCACCTCCCGATGGTTTGAAATCCACTGCATCGGGCGCGTCTTTTATATCGGGATCGATATCCATAATCTCCTGAAAGCGTTCGAATGAGGAAATCCCCTGCTGAAGCTGCTCCGTAAAATTGATCAGCCGGTCGATGGGAGGAAGAATGATACCCACATAGAGGATAAAAGCCAGCAGATCGACAAGGCTCAGAGAGCCGCGGTGAATAAGCAGGGCGCCTCCGGCGATAATACAGAAATAATAGAAATCACGGAAAAACTGCATGACCGAATGAAAACGGGCCATCCGCTGATAACTGATCTCCTTGGCGACGCGGAAAGTATCGTTGCTCCTGTGGAACTTGCTGTTCTCCAGCCCCTCGTTGGCGAAAGACTTCACTTCGCGGATTCCCATAACCGAATTTTCAACGGTGCTGTTGATTTCGGCGATCTCCTTTCTCACTTTCCGGAAGCTTTTTCTCATGCGCGATCCCATATAGATCCCCCATACAATCATAAAGGGAAAAGGGATCAGAGATATAAAAGCCAGGGATGTACTAAAGAAGAACATGACGATATAGGCCATAATGAGAATGATCGTGGAGATGATCAGATCTTCCGGAGCGTGGTGGGCCACTTCGGCGATGATGCTCAGGTCGTTGGATATGCGGCTCATCAGGTGTCCGGTTTTCACCCTGTCGAAATAACTGAAGGAGAGCTTCTGTATATGGGCGAAAATATCGCGGCGCATATCAGCCTCCATTCGCACCCCGAGAATATGCCCCCACTTCACCCTGATATAGGTCAGGATGGACCGGAAGAAATAAATGGCGAAAATCAGTCCGAGAGTTGTGGCTATTCTGCTTATATCGCGGGAGGGGAGAACCTCTCCGATCAGGGAGCGGGTGAGAAAAGGGAGGCCGATGATCATGGCCGAAGCGATAACGGCGCAAACCATATCGAGTATGAACAAATGGATGTGGGGTTTGTAATAACGGATAAAATTTCTGATCATAAAGGCACCATACAACAGGATGAGTTAAAATAAAACAGGAGAATTCCGATGGGAACTGTTTTTTCCTCGACATTTGCCTATCTTAGTTAGAAGATGCTATTTTAAAAGAGTTAGTATTTAAGACAGTAATTCAAATTTTGCGGAGTATAGAAGAGATGAGCAGAAATATAAAATTGATATCCTGGAACGTCAACGGACTCAGGGCAGCTCTGAAAAAGGATTTTATCAGATCTGTTGAGAAATGCGATGCCCGGATCTTTTCGATCCAGGAAACGAAAATGCAGGAGGATCAGGTCACCGAAGAGATGAGGACAATCAACGGCGGCCACGATTACTGGAGCTTCTCAACGGTTAAAAAGGGCTACAGCGGCGTTGCCACTTTTTCAAAAATTAAACCGGAAAGCGTCAGACACGGTTTCGGGATTGCAGAGTTTGATCAGGAGGGCCGGATCCTCGAAATGGATTACGGCGACTTCGTCTTCTTCAACATCTACTATCCCAACGGTCAGCAGAGCGATGAAAGGCTCGATTACAAGCTGCGCTTCTACGATGCCTTCCTCGAAAGAGCCGAAGAACTCCGCCAGGAGGGCCGTTCCATAATCGCTACAGGCGATTTCAACACCGCTCATAACGCCATCGACCTGAAGAACGATAAAGCCAACGAAAAATATTCCGGCTATCTGCGCATTGAGAGAGACTGGCTCGACAAATTCGTAGCCGCCGGCTATGTCGATACGTTCCGCCATTTCCATCCCGAAGAGGAAAAATACTCGTGGTGGTCCTACCGTATGAACGCCAGAGCCAATAATACGGGATGGAGGATCGACTACTTCTTCGTCTCGCGGGACTTGATCGACAAGGGCTATGTGAAAAGCGCCTGGATCGACAATGAAATCTACGGATCGGATCACTGCCCCGTCGGGCTGGAACTGGAACTGCCCATGAAATTTTTCTAGGGCTGGTCGCAACCTCCGGCTGCTGCTCGCCCATGCAACCCGGGGCTGGTCGCAACCTCCGGCTGCTGCTCGCCCATGCAACCCGG
>JAFGXR010000019.1 GCA_016936555.1 Spirochaetales bacterium | reverse complement strand
GTTATTGCTGCTGATGCTCTTCCTGTCCATCGCATCGTGGCTGAAAAGGGTGAAATCATCGCTGTCCCGATTGTAGAGATTCAGTCCGCCTCCGTCCGTCCCCACCCAGAGCCGCCCCTTCGAATCCTCATGAAGATCGAAGATGACCGGGCTGCTGATGCTTCCGGGAACGCCCGGTTCCGGTTTATAGGTTCTCACCTCCCGCCCGTCGTAGCGGTCGAGGCCGCTGAAGGTTCCGAACCACATATATCCGGTCGAATCCTGCTCGATTCTGTAAACCGAATTGCTTGAAAGTCCGTTCTCGAGAGTGAGTTTGTAAAAGCGGAAATCCTCCGTCGCAGCAAGGGAGAGGCAAAGGAGACTGAATACCTGAAAGGCAAGAAACTTCCGGTAACTGATGACCATAAAGACACTATATCAACCTGTACGGGGCTTATGCAAATGTTTTCTCACTAAAGGCTTATTCCCGGGATCCCCTGTAGGACAAACCCCTACAGGATAATCAGAATCCCTCTTACTTCCAGATTTGACGCCGGGGTTTAGTATGAGTCAGTCAACCAAATCAAGGAGAAAAAAATGAAAAAGACTTTGCTGCTTTTTACAGCGCTTTTGATTCTGTCGCCTCTCGCACTTACGGCTATGGGCCAGCAGGGTGATTCAGACCAGAATGTACAATATCCCAAAGGGAATCTGGATTTCGTCGCCCCCAGCGGTGCCGGCGGCGGCTGGGACCTGACGATCAGAACGACAGCCAAAGCACTCAAGGATACGGGACTCGTCAAAGTTCCCATGCCCGTGAGAAATAATCCCGGCGCCGGCGGTTCCGTCCATCTGGCCAGCCTTCAGGAAAAGAAAGGCGATGATAAAACCATCACCGTCTATTCTCCTCCCCTCATACTGACCAAACTCGCCGGCACCACCGATCTGGATTACAACAACGTAACGCCTCTGGCCAGGCTTATCGCCGATTACGCGGTCTTCGTCGTAAAAGCAGATTCGCCCTACAAAAGCATCAACGATGTTATGAACTCTCTTAAAAATGATGTGAAAAGCGTGAAAATAGGAGGAACATCCTCAGCCGGTTCCATGGACCATCTCCAGTTCCTCATTATGGCCAAAGCGGCCGGCGTCAAAAACCTCAGAGATATAGATTATGTCAGCTTCGACGATTCGGGAGCCGCCCAGGTTATGGGAGGGCATATCGACCTCTTCTCAACAGGTCTTTCCGAAGTTCTGGGGCTGATACAGAGCGGCGACCTGAGAGCCCTGGCCCAGACGGCGCCCCACAGAGTCGGCGAAGGCGTCGTAGCGGATATTCCGACCTGTATGGAAGCGGGCATCAGCGCGACTTTCGTCAACTGGAGAGGACTCTTCGGACCTCCCGAAATGCCCGAATACGCCGTAAACTACTGGCGGGAAACTCTCGGCAAACTGAGACTGACGCCCGAATGGGAAGCGGCCCGGAAAACGAACGGATGGGACGACGCCTACCTGGACGCTCCCGATTTCAAAGAGTTCCTCGTACAGGCTGACAATGAGTTCAGAGATATTCTGAACGAAATCGGAATGCTGCAGAACTAGATCCGCAGGATTCAGGAAAACCGCCGCCGCCCAGTTGCCGGAGGGCGGCGGTTTTCCCATTAATTCCAGGAGTCCAGAAATGAATATATCAATTTTATCGGGAATATTAGCCCTCCTGATCGGCCTGATCTACACGGCGATGACTTTTCTGCTTCCCGACGCCCCCATAGGGCGCCCCATGGAACCGAAAATATTTCCCATGACGCTCGGTTTCCTCATGATCATACTCTCTTCCGTCATGCTCTTTCAGGAGATGAGAAAAACGAAAAAAGATGAACGCCCCGCCGGGACGTTTACAATCGATACCAATCTGAAGAATATCGGACTGACCTGTCTGTTTTCCATATTATACGCCATACTCTTTGACAAGCTCGGTTATGTCATTTCCACGCTTCTCTTTCTCGAAGGGGAGCTGTTTCTCTTCAACGGAGCCGGAAAATGGAAAATCAACACCGTTGTTTCCGTGGTTTTCAGTCTGATAATCTATATCCTCTTCTCGAAGCTTCTGGGCGTCTATCTGCCCATGACGCCGGGAATCTGGATTTAAGGAGACCGATTATGGATTCACTTATGTATCTTCTGAACGGATTTACCGTCGCCTTCGCCCCCATGAATATCATGTGGGTTACCATAGGAGGTGTTCTGGGAACGATTATCGGGATGCTTCCCGGTCTCGGACCGGCCACCGGTGTCGCCGTCCTTCTTCCCCTGACCTTTACCATGGGGCCCGAAGCGGCCCTTATAACCATGGGCGGCGTCTATTACGGCGCCATGTACGGCGGCTCCAGAGCGTCCATCCTGATCAATACGCCCGGTGACGGCGCCGCCGTCGCCGCCACTTTTGACGGGTATCCCATGACCCTTAAGGGAAAAGCGGAAGCGGCCCTGGCCATTTCGGCCATAGCCTCCTTTATCGGCGGGATTTTCGCAACTCTGGTCATGGTGGCCGTCGCCATGCCGGTAGCCCGTTTCGCCCTGAAATTCGGTCCGGCGGAATATTTTCTCCTCTTCCTTTTCGCCCTTTCCGCCACGGCTTCCATGTCCAAGGGAGACAGAATAAAAGGGTTTATCTCCATGGTGCTGGGACTCATGGTCGCCACCATAGGCATCGACGCTCAATCGGGGGTAAAGAGATTCACCTTCGGGATTCTGGAACTCCAGAGCGGAATCGATTTCCTTGTCATCATCATCGCGATTTACGCTCTCGGCGAGGTTTTCAAAAGCTTTCAGAATATAGCAGAAGGAAAGAAAAAAGTTCAGAAGGAGTTCGGCCGCATCTGGATATCGAAGGAAGAATGGAAACGCTGTGTCTGGCCCATTCTGAGAAGCTCGCCTCTGGGATTCTTTATCGGAGCCCTTCCCGGCGCCGGGGGAACCATGGCCGCCCTCATGTCCTACAACAATGAGAAGAGCCTTTCCAGACACCCCGAAGAGTTCGGAGAAGGAGCCATCGAGGGCGTCGCCGCACCGGAAGCCGCCAACAACGCCGCATCGGTCGGAGCCATGATTCCCATGCTGACCCTCGGCATCCCCGGTTCCGGTACAACGGCCGTTATGATGGGAGCCCTTCTCATGCTCGGTCTCCAGCCCGGTCCCATGCTGTTCCAGCAGCAGTCCACGGTTATCTGGGGTCTTATCGCCAGCATGTTTATAGGGAATATCATTCTCGCTTTTGTCAACATACCCATGGCAGGCCTGCTTGTAAGAGTTCTCGCCGTTCCGCCGAAGATTCTCTACCCCATTGTTCTGGGTCTGGCCTTCGTTGGAACTTACGCCATCAGCTACAGTGTCATGGACTTCTACCTGCTGATTATTTTCGGTGTTGTGGGCTACTTCCTCTCAAAGGCGAAAATACCGGCGACTCCCATGATTCTGGCCATAATCGTCGGCAACAACATGGAGCAGTCCTTCCGGAGAGCCTATAAGATTTCTGACGGTTCGCTCAGCATATTCTGGAGCTCTCCTCTGGCCATTGCCCTGATTATCATAACAGTGCTTTCGGTCATTCTTCCCATCATCGGAGATATGAGGAAAAAAAGAGCAGCTGGAAAAGGTCAGACTGCCTGAAAACTGGGAGAGGGGCTGTTGCAAAAGTCGATTAATTCTATTCCACCCCTCTACCCCAGCCCTTCTCCCGGAGGAGAAGGGGGTATAGCCCACTATAGACTCCTCTCCCTCTGGGAGAGGCCGGGTGAGGGTTGTGGAAATGGACTTTTGCAACAGCCCCTCTTATTTTTACTAACCGAAAACGATTTCGGTACTTTTTTAAATTGAAATCTACGAATTATGATTTATACTTCCATTAATATTAAAGCTGAGGAGAGAATTCTGGACTTAAGAAGTATTTCTCTAAAAAGCAAAAAAGATGTAAGAATATTTACCGAATTTCTGAACAGCCGGGACCTGGAGATGGACGATGACATTGATTACGCCATCGTTCTGGAAGAGAATGAAAAAATAGTCGCTTCCGGCGCCATGTCCGGTTCCGTCCTCAAATGCATTGCTGTCGACAGAAATTATGAAGGGGAAGGTTATATCGGAAAGATCGTCACCTATCTTCTCCTGAAAGCCCATCATGAAAACTCCGATCATCTTTTTCTCTTTACCAAACCGGAAAACGAAGCGATTTTCTCCGATCTGGGATTTTACGGAATCGCAAAGGTCGATGGCGAAGCCATTCTGATGGAAAACATGAAGAACGGCCTTGCAGACTATCTGGAAAAACTGTCACAGAAGAAAGTGCCGGGAGATAAAATCGCCTCCATAGTCATGAACTGCAATCCCTTTACGAAGGGGCATCTCTTCCTGATTGAAAAAACCGCTGCGGAAAATGACCATGTACATATTTTTCTCCTCGATGAAAACCGCTCGCTCTTCCCCGCCGATGTGAGAATGGATCTGGTAAAAAAGGGAACGGCCCATCTTGAAAATGTTACGGTCCACCATTCGGGACAGTATGTTATTTCAGCCGCGACCTTCCCCTCCTATTTTCTGAAGGATTCGGAACGGATCATCGATGCCCACGGGAGAATGGATCTGACGCTGTTCAGGGACAGGATCGCTCCTGCCCTCGGAATCAACCGCCGTTATGTCGGAGAGGAACCGCTCTGTCCCGTGACAAGCCACTACAACGGACTGATGGCCGAGATACTCCCCTCCGGAGGAATAGAGCTCATTGTCATAAAGAGAAAAGAACAGGGGGACGGAGTGATCAGCGCCTCGCGGGTCCGAAAACTCATAGCCCGGGACGACTTTGACGCCATTGCGGAGTTGGTTCCCCCGGCGACTCTCCATTACCTGAAAAGCCCACAGGCCGAACCTGTCATAAAAAGAATTAAAGGACTAAATACATGAGAATTGTGAAAAGAGGTATCGCCGGAACGCTGGAATCGAGCGATGTGATGATAACCGTATCGGAAAACACGAAAGGCGGTATCGAGATCGATCTGAAAAGCATCGTGGAAAAACAGTTCGGGAAACAGATCCGCACGGTCATCCGCGAAAAGATGGAAGAACTCGACGTGAAAGACGCTCTGGTCGAAGTAAACGACAAGGGAGCCCTGGATTGTACGATAAAAGCCCGTCTGGAAGCGGCGGCCTACCGCGCAGCCGGCATACAGCATGTACGATGGGAGGAGAAATAGATGGAAAAGCTTCGACGCACCATGCTCTATGTTCCCGGCAATAACGCGGGGATGGTCAAGGATGCCCATATCTACCGCTCCGATTCGGTTATGTTCGACCTGGAGGATTCGGTATCGCTCAACGAGAAAGACTCGGCACGACTTCTCATTTTCAACGCTTTGAAAACTCTCGATTACGAAGGGATAGAAACGGTCGTCAGAATCAACGGTCTGGATACTCCTTTCGGAGAGGACGACATTAAAGCGATGGTAAGGGCCAGACCGGATATCATCCGGATTCCCAAGGCGGAAACCGCCGAAGATGTACTGGCAGTTGAAAAACTGATAGAAAGAGAAGAGAGAGCCGCCGGAGTCGATCCGGGAACAATTAAAATGATGGCTGCCATAGAGGGGCCGCTGGGCGTTATAAATGCCTATCAGATAGCCACAGCGAGCAAACGGCTCGTAGGAATTGCCCTGGGGGCCGAAGATTACGTGACCAGCATGAAAACGAAGAGATCCCCGGAGGGGATGGAAATCCTCTACGCCAGAAGCGCCATTGTGACGGCGGCCAGAGCGGCGGGGATTTACGCCCTCGATACGGTCTATTCGGACATTAACAACGAAGAGGGCTTTATAGAGGAAGTCAAGCTTATCAAACAGCTGGGATTCGATGGCAAATCGGTCATCTCGCCCCGGCAGATATCTCCGGTTCACCGGATCTACACACCCGATCATAAAGAGATCGATTTCGCTGTCCGGGTCATTGCCGCCATTAAGGAAGCAGAGATAAAGGGCTCGGGAGTGATTTCCCTCGACGGTAAGATGATCGACAAACCCATTGTCGATCGGGCTGAGAGGGTTCTGGCTATGGCCAAAGCCTCGGGAATTCTGATAAATGAGGATGAAATCTGATGCCTTTAAACGCAGCCAATAGAGAAATACCCCTGTCCCTGCCGGGATTCGACACCATAAAAGCCTTCGAAGGTGCTTTTGAAAACACGCCCCTCGTCCGGAAGGAAAAGGGTATACGGAATGTTCCCAAACTGAATAAGCTGGTTGAAACCGTGGAACAGGCAGTTTTAAAAACGGAACTGAAGGACGGGATGACCATTTCATTTCACCATCACTTCCGCAACGGCGACTACATCCTCAATATGGTTATGGATGTTATCGCCAACATGGGAATCAAAAATCTGACCCTGGCATCCAGTTCCCTGACCGATGCTCACGCCCCCCTTGTGGGCCATATAAAAAACGGAGTGGTCACCCAGATTTATACAAGCGGCCTGAGAGGCGAACTGGGAGAGTTCATCTCCAACGGAGGTATGGAGAACCCCGTTCTCATCCACAGCCACGGCGGTCGCGCCAGGGCCATCGAAACCAGAAAAATCAATATAGATGTAGCCTTTCTGGGAGTGCCCTCCTCCGACGTGTACGGCAATTCAAACGGCTACACGGGAAAATCGGCATGCGGATCTCTCGGCTATGCCAAGGTCGACGCCGAATGGGCTCACAAAGTAGTTCTCATAACAGATTTTCTGGTGGAATACCCCAATACGCCTTTCAGCATCCACCAGGATCAGGTTGACTATATCGTCAAGGTCGATTCGGTGGGAGACCCCAACGGGATCAGCACCGGCGCGACGAGAATGACCAAAAACCCCAGGGACCTCCTCATAGCCCGGAACGCCGCCGATGTGGTCGTCGCATCGGGATATTTCGAGGACGGGTTCTCCCTGCAAACCGGATCGGGCGGAGCCTCTCTGGCCACGACCAAATACCTCCGCGATTATATGATCGAGAGAAACGTGAAGGCGAGCTGGGGACTCGGGGGCATTACGAGCCAGATGGTGAAACTCCACGAGGAAGGGCTGATCGCCAAGCTTCTGGACACCCAGAGCTTCGACCTCGATGCCGTGAAATCCATAGCGGAAAACCGCTATCATACGGAAATTTCCGCTTCTTACTACGCCAATCCTCTGAATAAAGGCTGTGCCGTAAACAAGCTTAACGTGGTGATTCTCAGCGCCCTGGAAATCGATGTGAACTTCAATGTGAATGTTCTCACCGGTTCCGACGGCGTGCTGCGCGGCGCCTCGGGAGGCCATTCCGATACGGCGGTAGGCTCGGGGCTTTCCATCATTGTAGCCCCCCTGATTCGGGGAAGAACGGCAACCGTTGTTGACAACGTTCAGACCATTATCACGCCGGGTGAGACCGTCGACGTGCTGGTTACGGACCGTGGTATCGCCGTCAATCCGAGAAGACAGGATGTTCTGAAGAGATTAAAGGAGACAACTCTCCCCCTCTACACCATAGAGGAGCTCAGAGACAAAGCCCAGAGAGTGGCGGGAACGCCGGAAAAAATCGAGTTCGAAGATAAAGTCGTCGCCCTGGTGGAATACCGCGACGGCACCATTATAGACGTGGTTCGCCAGGTTAAATCGTGACTTTTAACAGGCCGGAGGAGCGGATCGCTTCTCTGGCTGTGGAAGCCCTGCTCCATGAAGCGGCAGCCGGTCCCAAACCGGGACTGGTTGACCGCTATAACAGCGGCGCCCACAGGGATATGGATCTCTTTACCTTCTGCAGCAGCGCCGCGGTTCTTCACCCCTATTTCTACGCAATGGCGGAAGAAGGTTTCCGATTCACCGGTTCTGATCTGCCGGACCTCCTTTTGCGGATCCGCCCCATAGGTATTGAAGCGGAAAAGGCCATGTTTGCGGCTACCGCCGGCATCAACACACACAAAGGAATAATTTTCTCGCTGGGTATCCTCTGCGCTTCGGCGGGGTATCATTTGAACTTGACTGATCGCTCCGGAAAAGGAGAGGATCTCTGCCGCATCGCTTCGCAAATGTGCCGGGGTATCGTCGAAAAGGAGTTGAACGGTTCCAATCAAAATACAACCCACGGTGAAATTCTATTCAGAAAAGCAGGAACCACGGGTATAAGGGGAGAAGCGGAAGCAGGTTTCCCTTCGGTAACCGGAACGGCTTTACCGGAACTGAGAAAATCTTCGGGAGACTGGAACATCCGCCTTATCGGAGCACTGCTCCATCTCATGACAACCGTTGAAGACAGCAATGTGCTGCACAGGGGAGGCTCAGCGGCCCTGGAAAAGATGAAAAGAGAGGCGAGGGAAGCACTTGATGCCGGCGGAGCCGGGAGTCCCGATGGCCTGGAGATTCTCCATCAGATGGATAGGGACTTTACGGACCGCCATATAAGTCCCGGAGGATGCGCCGACCTGCTGGCGGTTTCCATTTTCCTCTACAAACTGGAAAATTCTTTCTGAAAGCACGGTACAGACCTTTATGCCCCCGATTGTCTCTTTCTTGAGGGAACCGGTATAGGAAAGCCTTGAAATTCAACCACTAATCCATCAGAATGGTGAACTTCCGGATTAGCGGTTGAGAGGAGAGGACAATGTCGGGAATAGCGGGAAGCGGTTGCTCTGTCATCACTCCGGTGGGAGACAGACTGCCCCTCGAACAGATCGAAAAGAATATCATAACCATATACAGGAAGCCCATCTGGTCGAAATTCACCAAGGCGCTGAAACAGTTCAAAATGGTGAACCCAGGCGATAAGGTCGCAGTTGCTGTTTCCGGAGGCAAGGACAGCCTCCTTCTGGCCAAGCTTTTCCAGGAACTGAGAATGCATTCGGACCACAGTTTCGAACTGGAATTCATTTCCATGGATCCGGGCTTCCACCCCTCGAACCGGAAACTGCTTGAAGACCACTGCAGTTACCTGGGCATTCCCGTAAAGATTTTCGATAAGCAGCTCTTCGATGTGGTCGATGAAATCGCTGCCGATTACCCCTGTTATCTCTGCGCGCGCATGCGGCGCGGAGCTCTCTACGTCTATGCGGAAAGTCTTGGCTGCAACAAAGTGGCTCTGGGTCATCACTTCGACGATGTTATCGAAACCATAATGATGAATATTCTCTGTTCAGGCAAATACCAGACCATGATGCCCAAGCTCAAGGCGAAAAACTTTGAAAATATGGAATTGATCCGGCCTCTCTGCGAAATCAGGGAAGATGATATCAAGCTTTTCGCCAGCGAGAGCGGGCTCTCCCCCATGGACTGCGGATGCGCGGTCGCCGCAAAAAAGACGTCGAGCAAGCGCCGCGAAGTGAAAGAGCTGATAAAAACACTGGGAACCAGTTTCAAGGATGTCGAAAAGAGCATCTATATGTCAGCCCAGAACATCTATCTCGACGCCGTTGTGGGCTGGCGCAACGGGAAGGAGCAGTACTCCTTCCTCGATGGTTACGACGATTAAACTTCGAAAAAGCTTATCTCTTTATTGAGGAGTTCCGCCTGTGAGGCCAGCTCCTCGGCCGTTGAGGCGATCTCTTCCGCCGCGGCGGCATTACCCTGAGTCACTTTATCGAGCTGGGTCAGCGCGGCATTAACCTGGGACATCCCCTGGCTCTGCTCCTTACTGGAGGCGCTGATCTCCTGGATCAGATGAGTCGTTTTCTGAATATCATCCACCAGAGCGAGAATCATCGAGCCGGCTTTCTCGGCTATTTTCAGAGAGCTCTCCGATAAGGTGGTAATGACAGCTGCCGACTTCCCGCTGTTTTCAGCCAGTTTTCTCACTTCCGAAGCCACTACGGCAAATCCTTTTCCGGCATCGCCGGCCCGGGCTGCTTCAATAGCCGCATTCAGGGCCAGGAGATTGGTCTGGTTGGCCATTTCACTGACGATATTGATTTTCTCCGCAATTTCCTTCATCGCCGAAACCGTCTGCATGACCGCTTCCCCGCTCTCGGAAGCCCGCGAGGAGACGCTGGCTGAAAGACCGCTCGTCTCAATAGCGATACTGCTGTTCTGCTCGATACTGGATCCCATCTCTTCCATGGAGGAAGAGACTTCCTCGGTGGAAGAAGCCTGCTCGGAAGCTCCGGCGGACAAGCCCTGGGCACTGTCCGAAAGCTGCTGGCTGCCGTTGGAGACATAAACGGAAGAATCCTTCACCACCGTTATAATGTCTTTCAGCTTTATCCGCATGGTTTCCAGCGTGTGATTCAGATCTCCCATTTCATCATTCCTATCGGAGGGAAGAGCAAGTGAGAGATTTCCCCGACCGATTTCCTCTGCCAGCTCCATATTTCTGGAAATGGCTTTAAGGAGGGATGTGGAGATCAGAAAAGATGAGACAAGAGCAATGAGGGCTGACAGGACAAAAACGATGAGATATTGCACTCTTGTGGAAACCATCTCCCGGGTCATCTGAATGGAAAGATTTTCCGTTCTCTCATCCTGCATCTGCCCGAGCAGGTCGATGGCATCGCGCATTTCCCCGAAATGGCCTGCGCTGGCTTCCAGGTGATTGTTTCTTTCGGCTAATCCGTTGAAAATCTTTTTCTCCAGCTCCACAACCTTGCGCATTTCGCTCTTCCACAATTCAAAGTACTCCCGGAACTCCCTCTCCAGAACCAGAGCCTGTCCGCCTGCGATACGGGCCGCTTCACTGACGCGGTCACTGGTCTGCTCCATATTTTCAAGATTGCTCTCGTCGAGAGCCTTCAGTTCATCGGTGCTTTGCGCGTCCGGGACTTTCAACAGTGCCACATAGGCCTGATAGGCATCGCGGTCCCCGTTCAGAACCAGAGAGAGCGCATTTTCCAGACTTCTTCTCCGCGTATCGCTGAGATTTTCCTTCAGTCCCTTATCGACGATTTCCCCTATGAGGTCTATTCTGTCGCGCATACTGGAGAAAGCCTCCTCGGCTGCTATCAAAGCTCTCGCCATGGCCTGCTCTTCTTCAAAGAGACTCAGGGACAGATCGAAACCCTTCCGGCTCTGTTCCTCCCAGAGAGCATTCTCTTTTTTAAAGCGGCTTAACTGATCGGACATTTCGGCTGTAAAGTTTTCTGCCGGCTCCAGGATTCTCTCCCTGGTCTGCTGAAGATTCTCCTTATTGTCACTGTCGAGTTTCCGCAGCTCCTCCATGGAGCGGGCCTCTTTTGCCACCAATTCCGAGACATAAACCTGGTATGCATCGCGGTCCGCGTTGATCATGGTGGCTCTGTCGTTCTGGAGACTGACCATTCCATTCATTTCGATATTAATCCGGTTAAAAGCCAGAATACCGATAAGAAAAATAACGGCGATTCCGAGCAGCGGTACACCAATTATAAGTATGAATTGACTTCTGAGTTTCACAACTTCCCCCCCTTTGATTAAGAGTTCCCTTTAAATTGTAATTCACCCATCGCAATAATGCCCGCTCTCTCCCTCAGGAAAGAACAGTTTCAAGCATTCTCGAACTTGTGACCGGTCCGTTTTGGGAGTATGGTTTTTATATGAACAGAATCATGCAACTATTCGCCCCCTACAGAGGGATGCGCCGGGAAATCTATATAATATTTCTCGCTAAAACCATCAACGCCATGGGGGCTCTGATTTTCCCCTTTATGACACTTCTACTCAGTACTAAAATCGGTTTATCCGGGGCCAAAACCGGTTTCTACGTGGCTTTAACCGGCATGCTCTATGCACCGGCCAGCCTTATAGGCGGCAAGCTGGCGGATTCCTGGGGACGAAAACCCGTTCTGGTCATATTCGAACTGCTTTCCGTAGGCGCCTACATCTTCTGTTTATTTATTGAACCGGGCATGACCATGGTCTACGCCCTGATGGCAGCCTCTGTTTTTTTCGGCGTCGCGGGACCGTCCCACGATGCCATGACAGCCGACCTGACAACGCCGGAACAGCGGGAAGGCGCCTATTCTCTCAACTATCTCGGATTCAATCTGGGGTTCGCCTTCGCCCAGATGCTGGCGGGCTTTCTCTTCCGCGATTATCTGAAAGTGATGTTTCTCATCGATGCGGTCACGGCGCTCTTCGCCATCGCCATGATTGCCTTTTTTGTAGGAGAGACCCATCCCGATAATGAGAAGACGCCGGAACAGATCAAAGAAGCAAGAACCGACGAATCGGGGAAATCCATTTTATCCGTCCTCCTCTCGCGCCCCGTATTGCTCTTCTTTGCCCTTGCAGCTTTCGGATATAAATTTGTCTATTCCCAGTGGCCCTTTCTCATGCCCCTTCACGCCGAAGCCGTTTTTCCCGGAAGCGGAGCGAAGCTCTTCGGTTTGCTGGGAACAACCAATGCCCTCATTGTCGTATTCGGGACTCCTCTCATCACCTCCCTGACAGCAAAAAAAAGCAACATCAGGAGAATCTTCTACGGAGGGGCTCTTTTTACGATCGGATTCGGATTGCTCGGTTTTACTGAAACGAGAACGGCTTTTTTCCTTTCGGTCCTTATCTTCACGACTGGGGAGATACTGGAAGCCATCAGCACCATGCCTTTTATCATGAACCACACTCCGGCATCGCACAGAGGGCGCATGAGTTCCGTACTGCCGCTGATTATGGGAGCGGGATATTCGGTCGGCCCGATTGTAATGGGCGGAATTCTGGATAAGAGGGGATTCAGTTTCAGCTGGATTCTCGCCGCATCCATTGTATTGATTTCGACTTTCGCCATGAAAGGAATTGACTTATCCAAAGGAGGAAAGCCGGAGGAGGAGCTATCGGGGGATTAAATGAGCAGATCGAAAGACGATCGGGGAGAGTAAAACTACTGGTTTTCAAAATACCAGAAGGCATCGATAATATCGAGATAGACCCCGTCGAATCCCCGTTCCAGAATCATGTCCAGATAAGCGTCTTTGTTTCCGAAGAGAAGCTCTTTCCAGGCAGGGTCCCAGTAACGGACTTTATAATTTCCCCTCCATTGCGGGTTTTCCCTCTCCAGCCATGATGGTGGGTTCTTCTCCCAGAGGGGATCCCAGTAAAAGCGGTAGTCCTCCGCTTCGCCGATGCTCATATAGGAGATGACGAGTCTCCGCCCTCCCCCGGGCTTCCGCTTCAGTCTTCCGATGTCGTCGGAGCTCAGAGCCGATCCGTCATCATCGAAAAGATCGATGATGAAAACATCGTAGGGACTGGTTTCCAGAGCCGAGAGAAAAGCCTCTTTCGAGGCATATCCCGAAGGATTGATAATGTAGAGAAAATTGGAAGCACCATCCAGTGACTCTATATTCCGGTTATTGGAATTAATCGGCAGAGGGGGGTATTCAGGAATACGGTCAAGCTCTCTACGATCCGCCGGGAAAACCAGAAATCCCCTGTCGCTGTTTTTACCTATAGAATCGTCCATTCTGCTTTTCGTGCGGCAGTAATCGATGGTCAGCACGGCGAGGCCCTTTCTTCGGGCTTCGGTTAAAAAAGGCAGCATATAGGCGGTATCCCTTTCCGGCGTTTTTCTATTGTCTCCCCTGTAGCCGTAAAAAAGATCCTCCCGCCCCACTCCGTCAATGGCTTCAAGATAGGGAGAGATGAAAGGACTGCCGGAACTTCCGTCCTCCGTCAGAAGTTCCTGTCCGTTCTGGGGAATAACTGCAAAGCCCCGGGTTCTCTCTTTGCCGTACCGGCTTATCGCGACGACAAGTTCCCGCATTTCCCCGCGATAATCGATCTCCCGGGCCTCAATGTGAGACAGGGAGAGCAGCAGGAGAAAAAGCAGAGCGGAGACCGGACGTGACCGCCGGAAACCTCCGGTCATAGAATGATCCGCTTTTTTCTCAAACGGGGAAAAAGCGGCAGCAGGGATAAAAGGACCAGGCCCGCCGAGACATAGAGAAGGGCTTCTCCGACGCTCCGCCGATCGGCGACAAATCCGAAAAAGAGAGCGATCAGGGCCGTAAGAACGGTTGTAACCTGAGACTGTACGGAAAGAACCGATGTGAGAATGGAGCTGTCGACCTGCTCGGATAGGTAACCTGTCATAAGCGGTTTTCTCAAATTTTCGACAAGATGAATAATCAGAAAGAAGAAAACGGTCGGCAGTGGATATCCCGCCAATAAAAACAGCCCCCCTGCGGCACCGGCAGCAAGGCCTCCGATCAGTGTCGTAACGGGAATAAAAAGAGTTTTGCCCGGATTTATTTTCCCGGCCTGCGCGGAGGCCAGGGATGTCAGGAAATAAATGATAAAATAGACCGCCCCGATAAGAAGCGCGGAACGCTGGTCCGTGTTGTACACCTCAAGAAAGGGAAGAGTCAGGACCAGAGCGACAATTACGGGCTGGATGTAATCCTTGACCGCCTTCAGATAGGCGGTATGAAAAGCAGAAAGATTAATCAGCTTCAGAACTCTCCGGTCGGAGAGAGAACTCACGGTTTCACTGATGACTTGCCGGACTTTTTCCCTCTTTCCTTTTTCTTTGCTGCCTGACCGGTTATCGAGCGACAGGGGATAGGAGAGGATGAGAAAGAAGTTGATGGCATAAGGGACCGTGGAGAAGAGGAAGATCGAATTGTAACCACCGGAAGCGAATACGAGCAGACCGGCGGCCAGAGATGAAAGGGCCAGCCCCAGCTGGGACCACGATCTGGTGCGTCCGTAATAGGAGGACATGAGAGCCTGCTCACCTCTTCCCTTCAGATAATCGGCAATCATTCCCTTATGGGTACCGGAGCGGAATGCTTCGCCGGCTCCGTAGAAAACAAAAGCCAGGGCAAAGAGAAAGGGATTGCTGAAGAGATAGAATATAAGAAAAGATGCCATGTAGAGGAGAAAAGAACCGGCCAGGGTTTTCCGTCTCCCCAGGACATCGGCTGCAATTCCCGAGGGGATCTCCAGCAGATTGGCGCTGATTTCCCGTACCGCATAGAGAATTCCGATATTGGTATAGGAGATCCCCCTCTCAATGAGGAAAACGATGAGAAACGCTTCAAAGAACTGGAGATTTTTCAGAAACCCGTAAGCACAGAATTTGCCGAACTGAAGATTTAGTTTTCGGGCCATGGGCTTCTATTTCCAGGCGCGGATCTGCGAACTCATTTTCCAGATGGCTCCCATATGAAAAGCCGTGTGAGCCAGAACACAGAGAATGCCCGCAAAATCATCGACGTTTTTCCAGTACGTCATTTCATTGACATTCCTTTTTACGAGCTCATAGGATTCCCGAAGATCTTTTTTAAGCTCCTCCCATTCCCCTTCTGTAACTTTCTCCACGGTCCAGCTCTGTTTCCAGTCTGTCGGTTCATCGATTTCACCTGTATTGTATCCGATGATCGTCCTCATAAAAAAACTTATATGCCGCACGTGCCCGGCAATGGAGGAATCGGAACCGGAGGGACAGATTGAAACTTCTCCGCTGGAGAGGTCGTCGAGGGTTTCAAAAAGACTGGTTCCCTTATCGAGGTAGAATCCGTCGACCTTTTCAAAAGTTTCCCGAAGCAGATTTCCGATCTCTTCGCTGATCATTTCGTCCTGAGACTTATCCATTTTAACTCCCCGGGATAGAATCCCGTCTATCAGATCTTTTTGTAGAAAAACAGTATAACGGCAAAGGAAAAATTAATACATTAAAAAACCGGCCGGTTTCCTGTGTATTGCGCCCTCTGTATAGAGATGGCTTGTACAAAGGTGAAAAGAATCAATGGCGAAGAATAACCAGTCATCCATCGGGACAGACTGAAGCGGTGTTTCCCTGTTGTTCATAGTTTCTTGAAATAAACCGATCGGGCTCATAAAATATCATTAGATGATATGAAAGAGTCGGGGCAGGCTGATTTACTCAGGGATATCAAGATCGGCATCATAATTATCAACAGGGAAACTCATCTCATAGAATACGTGAATGAAGATGCCGCACTTATGGCGGAATCTACACCTGATGCCATGACGGGCAAACGCTGTTTCGGCTTTATCTGTACGGCCGAAGAGGGGTTCTGTCCCGTAGCAGGAAATGAGGAAATAACGCGGAAGGAGCGGCCTCTGGTTAAATCGGACGGATCCGTTCTGGAAATCATCAAAACGATCCGCCCCACCATGCTTCAGAATATTCCCTGTTACATCGAAACATTTATCGACCAGAATGACATCAGGCAATTCGGGGATCTTCTCTACAGCGAAGAGGAAAGGCTGGACAGAGTCATGACAGTCGGCCGGCAGGGAATCTGGGAATACAACAGGCAGACCGGGGAACTCCATTTCGATAGCCATTTCTACCGTATGGCCGGCTATGAGCCGGGGGATTTTCCCGCCGATTTCGATTCCTGGCTGGAAATGGTTCATGAAGACGACCGGCAAGGCACCGGATCCGCCCTGAAGGATTTCCTCACCGGCGGCAGGGACTCCTACGACAGCACGTTTATGTTCCGCCGCAAATCGGGGCGATACATGTGGATCCGCGCCAGGGGCGAAAAAATAGTGCGGAATGACGGTTCGGGGCGTAACCGTTTGCTCTGCATCCACCAGGACATAAGTCAGGATAAAGAGCGGGAAAAGAGAACCCTTCTGAGAAACAGCCTGCAGATGCAGCTTCTGAAACCGGTCCCGTTCCTTGAAAAAGCCCATCTGATCTGCCGGACAGCCCTTCTCTCCACTTCTTCGGACAGAGTGGAAATATGGATGAAAGGAACAGCACCGCCACAGGCCGAATCTCTCGGACCTATGGCAAAAGCGGTGAGAGCCGGCCTGGACCCCGAAGAAATTCCCTTTGCATTTGTCGAAAGCGTCCTGTCGGCCGGTTCGTCCGGCTCTACGGAAATGGAAGGAGACAGAGGCTTGACAGGTTATCAGCTGAGAGGGTCCGACGACAGGGCCATCGGAGCTCTCGTTCTCCGCAGCAACAT
>JAFGXR010000118.1 GCA_016936555.1 Spirochaetales bacterium | reverse complement strand
TTATCATGAAAAAAGGACATGGTCACAATTTCTTGTTTCCATGTCCTTTAGAACTCCTACTTTAGGGAGACTTTTTCAGTGGCCTCGGAAGATTATCGGGATTTTGTCGATTCTACAGGAAAAAATGGAGCCTGGGTAAATGAAAATTTTGATCCGGCAATCCCATGGCCTTTTGAAGATGAGGATTATGTAGATGTCGTTACAGGGAATGAGATCATAAAAGCCTTAAAAAACAGGCCTCAGGATAAACCTTTCTGCCTTTTCGGATCCTTTTGTGGACCTCACAGACCGTATGATGCTCCAAAGAGATGGATGGACATTGAAGAAGATGATGATTCGTATGAATTTATACCAGGACCATGGGAAGAGATGACTGATCAGCAAATCGAAAGATTGAAAAAACAGAGAAAATCAGCCCGAGCCATGCTAAGACTGATAGACCATCAAATTGGACGTGTGTTCAAAGAATTGGATAATCAGGGAATATTGAACGACACTCTCATCACCTTTACAAGCGATCATGGAGATATGCTCGGTGATCATCAGCGTATTCAAAAGGGAATCTACTGGAAAGAGTCAGTCTCAATTCCTCTCCTGATTCGCCACCCCCGATATCTTAATGGAACGGTCGTTGAATCACCAGTAGAATTGACCGATTTAACTGCTACGATTCTGGAATCGGCCAATCTAAACCACGAAAAAGAGTTATCAAAAGAGTGGCCGGCTTTCAATAATATAATCCCGGGAAAGTCTCTCATTCCCTTAATCATGAATGAAACCGGAAGTATCCGGGAGGCGGCATTTTCAGAATGCAACAACGAGTGGGAACTTTTACAGACGAAAGATTGGAAATATATAAAGCGCCTTGGACGTTTTGAGCCGGATCAACCGCGCAGTTCCCTGTTTAACCGGATAAATGATCCTGGAGAACTGAATGATCTTTCTAATGATAAAAGCTATCAGGAGCTGATAAGCTGGTTTGAGAGCAAGAGAGTTCAATTGAAAGATGACACCCCCGCCTGCCAGACATCCTGGGCTCCTCTACTTTAAACTGAATATGTTATGTCACTTTTCACCATTGCTGGCGAGTTTCGAATACATATCATAGTATTCCGGCTGATCACTTTTTTCTGTAATCAGAGCTCCCTTGATAGGTAAAGAAATTAATATATCCATCCCCTCCCCGGGTTCGGTGGTAATGAATAATCCGGATCCTCCCTGGTAGAAGCTCTCAAGCCGCTTTCTAACATAATAAATCCCAAAACCGCCAGAAGGACTCTCTCTATTCATCATTTCCACAGCTTTGGATTGTTCCATACCGATACCGTCATCCGAAATACGGATCATAATATGATCTTTTCTCTTTTCGGTTGATAAAGTAATTGTTAGAGGAGAATCTCTCCATCCGTGGGCAAAGGAGTTCTCCAAAAAGGGCTGGAGAATGAAATCCGGAATAAGAATATCATTGATTCTATTATCAAAAGATGTAGAGACAATTAATCTTTCCCGGTATTTCATCTTCTGGATTTCCAGATATGTCATGATCCGCTGCAGCTCTTCACCTAAGGGAATATAAAGATTCCCTTTGTTCAAAGTCAGTCTATAGAATTTGGACACAGCCAGAATGAGCTTATATGTTTCGTCTTTTCGACCCATTTTGGAAAGATGGCCAATTGAAGATAATGAATTATAAAGGAAGTGAGGGTTGATCTGAGCTTTCAGAAGATTGAGCTCAACTTTCTTTTTCTCTCTTTCGGATTCTTTGATTCTTTGAAGAAGTTTTTCCATGTCCTCAACAACATGATTGAAAGCATTTGATAGTCCAGCGATTTCATCCTGCCTTGGATCTTGTACTCGGATGGAAAAATCTCCCTCCCGGAACGCATTCATGGCCTTCAGAAGAATTTCGATTCTGTTCGAAAAGAAACCGGTAAAAAGAGAACTAAACAACATAGCAAACAAAATAACTACTGAGCCGATTATTATGGAGAATCTAAATATACCCCATGTCCCTTCCCGAATCAGATCCGTACGTACTCCGGAAATCACAGACCAGGGCGTTCCGGGAATACCGGCCTCCAGAATAGCACCATATGCCTTTTCATCAAAAACTAGAGATCCGCTAGTTGAAAACAATATTCTGCCATCACTATGATAGACATAAGTATGGGTATTCTGCATCTTTGAGAATTCGCTGAAAAAATCACTTAAACGAATTCTTCCCATAACAAATCCCATAGGATCGAGAGTCTTCGTATCCAGAATTCTTCTCCCGTAAGCAATAGTGCCCAGTTCCTGATCCTTTTCATCACAATACCAGGCTATGCGGCTTGAACCGAAGCGCTTATAATCCTGTCTATTTTCTTCTCTTAGTGAAAAAACAGCGAATTTATCAAAAAAAGAATCATTAAAAACACCACCGAGTATCCTCTCGGGTATAGTTTCCGAGTCTATGATAAGTGCGATCGAAGTGGGAACTGGAGAGGCAACTGTCAAACCGGATAAATGGGGGAAAACCGATTTCTTCAAAGCAACAACCGTTTCAGCCGAATTCACCGGGTTATTAATCACTTCCTGTGACGGTTCATGAATAATAATCTGATCGGTTATTCTTTCAATTTCATTCATTTTATAACTAAGATCATCTATAAGCCGATTCATATTTGTTGAAACATTTGACTCAATTATTCTACGATTGGACCTTACAAGAGCATTTATACTGAATCCGCCGAAAACCAGCACAACAAAAACCAGTACAAATAGAAAAGTAATAAGCAGCTCTCTGTGAATCGAACCGAAAAAGTAGTTAATTGTTTTTTTTAAGAAACGAATCACGATATTCCCCCGGAGTGATTCCGAACTTTCGTTTAAACACACGATTGAAATGTGAAATTGTTTTATAACCAAGCCTGTCGGCAACTTCATAAATCTTTAAACTTGGATTTTTCAATAATATCTTGGATTTATCCAGCCTCTTGCGGGTTAAATAAGTTGAAAAATGTTCACCTGTTTCCTGAAAGAAAACATGTCCAATGTGATTTGCTGTAAATCCAAGTCGAACTGCCAACTCTTTAAGGTAGACACCCTGTTCAATTTCCTCTTCGACAATTCTCTTTATATCCCTTATCAGAAGACTTTCATCATGTTTTTTATCTTCTGAGGGAATAGAAGCAAGATCTCCGAGATTCTCATCGAGCTCTCTTTTAAGCTGTTTTAATTTCTGAATAAGTTCATCGTCATCTACGGGCTTTAGTATATATCCGTAGGCATTCTCTTCTAGAGCACGCTTTGCATAGGAGAATTCCGCATGCCCCGATATAAACAGAGCTTTAATAGAGGGATTGAATTCCTTAGCCCGGGAAAATAATTCCAGACCGGACATAACAGGCATGGATATATCACTGACCATAACAGCGACTTTCTGCCGTGTGAGGAAATCCATAGCTTCAGTAGCACTGGTAGTAGCCATCTGTAGATCAAATCCAAGCCCTTTCCAGTCAACTGTATATTGTAGCCCTTCCAGCTCAGGGTATTCATCATCAACAAGCAGTAAAGTATACATAATTGTCTCCCTGTAAACTCCCAGATTTTACCATAGATTCTCCTGTTTAGTAAAAAAAGGGTATATGGCTCTTTGCATAGATCAAGATTTCCATGAAAATGACAATTTTTTTTAATGACTATTCCTTTATTATTGATTTATGAATGTCATTAAACGATGTCCAAAGACCGGTCGGTTTATCGGATTTAACAGAAAAGCCTCAATCTATAAAATTCTATTTCCTTTGTTCGGCTTGATGGCTCTGATCTGGTTTCTAATACGTGTTATACCAAAACCGTCGAGAGTGAATTATCCCTGTCAGCAAGTAGCGGCTCCTTTAGCAGGTAGTTTTCTCTTGTATCTGACGTCGGGTTCAGGAGCTTTATTGCTGCATAAGAAATATTGGAAGAAGTTTTCCCATCTCGGCATAGGTCTTTTGTCTCTGGCAATATTGATGATTTCCCTTTCGACAATGAATTTTGTATCCTGTCAATTGCCTACGTCACAACCACCGGAAAGTGATTCAATTATTGAGGCAGCAGAAGTATCACATGTTCAAACCTTTGGATCGGGGATGAGCAAAGCAGTATGGTCTTTCGATCCAGAAGCTTTTTCATGGGAAGGAAGCGGGATATGGTTCGATAGTGAAAATATCAATAAAGCGAAACTGAAAGGACTGCTTGTTTATGGATTACTTCAATTAGCAGGTGAAGACAATATCCAAAAGGCGTGGGATATTTTATTCAGGGATTTCAACTTAAGATATTATAACAATGAAAGCTCATACCATTCGGGAGAGAAGATTTTCATAAAACTGAATTCGAACGGATTTATTAACCCATACACAATCCGGTTTCTTCTGGAAGAACTGGTTTTAAATGCAGGTGTAGACCCTAAAGATATTACAATCTATAGTGACAATAATTTAAACCTTAGTTTTGTAAATAAATGGTCACTGGAAACCATGCTCGAAAGCATCCAGGAACTTAAAGGCGTGAATACTCTGACCCGAAATACAGCACAATTCAGTCAGGTAAAAATACACTGGAGTGATCCAGACCAAATATATTACGATTCAAACGATACGACACCTATCAATTCAAATCTGTACCTGCCTCAAGCAGCAGTGGATGCTCAATACATAATTAATCTTACAAGCCTGAAAGGACACAGACTAGCGGGATTTACCATGGCGGGAAAAAACTTATTCGGCATGTTTCAAGACTCTCCACACAATTCTGGTCTGCACCCTTCTATAGCGGCCAAATACCATTCATATGGTCCGGTTTACCAAAAACGCCCCATGGGAAGTTACAACGCACTGGTCGATCTAATCGGCCATCCTCAGTTGGGACAGAAAACTATGCTTATATTGACAGATGCCTTAATCGTTTCGCTTTATCAAAATCCTCCGTTGGATTTAACTTATACGCCCCAATTTGAGGATGCACCATTTAATGGAAACTGGCCAAACTCGATTTTCCTTTCGCAAAACTATGTGTCTATCGATTCTTTAGGCTTAAGCTTCATGGAAGCGGAAAGCGCTGTGAAAGAGATGAGTAATAGGCTAACTCAAAATAACTATAGTAATTCTGCTCTTCCCGATGGACATACGGCTTGGAATTACCTGGAGGAAGCGGCTTCAGCATCATCAGCGCCTTCCGGAACCATATACAAACCCGATGGGATCACCCCCTGCGGAGATCTGGGAGAAATAATAAACTGGTCTTATTCAAAGAATTAAAGATCGTTATATTATCTTATCCCGTGGGCGTGGTGTAGTTTTATTCCATCCGCACCGGAATTGACCATAAATTTCCAAAATCAGATAATCAAGATATGTTCAACTTTGTAGTAAAGCTCCTGATCACAACCTTTTCAACCTTTTTCAAAAAGAAGAAGGATATTATCTTCACCCTACTCCTACTGAATAAAGAGAACGTGATACTCAAGCGACACCTCAATTTATCAGGGAATAGAGTTAATCTAACTATAGAGACAGATTATGGTTCTCGCTTATCAGGTCTATATCGATGAAAGCTATTTCTCATTTATCAATAGTAAAACCGGAAACTCTACTTCGTTGGCAGCGAAATATCATCAAGAAAAGTTGGTCTTTCAAACATAAGAAAAGAGGTCGTAAACCAATCACAGCTAAGATAAAGAAACTGATATTAGAAATGAAAACTGAAAATCGCTTATGGGGATGCAGAAGAATCTCTGATGAACTGAAGAAATTGGACATAAATGTTCACCATACAACCGTAAATAAGATTCTCCAGACATTTAGAAAAGAAGGTAAGATCCAGCCGACAGGAAGCTGGAAGAAATTCCTTAATTAACATTGGAACTCGCTTTATGGTATGTAATTAAAGGAATGAGTATCTGCACTTCTGCTCCTAAGGCTGGTCGAAAGCAAGCTTTCTGCTCGCCCATGCATCCTGGTATGAATTCCTATACAGAAAGAGTAAATGGAACAATCAGACGTGAGGTACTGGATCACTTCCTACTGTTTTCTGAAAAGCAAGTCTAAAAATCCTCAAAGACTACATTGATTATTATAACCATAAGAGACCACACGAGGGAATCAATAGAATACCGGATAGAGGGAAAACTCCAAAATTCGGAAAAATCAGAAAGGAAGTAATATTAGGCGATCTTCATCATAATTATTTCAGAAGTACCGCTTGAAGGGCTGACGGATAGAATAAAACTACACCACGCGCATAGATGAAGATGGAATTTCACTTTTCGCATATTAAATTGTTAGTACGGGAGTGCTGTAAAAATAACTACGTCTGAGGCGAAATCAGTAAAATCAATTCATGATCTCTTGCGGAATTCCCGGGGCGTCACACCGATTATCTTCCTGAACTGCCTTGAAAAATAGTTGCTGTCGCCGAATCCCAAATCATAGGCGATCATGGTAATAGAGCTGTCTCTCTTCAGCAGAAGAGAGCAGGCCCTTTCCATTTTCTTCTTAAGATGATAATCGAGCGGCGATGTCCCGGTGATTTTCTGAAAAGCCCGGTTAAGAGTGCTCGCCGACATATGTGATACCTCGAGCAATTCCCGGATACTGATATTTCTGTCCAGATTCTGCTCAATAAAGCTGATAGTCTCTCCCAGCTGATAAAGGCTGGAACGATCGGATCCGGCATTTCCTGCGTAGGCGCGGGATAAATAGGCAATCAATTGCATAAACAAAGAGGCGGTTAAGTACTTATAGCCCTCCCTCTTATGAGATTCCTCCCTTTCCATCTCATCGAGTAAACCGGTAACATAGCGGATCTGATCCCTATTGAGTTTTAAACGGCTGGAAAATTTCGATGTTTCCCGCAAAAGAGGCTCGATTGTAAAGAGCGTATGAAATCCCGGAGATCGGCTTATGTCCCAGTCGGGGAGTTTAAGCTTTTCCAGGTCGAAAAGAATATTGATAAGAACCAGATTCTCCAGATCTTTATATCCATGGGCCAGATCTCCGTTTATAACGAAAAGATCGCCGCGGCTCACCTGAAAACTATGTTTATGAGTGAAGTGCGTCCCCTTTCCGTCGAGGATCAGGACGAGTTCCGAGAAATCATGTGAGTGAACGGGATAGTCGGGCTGAGGATTCCTTTTCAGAATTTTTACGGGGATATCATCACTGCGGAAGAAGTCCTTACCCATTAGATGATGGCGTTCATACATGACAGTATTGTGCTATTTTTTGACTGTATAATCAAGGTGAGATCCGGGAAAGAATCCTAATCTATTGTTAAAGAATCACTATGATACACCCGATTCGAAGGAGATTTTATGGGAAATATATATGAATATGCCAAAGAACAATACGCGGAAGTCGGAGTAGACGTAAAAGACGCTCTGGAGAAGCTCAGGAAGATATCCCTGTCGGTGCACTGCTGGCAGGGCGATGACGTAGGGGGTTTCGAGACGCCCGATTCGCAGTTGTCCGGCGGGGGGATCCAGGTGACGGGAAACTACCCCGGTAAAGCCGGCAACCCCGATGAGCTGAAAAAAGATCTGGAGAAGATGTACAGCCTGCTTCCCGGTAAGCACAGACTGAACCTCCATGCCATATACGGGGACTTTAAAGGGAAAAAAGTCGACAGGAACGAAATCGGTCCCGAACATTTCAAAACTTGGTCGGACTGGGCAGGAGAACAGGGCATAAAACTGGACTTTAACGGCACGTTCTTTTCCCACCCCATGGCGGACAGCGGTTTCACGCTCAGCAGCAAAGATGAAAAGATCCGGGAGTTCTGGATAGAACATGCTAAAAGATCCCGTGAAATCACCGCTTTTTTCGGTAAAGAGCAAGGGTCGCCCTCAGTCCACAATCTCTGGATACCCGATGGAGCCAAAGATCAGGTGGTGGATAGAATGGGACACAGAACCATTTTGAAAAACTCGCTCGACACAATATACGATCAGAAACTTGACGGCAGACAGATCCGCGATGCCGTGGAGTGCAAGCTTTTTGGCATCGGAAGCGAATCCTATGTCGTGGGATCTCATGAGTTCTATATGGGTTACGCTCTGAGCCGGGAGAAACTTCTCTGCCTCGACATGGGCCATTTTCATCCCACTGAATCGATCGCTGACAAGATTTCAGCAGTTTATCAGTATCTCGATGAAATCCTCCTCCATGTCTCACGGCCTGTCCGATGGGATTCCGACCATGTTGTCACGCTCAACGATGACATCTACGCCTTAATGCAGGAGCTCGTCAGATCCGGAAAAATCAACAGCACCTATATCGGTCTCGACTTTTTCGATGGAACCCTGAACAGAATCGGAGCCTGGGCTGTCGGCGCCAGGGCTTCTCTCAAAGGAATTCTTTTCGCTCTCCTCGAGCCCTATTCGCAATTAAAAGCCTATGAAGAAGAGGGCAATAATTTCGGACGGCTGGCTCTGCTGGAAGAGATGAAAAGCAAACCTTTCGGAATAGTCTGGGATGAATATTGCCGGGAAATGGGAACACTTACCGACAGAGAAATGCTGTCTGATGTTCTCAGCTATGAAACAACAGAACTGGCGGAGAGAAAATAGATGAGCATGGATAAACTTATTGAAGTTTCAAACCGCTATGGGTCCGATGCTGATTATGTTCTGGCCGGAGGAGGAAACACTTCCTGGAAAACTGATGAATTTATGTATGTGAAGGGGTCGGGAACAGAACTGGCGACTATAGATTCTGACGGTTTTGTTAAGGTCGATTTGAAAAAACTCGATAAAATCTGGTCGAAGACCTATTCCGTGGATACCGATACCAGAGAGGAAGAGGTTCTTGCGGACTTAATGGCATCGAGATTTCCCGAGGAGAAGGAAAAAAGGCCCAGTGTGGAAACGCTTCTCCACGGGATGCTTCCCTATACTTATGTCGTCCATACCCATCCGGCTTTGATAAATGGCATCACATGCAGCAATAAAGCTGCGGAACTGGTCCGGGAGTTATTTGGAAACAGAGCCCTGTGGGTCTCCATTACCAACCCGGGATACATTCTGGCCAAAGTTGTAAAAGACAGAATTGATGAGCACCTGAAATCGGGCGGAGAATTTCCCGTCATGATTTTTCTCCAGAATCATGGTGTTTTCGTTTCGGCCAATACGATTAATGAGATCGACTCCCTTTATGCCCATATGTTCAAAGTCATAAATGACAAAGTATCCATTCAGCCCGACCGGGAGAGACAGGGAGTCGACCCATCGGAGGAAGAAAAAGCGGTGCGGATTATCCGGAACGTTTTAGGAAAGGATATGGCGGTACTGGGGTTCCGCAACAAGGATATAATGACTTACTCCCGATCGGCTGAAGCCTTCGCGCCTCTCTCTCTATCGTTCACACCGGACCACATCGTCTACTACGGCTTCAAACCGGTTTATTCCCGAAGCCTGGAGTCTCTCGGCGAGGACTTGAAAAGCTACAGGGAATCCCATAAAGAGACGCCCCGTCTCGCGGTTGTTAAAAACATCGGAGCCTTCGCGATCAACACCAGCGAAAACAAAGCCGCCAAATCGGCCCTCCTTTTTGAAGACAACGTGAAGATAGCGGTCTACACGAAAAGCTTCGGAGGATACCGTTTTATGCCTCAGGACAAAATCGATTTTATACGGAACTGGGAAGTCGAAAAATACCGCGCTTCAAAGAGCTGAAGGAGCAGAAAATGAGTGGCAACATAAAAAGATACAGAGATTACATGAACAATGTCAGAGGAAACATGCTCTTCGGATGCGATGGTTTCGTCGACGAGACATATGAGATTGTCGAGGAAAGGCAGAATCCGACCCGGTACTCGGCAATGGGAAAACTAAAAGATTTCGGGGAACTGCTTGTGGCCAGGGCCGATGGAGGCGTAGGACTCGAAATAGTGGCCAAGAGACGATGCGAAGGGGGTTTCGGCATAAATACGGGAAGAATCGCCGGTATTCTGGGACTGAATGTAACCCTCCCCGGTCTTTTTGGAAAGAATGAAATCGATCCGGCTTTTACTGAGTTCAAAGAGTACTGCAATCTCCAGTCGGTCGGCGATCCTGCCCTGACTCTCGTTTTTGAATTCGGAGATGGAAAAGTACTGATGAGCGATCTGCAGGCTGTTTCAAGTCTGACATGGACCGATGTGGAGAAACATTTCGGAAAGGAGAAACTGAAAGAGATGTTCACCGGCGTGGATGTTTTAGGCCTCGGCTACTGGTCGCTGACCGCGGATTTTGACGGAATATTCCAGGGCTTTATGGATCAGTATGAAACAGTGGAAGCGCCGCGGCGCATGTTTTTCGATTTCGCCGATATCAAAAAGAAATCCGGCGAGGCCTTTTCCCGATCCCTGAGGCTTATTGCTTCCTATAACGACAAAATTCCCATGACTTTCAGCCTCAACGAACATGAAGTCTTTGAACTTTTCAGAAGAGTCGGTGTGAAAGAGCCGGAAAATACCCCGGAAGCCATTGCTCCTGCCCTGGCTATTGCCCGAGAGAAAGTGGGCTTCGACGAGCTGATCGTCCATACGCCGGAATTTGCCGTGGGATCGAGCGCCACAGAGGGCGAAGCCTATGCTATTCAGGACCGCCAGACCGCAGTTGTCAGAACAGCCGGAGCGGGAGACAGCTTCAACGGAGGCTATGTCAGCGCCTCTCTGGGAGATCTGTCCCTGAAAGAACGTCTGGTAATCGCCAATGGGGCAACGGCTTTCTTTGTCACCCATGGCACCGGACCGACAAAAGAACAGCTTATCGCTCAGATTGAAAAAGCGACGGACAAATAAGGATCGAAAATGAAAACATTACATAAAATGACACTTCTGTCACCGGACTCTACCGAAGGCTTGAAGAAAATTGATCTGAAGCAAGGGGGCTGGTCAGTCAAATCCTATACGCTCCGCGGCGGCCTGCAGGAGGGAGTCGAAGTTGTGGAGATAAATAATGGCAGACTCTCCTTCGCAGTCCTTCCGACCCGGGGCATGGGGATCTGGAAAGGAGAGTGCGGAGATGTCTCTCTGGGCTGGAATTCGCCGGTAAAAACTCCGGTACACCCCTCTTTCATCAACGATCAGGATCGGGGCGGCATCGGCTGGCTGAAAGGCTTTAACGAATGGATTGTCCGGTGCGGACTCAACAATATGGGAGCGCCCGGAACCGATAGGGACGGAACGGCTCTGACTCTCCACGGGAAAATTGCCAATATTCCCGCCCATGCCGTTTCTCTTGAGATAAGCGATGAAGCGATCATCCTCAGAGGAGAAATCGACGAGGCCATGATGCTGGGACCGGCCCTGAGACTGAACACGGAAATACGGACGGAAATCGGTTCGGGAAAACTGACGATTTCAGACACCGTGACAAATATCGGAGCCGCCCCTGCAGAGCACGAACTTCTCTACCATATAAACTATGGGGAATCTCTTCTGGAAAAAGGTTCGAAGGCATTGGCTCCCTTTAAACATGTTGCGCCCAGGGATCTCCGGGCCGCTGAGGGCATCGATTCATTTAATGTTTATGAAGATCCGGAAACAGGATATGCGGAACAGGTCTATTTTTATCAGCTTGTCGAAAAATCCGGAAGCGGGGGGACAATGGTCATGCTGAAAAACGCTTCGGGCGATAGGGCATCTGTTCTCCGTTATTCCTTAAGTGATTTTCCCTGTTTTACTCTCTGGAAAAATACAGCGGGAAAGGCTGATGGTTATGTAACGGGGCTGGAACCGGGAACCAATTACCCCAACTGCAGACCGGTTGAAAGGGAACAGGGTCGGCTCCTGTCTCTGGGGGGAGGCGAATCGCGCCGGACAAGCTTATCTATCGAAGTGCTGGACTCAAAACAGGTCGTCGAAGATGCCGAGAATGAGATCAACAGGCTTCAGGAACAGGTCGAAGGGAAAGTGCATCGGCAGCCCCTTGCGCTCTTCTCGGGAAACTAGACATCGCGGAGCTGTTGAAAACCCGCAACAGCTCCTGTTTCTTCTAAACCGAATGCCATCTGCGATGATTACAGCTAATCGAATAAAGGCATCAATAACGGTGTCACCTTTCAGTAGGCACACATTTGGCACAACCGGAACCCGATTAAAAAAATCAGGATCCGGTTTTCAGTTGCCATAAACTCAGTTTGTCTCCAATATGAGCTCAAGAGGAATAGTAATTAAGCCGGGGATATAAAATTTAAGTTTCCCGTTAAAATATCCATTAGCCGGTATAGTCCATGTGGCCAGCCAGTATTTCGGGTCTGTCGGTCGCGTATATACATTTTTAATAGTCCCGTTCAGATTTAGCGGTCCGTTATAGGTAAACGAAGGCGTATTTACCGTTCCGGTGATCGTTGAAGCGAATGACAGCGTAACCTGACGATTTTCCGAAAAAGGATTGTGGATCTGCAGAACAATATCATAGTAATGCCCATAATTTCCGAATGTGCTCTCTGATGAATCATCCATCCTGGCAACAGCAGGAGCAGTCTGATCCTGTAAATACACGCCATTTTTAGGTAATTTTGCTTCTGTATCCAAAGCAAATCCAATATGACTTTGATTTTCAGGAAGCATAATAACAGTTGTTCCGCTAAATTCCGATGCAGCATAAACTCCGGCTTCCCTACCGTATGTAGTGGCCGAGGGTGTTCTTATCTCTCCGCTTGCCGGTGCTCCCTGGCTTTTATTAATAGCATCAGTCAAAGATCCTGTACTGGTAATTACAGAATATACAAATACACCCTCTGAAGCATTGATTTCGTATCGACCATCAACCATTGCTCCATTATTAAGCTGGATTCTATAGACTTGATAGGCTTGATACTTGGCTATGGATACATTAGAAAAAGAGGTTCTCGGAGTATTGAGCAGCCAGTCCCGGGAAACTGCGAAACTCTGTCCCGTACCGGCGCCGTTCAGAGGCTTTTCCGTATTGGTATACATCGATCCTTTTCCCGAAAGAGTAACCGGATCTTCATTCGGATTTGTCACAATTAAATGAAGGTATTTAGTTGAGCCTGATTTGTTTACGTGAAAGAGATAAACATTAAATTTCCCGTTCAGAGGATAACGGCTGCCTCCCCTCTGATTATCAGTCCTGGAATTGAGACTCAACCAGCCATCGCCGTATATAGCTTCCGGGTTGTTGCTTTTCCATATTTCCGGCCCGCTTATTGATCCTTCGAGCGGTTTCAGATTTTCCGGGGAGATGACTGCACTCTGAAGCGCTCCAGTTGTCCATTCTGTTGACAACACAGTTCTGGCCGATAACAAAACACCATCTTTGGAATCGGAGTCTGGCATTTGGCAGGATAAAAATATCCATAAGATAATTGAAAGTGACATAAAAAGACCCATTTTCTTTTTCATAGAAATGCTCCTAAGTGATATTTATTTGAAGTTTCAAAATCCTCCAATTTCAATTTCAAAAAGCCTGTTCCAGGGAAAGGAAATCTCTAAATCCCTGTGGTATGCCAATGACTTGTTATTATCCCCGTTTAACTTATCTTCAAGTTCCTTCTTAACAATGCGGGCGATATCTTCGCTCTTCTCCCGGAGATCAAAATAAGAAAGATTCAGCTCTTCCAGATATCGATCTCTAATATGCTGACGGATTTGGCTCTGGTAAAACAAATCATCAATGAGATGGAGCTTCAGGTTTTTCTTTCTGGTCTCTTCATCGGGCCAGTTTATTTCTATTAATGCTCTTGAAAGAACTGACCCTATTGTATTTCCGGAAGTATTCCATGCGCCGTAGGCTTTTAAGGTGGCAAATAATTCCCTTTCCTCCATTTTTTCCATCAAAAGCAGGTCTCCGCCATTGGAATAGCGGATATCCGCAAGGGCTAGAGCTTTCCCTTCTTCGATAAACCTTTCAGCTCTATCGAGAAATACCTTCTGGATCATTTCCTCTTCCGATGAATTTCCTTGATCCCAGGCTTCGCGATTGAGTGCATCGACAGTCTGAACAGCAAAAATCAGATCCGCGTCTTCGGGAAAAGGGACGATAACGCCACCGCAATTTTTAATCTGATATCCAAGACTTTTCTCTACAGAGATCCCTTCGTAATTGGGAACTTTACCTTTTCCGGATTTGTTGTCGTATAATAAGCAGATTTTTTTCTTTACAGATGTACACAGGGAATCGAGAGCCGCTCTGCATAGTAAAGTGCTACCGGCTTCGTCAGCGCCGGGAAACATAATGATATTCCGTTCTTTCTCAAGGATTCTCAAGCGATCGAGGTTCGTATAACCCAGTTCGGAACTGTCATCCTGGGGTATGATCAGATAAGTAATTATCCCGGATTTATAAAGATCAATGATCCTGAAAGTGACCTGTCTGTTCAGCTCTCTCCTTTTTTCATAATCCTGTATATATTGTCCGGGGATAAGAGCCGTAAGAGAACTCAGTTCATCCTCATCCTCCGGATCTGCCAAACCCGATAAAAGCTTGTTTATCAATAGAGATCTTCTGTATATTTTCGATCCCCACGATTCCCAGTAATCAGGCTCTTCATCAGCAGAGTCATAGCGAGGCGTCCGCATAATAAGATTGAATGCGTATACGGGAATGTCTACTTCCTCGAGCAGATGTTTAAGTTCCTGAATTCTCAATTGCAGAGTTTCTTCATCCAGATTGTGGATTCTGGATGGTAGAAGTCCTCCATATATGAGCATTTCAATGGACAACACAGCCCGGTGACAGGTTCTGATATTTTCACAGACCCAATGCCATAAATCAATATAAGACGCAGCTGTTTTTTTTCTGCCCAGTAATTCGATTGGAGGCGTAATGATTTCAATTCCGCTTATCTCTCCGGGAGGGAACTGCTCTACAGGAAGTTTTCTATTGCAGGGCCTTTCATCGAGAGGGATATATAATATTCTGATCATGTATGCTGAATCCTGAGAGTAAGTATTTCTTTAGGGTTGACGGACAACCGATCAAAGAGACCGATTTCATGTCCTTTCAGATCCAATTCCACAAGTTGCAAAGCGCAATGGCATTCAAGGATGAAATGCTGCTCCTTTTCCGATGGATTGTATAGCCGCATCTGCCAATCACCGGCTTCTGTTTTTTTCAGAGATGTGACCGTCAGCACATCGCTTAAAAGTCGCAATCCGGGAATTTCTCCATTGAAGAACTGTCCCTGAACAATGGCATGTGATGTTCTGAGCTTTTTGGCCAGAGCGGGCCCATCCTCCGCCTTACCGAAAGAGAGCCAGTATTTCCAGCTGTGACGGCCCGGGCATTGCCCTTCAGGCGTTTCAATCACCGGTCCGGCGCCGCCACCTCTTGAACCAGGATCTCTGACTGACAGATGAGAAGTTGAACGCAGCAGAGTGCAGGTCAAGGCCCTCTCCGATTCTGACCAATCGGAAAGCCCGTATTCATTTATACCCGAATGGCTTACAGTTATACCTCCGGCATAAATGGAACTCAGAGAACTGTAAATACCCATTGAATCCTCTTTCCCGGGAGCTGAATGGAGGGGTTTTCCGAGGATGCCTTTTCTCTTAACATAATCAAAGGCCGTATCGCCGAAGCTTTCGTCCGTAGAGCTTCCCAGAGGAAAATTAAGGCGTACAACCCTGTCCTGATTCCTGTTATCAATCGATGTAGTAAACTCAATAGGAGTATCATTTTTATAGAGACGTATTCGCACTGTGACAGGGCTGGATACTATGCGGCTCTCTTTCTTTGAATAGGGAGATCTTATTTCATAGGAAACCGTGAGCTCTGAAAAAGTACTGCCGGATTTCTTTTCCAGCCGTCCGCTTTCCACGGCCCTCGCTACGAAATCATCAACAGGAGCGCTGTAATTATAGCTATCCCCGTGATCCGAAAATGAACTGATTATGTGCATGTCTTCTCTGATGATTCCGCTCTTTCTGTCTACAATTGTCAGAGAGCCATTCGGCTCGGCAGTTATCCTGTAGAAGTCATTTTCTATTGTTCTGTCTACACAAGACATAACTCCGTAAAGGACGTTTGTTTTCTCCGGAATAATTTCGATTTCCCTGAGGCTGATTCCGTCAAAAGGGAGCTGAAAAACCACTTTATAGATAACACCTTCATTCCATCCGGGAGCCCTCTCATTCGTGGAATAAAAGCCTTCGTCCCATTTTCTGGAAATAATATCCATGGGAAGTTTTTTTCCTTCACATACAAGCCTGAGAGATCCCTGGTCATCTGACGCGGGAATGAATATGTCTCTTTCGATATTCACCACTTTTTTATTACCGGGAATAAGCGAAAACACATATAACCGGTTGTTGAAAGATTCCGGATTCCGGGAGCAGAGCTGAGAAAGGGTGTTTTCGATATACGTCGATGCTCCGTCGATTACCGCTTGGAATCTCTGTTCGTTATCTCTATGAACTTTATCGATGCTGCATCCGCAGATACTGTCATGGGCATGA
>JAFGXR010000018.1 GCA_016936555.1 Spirochaetales bacterium | reverse complement strand
TAGTGGCGAAGGGACTTGAACCCCTGGCCGATCGGATATGAGCCGATTGCTCTACCAACTGAGCTACGCCACCATGGCATCCCGAAGAGGACTCGAACCCCTAAAGGCAGAACCAGAATCTGCAGTGTTACCAATTACACTATCGGGATATCTTGATACCTTGCGAATAATAAACGAAAATCCGCCTTTGTGTAAATCCCCTATTTAAAATAAATTCATCATTTTTTAACAGGGGAATAGGTTTCAATCCACTCCTCAATGACAGCCCTGAACGGTTCCTTATGGGGTAGACCTTTGTCGGGATCGGCATTGATATGAGAAGCGTCTCCCGTTTCGCCGACAGCTGAAGATATCTTTAAATTCACTTCGCTCCTCCCCCTCAAGATTGCCTCTTTCATAATACAGAAAGGGATTTAGATGAAATCAAAAATCTTTTTTTACATTTTTTAACATAATGTCATTATAAAAAGGATAAAAAGGTATTAAAATATCCATCAGCAAAAAGGAGTACTTTATGAATTTGGAGAAAAACCACCGTATAGGTATTCTCAACAGAGGCGAGGCAGCTCTCCGCTTTATCCGCGCTGTCAAGGAATACAACGATCTGCACGGCACGGAGCTCAAAACCGTCGCCTTCTATATAGATAAGGAAGAGAACGCCCCCTTCGTCAATCAGGCGGATTTCAACCTGCCCCTCTCATCTCTCCCCCTGTTCCCGGGGAAACAACAGAGCCCCTATCTGGATCACGAGCTGATGCTCCAGGCATTGAAGACCGCCGACTGCCGGGCCATCTGGGTCGGCTGGGGATTCGTATCGGAGGATGCGGATTTCGTGGCCAAAGCCGAAGCGGCCGGATTGGCTTTTATGGGACCTTCCAGCGCAGCCATGGCTCTGCTGGGCGATAAAATCGCCGCGAAGGAACTGGCCGACAAAGCGGAAGTTCCCATACTTCCCTGGAGCCGCGGCGCCGTGAAGACCCTCGATGAGGCCGGGAAAATTTCCGAAAAGATCGGATATCCCGTCATTGTCAAAGCGGCCAATGCCGGAGGGGGCCGGGGAATCCGGTTCGTCAGGACCCCGGAGGAGCTGGAAACCCAGTACAATTCGGCGAAAGAGGAAACCATCCGGATTACAGGCAACGATGTCGTTTTCATCGAGCTGCTGGTCGAAAAGGGGCGCCACCTGGAAGTCCAGGTGCTGGCCGATTCCCACGGGCACATAAACACCTTCGGAGCCAGAGACTGTTCCGCCCAGCGGAAGAACCAGAAGATCATAGAAGAGACGCCGCCGCCGAACCTACCTAAAAAAATCATAGCCGATATGGAAGCCGCCGCGGCGAGGCTGATCAAAGCGGCGGAATACGTCGGCGCGGGAACCGTCGAATATCTCTACGACCTGAACCGCAAGGCCTTCTATTTCATGGAAGTCAACACGAGGCTGCAGGTGGAACATCCCATTACGGAAACGCTCTATCAGATCGACCTTGTCAAAGGGCAGATCGATGTGGCCATGGGCAAGGAATGCGACCTCAGCGGAGCGGTCCCCTCGGGCGCCGTTATGGAGGTGCGCCTCAATGCCGAGGACCCGGACCGGAACTTCAGCCCCGCGCCGGGCCAGGTGACTCTGTTCATACCTCCCGCCGGTGCGGGAATCCGTGTCGATTCGGGCATAATCCAGGGATCGCTCATTCCTTCCGATTTCGACTCCATGGTCGGCAAGATCATCGCCCACGGCCCCACGAGAAAAGAGGCCATGTCCAGGCTGAAGCGGGCGCTCAACGAGATGACCGTGGCCATTGACAACGGGACGACGAACAAGGCCTTCCTGCTTGAACTGCTCGGTCAGAAAGAGATTGCCAAAGGCGGAATCCATACGGGTTACGTCGAGGAAATGCTGGCTTCGGGCAGAAGGAAAGCGGACCGGGAGAAGCTGGAAGCCGCTCTCATCGCAGGCGCTATCCAGCAGCACTTCCTCCAGTACAAAAGCGATTATTCCAGTTTCAAGCAGCAGCTTATCAGAATAGGACGCCCGAGGATCCTGCCGGAGAACATGGGATACGAGGTCACTCTCGGCGCCGAGGGGAACAGTTATACCTTTCTTGTCAGACAGCTGGGCGAAAACAGCTTCGAGCTGATTACGGGAGACCGCATTATAAGATGCAAAAGCCTGATAGAGGATAACCGCGGCGTGTTGATTTATAAGGACCGCCGGTGGGATGTCCTTCTCATTCCCCGGGGGGACCAGCTGCAGTGCGAGATTGACGGCACGCCGGTCATGATCGAGAGCGATTCCGGCGGTTGGGTCAGATCCCCCTCTCCCGCCATTGTTCTGGCTGTCAATTGCGAACCGGGTAAAGTCGTTAAAAAGGATGAGGTTCTCGGTGTTCTGGAAGCCATGAAAATGGAGATGCTTCTCAAGGCGCCTTCCGACGGTATTATAAAAGAAATTTCCGTTTCGGCGGGAGAACAGGTCTCGGCGGGCCAGAAACTGATTCTCATGGAATCGGCTGATCAGGGCGATTCGGTTTCGGAGGCAAAGGCGGCTCCCGTCAACTGGAAATCATCTGTCCACAGCGAAGAGGAGAGATACGCATCGCTGAAAGGCGAACTCCTCGGCATATTCCTCGGTTACGATCACCGGGAGAAACCGGAGACGATTCTCGATGAGCTGTCTTCCTTTTCCGGTCTGACCGACCTGTACCTCAGAGCGCTGGAGTACGGCAATATCATTGAACGTCTCTTTCAGTCCGTGGAAGTCGAAACCACCGGTTTCACAAGGCCCCTTACCTACCAGGAAATGCTGACCCATTACGTCCGAAGCGACAGAGACAAGGAAAAGGGTCTTCCCGAAGAGTTTGTCAATAATCTGAAAATGGCCATTGAATGCTACGGCGTGCCCGATGAAAACCACGCCCTCTTTCATATCTTCAAATCCCATAATATTCTCGATCTGAAGATGAAGCTCATTTCGGAAATGCTTTTCCGGATGCAGGAGCTCACTTTCCCCGACGAAACTCACAAGAGATTTACCTCTGTTATCAACGAGGTTATAGCGCTCTATATGGATCATTCCAATTCGGTCGTCGATATGGCCCTCCACCTCATGTATCTGAAGATCAACAGCATCAAAAGGCGCCGGAAAGACGATACTCACCTGGAAGCAGTCAATGAGCTGATTTCGCGGCTTAATGTTACCCGGGAAGACAAAATAGAGCGGGATATAACGGAGCTTGCCGATTCGGGAAGCATCATAGTCCGCGATCTGGTCAATCTGATAATCGAGGATGATGGGGAGAAAACCCATATACCTCTGAGGATTCTGGGAACCCACCTGAACCGGGACAGGGAAATCGTCGAGAAATCCCTTATCCAGGAAAACGACTTCTTCGCCTCCCATATCGTATACCGCGAAAAGGGGAAACTGCACCACTGCCTGACAGCCGCCGTTAACGGAATGGACAGGCTCACCTCTCTGCCTCTGGAGAAAATGATAAATAAGACCGGCGGCACAAAACCGGAGGTCATCCTGTTTATCAAAACATACGGCAGCGATGTCCATAATGACAGGCTGATCGAACTGATAAGCCAGAAAGCGGGAGAGGCCTCGAAATTCCTTTCCATAGGTATCTACCCCGAAGGAAAGGTCTACGATTTTCTCACCTACGAATGGAAGGAGAAATGGATTGAGGATAAGCTGAGAAGGGGGTTCTCTCCCGTACAGTTCAGGGAGCTCCGAGTTTTCCGCCTCCGCGATTTCGATACGGAGATTGTTTATAAAAGCGACTACGTAACCCTGCTTGAAGTGCGGTCGAGAGAGAATGAAAAAGATGTGCGGCTCTTCGCCTACTCGTCGATCTCCATCTCGGAAATCGTCATTACCACCAGCGGCCGGGTCAAGGAGTTAGTGGAGTTCGAATCGGCCCTGACCGAAGCGGCCTACGCCATGAGGGCGGTACAGGCGAGACACAAATACAGGCTCCAGTGGAACCGCGTCATCATCCACAACAGAAGCCTTATGAATCTTCGCCTCCCCCAGATGAAAGACCTGGAGAAGAAGTTCGTCAAAATGGCTACGGGACTGGGAATGCAGAGACTGGTCTTCCTGACCCGGAGGATCAAGCGGAATGAAAACAGCATCCGCGATCTGGAGCTGATTTTCTCCCACGTGACCCATGAGCAGTATTCGGTCAGCGGCCGGAAGCCCTCGGAGGCGCCGCTCAAGGCCCTTGACAGCTACACCTCCCATGTGGTGCGGGCGCGCCAGAGAAATGTCATCTACCCCTATGAATTCATAAAAATGCTCACCTTCTCGGGCTACCCCATTCACAGCGATATGCCCAAAGGGGAATTCGAGGAATACGATCTGATAGACGGTCAGGTCGTCTCGGTCAAAGGCCGGGATCCGGGGCTCAACAACTCCAATATCGTCTTCGGCCTCATTTCCAACCAGTCCGATGTTCTGGGCATCTGGATCAGGAGGGTTATCATTCTCGCAGACCCGACGAAGGACCTGGGGAGCCTGGCCGAGCCGGAGAGCAGCCGCATCAACGCCGCACTCGATCTGGCGGAAAAGGAAAAAATCCCAGTCGAGTGGATACCCATCTCCTCGGGAGCCAAGATCACCATGGAAAGCGGGACGGAAAATCTGGACTGGACGGCCAGAACCCTCAAGCGGATTATCGAGTTCACCCAGGCGGGCGGCGAGATAAACATCATCGTCCCCGATATCAATGTGGGGGCCCAGTCCTACTGGAACGCCGAGGCGACCATGCTGATGCACACCAGGGGGCTCCTGATCATGACGAAACAGGGCTCGCTCCTCCTCACCGGCAAAAAAGCCCTCGATTTCTCGGGCAGCGTTTCCGGCGACAACAACCTCGATATCGGCGGAGCGGAAAAGATAATGGGGCCCAACGGGCAGTCCCAGATCAGGGTCAATGATATTACCGAGGCCTACAGGGTCCTCTTCAACCACTACAACCTCATGTATGCCGAACCGGGATCCCGCTTCCCCGCGGTCAGAAAAACATCCGATTCGCGGGACAGGGACATATCCCTCTTCCCCTATAAGGATTTCCTGGGACAGGGATTCGTTAATGTGGGCGATATCTTCTCCATGGAGAAAAATCCCGACAGGAAAAAACCCTTCGATATCCGCCAGGTTATGAAATCGGTTGTCGATAAGGACTGCGATCATCTCGAGCGCTGGAGAGCCATGGAACAGGCCGACACGGCGGTTGTCTGGGAAGCGCGGGTTGGCGGATACGCCGTCGGACTGATCAGCATAGAGAGCCGCAATGTCTCCCGTATAGGCTCCATCCCCTTCAACGGGCCGGAAAACTGGTCGGGCGGAACGCTCTTTCCCCAGTCATCGAAGAAAATCGCCCGGGGCATCAACGCCTTTTCGGGCCGGGTTCCTCTGGTCGTTCTGGCGAACCTGTCGGGATTCGACGGGTCCCCCGAATCGCTCCGCCAGCTTCAGCTGGAATACGGAGCTGAAATCGGCCGGGCCATAGTCAACTTTGACGGACCTATCGTCTTCGTCGTTATCGCGCGGTACCACGGAGGAGCCTACGTCGTTTTCTCGAAATCGCTCAATCCCGACATCCGCTCGGCGGCCCTCGAAGGTTCCTTCGCATCGGTTATCGGGGGAGCTCCGGCGGCAGCGGTCGTCTTCCCCAAAACGGTTTCCCGCGAGGCCTACAAGGATGAGAGAGTGATCGCCAAACAGAAGGCTCTGAACAAGGGGAAATGTTCTCCCAGAGAATACCAGGAGCTTTTCAACAGCGTGTACAACGAAAAACAGAAGGAACTGGCCGATAAATTCGACCGGATACACTCGGTGGAGAGGGCCAGAAAAGTGGGATCAATCGATGATATTATCGGGGCGTCACAGCTGAGGCCCTATATCATCGAACAGATTGAGGCGGGGATGAAGAAGTTCAGCTGATCATTTCGGCGGCTTTTTCCCCCCGGGGATCTGATTCCCCGGACCATTTCATCGCTCACCGGAGTTCCGCAGCTGATTCTGATGCAGTTGCGGAACTTGCCCGAAGCGCTATTCTGTCCGGAAATGGTTCACTTCGGAAATCAGCTGTTCGCTGACTTCCCCCACTCTGTCGGAAAGCCGCTTCAAACCGGCAATCGCATCGGTAACTTCATTAAAGCCGATATTCACTTCCGTCAGGGCATTTGTAACCAGGCTCGAAATCTGGGAGACCGAGTTCATAAGTTCGTTTACAGAACCGGAACTCCTTGTAACAATATCTGATTTATCTTTGACAAGAGAAGAGTTATCCCGCAGTCCTGTCATGGCTTCCAGAATCTGTTGTCCGCCCGCATTCAGCTCATCGGTACTCGATGACACAGTCAGCAGGGCTTCTGATACGCTATTGATTTTAACATTGATGGAGTTGAAGGCATCTCTGGTGCTCTGCCCCGCATCGGAAGCGCTTTCAATTCTTCCGATTATATTCTTCAGCGTGTTGGAGATCTCTTTCGTGTTTTTAGCTGATGCCTCGGCCAGCTTCCGTATTTCGTCTGCCACGACGGCGAACCCTTTTCCCTGATTTCCGGCATGGGCCGCTTCAATGGCTGCGTTCATGGCCAGCAGATTCGTCTGGGCGGAAATATTCTGGATGATTCCGGCCATACTATTGATATCATTAACTGAAGCGTTGATATCCTCGATGATTCCCGTCGTTTCAGTCAGCCTCCTATCGCCCTCATAAGCCGTTTCCTCCAGCTCCCGGATAACGGTCTGATTGTTGACTGTTAGTTTTGAGACATTGGCAATGGATGCAATCATCTCGGTAATAGACGCGGTTGATTCCTCGACCATAACCAGCTGCTCATTGATATGCTCGCTCAATTCGGAAATAAATGATGCGATATCCCGGGCTTCCTTACTGGAAAGTGCGATATTGTCATCGAGCGATGACATCTGGGAACTGATGGAATTGATGTTAGCTGAGATTTCAACCGCAGCCGATGAGGTTTCTGAAGCCGTGGCGATCAGCTCCTCTTTCACTTCCCCGTTGACATTGGAAATGCTTTTTATGGAATTGAGAGAATGATTCAGCTCCGATTGAAACTGACTCATATCCCGGCTCAACTGTCCGACTTCGTCTTTTGAAGCTGTTGTAATTTCATTGGTCAGATCTCCGGAAGCCATTAAGGATAAACTGGCTTTGAGATTATTAATTGATCCGGCGATCTTATTGGCTATGACAACTGATACAATTATTGAGAGAATAAGCATGACAAGGGCAAATCCGCCGGATAAAAGGTAACCGAGATTCGTATAGTATTCGATCTGCCCGTCGATTATTTCGTATTGCTCTTCAATTGTGATTTCAGAACCCTCGAGCGCATTGTAGAGCTTTGAAATCTGTGTTTTGGTTCTGTAAACAATAGCGTTCAGCTCGTTAATCCCTTCCAGATCGGCAAAATTGTCAGAATCAGCCATGGCGAATGTAAAAGAAGAGCTGATACCTTTTACTCTTTCTGCAAATACTCGGTCAGCTGTGTCAAGCATCTCGCCGATATCCGACCGGAGCTTGTTTTCAAGATCTACCTGTTGTTCATCGAGTAGAACAATACGCCTTAAAGCTGTTTCAACTTTCTCATTCATCGATGAAAGCAGCTTCATTCCGTTGACTTTCTCCAGGACTTCTTCTTTCTGAACGACAGCCTTATTCAACTCGATAAGCTGATTTTTGATTATGACCTCGTTATGGAGGAAAAAGGAAAGTTCCTTCTGCTCAATCAGAACTCTGTCTTTTAACAGGAGAAGCTCGGCTTTCTCATTTTCTATCATATTGGCAAGACGATTAAAACCCAAAAAAAGAGCTATGGCAAAAACGATAGCCGCCAAGAGCGAGAAAATAAGAAACAACAGTTTATTTTTGATCTTCATTGCACATCCTTATACAGGCTATAACTTTATTATAGTATAACATAAACACTCCTGTTCTCATTCTTTTGCGACTTTTCCTGTTTGCTCATTCTGAAAAAAAATACCTTAAAGCCAGGGGACTCTAAGGTATTTCTTAAATTTCTATCTACTCAGCAATTATTTATAGGGGCTGAAATCTATAGATGCAAAGTCGGGATGAGTTTCAGATTTGTATCCTGTTTTGAAAATTGTGTCGTAAGTCAGCTGAGGATTGGAAGCCAGAAGCGTGTCGATGGGAGAGTAAGCTGTCTGGGCACCATCGATAGAAGGTCCGCTTGACAGACCGGTCAGTCCGGGTTTTCCATCAACGATGTTTTTTGCGATCATAACAGAGTCGTGTACCAGTTTGGAAGTATCTTTGAATACTGTCATTGTCTGTGTACCTTTTCCTGTAACAGTGTCGCCCATCAGGCTGGCAAGAGTTACGTTGGAAGCGTCCTGACCTGTTGTAAAGTATTTCGCATAGGGAGTAGCCATTTTTGCAAACTCGAGTCTGATAGCAGCGGATGTGTCATCATTGGGAGCCAGAACGAAGATCTTGTCAGATGTTTTTTTGATCTGAGCAACAACACCGGCAGCTTTGATTCCAGCTGTTTCGGGGTTCCAGTCCGTATCGATAGACTGCATGGCTCCCTGGAGAGCGTCTTTCGCAGCCGCGTTGAATGTAGCTTCTGTGTAGAGGGGAAGAGCTTTGAATGTAGCCGCATCCTGGTTTACGATGTTGAACAGGTCGAGGTTGGGCTGCAGTTCTTCAAAAGCGCCGCCGAAGAAGTATGTAGCGTTGGGCCAGTCAGCAACACGTCCGGCGAAGATGGCGAGGTCAGCTTTGTTGTTGGGTGTTACGCCTTCAGCCAGAGCTGCGTCTACAAGATGTTTACCCATTGCTTTTCCTACGTTCCAGCTGTTGAAAGTTGTGTAGTAATCGGCAACGTCGTTAGAAGATTTAGCCATACGGTCATGAGCGATAACAGTAACGCCTTCAGCGTGAGCAGCAGCTACAACGTTAGCTCCGGACCCCTGTGAAGTAATGATGATAACTTTTGCCCCTCTGGCGATCAGAGCTTCAACATTCTGTTTTTCTTTGGACTCATCACCTTCAGAGAAGAGAATCTCATACTCGTAACCGGCGCCGAGTGCATCCAGTTCTTTCTTGAAAAAAGCACCGTCCTGGTTTGCCCATCTTTCTTCAGACGCGTCAGGTAAAACAACACCGATTTTAACTCCGCCGGATTTTCCAGATTCCTGTCCGCCGCTGGCGAAAGCAAAGCCTGATACAACTGATAGAACCAGCAGTGCAACTAAAAAACGTTTCATACAAATCTCCTTTGTAAAATTCCAAATTGCAGATTATAGATTTTCTACAATTTATTAACTAATATCGCTAAAGTGCCCGGACCATAGGGAACAAGGCACTTTAATTCCCTGTTACAGATTAAGACTGGGTAACAAAATCCTCTTCCTTACTGCCTCTGATTTTGTCTTTTATTTTGTTGAACTCACCCTGTGCGTTTGTGAACTTATATTCGAAATCAATCAGATCGTCACGATTTTCCTTAAGGGCTGCCTTGAGTTCCGCTTTTGCTTTGGCGAAATTGATTTTGCTTGCAGCAAACTCATCCCTGTACTCTTTCTTCGCGTAGTGGATACCCACGAGATCGACAGCATTGACGTTTCTTGTATAGATATCGAATACAACGGCGAGAAGAAGTACACCACCGAGAATAATCGGCTCGATGTTCGCATCGATTCCCGCCAGGGCCATACCATTCTTAAGGGACATGATTACAATAGCCCCGACTACGGCGTTGACGACCTTACCGATACCGCCGCTGGCGCTGGTTCCTCCGATAAAGGCCGCCGCGATGGCATAAAGTTCCCAGAAAGGTCCGTGTTTGGGAGATGTATTCTCCAGACGAGAAGCATACATGACACCGGAAAACATGGACAGAATGCCCATCGAGATGAAAACGATTATCAGGATAAGCTCGACATTGATTCCCGATAATTCAGCCGCTTCGGGATTTCCGCCCACAGCGTAAATCCTTCTTCCCAGAGTGGTCTGAGTTGTCATGAAATGATAGATCACCACAACAGCGACCGTGATCAGCAGCAGGTAGGAAATACCTTTATTGGCGCTGAAAACATATGTCATATACCCGATTATGGCGGTCATAATAAGAAGTTTTGTTATGAAAATTTCCATTTTTTCACTGGGAATATTCAGTTTTCTGTGTTTCTTACGGTTAACCATTCCGGTGATGAGAACGATGACCAGAATCAGGATACCGATTGAAAGAGAAACGACATCGAAGCCGTTTATTTCGAATTTCGGCAGATAGCCGGTACCCACTTTTATGAAAAAGGGGTGCGTTGTCGAAATGGTTCTGTTCCCTGTTTTAATAAACAGGAAGCCTTTGAAAACAAACATTCCCGCCAGAGTCACTACGAAAGAGGGAACTTTTATCTTGGCGATAAAATACCCTTTGATGATTCCGACGACAATCGTAATCACCAGGGCGCCCAGCAGAGCGGCAACGACGGACTGCCCTCCTGTTTCCACAGCGACAACGACATAGGCTCCGAGAAAAGCCCCCAGAAATCCGACCGAAAGGTCAATCTGCCTCGTTACGATAACCAGAGTCATTCCGACGGCCAGAACCGCGACATAAGCGGTCTGATTCAACAGGTTCGTAAAATTGAAGGGACCCATAAAAATCCAGTTTGTCATAAAACCGAATACGATAAAAATCACAATCAGGGCGACAAACATACCGTAATCTCTGATATTTGTCCTGAATAAGGATATTATTGTGAGGATATATTTGTAAATCGACCACCCGATCCTTTTAAATACATTTGTATTTTCTGTCATAATTTCTCTTAAACTCCTAATGCTGTTGTTGCGCTATGCATAATTTTTTCGGCTGTGGCATCTTTTATATCGAACTCGGCGGTCTGCACGCCTTCGGCAATAACATAGATCCTGTCACACATTCCCAAAATCTCCGGTAACTCCGAAGAAATGATTATTATGCTCATCCCTTTGGCAACAAGATCATTGATGATCGTGTATATCTCGTATTTCGCGCCGACGTCGATTCCCCGCGTCGGTTCATCCAGGATGAGAATCTTCGGTTCGGCAAACAACCATTTGCTGACCTGAACTTTCTGCTGGTTTCCCCCGCTGAGGTTTTTAACCTGCTGAAGAATGGACGGCGTCCGGATATCGATATCCTTGACGTATTTCTCGGCAAACTTGTTCTGCCTGAAGAAATTGATAATGCCCATTCTGGATATTTTCTTTAAGGCCGAAACGGTAATGTTCTGACTGATGGTCTCTTCCAGGATCAGCCCGTCCTTTTTCCGGTCTTCCGAAACATAGGCGATTCCGTTTTCAATAGCGATTCTCGGAGAAGTCAGTTTGACCGGTTTTCCGAAAAGGATCGTGCTGCCGGTTATCTTGTATTTTTTCGGATTCCCGAAAATGCTGTGCGCCAGCTCGGTTCTGCCCGCGCCCATCAGCCCGGCAATTCCGACGACTTCACCCTTGCGGACTTTAATGTTCGAATTGCTGACGATATAACGGTTCAGCGATGTATCGAAAGAATTCAGATGAACTGTTTCCAGAACAACCGGTCCGCCTTTATATTCGGGCCGCTTGGGGAAAATATCCTCGATCTCCCGGCCGACCATATTTTTGATAATGGTCTGTTCATTGATTTCAGCTTTGGTCATGGCCGATACGGTCCGGCCGTCGCGAAGCACGGTGATCGAGTCGGCTATGGCTTCCACTTCTTTGAGCTTATGGGAGATCATGATTGACGTGATGCCCTTTTTTTTCAGCTCCACAAGAAGATTCAGCAGGTTTTCACTGTCATCCTCATTGAGAGCGGCTGTCGGCTCATCGAGAATCAGGAGCTTCACATTCTGACTCAGAGCTTTGGCGATTTCAATCAGCTGCTGCTTGCCTACGCCGAGCAGTCCGACAAGACTGTACAGATCGACATTCAGTCCGACCATATCAAGATACTTTTTGGCTTCTTTTTTAGTATCATCCCATTTCATAACCGACATGCTGTTATGAATCTCGTGGCCGACAAAAACATTTTCGTATACGGTCAGATTCGGAAACAGCGCCAGCTCCTGGTTTATAATGACAATACCATCGGACACTGAATCCTTTATTCCGTGAAAATGCTTGATTCTCCCGTCAAAAATAATATCCCCGTCATAGGACCCGTGGGGATAGATACCGCTGAGAACTTTCATCAGAGTCGATTTACCGGCACCGTTTTCACCGACAATAAAATGAATGTCTCCCTTTTTAACCGAAATATCTACTTCATCAAGTGCTTTAACTCCGGGGAATGTCTTCGTGATCGACTTCATTCGCAATAATATATCGTTTTCCAAAAAACACCTCTAAACGTATTCTGCTATAAACACCTGCAAAAGCAGCAGCCCGCCATAAATCTCATAAAAAAACAGGTCATCGGGAATTACCCGCTTATGAGAATATGACTGGCATAGATTTACTTTTATGTTATTGTATTCCTGAAATCCCGATGCTTCATATAGGATTCTTCTGCCAAAAACAGTTCATTTTTGACATACCGGTAATCAGAGGCGGCTAAAAGCAGGAGTATTTTGACAGCAAGATTGTGCTAAGGCGTCCGGTACACGTCTTCCCTGCTATGAAAACCATCGGCAATGACGGTGGCGTCCATATCTTCCCTGAAGACGGGTACAGGTTTTTCCACGAAGTAGGGAATTTCCTTCGTGCTGTTATTATTTATAAAGCGATCCGGTTCCGGCATGTCTCTTTCAGCCATGGCGACGGCCAGCTCTGCAGCCCTGACAGCGAGATTCTGAATAGGCTTGTAGACCGTCATCAACTGCTTTCCCTCCACAATGCTCTGGCAGGAAACCAGATCGGCATCCTGGCCGACCACCTGCACTTTTCCGGCGAGCTGGCGCTCCAGCAGGAGGCGGATGGCCGCCTGGGCTATCAGATCATTGGCGGCGGAAACAGCCTGGATATCTTCATTTGTATCGAGGTATCTGCCGATCTCGATCAGCGCTTCATCGTAACTCCACTGCTCGAGCCATATTTCCTGACCGATTCTGATATCGCCTTTGAAAACAAGAGGATCGAGTACTTCATGGACGCCCTGATTCACCTGGTAGCTGTTGTTGTCGTGGATGGAGCCGTTTACGATCAGATAGTTCCCTTTCGGGACCCTGGAGACCAGAGACGAAGCGAGGAGCCGCCCCACTTCTATATTGTCGAAAGAGACATATCCGGTTATGGGAACATCCATGATAGGCCTGTCATAGGCGAGAACGGGTATTCCTCTATCAATGGTTTTCTGAATCACTCCGGCGAGAAGAGCTTTGTCCTGGGGGATGACGACAAGGACATCTATTTCCTGATCGAGGAGATACTGTATCTGGGGTATCTGGTCCAGGGCGTTTCCCGGCGATTTGGCAAAAATAACGTCGGCGCCCAGCTCGCGCGCCGTGTTCATGAAAATCTTGATATCGCGGTCCCAGCGCTCGAGAAGGAAAGTCTCTGAAGCGGCAGAAAATCCGATCCTGATAGGCTGGTCGGCCTGAGGCTTCTTTGCCTTGCAGGAAAAGAGAAGGAGAAGAGAGAGAAGAACAACAGTAAAAACTCGCTGAAAAATCACAATACACCCCTTTTTTCAAGATCTGAAGGAGAGACTCCCATAATCTTCCTGAAAATACGGCTGAAATAATTCGGATCCTGATATCCGACCATATAGGAAGCTTCTTTTATGGACATTTTCCTGTCGCGGAGCAGAATGACCGCCTGATTGATGCGGTAACGGTTGACATAATCTATAAATTTCGTATCGAGATGCTCGGAGAAAAGGCGGCTGAGGTAGCTGGGGGAAACAAGACATTCTTCGGCCACCGATGTCAGCTGGATCTGGCTGCTGTAATTTTCGGCGATAAAGGAAAGGGCTTTTTTAAGAGGCTTGGGATAGCTCTGGCTTCTCTGCTTTTCCAGCAGATCTAAAATCTCCTTTGCCGCGTCGGACGCCCACTTCCTCCATGCTTCCATATTCTCCAGGGGTATGATCTCTTCTGCCGGATCAATATTGAAATTGCTCCGGATAAGCAGATGATTATCCAGATCCTGCAGCAGCAGCGTGAAAAGCCCCACCATCTTCCCTTTGGCGATTTCAAAAGAATAGCTTTTGAAGATTTCGATCCAGTATTCTTTAAAAAGGTCTTCCCCTCTGACCCTCTCGGAAGTCAGGATTTCCCTGTATACCTCGAGAATGCGGTTCTGCTCACGGTTTCTCCCGTAACCCTCTCCGCTTTCATCGCCAAAAGGTTCGAAAGCCAGGGCGAAGGAGGCCGAGAGCTCATCGGAAGACCGGAAATCTCCGGCTCCCAGAATAATATTATAGGAATCGTATGCCGAGAGGATCTCCCGGAACCGGCTCTCGAGATTTTTCATCTCCCGCTCTTCGGGAAAAAGAAAGAGCAGCTTATCGCCCAGCTCGGCGGTCTGGCATTTATATTTGTACCGGATTTTCCTGGTTATTTCACCGTACACGTCGCGGCGGATTTCCATGGATGCCCAGGACATCCCCCCCACCAGATATATGGCAGACCGGCTGCTGTTCACGTCGAAGAGGCGGCAGAATTCCTCCCACTTGTCTCTGTCGGGATTTTTCCAGATGAGGCTGGAGAGAAAATCCCTCTTGAATTCCTCTTTGCGCTTTTCGAGAAACTCCTCTTCCTCCTCCTGGCTGGCGCTGATTTTCTTTCTCTCGTCGAGATGTTTTTTGACAAGCTCAAGCTCTTCGAGGATTTTCTGCCGCGAAACAGGTTTGACAAGATAACTGAAAACACCGAGATGGATCGCCTTCTGGGCGATATCGAAACGCTCGTAAGCCGTGGCGAGAATAAATACAGTTTGAGGGAACCTCGGCTGGAGCTGCCGGATGGCTTCTATGCCATCCAGTCCGGGCATCTGTATGTCCATGAACACCAGATCGGGATTCAGTTCGCTGATCAGGCGCACCGCTTCCGTCCCGGACCTGGCTTTGCCGCAGAGGGTGAAATCGGAAACATATTTATCGAATATAAAGGCGAAACTGTCGAGGACCGGTTCTTCATCATCGACGATCATAACTCGATACAAGGTTCCACCTCCGTATTGATATTGATGAGGATCTCCGTGCCCTGCTCGGGACCGCTGATGATCTGCACCACCTCTTTCTCTCCGGGATAGAAAAAGTAGCATCGCTGAATGACATTTTCCAATCCCATAACCTTGGAGCTGAGCTGATAATCGTGGGTATGGGGCGTTAACAGAGCCTTGACCGTCTTTGCCGGTATCCCGATGCCGTCATCCCTGACGGAGATCCTGAGAATGGGAAGCTCATAGCGGATGGAAAGATTGATGGTTCCCAGGCCCTCCCTGTCTTTAAAGGCGTGGAGCACCGAATTCTCCACGATGGGCTGCAGCATCATGGCCGGGCAGCTGAACCGATCGAGAAGATCATCCTCCACATCGAGCTCCAGATTCAGCGAATTGGGAAAGCGGATCTTCAGTATATTGAAATAAGACTTCAAACCTTCGTATTCGTGGCGGAGAGGGACAAAAAATTTCTTTTCGCGGATATTGAAACGGAAAAGCGCCGCCAGGTTTTCCATGAAGTCGGCAGTTTTTTCCGCTTCCTCCACAATGGCGAGCTGAACTCCCGTATTGAGCGTGTTGAAAAGAAAATGGGGATTCATCTGAGCCTGCATGGTGTACAGCTCCATCCGTTTGAGCAATTGCTCCATTTTCAGATTTCTGACTCTCTCGGTCATAATTTCCTGTTCGATATCCTTCTGTTTTTTCAACTCATCGATATAGTGGCTGATGCTGTTTTTCATCTCGTTGAAGGCCGCCGCCACATGATTGATCTCCGTAACCGAATGGACATTCACATCGGGTACTTTGAAATCCCCTGCGGAGATTTTCCCGGCCATGATGGACAGCTCCTGTACCGGCAGAGATATGGTGTTGATGTTTTTCATCAGCAGGGAATAGGCGAAAGCCACTATGAGAAGAATGAGAATCAGGCTGTACATCTGAACGGTCCGGAAGAGCTCCAGAAAGGTCCTGTATTCCCCCAGCTGCCGGCGGAAACCCTTCAGGCTGACGTCATTGATCCGCCCCGTTATATAATTGTACAGAACCGTCATCTCTTCGAAGGCATCGGTGTAGGCCTGGACTTTCCGTCCCCGCTTCAGCTCTATAATCTGATTGACCTGAATGAGATAGGAATCGATGAGAAAATAGATCTCTTTTTTAAGCAGTTCCAGCTCGTCACCGCTGACGGGACGGGCGTCGGGCAGAGCGTCCTTCAGAGTTTCGGTCGTATAGAGAAGTGTGGCCAGAGAAGAGGATGAATAGATGGCGAGATAGGTCTCCAGCGGCTCCTGTATTTCATCGAGAAGCCCCTGCAGTTCGTGGAGGTACTGTTCATCGGCAAAGCGGCGGTCCGCAATATCCTGGACGGCCAGGGAACCGGCGAATATCATGCCGAAGGAAAGAATGGTGAAAATCATCGAAATCAGAAAATAGTAAAGCAGTTTCGCTCTGAGGGAATTGCTGATATGAAAGCGTCTCATTTCCCGGCTCCTTCGGGAATTTTCCCGATGAGCACGCTGATCCCCGTATCGACATAGGCGGAGGTGTATCCGTTGGTGCTGATTTCCTGAAGGGCCATAACGGCGCTGAAACCGATGCGGAAGGGATTTCTCACAATGGTTCCCAGCATAAGTCCTTTGTTGATGTATTCCTGAATCCGCTCATCCTCCCCGAATCCGATGACTTGAACCGAACCGACCAGATTGAGATCGATAATAGCCTGAACAGCGACAAGCGTGTCGTTGGGGTCGGTCAGGATGATGATGTCCAGATCCTCCCAGCCCCGGATCAGCTCATAGGTCAGGCCTTCGGCATCGAGAGGATTGAGACTTGTCAGCCTGGTGTGGAGTTTTCCCAGACGGCTCCCCATCGTGGAATTGAGTCCCATCTCGATAAGATTGCTGTCGGTCATAAGGCCGGGATTCTTCTCGCTGTAGACCAGCGCCATATTCAGTTTTCCCGTTCCCGCCTTCATGGCCAGATTGCCGACCGCTTTTCCCGTTTCGAAGTTATTGGTTCCGATAAAAAACGTCGTTTCGTCCCGGAGTATTTCGTTTTCGATCTGGACGACGGGAATCCCCGCTTCGGAAATGGTCGCCAGGGCCTCGAGGGTTCTCTCATCCTTTACATAAGGGTAAATACCTATACCGTCATAGCCGGAATTGACGACCATATCGAGACTGAGGGGATCGCTGTCAAGCTCATGGAAGGTAATGGCGCAATCCATGGTCTGCGATGCGCTGAGCGCCCCCTCCCGCAGCTTGCGGAAGAAGGAGTAATCCTGTGATGGAAGAAAAAAAGCGTAGTGATATGTCTTTCTGGGCTGGGCTGTTTTTTTCTCAAAAGGGAGAAAGGGACTTTTAACCAGCTCAAGAACCGACAGCACCATAAATCCAAGAATGAGAATAGCAAAAATGTTGGGTGCATATTTGAAGAATCGATTCACTTCACAATCTTAAAAGCATTAGGGGGAATTGTAAAGAATCATTTCTATGCTATCATAATCCTATGTTTGATCTTTTAATCAGCCTGATCAGCCAGGGCGGTATGATTGCATTTTTCAGCTTCATCTTCTCCAAAGTGAAAATATTCGGGAAAATTTTTTCAAAGTCCCGCATGTCTCTGACGGACCGCCTTATCATAGTATTCTTCTTCGCCGGAATCGGAATTATCGGAACCTACACGGGTATTCCCGTCCGGGGAGCCCTGGCCAACACCCGGGTCGTAGGCGTCTTCGTCGGCGGACTGCTCGGCGGTCCCGTCGTAGGGATCAGCGCCGGAATCATAGCGGGAATGCACCGCTGGCTGATCGACCTGGGCGGATTTACCGCCCTATCCTGTATGATCTCCACCATAGCCGAAGGAATTGTCGCCTCTCTGCTCTGGAAATCCTTCCAGAAGAGCCGCAACAAATGGCTTTTCGCCAGTCTCTTCGGGGCGGGCGCGGAAGTCATGCAGATGATAATCATCCTGCTGACCGCCCACCCTTTCGGCGAGGCGGTCGCGCTGGTCCGCCTGATAGGCGTGCCTATGATCATCGGAAACGGAATAGCCATCGGCATGTTTATAGCCATCGCCGATTCTCTCTTCCGGGAGAGGGAACAGATCGCCGCACGACACTCTCAGAAAGTACTGAAAATTGCCGGAAAAACCCTCCCCTTCTTCCGGCAGGGGCTCAATGAGGAAACGGCCCGGGAAGCGGCTAAAATCATCCTGAAGGAACTGAATCTGGCGGCCGTCTCCATTACGGGAACCGAAGCCTGCCTTGTCCATGAAGGAATGGGAAAAGACCATCACAAACCGGGGCAGGCTCTGAGAACATCTTTAACCAGAAGGGTCATTACAGAAGGCCGTTATCATATAGCCAGAATAAAAGAAGAAATAGACTGCTCCGATCCCCTCTGCCCCCTCAAGTCGGCGGTAATCGTACCCCTGAAATCAGGGGATGAAGTCAAAGGGGCCCTCAAATTATACAGGAGTCGGGAATACGCCATAACAAGGGTCGATGTGGAAGTGGCTGTCGGTCTGGCATCGCTTTTCTCTCTTCAGCTGGAGATCAGCAGACTCGAGGAACAGTCGAGGCTTCTGAATCGGGCGGAACTTAAAGCGCTCCAGTCCCAGATCAATCCCCATTTTCTCTTCAATGCCATTAACACGGTCACCTCGTTCGTACGGACAAAACCGGAGAAAGCCCGGGAGCTGCTACTGGATCTCAGCGATTATTACCGTTACAGGCTCCATGAACCCGACGCCTTCATACCCCTGAACCGCGAACTTGAGCATATCCGGACCTACCTGGAAATCGAACAGGCCCGATTTGACGACAGACTGGAAGTGATCTTTCCCCCGGTCCCCTCCCCGGAGGTGTCGGTTCCGCCGCTTTTACTTCAGCCTCTTGTGGAAAATGCGGTCAAGCACGGGATTTCCGGAAAGGTCGGGGGCGGAAAAATAACCATCGAAGTGGAAGCGGTTAAGGAAGGCGTCCATATCCGGATCGAAGACAACGGTGCCGGCATGGATAAGGAGACAACGGCGGGACTGCTGGAGGGAAAAGGGAATTCCCTGGGACTGATCAATGTTCACCGGAGACTGATAAACGCCTACGGCCCCTCCTACGGATTGAATATTACCAGCCGGAAAGGAAAAGGTACGACCATATGGATGACCATCCCCTCAGAGTAATTGTCGCCGAAGACGAAGCCCCGGCCAGGGAGGAAATGATTCACCTCCTCGAGGAAAACGGCTCAGTTGAAATTGTCGGAGAAGCCCGGGACGGAGGGGAAGCTCTCAAGCTTATCCTCAGGGAAAAACCCGACCTGGCGCTGCTCGACATTGAAATGCCGGGTCTGACGGGAATGGAGGCAGCCAGAGAAGTAATCCGTCACAATATCCCGACTCAGATTATCTTCACCACCGCTTACAGCCAGTTCGCCCTGGAAGCCTTCGAAGTGAACGCCATCGACTATCTGCTCAAACCTATCCGCCAGAGCAAACTGGACAAGGCGCTGGATAAGGTCCGGAACAATCTTCCGGATCGGCCCTATAACAATCGCGATGTTCTGAAAGATTTTCTGAATACATATCTGGACAGAGAAAAAGAGCCGGTGCGCTTTCTGTCTGTTTATCAGGGTGAAAAAATTATTCCTCTGAAGATAAGCTCCATTCATTTTGCCGAAGCCAGAGGCCGTTTTGTTATTGTCGTGACCGATGAAGGGGAGTTCAGAACCAACCTGAATTTCCATCAGGCGGAAGAGAAGCTGAAACCTCCGGAATTTTTTGTCTGCCACCGCTCCTTCATCATCCGTCCCGAATCGGTGGAATCAATTGACCTGTGGGTCAACAGCAGCTACCGGCTGAAGATGAAAGGTTCCCGAACTCCCGTTCCGGTGAGCCGGAGCCGCAAGGATGAATTCCGGGATCTGATGGGGATCTGAAGAATCTGCCATTCATGCCTGAATTTCTACAACTGATGCATCGGAGCAACAGAAAAAATCAGAACCGTGGCATTTATCCTACCGAAGCAAAAACAAATTTCGGAGGAAAATTCATGGTAAGTTTTCTTACGGCTCTCGCCGTTCTCATCGTAGGCTATTTCACTTACGGTAAAGTTGTGGACAGGATATTCGGCAGTGACGAAACCCGGGAAACTCCCGCAATCACTCTCAATGACGGAATCGACTATGTTCCCCTCAAATGGTATAAAATCTTTTTAATTCAGTTTCTCAACATCGCAGGTCTCGGTCCGATTTTCGGAGCCATCATGGGAGCTCTCTACGGACCTGCAGCCTTTCTGTGGATCGTATTCGGTACGATTTTCGCCGGCGGGGTTCACGATTACTTCTCCGGCATGCTGAGCATCCGCCACGACGGGAAAAGTGTTCCCGAAATAGTAGGGCTGTATCTCGGAGACAAGATGAAAATGGTCATGCGGGTTTTCTCCGTTGTTCTTCTCGTACTGGTCGGAACAGTTTTTATGGCAGGACCGGCAGGACTTCTGGCCAACCTCGGACTGACAGGTATTTTCGCCAACAAGTGGTTCTGGCTCGGACTGATTCTGGTTTACTACTTCGTAGCCACAATCCTTCCCGTGGATAAGCTCATCGGGAAAATTTATCCCCTGTTCGGCCTGGTTCTGCTTATTATGGCCGTGGGAGTCGGCGGAGCGCTTATCTTCGGGAAAATGCCTATTCCTGAAATTCAGCTGACCAATATGCACCCCGGAGGTCTACCTCTCTGGCCCATGCTCTTTATTACAATTGCCTGCGGAGCCATTTCCGGATTCCACTCCACCCAGTCCCCTCTTATGGCAAGATGTCTCCCCAATGAGAAATACGGAAGAAGGGTCTTCTACGGAGCCATGGTCGGAGAAGGGATTGTAGCTCTGATATGGGCTGCCGCAGCCATGACATTCTTCAACGGCGGAATTGCCGGACTGGCTGAAACCGTTGCCGCCGGAGGCGCCGGACTCGTAGTCAATAAGATATCGATAGGCATGCTCGGTACTGTCGGCGGTATGCTGGCCATACTCGGCGTCATTGCCGCTCCGATCACTTCGGGAGACACGGCATTCCGTTCCGTCAGGCTGACTATTGCCGATGCCCTGGGCATGAATCAGGAAGGGATAAAAAGCAGACTGCTCGTCGCGCTTCCCATCTTCGCCATCGGATTCGCTCTGAACTTTATAGACTTCTCCATCATCTGGAGATACTTCGCCTGGTCTAACCAGACGCTGGCGACAATCGTCCTCTGGACAGCTGCCGTTTATCTGGTGAAGAAAGGCAAATTCCACTGGATAGCGACGATTCCCTCCGTTTTCATGACGGCTGTCGTGACAACGTACATTCTTCAGGCGCCGGAAGGTTTCAAACTCTCAACATCCATTTCCTACCCTGTGGGTATCGTGGCAGCTATTGGCCTCTTTTTACTCTTTCTTCTTAAAGTTATGAAAAAACAGGCTCCCTCTCTGCAGGAAGCCTCATAAAGAATCTTAATAAAAAGTGTTGTTACAGAACCCTCATCCCCCGCTCCCTTCGACATCCAGAAGTGAGCCGGGATGAGGGTTTCGTAAAAGACTTCTGTAACGGCCCCTCTTATTATTGAACAGCACTATCCAGAACAGCCTGTTCATTTTCCGAGAAGAAATCCGTCAGATTAATGATTATAATCATCCTGCTGCCGATTTTTCCGATCTTCTCTATATACCGGGCATCTACTGCTTTGGAAAACTCCGGTTTATCACTGAGATTTTCCGGAGTGATACTCACCACATCGGATACAGAATCGACGATAAACCCGACTGTCCTCATATTGCTCTCATGACCTGTCTGGGCAATGATGACAATTGTGTTTGACCCGAGCTTTTCCTTTTCCAGATTGAACTTGCTTCTCAAATAGTAAAGCGGAATAATATTGCCTCTCAGATTGATGATTCCCGGAATGTAGTCGGGAACCCCCGGGATCCTGGTCAGGTTGGGCAGAGATATAATCTCCTGAACGGCCAGTATGGGCACACCGTATTCCTCATCGGTGACAGAAAAAACAACGAATTGATTGGAAATATCCATATTCAGTTGGGAAACGAGAAGATCCTCTTCTTCATCTTCCATTTTTATGACACTATCGTTCTTATCCATCAGTTCTTCGTATTCAAAATTTTCACTCATTACACTCTTCCTTAAAACTCGGCAAAATCCGACTCATCGGCCAGGGAGGAAAAAGTCTCATAAGAGGAATCAGATGAAGTGACTTTGCTCTGCTGAACCACAGACCTTTTGTCTTCAACCAGAGTCACACCGGTAGATTGCGGCTTTTTCTTATTTTCGATCGCTTTATAGGCGGTTCTTCTGTTGAGCTTGAAGAACTGCATAATCGTATTGAGTTCCTGGGCCTGCGAGGAGAGCTCTTCTGTCGATGAGGCGGCTTCTTCAACCAGAGCCGCGTTTTTCTGGGTATTTTCATCGAGGCTGGACAATGTCTTGTCAATCTGATCGACGCTGGACAGCTGCTCCTGAGAGGAGGCCGAAATTTCCCCGATCAGTGCCGTTACTTTTCGTACAGCGGCATTAATTTCATTGAGCGTTTCTCCCGCTTTATTGGCGATGTCCACCCCTTCGTCGACCTTTTTGTTGCTGGTTTTAATAATACCGGCTATTTCCGCGGCGGCTTTATCGGACCGTTTGGCCAGCTTCCGGACTTCCACAGCCACAACGGCGAAACCTTTCCCCTGCTCTCCCGCTCTGGCGGCTTCTATGGACGCATTCAGAGCCAGAAGGTTGGTCTGGAAGGCGATATTGTTGATGACTTCGATGATATCGGCAATCTTCGTACTGAAAACACTGATTTCATTCATAGCCGAGACCATGGAGGTAACAGCGGCCGTTCCCTCTCCCGACTTGTCCAGGGCATCTTTTGAAAGCTGATCGGCCGAACCTGTATTATCCGCATTGGAGCGGATGGAGGAGTTCATTTCCTCAATAGCCGAAGAGGTTTCCTCCAGTGCCGTAGCCTGCTGTTCCGTCCGGGTCGACAGATCCTGATTCCCCGAAGCGAGCTGTTCGCTCGCCGAGGCGATCTGCTCGGCTCCCGAAGCGACCTGGGAAACGATTTCGGTGAGCTTATCGCGCATATTTCTCAAGGCCTGGGCCAGTTCCCCCAGCTCGTCCTTCTGTACGACATCGAGCTGAGCCGTCAGAACTCCCCTGGACAGCTCGACGGCGAAGTCCACCCCTTTCTTCAGAGCCGATGTGATCATTCTCGTCAGGAAAACGGCGACGATAACCGCGATGACAAGCGCCGTAATCAATCCGGCCACAACCATGATAACCGAAGTCGAAATATCATTGACGACCTCATCGGTAATCTCTTCAGTAGTTGAAATGCCTTTCATGGCAACATTCTGGGCCGCGGCGAGGACCTTGTCGGCGGAGACGTTTCTTTCGGCGTTCAACTCGGCCAGGTCACTGTACTCCTCCATGATACTGTTCATAATAGTCACATAATCGCGGGCAGACGATGAGACTTTGTTTATCTGCTGGATATTCTGGTTCTGCGTGGTACCGGCCAGCAATTCCTCCAGTGTGGAAAAGACCTCATTGAATTCGGTAATAGCCGCAGTCATTACGGAGGCGTCATTAAAGAGCTGCCCCTTGAAGTTGGCGATGCGGAGCGAATTCCCCAGTTCCCTGACACCATTCATATGATTGACCTTATCCAGCCTCACCTTCAGCTCCGCAGCGCGGGCGTTTTCTTCAAACATCTGCTCAAGCTTGCTCTCCTGGTCCCTCAGGTAGGCATCGCAGTTAGTCAGGAATACAGCGGCGGCGCTGTCCGCCCGGCCTCTCAGATCGAGGATCGAATTCACGTGCTTCTTCGTCTCATCGACCAGAAGACTGTAGGCTTCGGCTTCCGTTCTGGCCGTAGCCGTTCCGGCTTTCAGAGCGACCAGCTCCTCATAGGTTTCGGCGTGGTTTTCCGCATCTTCGATATACTTCATGACCAGAGCCAGATTTTCTTCCCCGTCTTTGAGGTACGATTCATTGAAATTGAGGGAGTAGCCCCGCATCCCGTACATGGTCAGAAGAGAATACCGCTCTACGTTATTGGCAATGGCCACTTCGGGAACATATTCGTCCTTCAAACGATTTGATGCGGTCTGTATCTGCATCATATTAAAGATAGCCAGTAAACCGACTACGACTACCAGGAGAATGACAACTCCGAACCCCAGAGTCATCTTTACACCGAGTTTCAAATTCTTAAACATACAAACCTCTCATAATTACCCTCCGGCATATTTTTTTGTTTCTGAGATTAATTGTAAGTTCTTTTGTGAAGATTATCGAATTTTAATTCCTTTCCGGTCGATATCACTCTGATGCGGCTTCGCTCCGGATGCGGATTCTTTTATTCAGGGCCTGACGGCTGATTCCCAGAAGTTCCGCGGCGCGGCCCTGATGATTGTCCGTCCGTTTGAGAGCTTCCTGTACGAGCCGTTCCTCCGCTTCCTTGAGAGTCGGGAAATCCTCGCCATCGAAGATCCCGTAGGAATCGCCCGGTACGTTGTGATCTGAATTGAATGACACAGCGATTCTATCGGCCAGACTATCAACCAGGAGCTCATCGCCGGACATGGTAACGGCATGGTGTATCATGTTCTGAAGTTCTCTCACATTGCCGGGAAAACTGTAGCCTTCCAGTGCTTTGATAAATCCTGCTGAGATTTTCGGAACCGCCATGGAAAGGTCTTTGCAACTGAGAGAGACAAAATGCTCTGCCAGCAGGACAATATCACCGAATCTCTTCCGCAAAGGGGGAATATTGATATTATGTGTTTCGAGCCTGTAATAGAGGTCTTTTCTGAATTTCCCCTCGTACACCATGGCCTGCAGATCGCGGTTTGTCGCCAGAATGATCCGGGCATCACTGTACTGCAGCCTGTCATCACCCCCCTGGCGGAACTCCCGTTCCTGAATAAAGCGGAGAAGGACGCTCTGAGCCTCGAGGCTGAGATCTCCGATCTCATCGAGAAAAAGAGCTCCCCCTTTGGCGGCTTTGACAAGACCGCCTCTGGGATCTTCAGCCCCGGTATAAGCGCCTTTTATATGTCCGAAAAGGGCATCCGTAAGCATAATATTATCGTGAAAAGAAACATCGAGAGGGATGAATTCACCTTCGCAGCCGCACAGTGTATGAAAAGCCCTGGCAAAGAGTTCTTTTCCGACACCTGTCTCTCCGGTTATCAGAACAGGTTGGGATGTATGGCGTATTGCCTCCATATAGTGAAAGATCTTATACATGGCGGGGTTTTCGGTAATGATGGAGGAGAACGCTTCAGGTCTGTCCAGATCGTCCTTGAAAAACTGCCTTTTCAGCAGATTGAAAGAGGAACGGAGCTCCCCCATTTTGAGGGCATTCTGAACCGAGACAGATACTCGCCCGATATCATTGGGCTTGGCCAGATAATCAAAAGCTCCGTTTTTCATGATTTCTACGGCTGTCGCCACATCGCTCTGACCGGTTATGATTATAACCGGCAGGAGAGGCCGCTCTTTTTTTATGGTTTTCAGAATTTCAAGACCGGAGATTTCGGGCAGATTCAAATCGAGAAGAACAACATCTCCCTTTCCGGTCCTTATGTATTCCAGTCCCTCGATTCCCGATAGAAAAGTCTTTACCGATTCAAAACCGTCTGACAGGAGAACCATCTCCAGATTGACGAGAATCGGCCGGTCGTCATCAATAACGATAATTGTCTGATTGCTGTCACTCATTAACACATCTGAATGAGCTTTTTTATCTGTCCTATCAGATCATCGAAACGATAGGGTTTCATAAAAAAAGCGTCGATTCCCACCTCATCTTTTTCTTTGCGGTTCAATTCTTCACTGAACCCCGTGCAGAGAATATGGGGAATTCCGCTTTTGATGACGTTCATTCGTTTCAGTAATTCAAGACCGGTCAGTTCCGGCATAACCTGATCCGTTATAACGATATCGAAATCATCGGGATCCCTTCTGAAAGCGTCGAGCGCTTCTCTGCTGTCCTCATAAGTATCGACAATAAATCCCTGCATTTCCAGAAAATCAGCCGCCATGGAGCAGATTATCTTTTCATCATCCACAAAAAGAATTTTATTTTTACCTTCATGAGACATAATGTACCTGCATTAACGGAAGTATCCGCAATCATTAATGCTTATGCAAATACTGTGCCTGACTCATAAGGCCGGATAGGCCATTATTGACATTCCTGCCGCTTTAGATTTGCAACTTTCATTGCCCCGGAGCATCCGCAGTTGCACCGAGTACATCTTCAATGACACGGCATATTTCCTTTTCGCCGGCCGGTTTCCTGATAAATCCCTGAATGCCGATTTCTCTCATCCTGCCGATTTTCTCTTCGGAAGAGAAACCCGACTCCACAATAACGGCAATGGACGGTTTGATTTTTCTCAGCCCTTTCAGACAATTCAGTCCGTCCATTCTCGGCATGATCACATCGAGAATAACCAGATCGATAGAATCGCTGTGATCGCCAAAAACCTCGAGAGCTTCCTGTCCGTCTTCAGCGACATAGACCTGATACCCCCTGTCGGTGAGCATATCTTTCAGAGGCTTCCGGATCAGATCCTCATCATCGACAAGAAGAATAGTCCCCTCACCTCTCACACTCAAGACGGGTACGGATATGAACTCACTTTCCGCCTTTTCCCCGACATGATAAAAATAAAGGTGAAATTCGGTCCCTTCGCCGGGTCTGCTGTCGACAGAGATAGATCCCTTATGCTGCTGGACCATGGTATAAACCGCCGTCAGCCCCAGGCCGGTGCCTTTTGTCTTCCCTTTCGTCGTGAAAAAAGGCTCGAATATTTTAGTCAGGTTTTCCGGGCTGATTCCCGATCCGTTGTCTTTAACCGAAAGATGGATGTATTCTCCCGGAATCAGATCAAAAGGATCCTTTTCACAGCGTTTTCTATCAAAGGTGACCACTTCCGTTCTTACTGTTATTTCGCCCTGATCCGCCTGAATGGCATGGGAGGCATTTATACAGAGATTCAGCACGGCATTCTCGATACGGGAAGAATCTCCGACTATGAAATTTTCACCATCGAAAAGCTCGATATTCAGTTTGATCCCTTTATCCAGAGTGCTTCGCAGAAGTTTTTCAGCTCTCCTTATCGATTCATGAAGAGAGATAATATTGAGCAGCTGGGGCTGTTTCCGGGAAAAGGAAAGAAGATTCCGGGTCAGTTCCGCCGATCTCTGAACAGCTTCATCGATTATGGACAGATAGCGTTCTGCCAGTTCATCTCCGGGAATTTTCCTCCTGAGCATCATCGATGCGGTCATGATTCCCGTCAGCATATTATTGAAATCATGAGCCACGCCGCCGGCGAGCTGGCCTATCGCCTGCATTTTCCGGCTCTGTTCGATCTGTTCCTGCAGATCGATATCACCGGATATATCTTTTTTGATGGATACGAAATTGATTATGGTGCTGTTGTCCTCGCCCAGAACAGGGGATATTACGCTTTCCTCCGTATATAGCGAACCGTCTTTCCTTCTGTTCTTCATCTGTCCCGACCAGCTTTGGCCGCTTTTGATAGTCTCCCACAGCTCGCTGTAGAAATCATGATTCTGTTCTCCGCTTTTCAGCAGATTGGTTTTTCGCCCCAGAACCTCTTCTCTGGAATAGCCGGTCATCTGACAGAAAGCGGGGTTCACGTACTCTATCAGCCCTTCGGCATCGGAAATCAGTATAGCCTCGGCGGCATGCTCGATAGCGGATTGGAGCTGTTTCAGCTCCTGCTGAGCTTCCTTCCAGGCGCTTATGTCCGAATGGGTGCCGAGCAGGCGGACGACAGCGCCGCCTTCGTCACGCTCTATGGCGATAGCTCTGATGTGAATCCACAGCCACGATCCATCTTTTTTTTCAAAACGGTAGATCATGTCGAATTCCCTGTCCAGACCCGATGTGAAAGACCGGAAAGCTTCATCGACAGAAAGAATATCATCGCGGTGAATACGGGCTCTCCATTCTTCGAAAGCACCGGGAAAATCTCCCGGCTCGTAACCGGACATCCGGTAGAAGTTTGAGTCGAGATAGAGTTTCCCCGATTTTAAATCCCCCTCGAAATACCCGTCGTTGGCTACGGAAAGAGCCATGGATTTTCTTGTATTTTCCCGCTTCAGACTCTCTTCGATCCGGAACCGGTCTTCTTCCCTGTCGATAAGAATTCCCGTAAACCACCCGATCACAGTGAATATCAGTGTCAGCGGAAGAGCCACACTCCTGGCAAGATCGAAAAGAGGCAGCTCGGGCGGAAGAAAAACTATCGTTATAAGAAATACCAGAGCTGAAGCCAATCCGGTAAAAGCATATAGAAGAGAGAAACGGGATAGAACTGCTTTTTTTCTTTTCATGCGGATCATCCCGATAGGGATTCCAAGAAAAACGGCAATCACGATAGAAGCCAATCCGGCATATATACCGGTTCCGCCGATAGCTAATCTGGTTATGGCACAGGCTGTCGCGACTATAAGAGATGAGGGTATCCCGCTGAAGGCCGAGGCATACACAATCATGATAACCCGCGTATCTATAATCAAACCGGGAAGGAGAACGACGGGGCTGATCATGGATGCAACGGCAACAGCGGAAAAGAGGATTCCCGTGAAAATCTCTTTCATCCACCGGGAATGTCTACTCAGGTGACGTTGATGTATTCCATAAACAAAGGACAGAGATATAACGAGAGCGGCCAGCCTGATAAACTCAGTGAGATAAGACATGTTTACATCATAGCCTGAAAATTGAAGAGAGCCAGCTTTTTTTTCCATACCATGTAAACATAAGTTGCCTTGTGTCAAAAAAAGTTGCAGGTTTTTCCCGAAGGAAGTGCCTGTAAACGGCAGAGAATGCAAAGAGAGGAATTGGCACAGCACTTGCATATGGTTTTGCGCAACAATGAACCCAGGAGTGAAAGTCATGTATGCTGTCGCAGAAAAAGCCATCGATCCTTTAAAAACCTATCTGAAACAGATTTCCCGTTTCAATTTGCTTACTTTTAATGACGAACAGGAACTCTTCGCCGAACTGACAGACCTTAAAAAGAATCTCGGAGACGTAGCGGAAGCGGAAAAGAGCCCCGATGCCAGTCCCGCTTATCTGGCTGAGAAAAAAGTAAAGAGCCTCCAGAGAATAAAGGAATTGAAAGATCTTATGATCAATTCCAACCTGAGACTAGTCGTCTCCATCGCTAAAAAATATCAGCATAAGGGAATGTCTCTTCCCGACCTTATCAATGAAGGAAATATCGGCCTGATTCTGGCGATGGACAGGTTTGATTACACGAAAGGTTTCCGCTTTTCCACATACGCTACCTGGTGGATCAAACAGGAGATCACAAAAGCCCTGAGCGAAAAAGTGCGGTCTATCCGGCTTCCTGTATACATGAATAATAAGATCAAGCACTTCAAAAGTGTCTACGATCATCTGACACAGGAATTCGGACGCGAGCCGACCATGTCTGAACTTTCTCTCTTTATGGATATTACCGAAGACAAAGTCTGCGAACTCATGACCTGCATGACCGATATCACTTCGCTGGACAGCGTCCTGGAAAGCGACCATAAATCGGATCTGCTGGATTTTCTTATAGATGAATCCTCAAGCGATTTTGTCGATGATTTTTTCCATAAAGAAATGTGCGACACTCTGAACAGGGAACTGGCAGCCCTTCCGGAAAGGGAAAGAAGAATAATAGAAATGCGCTTCGGCCTTTACGGCCAGGAGCCCCATACACTGGACACAGCCGGTAAAGAACTGGGGATAACACGGGAAAGAGTCCGGCAGATTCAGGTGAAAACAATTAATAAGTTAAAAAAATCTGAAAGAATCGGCAGTTTTTTTGCTTAAAAGTTCCAAATCCTGTAATATTTGATGAGTATGAAGAAGAAAGCTCTGCTCATCATAGACAATGATCATCGCGATGGAGAATCTGAACAGATTGAGGACAAGCTGAAGGATCTGACCGAATGGCTGGATATCCGCGTCCTGTTCCGCTCTGAAAGAATCTCCCTCGACAGCGTTGCGGACAGTTTTTTTTCCCGGCCTTCTTCCGCAGACTTGGAAGAGAGAGGCTGGAGCCTTGTCGGAGAAGGTAAAGAGTATGATTTTCTGATTCTCTATGTGGATATGGAATTCGCTTCGGAACACAGTCTTGAAGAGTTGTGGTCAGAGAGAATTGAAAAGTATATCTGCAGCTCCGAACTGGATAGCGAAGAGATATGGAAACTCTTCTGCGGAAACAGTCACTCGGGAAAACGAATTTATATCACTCCGAAGCGCAAAGATAATCTGGGTGCCATAAAAAGTATATTCCGGATTTTCCTGCATAAGCAGATGGACAATATCAGAGAAAAAGATAAGAGAGATGTGGAAATCCGCTACTACCTGACCACTCAGCGGCTGCCGTTCAGAAGCACTGACAGCAGCGAACGCCTTATTCCCGCCTGCAGCAGTATTTACAAGCTGGCGGAATCTCTGAAAAAAGATAAATTGTATCTTTCATCGGACGTGATGGAACTGCTGCCGCCCAATATCAGGAACAGCCTGAAAGAGACACGGGAGGATGGAGATCTCTACTCCTACTCTTTCAATCTACTGACATAGGATCGTTTCGCTTTCAAAGCATCCTGAAAAGGCGAAGCGCTTATACATTCCGTAGAACACACCATCGGAGATGTAGAATTTCCTGACCAGATTATTTACATTCACCGGAACGTGCTTCCAGATATTTTCATCTATGATAAGCGCATCCCTGCGTCCGTGTTTTTTTTCGAACTCGGTCAGGCGGCCTGTAACGGTTTGCTTATCAGTATCATCTTTATGAGCGGGAATGCTCAAACCGACAAGTTTTACCGATACGGGATCTCCCAGGGTATTGTGAAACAGATTGAACTCCTCCAGCCAGGAAATAAAGTTCAGCGTCCCGTCGAAGAGATCCAGGCTTCCCTTCTCTGTTTCTCCGGAAAAATTGAAATAGAGCGCATCCCCTTCCTGATCTATAAGGATTCCCGATTCCTCTCCGAAAAGATTCTTCGCCTGTTCCAGAACGACCCTGACCTGGTCTTCGAAGAGCTGACCGTGCAGGATCAGTTTTTCCGTGCTCGAGACAATATCCAGTTTCAGATAGACAGATACAGGATTTGAAGGCTGCCGGTCTCTCAGGCGTTTGCGGCTGACTCTGGCAAAACCGGTCAGAAGATAGGATTTTCCGTGGAATATGCCGGTCTCGTGAATGTCGGCCATTCGCGAATACAGCTTTTCCAGCTGCCTGTCATCGACGCTGCCCGTAAGAATCTGTGCTTTATCCAGCTTTGACAGAGCGACCGAATGCTTAACGTTACCGAGTTCGTGAATGGTCTCCCTGAAAACGTCCAGAGCCAGTTCCTCCAGGGGAATGGAAGAATTCTCCAGAATTTTTCTCAATTGGTTACGCATTTTACTTTCTCTTAATTTAAACTTTTTTAATTCTGCTCTTTAATCCGTAAGTATATAATGATTATCGGATCGAGAAGAGCACAATTTTAGACAGTATAACTGTAACCTGTCATATTCATCGGGGGAATAGGCCGAACGGCCTATTTTCTCCTTTTTTTGGCAGCTCCGCCACCGCTTCCGCCATAGGCTATCATAATACCCAGAATAAATCCCAGATTGTAAATATTCCCTTTGTTGTGCACCTCGTAAACGTTCACCTTGTCGCTGAAAAGAGAAATTATAAATGTGATAAATGAGATACAACCGTGCCAGAGCCCCATCCAGAAACCGGCCAGTTCTCCCGAACCGTCTACGGTACCGGACATATTATTGGGTCCCGGCGCGCAGGAAATAAAAATCGATGCCGCCGCAACTGCGACCGCGATGAGAATAAAATGGGATTTTTTCATATTCAGACTCCTGTTTTTCTTTACTATAATTCACTCCCGATTAAAATGGATATTAAATTATTGTTTAGATTTATTCCGAGATAGAGGATATCCGGTTCACATCATCAAATGCTTTCTGAAGATCCGCGAGAACGGGATGATCCGGTTCGTCCTTCATAAACAGGTTCAGCATATCCATGGCTCTTGTCATGCAGACATAGATGAGGTTTCTGAGCATCCTTTCGCTGGTCGCATCATCGAGACTCTCTTCGTTTGCGGAAAAGATTCTGGGAAGAAAGAGGAGAACGACGGGCATGTCCAGTCCTTTGCCGGAATGAAAGGAGGAGATCCTGATCTGTCCGGAATTGAGAAAATCGAAGGCATCATCTTTGATATTGACTGTATCGTATCCCCCTTCGTAGACCATGCGGGCCACTTTTTTCTCCATAGCGGAGTTGGCGACAAGAATGAAGATATTCTCGGGATCGTATTCGAGGACATCGATAAGGAAGTGGATCCGCTTGTTCAGAAGGCCATAGAGCTCTTCGGTTTCCCCTGCCGTGAAGAGTTCGGGATGCGGACCGTCGCGGAAAGCGGAGCTCTCATCTCCCGCCTCGCCGCTGCGGAAGCGGAGGGCCAGGTCGTGTATGGAGCGGGTGCTTCTGAAATTTGTCTTGAGGAAAGAGGTTCGCCCCTGTATTTTCAAACCCGACCGGCTGTAGGGCGGCTGAATGCTGTAAAGGCTCTGCCCCAGGTCTCCGGCGAGAATGACTCCTTTTCGCGCCGTCTTTTTCAGGATCCGCAATTCCTGAGGGGACAGGTCCTGCGCTTCGTCGATAAAGAAAGTATCGATCCCCTCCGGCGCGGCGCGGCCTTCGATGAGACAGCGGCTGAACCCCCTGGAAAGACGGCTCCGGGAGAGCATCTCCTCTTCCATCCTCTCTTTCAGCTTCCACACTTTTTCTCTTTTTGAAGTGTTCAGCGGAACAGACATGCCTTTCCTCTCGATAGACCTGTCAATGTATTCCTCCCGGGAGACTCCGTTCCAGTAAATAAAATCCTCTACTTCGCAGAGGAGCTGTTTCCAGTCCCCGAAGAGGTCCGGATCATGATGCTTCCGGCAGAGCTCCTGCATGATTCTGTAATCGACGGACCCTTTTCCCGTTTCCCGGAGCAACCCGTTCAGATAGGCGTCGACTGTGCCGATCATATCGTCGGTTCTTGAATCGAGCTTCATGATTCTCGTTATGTAGCGGTTGTATTTGACCAGTGTTTTCGTATAGGCGAGGAGAACGAAGGAGCCGTCGTTCCAGAGCGATTCGCTGCGGTCGAGAATGGATTTGCGCATGGCTTCGAGGAGAAGGAACGTCTTTCCCGTTCCGGCGGCGCCGCGGATCAGATAATCGCTGTCCAGATCAATTCGGTTCAGCACTTCCTTCTGCTCGTTGGTAAGGCGGATCAGGCTCCTCTCATAATCGAGGCGGGTCCGGGTATAGGCGACCAGGCGCTTCAGGTTGTAGCTGTAGGAAGCAATGGATTTATACTTTTCCAGCTGCTTTTCCTTTTCCCTGAGCTTTTCCCTGAGAGCGAACCTCTCGTCCCGGAGCTTCTTGTTTCTCTCCACCGCGGCACTGTCTTTTTTCTCGAATAAAGCCAGCTGGCTGTTGAGGACATCCATCTGGAGGAGCATTTCATCATATTCGCTTTTTTCCGCCTGCCACTGCTCGAGCTGCTCGTGCAGCTTCCGGTTTTCTCTCTGGGAACGGAATATATCCCATTTGAGCTTGCGGAGCTCATCCATCTCCACTTTGCGGGACCGCCTCTCGTTCCAGTGTTCCAGGGTCGCCTCCAGCTGAGCCAGCGCGGCGCTTTCACTTATGCGGCAGAGCCGGCAGAACTGAAGGAAGAGAAAGGTGGAGCGCGTAGCTTCCGCAGAGGTGAAATCCTTGAATTCATGGCGGACTTCGTTGGTGATCCGGTGTTCCCGCGCAATGGCTTTGAAGCATTTGAGATCGGGGTTGAAGGTCTCGTACTGCTGGCCGATATGTTCGCCGAGCTGCATGATGTTCCGGCCGAAGTCGCCGTATCCCGTTTCGCTGTACACGATGGGAGCTTCGTTTTTCAGGTAGCTCTCCATATAGGAGTGGAGGGCCAGGATGTAGAATCCCGGATCGGATCCCGCAAGATTTACAAGGCGTTCGATTGCAGACATGATGAAAGACCTCCCTTCCTATTCTATTATGAGACAGGGCTTAATCACAACTCTTTCATGATCCGTGACGATTCCTCTTTGAGAATTTTTATCTCATCGCGGTCCAGTCGCGTTGCTGAAAAGAAGCTTCTGTTAAACAGAGGGGCCAGAATCAGGCAGGAAGGACCGATGCTCCCGGACTTTGACTCGATCAGAGAAAAAAAATCCTCCACCGGAACAGTGGAGAGAGAGGAGATTTCAAGCCTCCTGCGAGCATGTTTCTGCAGTTTTCTGTAAATCCTGCGGCTCTGAACAAGCTCCGCTTTCTTGGCGGGACTGTATGGTTCACCCTTAATCTGATCATAGTTAAAGGCGGAAGAGCTCTCTTCCTGTCCGGAGATTCTCTGTTGTCCGATCATCCCGATAGCAGTAAAAAAAGACCTGATGGAACGGAAGAAACGGAGAAGAGCTTTGAGAATTGTGCTGTAATACTCGCGGAACGTGGGATTTTGTCTCTTCCGGAAGAAGAGAGGTGCAAAGATAGGGTAGAGAATAAAATACAGAACCAGAACCGCAATGAACCCGAGAAGAATATAACCGAGGATATCAAATATTTTTCTGATCAGTTCGAACTCAATCTTCCGCGTTTCCCAGAGAGACTGCAGGGCTTCAAGTTCTTCAAACGCCGGTCCGGCGGCTTCATGGAAAGAAACGGGAGCTTCACCTGTTTCAAATGAGAAAGAGAATGAGGAGAGCCACCGGTAGAGACGGAGTAAGATTTCCGGTCCCGGTACGGCCCGGTCTCTGAGAAAGAGAAAAGAGACCGTCAGAGCCGGGACGACCAGAGGTGCGGCAGATCCCGGACCGGCATCCCGGATCTGATCTTCAGAAAAACCTTCCTTCTCCATTTCCAGCTGATAGAGCTGCTTTCGCAGAAAGATGACCATCAGAATATCAGAGACAAAACCGGCAAGGGCGGGAGATGTCTTTAGCTGAGGAAGCCCGAGAAAGGGGAGAATCAGAATCATGACCGTTTTCAGAAGAATAATGAAAAGAACAATTCCCAGAGATTTCCCGATGTGTGTATAGGAGAGGCGCACAATTCCCCCGATGGAATTATACCGGAGGGACTGAAACAGAACGATCATATAGGTCTGGATCAGGGCCGCCATCAGAGGTACCGCCAGGTACAGACGGGAGGGTTTGAAACGAACTGAGCTTAAGGCCGCCAGAAGGGAAAACAGGAAAATGGCAAAGATGAATCTGTCGGTAAAAGCATGGCCGAGATCTTCAAACTCATAGAGATTCTTCCGGCAGAAGGGATTGAAAAAGAGGATACCCGCGACTATGAACAATATCTGTATCAGGAGATAGATCCCGGGAAAGAGAAATTCATCGCGGAACAGGTTGTGGAAGAACAGAACCGGTGCCAGAGTCGAGAGGAAAGGATAGACAAATGCCAGGAGTGCGACAGCGGGGCTGTCTGTTTCCCTGTTCACGAAAAATACTCCTTTCCGTACTCGCTGAGAGTGAAGGCCCGGCAGGAAGCGGGGATCCCCGGCGGGAGAGTCCCCCCCGTGGCGATCAACTGAAGCAGGGCTCTGCGGCGCCGGAGGATTTCCATCCCGGCAGTCAGATTCCCCTCCAGAGAGGGCACGAGCAGAGAGACATGGGTTCCGCTTTCCACAGGGATTCCCCGGGACATCATGAAATCGATAACCGATTCATCACTGCCCTCACGGGAAAATGTTATTTGCGCCAGCTCCTCCAGAAGGGTGACCACATGGCCGAATCCTCTTCCGAAGGGGATGAAAACCGGTTTTTCGGCTCCTTTGACGAGCAGGGAGATTTTCTGCTTTGCTTCTCCGTAGGAGATGATCAGAGAAACAGCCGCTTCAATCGCCCTTTCGAGCAGAATATGGCGGTGCTTCAGCGGATAACGGGGAACAGTCAGATCGAGAAGGACCAGAAGAGGAGCGTCGAGAGTATAGGAGAACTCCATGGTTTTGAGTTTTCCCGTCCGCGCCGAGGCTTTCCAGTTGATCCTCTTCAAAGGATCCCCCGGCCTGTAGTCCCGTATTCCTTTGAGCTGAATCGGATCTTCATAGAGGACATCGGTCGACTGGACGTCACCGCCTCTCTCCCCCTCGACGAGAAGAAGCGGAAGGGAATGCCCCCGGGGATATACAACGATCGAACCGAAAAGGGGGAAAACCTTCTCCCAGGGGAAAAAATTCAAAGGATCGGCTCCTTTTATCCTGATGGGTCCTGTCCGGTATTTGCCACGGACAGTCGTGATGACAGGGCAGGAAAAAGTCCGTGAGTTCTTTCCGGGCAGAGCCGCAATAAAGGAGCCGGACCCGGAACAGAAGCATCCTGTCGCCCTGTCGAGAATGATAAGCCGGCTCATGGAAATCAAACCTTTATTGGCCACTGTGAAAAAGGAGTGTTCATCGCTGCCGTTTGTACAGAATAGCGTTTCTCTGGCCCGTTCCACTGACAGGGAAGAGCGCATATACAGTGAAACGGCGAAGGAGCCGCAGTAAACCAGAAGGAAAAAGGCAGCGGCAAACTGTAGAATCTTCAGCGGTACGAAAAGAAAGAGGAACAGGGCGATCAGAAAAGGCAGTATGCTGACCGGTTTCATCTGGAAGGAACCGGGGGGACTTCCACCTTGTTTAAAACGGACATAAGAGCTTCTTCAGTTCCGATCCCCTTGATCTGATGTTCCGCTTTAACCAGAACCCTCTGCCGCATGATGGGGAGGAAAACAGACTGAATATCTTCGGGGATAACATAATCCCGCCCGTTCATGGCCGCTTTAGCCTGCGCCCCTTTATAAAGGGCCAGGGACCCGCGGGGCGATATTCCCAGATGGAAAAAAGGGCTGATGCGGGACTCTTCCACCAGGTCGAGAATATAATTGCGGAGTTCAACCGAGAGATGGAGTTTAACAACTTCGGCCCGGTACCGGAGCAGTTCTTCCAGAGAGGAAACCGCATTCAGATCATTGACCGGATGGGTCAACCTCCTCTGGCTTTCAAGGATCATTGCCTCGGCGTCCCGCGAGGGATAGCCGATATTGACTGTCATGAAGAACCGGTCCTTCTGCGCTTCGGGAAGGGGAAAGGTCCCCTCGAATTCGGCGGGATTTTCCGTCGCCAGCAGAAAAAAGGGATCGGGCAGAGGGCGGACCTCCCCTTCTATGGAAACCTGCGATTCCGCCATGGCTTCCAGAAAGGCCGATTGGGTCCGGGGTGTCGCTCTGTTGATTTCGTCGACCAGAAGGACATTGGAATGGATGGGGCCGGGATTGAAAGTGAATTTCTCTTCGCGGCTGCTATAGACGGAGACGCCCAGAATATCGTTGGGAAGAAGATCCGGCGTGGCCTGTATGCGGTTGAAAACGCCCCCGAGGCTTGCGGCGACAGCCCTTGCCAGTATGGTTTTCCCCAGACCGGGAACATCCTCCAGCAGAACGTGACCTCCGCAGAGCAGTGCCGTCAGAATCTGATCGACGACTTCGTTTTTCCCGTAAAAAACTTTCCCCGTATTGTTTCTGATCCGTTCCGCCCAGGTTCCGATATCGCTCATGGTGCCTCCCTTCCGGCTGACTCATTTACCAATGAATTATAGACCGGCACCCGGTTACATGAAAAGAAAAAACCATAGTAGAATAAGCTTATGGATTTTCAATATTATTTCAATTTCATAAAAACAGGTCTGGAGGAAATGAAAGAAGCTTTCAGCGAAGTGAAAGTGCTGCCTGTCAGGCCATATAACAACTGGTATATCTGCCGGAAAAAGTCACAATGAAGTCTTCAGAACTGTGAAAACAGTTCCGGTACTTTCTTTTCCAGCCAGGAACCCATGGAGAGGTTTTCTATATAGCCGCAATGTCCCCCGTAGGGCTCGATGATAAGATCGACGTTTCCGTTCCTTTCCGCCCTGCGGAAATCTTCGGCATGGATAATAGGGTCGTCTTCCGATGTTATAATCGTTACGGGGACGGCGGCGCGGTCGAGAAATCCCTCTTTAAGAGTGTATCGGCTGAAATAATCGGCGGCGCTGGCGCAATCGGAATGACGGGGGATCAGATCTTCGGTCAGATCCATACAGTTCTCAGCTTCAAAAATATGTTTAAAATCGTAAATATGGGGAAATGCCTCCTCCTTGATTCTCAGGGAGGCTTTCCATTTGCCCAGAAGGTAGAGACTGTCAGTTCTGTTGTATTCCCGCGCGATATTCTTCACGGCGCCGAAAGTTTCATCTATCAGAGTGCCCATAAAAATACCGCGGTTCAGATGGTGGTTTCTACCGTGGTCCCGCAAATTGAGGCGGAAGACATCGTAACCTCTCAGAACCAGGGCATGGCCTGTCCTTACGATATAAGGGGCTTCGGCACTGCCTTCCCATCCGTGGATGAGAACAGCGAGTCCCCGTGGCGTGTTATGGTCTGTGAGTGTAAGATATCCCGAAAGATGCACGCCTTTTCCGGCGGCAATAATAATCTCCCTGGAGTTACCGGAGAGGGGATTTCCGCCGGCCAGCCTGACCGGACTTCCGGCCAGCCAGGTCTGAACCATACTGTTGCGGAGATAAAAGGGAGGGTTAAAGCTTTCCAACGGGTTTGGCTCCCTTGATAAGCCAGGTCAGCCCCATCGCCTCAAGCCCTATGGTTTCGGCGATCAGTACGGGATACCATTCCAGCGCTCCCTTGAAAAACAGAAACACGGCGAGAAGGACGAGGGCGCAGAGAAAACTGGTGAGTCCCAGAAGCCTGTACCAGCGGTCGTGTTTCCTTCTGTCATCAGTTGTATCTTCTGTGTGATCGGTAAACCGCCAGAAGGAGATAAGGCCCAGCACCAGGAAAAACAGGGAGGCAAAGACAAGATGGAAAGTCCCTGACAGGGAAGGATTCAGTTTCAGAACACCATATGGTCCCCCGACGCCATGAACCTCCGTCGGAAAGACTATGACGAGAAAAGCCAGAACCCCGCTGATTGTGGTCAGAATTCTGATAAAGGGCTCCCGGCCCCGATAAGCGACGAGCAGAATCCCCGATGCTCCGATAACCATAACAAAAATATCGCCCAGATTGTTGTGATAATAAGCGCTGAGAGAAAACTCGATTTTGCCGCCATTGAGAAAAAGCCCGCCCACGATAAGAAGAAAGGGAAGGGAAACACCCAGATAACCAATGGAACGGCGGATAATGATATAGGACTGATATAATAAGCTGTTACGGTTCATATTTCCGGTGATGATTATATAGTTACCCCTATCGGTCTGACAATAAGATCTTTCAGTAATCCTTATGAAAAATAGGTTGGGAATGCAATTATCTCATTATTCAGATAGAATTTGATTCTTGCACAGGAAAGTATCAGAATTAAAGCATAAGCGGAGAAATTCATGAAAATCAAGAAATTATCATTAAAAATGCAGATTGCTTTAAATCTTCTGTTTCTAATTGTTATGATTCCCCTTGCCATATCAGTCTTTTCAACAACGAGTTCAGAGATCTCTCACAGGACAGCCAATGAGCTGATCAACAACACTAGACTCATCAATGACATGACCCATCTCTATGTCAATTCTGCAGTGGAAAACTACCTGAGGGCAATCGCCGAAAAAACACGGGCACTCATTCAGACATCCTATGATAAGTACACGGCGGGCACTCTGACCCGGCAGGAGGCTTTTTCCGAAGCGAGAGCTCTTATTCTCGATAAAAACTACGGGAAAATCGGGACAACAGGCTATATCGCCGGAGTCTCCTCCAGAGGGATTCTAACCATTCACCCGGCTTCGGAAGGGGCAGACGCCAGCGGCCATGATTTCATGAAGAAAGCCATGGAGATGAAGAACGGCTTTCTCACCTATGAATGGCAGAACCCCGGAGAAGAATCTCCCCGCGACAAAGTGGGATACATGGCCTATTTCGAACCCTGGGACATTATCGTCTGGGCTTCCAGCTATAAGAGCGAATTCCGTTTTCTCATCGATGAAACCAGGCTGAAAGAGAAACTGAAAGAGCTGAAAAACGGAGAGACGGGATACAACTTTATCCTCAACAGCACGGGAAAACTGATTTTTCATCCGGAACTGGAATCTCTCGATATTAAAAATATCGATAATCCCTCCATTAAAGCGATTCTGGATATGATGTCAGAAGCTAAAATCCGCAGCGGAGACATCATTCAGAGGACCTATATAGGCGAAACCGACGGCCTCGAGCGCATGGCGTCCATGATCTATTACGAGGAAATGGACTGGTATATCGTCTCCAGTATATCCAAGGGTGAAATATACGGGATCCTCTATACCCTGGGAAGAATTCTGATTTTCATTTCCCTCGGCGCATTCGTCGTCATGAACTTTGTTATTTTCTGGCTCCTGAAAATGATGCTGACACCGCTGAAACGGATCAGCAAAGCGGTAAATCAGGTCTCGGAAGGAGATATCAGTCATCAGATCGATATCTGTTCCGCCGATGAGATCGGGGCGATGACCGGCGATATAAACCACCTGATAGAGGGGCTGAACAAGGTCTTCTGCCGGATGAAACACGATGTGGAGATACTCAACACATCCATACAGGACCTGAGCAGTTCCAGCAAAGAGATCGCCACGACATCGAACGAACAGGCCTCGGCAGTCAAAGAAATCGTTACGACCATGGAGGATTCCGACCAGCTCTCGAAAGGGATCGAGTCGATGATCAACGAGGTTTCCAATATCGCCAACGCCACGAAGGAGAAAGTCAGGGACGGCGTAAACAACATCGAAGAAAGCCTGGTCAAGATGAGCGAGATCCGAACCTCCAATGACGACACCATCTCGGGGATCCGCTCTCTCAGCGAAAAGATCGAAGCTATCTGGGAAATCGTCACCATTATCAACAGCATCGCCGACCAGACGAAAATCATCGCCTTCAACGCGGAACTGGAAGCCTCTGCAGCAGGGGAAGCGGGAAAGAACTTCCAGATCGTCGCTTCGGAAATCAGGCGCCTTGCCGACAGCACGGTAAACTCCACCTCGGAAATAAAGAGCAAGATCAACGAAATCCAGCGCTCCTCCGACAGGCTTATCACCGCATCGGAAGACGGAACGAACAAGATAAAAGAGGGAGACGCCCTGACACAGAGCCTCCATCAGACCTTCGAGGAGATAATGGAATCATCGGAAATCACCGCCGGTTCCGCCGGCAACATCTCCGACTCCATCAAGCAGATGGTTGTGGCTTTCGAGCAGATTCTTCTGACTCTGAAGCAGATTTCCGAGGGGATCAACAACTTCGTCATCTCCACCAACTCCAATACGGGCATAAGCCAGAAACTGAAGGATATGGCCAACAGCATGGGAACCTTCCTCTCCTATTACAACACCACCGATGTCTGTTCCATGAACCAGTCACTGGAAAGAAGCCCCGAGAACGAGAGAAAATAATGTTTATTTGAAATTGAGAGTGACCGCCCCGTCCCAGCGGTCGGGGGGGGCGCTCCTGTATTCCTCGCACCGGTCGAGAAACTGGCCGGTGGGGAAATCTTCAGGAAGGATTTCCAGAGCCTCTTCCAGATACTGAATAGCCAGGTACCAGTTCCCCATAAGATACATGGAAAGCCCCTTCTGATATAGTTCTCTCCACCTTTCGGGAAAGAGATCCGGTTCGGTTTCCAGCGAATAAATACGGCTCGGCTCCGTCTTTCCCTTGACCCTTGCCACATCGACGAGACGGCAGAAATAATCATTTTTGAGCTGATGATACATGACTTCCGATATGAGAATATGACGGTGATAGTGTTTGCAGAGACTCTCGAGCCGGGCGGCCAGATTGACTGTATCTCCGATGGCCGTGTAGTCGAATTTAACCGAGCAGCCGATGTTCCCGATAATGGCGACCCCTTCGTTGAGTCCCACACCGATATGAAAGCCCTCGGGAGGCAGTTTCATAAAGGATGTGTTGTTTTTCCGATAGGTTTCTATCATTTCCTTTGCGGCCCTCGCCGCCCTTTCGCAGTTGTCGGTATAACTGATCGGAGCTCCGAAAATGGCGAAGATAGCGTCGCCGATAAATTTATCTATGGTTCCCCCCTGCTCTTTTATAATACTTCCCATGGATGTGAAATGCTGGTTCAGAAAGCGGACGATATTCTCCGCACTGTTGTGCTCGGCGATATAATCGAAATTTCTGATATGGGAGAAAAGAACTACGATTTTTCTCTTTTCTCCTGTCATCAGGTCCTTTTCCGAGGTCTTTACGAGCAGATCTTCGATTATGGGAGCGGGAAGAAAGCGCGTAAAGGCCCGGTAGAGAGTTTCAGTTTCCAGCTCGGTATTAAAGTGGCGGACAGCCAGTTCCAGGGTTCTGCTGCATTTGTCTGAAATGAGGGGAGCGAGCTTTGCGGCACCATTGTTTTTTGTTCCCGACGAGAGGTTGCCGCAGGCGAGATAAGCGGAAAACCAGGGATTCCCATCCATGACAGTGCCTATTATAACCTCTACTGAGATATCCCCGGAACCTCCGGAATTGAAATTCTGCTCGAAAGAGCAGGTCCATTCCGCCTCGACAGGACCGAATGAAGCCGGCTGTTTCTGCCGGCATCGCTCCATAATCTTTTTCCGGATCTCTTCACTCCAGAAGCCCCCGCAGTGGAGATGACGGACTTCCCGCTCCCCTCCCCGGAACTCCAGATAGGTAAAATCGCAACCGGTCAGAGCGGCCGTACGGCGCAGTAAAGTTTCTATGACCTTTTCCAGAGTGCTGCCGGCAATGGGCACCCCCTCGAGTCTGGCTCCGGCGTATTCCAGAAAAATCCGCTGCTCAAGCCCTTTCTTCAAAGTATTGCCGCACCCTTTTTTCTGGAGAGCAAGAGGTTTCTCCTCTCCCGTTTTATTGTTTCGGTAGAGAAGCCTGCTGATTTTAAGCTTGAAATCCTGCTCATCGGGATCAAAGCGGGAAACCCAGAGATTGACAGGGATATGGGAGCCGGGATTTTTCTCAGAGAGCAGCACCACAGGTATGTTTGAACAATCGGGGCGGGACTTCAGACAGAAAATCAATTCTTCCATACGGCTTGAAAAGCTGTCTCCCATAAGAATAAGACGCGGTGATGTTTCTGAGAGAGTTTCCCAGAAGACTCCGGGATCGGCCAGGTGCCGGCAGGACCAGGATTCGAGCCATTTCTCAAAGGAGGAGGCCAGAAGTCCCGATGATTCGCAGTAAAGGATATCGGTCACATCGCTTCCTCCGTATCTTCCCAGAGGGGTATGTACATCGCGACACCATTTTCCATCTGATCTACTTTTTTCATGGGAAAATCACCACCTGCCGATTCAAAAACTGTATGGCTGGCCAGAATATGTCCCGGAAAACCCTTTGTCAGGGCTTCCAGCTCTTCGGCAATACCGATGACATCGCCGATGGCCGTGTAATCGGATTTATCCAGAGATCCGATATTCCCCACAATGGCTTCTCCTCTGTGAAGTCCGACTCCGATGGAATAACCGGCTTCCGGAAGAATTAATCCCTCCGTATCGACCTTTGTCAGATTCCGCACCATCTCCATGGCGGCGATCATAGCCTGTCTGCCTGTATTCTCCAGCGCCTGAGGAACTCCGAAAAAAGCCACGATAGCATCGCCGATAAACTTGTCGATGCTCCCGCCGGCCCCTTCGATGGCACCGACCATAGCGTCAAAGTGATGATTCAGGAACTCGACGACCTGCTGTGCCCCGTTCGATTCGGTAATCGTGGTAAAAGACCTGATATCGCAGAAGAGAACGGTTATTTCCTGCTTCGCCGGTTTGACCGATGTCTTACTTTTCTCCTGCTCCACCAGCTGGGGGATGATGTCGGGGGGGACAAAACGGGAGAAAATCTGAAAAATTTTCTGCTGTCTCAGCACGGTTTGATGGTTCTGCAGGATTTTGGCAAAAGGAACGGCCAGGGGATCGAGGATTTCCCGGATCCGGGAGATCATGAGCCGATTGAAGTAATGGTTGCTTAAATGTCCGAAATGAAAGGTGGCCAGAACCTCTCCCTTGTGATTTTCAAGAGGCAGACAGAGGTAGGAGCTGATCTTCTGGCGGTCCATCGAGATCTTATCGAAATCGGTCCTCCCGTCGAGGAAAATGGTTTCCTTCGGATTTTCCAGATCCAGTCCTTTAAAATAGCCGAAGAAATCGCTGAGGCAGAAGCTCCGGAAATCATCGTAATCCTCGCGGTGGAGCTGATTGGACGGTTTGACATAGGCCTCTACATTGAGATGGCTGCTGAACAGCAGGACCAGAAGATGCGGGTGGCAGATCTCCTCAAGCATACGGAAAAAGTCCCCGATGGCCTTTTCGAAGAGACTGGTCGACTGGGGGATTTCCGCCAGGTCCTTCTTCAGGCGGTTGAGTTGAAGAGACCGGATCAGCCGCTCCACAGTGGCCCGTTCCCCAAGTGAAAATTTTATGGGAAAATCGAAAACAGTCAGGTCCCGTTTTTCAACCTTCCTGCCCGCCGCTTCACGCCACAGTCCCTCTTTATCTCCTTTTCTGTCTCCGCCCAATGCGAAAAAAAGGTTTTCCCGTCCGAAGGGAATGTTCTCCCCGTAGGACCAGAAAGGAAGGATATCCGCCGGGAACTCCTCTCTCAGAGCTGCGACAAGATCGAGACAGAGGGGATCGTCCATATCGGCCAGTACGAGGTGCGGGACATCATCGGGGCTGTCGAAGGAAAAGTCCCCGCCGCGGAAGTGAACCAGCGTTCTGTTTTCATCGGACTCGAAGGGAGGCCTGTCTTTTCCTATATAGAAAATCCTATGCGTCATTCTGTTTTCCCAGCAGGTTTCTCACTTTCTCGAGGAGGCTTCCCCTGTCAAAATCCTTTTTATTGATAATGGCATTGGCGCCGGCTTTCATGGCGTTGTCCTTCAGCCCCGCCATATCTTCGGAACTGACGACGATGACCGGAGTGGATTTATACTTATCCTGCCTTCTGAGATTTTCTATCAGAGTGATCCCGTCCATACGGGGCATTTTCACATCGGTTATGATCAGGTGGTAATACTGTTTTTTCAGTTTATCGAGGGCATCGATACCGTCTTCCGCCAGATCGACATTGTAATTGTCCAGCTCGAGTATGGATTTCTCGATTTCCCGGGTGGTTTTGGAGTCATCGACAACGAGAATCTGCTTGTATTCCTTACTCTTCGAGGAAAATTTGCGGCGGAATTCTATGTTCCGGATTCCCTTGAACCGGTCAATCAGCTCGGGAATAAAGAGAATATTGATAATATCGAAATTCTCGTCGAAAACGACCCCCTGTATGGCCTTCAGATTGACAAGATTGCCGGGAAGCGGCTTGTAGATCAGCGATGTGAACTGAATGACCGCATCCACGACGATCCCTATGATATCGCCCAGAGACTCGACGATGACGACGGAGAGCTTATCGCCGCTGTAACTCTCCTCTCCTTCGAGAAGCGAGGAAAGAGGATAAACGGGAATGATCATGTCGCGAAGCCGGATGACATTGCGGTTCAGAACCTGAATGACTTCGCTTCTCTGAACGATGAGGATTTCCCGGACGAAAGCGGCGGGAATGAGAAAACGCTCGTTCCGCGAGGAGACGAAAAATCCCGCGACCGTGGCCAGAGAGAGCGGCAGGGAGAGGAGAAATTCCGTTCCCTCCCCTTTGACGCTTTCCAGGGTGATTTTCCCTTTTATATTCTCGATATTGCTCCGGACGATATCGAGCCCCACGCCGCGCCCCGAAAGGCTTGTGACTTTCCGGGTGGTCGTAAAACCGGACTGGAAGAGGAAGTTAATCAGATTTCTCTCCTCCATTTCCCGGATTTCCTCCTCCTGATCGGGATTGAGCTGAAGGGCTTTTTCCCTGATGGCGTCATAATCGATTCCCCGGCCGTCGTCGCGGATGGAGATGTTTATGCGCCCTCCTTCGGAGTGGCAGATGATGGATATTTTACCGGCTTTCTCCTTACCGGCGGCGACTCTCTCATCGACCGGCTCGATCCCGTGGTCTATGGCGTTTCTCAGAAGATGGATAATCGGGTCATTAATCTGCTCCAGTATGGTTTTATCGAGGAGAAGATCGGTTCCTGAAATGGAAAAATCGATTTCCTTGTCGAGCATCAGAGCCGTTTCCTCGACCATCTTCTTCAGGGGGCCGAGGACGATTTCCATCGGGAGCATTCTCAAGCCCAGGATATCCTCCTGAAGTTCGAAGCTCATATGCTCCAGCTGAGCGGTTTCCTCCGTATAGGATTTTCGGATTTTCTGCACCTGTTTTACCGTATTGTCCACAGCCCGGGTAAACTCACCGGCTTCGGGAACTCTATCGGCAATAAGGCGGAACCTGTCCTGTATTTCCCTCAGCCCCGTTTCCAGTTCGGCCAGGGTTTCGTTCTCCTTTTTGAATTTGAACTGCTGTATGATGAGGCCGTTAAGCTGTTTGACGATATCGTCTATAACGCTGACCTTGATCCGCACCGTATCATAATCGCCCAGACCGCTTTTTTTCTCCTCGGCGGCGGCTTCGGCCGGCTCTCCGGCCCGGGAATCTCTATCGCCCTCCAGGTCATCGAGATTGAACTGAAGGCCGGACATGGCTTTCTGAAAAGCCTGCTTCAGCCTTTTGTGGGGAATCAGATCGCTGCCGGTGTTTCGGATTGATTTAAGAGCCAGCTCCATGTAATCCACAGAACTCAGAACCAGCTGTATCAGGGGTTTCGATATGGCGAAACGCCTCTCTTTTACCCCTTTGAAAATATCTTCAAGACTGTGGGCTATCTCCTCCAGGGTGGGATAGTTCATCATTCTCGACGACCCCTTGAGCGTGTGGAGCAGCCTGAGAAGCTCCGACAGGGTTTCGGGATTTTCCGGGTCGCGCCGCAGGGCAATAACCACATCACTGAGAAGTACGAGATTTTCTCTCGCCTCATTGAGATAGTTGTCTACAAAAGCTTCCTTACTTATGGGCATATCACACTCTCCCCGAAGCGAGCTGTTCCAGCTCGCGACTGCAAATCAATTCAAAATAGCGGGCATTGAACCCCTCCAGCAGAAACTGGAAATCGTAGCGGTCCGCTTCTATGTAGCGGCGGATCTGCTCCAGGACGGTCTTCAGGATTCCGCTCCGCTCCTCATTCCCCAGATCGGTACCGCCGCTCCTGAGGAGGTAATAACCGGCCGGCCAGAGAGCGGAACAGGTCCCGAGTGCGGTTCTGAATCGGGAGGCGGCTTCGGCATTGAGCCCTTTCGAATAGGCTAAATATCCGGAATAGAAATGAAAAACACCGCCATACCGGCTCAAATCCTCCCGGTTATCAGTAAGATATTTCCCGGCTTCCTCCAGGAACTGTTTCTCTACAAGAGAGGCCAGATAGACATACCGGCAGACGAGTCCGGATTCTTCGGGCGGACAGATTTTACCCTGTCCCCGGTAGCGGTTGATTCTCCGGCACAAGGCCAGATCGCCATCGGGCAGATCGGGCAATCCGACTCCCGTTCCGGACTTTTTTCCGGAAGGGGGAATAACTGGAAGATTCTCTTTTTCCGGGAGGTTCACCTTTTTTTTCCGGAAGAAATAGACACCGTTCCATTCTTCGAGTTTTAAGCCGGGATCAGAAATCAGAGCCGTTTCGGAAACGGAGAGAAAGAGGACCCCTCCTTCCTTCAGCTTTCCGGCGAGCCGGCTGATGATTTTTTTCTTGTTATCGGGACTCATATAAATCAGCGTATTACGCAGGAAGATGAGATCCATATCAGGAAGAAGGTCAAAGCGGTCGGAAAAAACATTCAGCTGCATTTTCCCGATAGAATCAAGAACATCTCGTTTCACCGAAAAACCCTTCTCTTCCCTGATATCAATTGCTTTGTCGAGGAGATCCCGTAACTCCGCCCCGTCATTGCGGAAAGCGCTGTAGCGGTATAAACCCGCGTTAAAAAGGTCGAGCATCCTGCCGCTTATATCCGAAGCGGACAGAGCGAAAGGACGGCGGCTGAATTTTTCAAAAAGCGCATACAGGGAAAGAGGTTCCTCACCGGAGGAACAGCTGGCACTCCAGAGCTGGAGAGGGGGTCCGCCCTCTCTGTTCCAGGACGGTATAAAAAAATCCCGGAGAGCTCTGAACTGCTTTTCCTCCCGGAAAAAGTATGTCTCATTGATGGTTATGCTGTTAAAGAAGAGGTCCCTTTCCACGGGGTCCCCTTCGAGAAGATTCAGGTAGGAGGAAAGATCGAGGGATCTGTCCTCAAGGTGTTTTTTAATAAAATTTTCCACCGTTGAAACATTGCTGTCGGGTATATTCATACCGGTAGTTCTGAGAATATAGGCATTAAGTTTATGAAAATCTCCCGCGTTCACACTCCGGTCATCCTCCTGAGTGCCGGGCCTATCTCTTCGAGGGACAGAACCCTTGATGCGCCGCCCATTTCAATGGCGGCTTTGGGCATACCGAAAATCATGGAACTCTGCTGGTTCTGAACCAGAGTCGTCCCCCCCTTATCGACAATAGCCTTGCAGCCTCTGGCACCGTCCTGTCCCATACCGGTCAGCAAAACAGCGGCGAGCCGTCGTCCGTATTCCTCCAGCGCGCTGAGAAACATCTTGTCGATCGACGGTTTCTGATTGGCGATAGCCGGTCCGTCATCGAGAAAAGCCCCCCCCCGGGAGCAGACGAGATGATGGGTCGCTCTGGCTACCCAGACGTTTCCCGCCATCAGCTTCTGGGACTCCCCCGCCAGAGAGACCTTGAGATCTGTCGCTTCGTCGAGCCAGTCCGCATAGCCCTGATCAAACCCCAGCTCGATATGCTGGCTGAGCAGAATCGGCAGGGGAAAATTGCCGGGCAGATCGGAGAGGACTTTCCTCACGGCTGAAGGTCCCCCTGTCGAGGCTCCGATGACGAGCAGATCCAGAGGAATTCTCCCGGCCGCAACACCGGCCGGTGAAGCTGATGAGGGAGATTTTCCTATCTTCAGCGCCCCGAACCGGGCCACATGATTCAGAACGGTCCGGAATCCTTTGGTAAAGACGGGATCATTCATTTTAGTTATATCCGGTTTGGGGACGACCTCCAAAGCTCCGGCGTTCAGGGCATCGAAACCGATTTTGGAAACATCTTCGCTGGTAAATACGATAATCGGAGTCGGAAAACTCTCCATAATATGCTTTGTCGCTTCTATGCCGTTCATACCGGGCATATTGACATCCATAAGAATCAGATCAGGTCTCAGCTCAGCCGCCAATTCAACTCCGGCCGCCCCGTTGGACGCCTCGCCGATGACTTCGAATCCATCCCATTGGCCGATGAGTGTTTTCATCATGGATCTCACCAGCATGGAATCATCAACGAGCAACAGCCTCATACTTCCCCCTTGAACCCGTTTCGAGCGAGTAAAAAAAGATTTTCTGCAGATCAACGAAAAACTGGATTCTCTCTTCACGGGGAAAACGACAGCCGTAAAGCCCTCTTTTTGTAAAAAGCTGAGCCACTCCGGGAGGGAGCAGATTGAATTCACCGAGATCCATCGTTCTGATTTCTGCCTGGCTGCTGACGATCATCCCCATATACCGGGAGGAGAGACTGCCGGTCCGTCCGAGAAGCCTGAGCAGGAAATTCCTGGCCGCATCACTGAAATCCTCCGGCTCCATAATCAGGGCCAGCTGGGTATTTCCCCTCTGTCCGCAATGGAACAGGTTTTTAAGACAGCTGTTCATATCGAAAAGCAGAACTTTTTCATTATTATACCAGCTCCAGTGCTCCAGATAGGGCCGCGAGCTCTTAAGCGCATATATGCCGTCGAGTGTGGTGCTTCCGGAAAACTGATTCCGGTCCACAAGGAAATCGAGCGAATCGTAGTGGAGCTGCAGAAAATCGTGACGGCCTTCATTAGAGTGCTGCAAGATCGTTCTCCAGTTTTTTCAGGGTATTGTCCAGGTTGAGGACGAAGATCTCATTCCCGTCTTCCTGGGGGGAAATGGAACCCATGAAGTAATGCTCATCATCGACGGTCGAAGTAATCCTGTGCAGTTCGCTGTCGGGAAGTTTGACAATTTCGATCACTTCCGAAATGAGAAGCGCCAGCTGGTCATCTTCCCGCCCAAGAATGAGAAAAGTCGATGAATCGAGGCTCTCTCTGTCAAATACGACCTGTAGATCGAGCACGGTATAGGGCTCACCGTGGCGGTTGATGAATCCCCTGATATAGGGCGGCGTAAAGGGGACATAAAAAATGGGAACATTGCCGACAATCTCCCTTACCTCCTCCGCATACAAGGCGTACTTCCTAGTCCCTATGGTTATGATCATATATTTACTGATGACGACATCAAGGGCTTCATCCTCTTTCCTGTCCCTGCTTTTTGCTTTTTCAATTCGATCGAGAAGCCCGTTGCTGCCTGTATCCATTTCAGAAATGGGCCGTTTCTTCCGCTCTTCCATAATATGAGCCTCCTTCAGTGGAAATCAGCATCGCCGCGGTAGAGATGGATCTTCTTCAGACCGTCACTGAATCCGATATGATTTATAAGTTTTTCGATAACGAGATCCCGCGATTCGTTTTTATCGGTAAAAGAAAGCCCTGAGGAATAGAGAGATCTGTTCTCCTCTCTCCTGACCCACCGGACAACAGAAGAAAATTCAAGATTGTTCTCTTCCATCCCTCCGCCTCTGGGCAGAGCCACTTTCAGCTTTAACTGTGAATCCACTCTCAGGGGCTGTTCCGTCAGAAGCAGGCAGCCTTCCGTAGTTATATCAGCCAGAAAGCCCAGAGGCTCGCTTTCACTGTTTTCATATACTTTGAGATAATAATAGAGAGTACGTCTATGTTTTTCCCGCAAACTCCGGCTCCTTTAAAATATATATTTAAATTCTATACTAGAGAGCGGGAAAATTCAAAAAGAACCTTCAGGGTGATGCTCCCGGACCGGGCAGCCCGGAAAGGGAAGAGGTTGAGGGAACTGATGGGACAGCCCCTCCGGATGTAAGTAAAAATGATTACTCGCCCGCTGCAATAATAGAATAACGGATGCAGGTTTTGATTCGTTTCGATCTGTTGAAGCGAAACCAGAAATAGTACCGGGCTGTCATGGCCGACACGCTGGCACTGAGAGAGATGGCCAGATAGGAGAGGGCAACAGCAACCAGGTACGGTTCGGGCAGAGAGGATCCGAGCGCCTGCAAATCGACGATCATGGCGATCAGGGCAATCAGAGAATAGAGGGCCCCCAGCACATAAATGGAATCAAAGCGCTTTTTCACGATTGAAGATACGGGACAGTCCCCCAATTCCCAGCTGACCATGGCGCTGTAGACAAAAACCAGAAGAGCCGGAAGAAGAAAAGCCGAACCGCTTTCGATTCTGCTGTTGAGAAATATGAGCGCAGCTCCGCTTGACAGAAAAAGAATAAACTGGAAATTCAATACGTTTCTGATAGTTCTGGACATAACACTATCTCCTTGGTTCATGATTAATATACTTAACGCTTATTAAGCAAATCATGTGCCAAACCCATAGGAGCGCTCCAGAGCCCCGCCCCGGTTCTGCTTTTGAATCAATCACAATTATATTTGTGTTAATACAATATATATTGTATATTCTTTTGTCTTTTTTCCCTTGTCTTTTGCCCGGCAATTTACTATCTCTAATATATGAAATATATAATTCTAACTTTATTAGCTTTTATTACCTCCCCCTTTTTTGCACAGTCCGCCCAACCCCGATCGGTTTACGATTTTACAGTCCGGGACATTGACGGCAGCGACATATCCCTGGAAAGCTACAGGGGAAAGGTTATTATGATTGTCAATGTGGCCAGCAAGTGCGGCTACACCTATCAGTACGAAGGGCTGGAAGATCTCTATCGGGAATATGCCGACAGGGGATTTGTCATACTGGGTTTTCCCTCCAATGACTTTCTGTGGCAGGAACCGGGAACCGACGAAGAGATACAGACCTTCTGTTCGGTGAATTTCGGAGTGACTTTTCCCCTGTTTTCCAAAATCAAGGTAACGGGGCGGGATATGGCCCCGCTCTACAGATTTCTGACATCGGAAGAGACAAACAGAGATTTCAGCGGCAGAATAACCTGGAATTTTAATAAGTTCCTTATTGACAGGGATGGGAACATAAAGGGTCGTTTTGACTCGAAAGTCGAGCCTCAAAGTGAAGAAGTCTTAAAAATGCTCAATGAGATCCTTTAAAGACGCTCAGGAATAGAGCCTGCGGGCAAAGCTATCGGCCGCAGGCATCAGCCTCTCAGGCCGATCGGTTATTCTGACAGAAGCTTCTCTATTCCATATTTCTTATCAATGGCAATTGAATTTCCCGCCACACCTTTCTCCATGAGATAGCGGCCTGTGTCGGCGAGGAACTGATCAGAGCCGATAAGATAGTAATAATTCTCTTCCCTCTGACAAATTTCATTAATGCCTTCATAGAGCCCCGATCGATCGTTGAAATAGCGGAAGGACAGCCCTTCGGCTTTGTAGTGCTCCATCTCTTTCATAAAATAGGATTGCCCCGTTTTATCGATATTGAGACAGCTCAGGGAAGGTATACCCCGGCTGTTTTTTTCATAATCCCTGATATAGGGGCGGCAGGTGGAAATAGCGACGCCCATAGTGATGAAAACCAGAGGTCGCCCCTCTCTGAGAAGAGGCAGCCTGTTGTTTATCCCGTAGACGAAAAGCCCGTCTCCTTTCAGAAGATGAGACAGAGCCCTTTTGAAGTCCGATGCGGGGGGGCGGATTCTGGTGGTGAATTCGAGAAAAGGCTCATCTGTGGATGAGATAATAGACATATGTCTCTGAAATTCTTTATCCACCTCTTTTATTCCCGTGGGAGGCTTTAAACTGAAATGACCGTTCGCACCGGTCTCCCAGAGGAGATCAGGGGGGCGCGTGCAGCGGAATGTAAAAGTGATATCATCGTTTTTCTCGATATGAATGATGTCTATCTTCCGGGCGGCAATGTCTTTATTTTCACTCACGAATGGATCTCCCTATGAGTATAATCCTAAAATTAATGGCAGATGTCAACAATTATTGTGAACTTTGTTCGTAAGGTCCTCTCATTCCGGGAGGAAGAAGAGCCGCCATTCGGGACATGATCTGTTCAGTCATCTCCTCTCTCTTTTCCGAATCGACTTTCCCCCCGGCGCTCAGGAAAATCGGATCGCCGGCGCGGAGGGTGATGGGCGTTCTTTTCAGCCTTTTGAAATTGGTCCAGAAATTTTCCGTTCCGTAATGGACCAGAGGGAGTACGGGAGCCCCCGTTTTCAAAGCCAGGGCCACGATGCCCGGTCTGCCCTTGCCGAGGACTCCGTTTCCGCTCCTTGTTCCCTCGGGAGCCAGACAGACGAAGCGCTTCTCCTCCATGGTTTTTATGACTTCGCGGAAAGCCTTCAGGTCGGCCCGGCCCCTGTCGACGGGTATGGCGTCAAAGGTGTTGAACAGAAACCTCAGGAAGGGGTTTTCCCAGGTCTCTTTTTTGGCGAATCCCCGGACAGAACGGGGATGGAGAACAATCTGCATAAGCGGCGCGTCGAGAAAGTTGATGTGGTTGATACAAATGATCAGCGGGCCTTCGGAGGGAACATCCTTCAAAGCGGATGCATCAATCCGGCAGAGAAGGGTCAGAACCCCTTTCAGAAAGGCATTGGTCAGAGTCCTGCGGATTTTCATCTAGGTGTGAATGATCCTGACCGGACCGGGAATGCAGCTGACTTCAAGCTCCTTCCCGTCAATGCAGATCGTCTCGCCGTCGGCATGAACCACCAGCCCCCCGTCCAGAGCCCTGATATGAAAATGATCGCCCCGGTCCATAGTGATTCCATCAAGCCCCCGCTGTGTACCCTTCGTGTAGTGGAATATGGTTTTAATAAGCTTAAGCCGGGTCAGATGGTCGACCATACACAGATCGAGCATGCCGTCGTTATTAACCGCCTCGGGAGCCATATAAAAGAGGCCGCCCATGCGCCGCCCGTTCATCAGAGAGATCTGAATGACCCTTCTGACGATTCTCTTATCGCCGTAGACCATCTCGACTTCCGGAGAGTCGGAAAATTTAATCAGCGTTTTCAAAGTTCCCGCGATATAGGCGAACGCATCGTGAACATGTTTCATCTTAGCGGCTTCCAACCCGACGATGGTATCGAAGCCGACTCCGATACCATTTCCGAAATAGCGGCCCTCCGGATAATCTCCGCCTTTCACCAATCCCAGATCGAGAGGGGAGCTCTTCCCCGCCTTAATGACCTGCAGAGCTTCATCCAGCCTGGCCGGAATGTGGCCGCCGAAAGAAAAATCATTGCCGCGTCCCATGGGAAGCACTCCGAAAAGTGGTGTATGCTCACCCCTCCCCTTCATTAGCCCGTTCAGGACTTCGTTACAGGTACCGTCTCCACCGGCGGCTATGATAGCGGTATGGGGGTCCGACGCAGAAGAAGCCGCCAGCTCGATGGCATGGCCGATCCCTTCGGTATATTGTATTGAGTAGCTGATATTTTCTCTTTGAAGAAAATCTCCCACGAGAGGGAGCTTTTTCAAAGCAGCGCCCTTGCCGGCGGAAGGATTGAATATAATGATATGGTTTTGAATCATGAAACATTATCTGTGCAGAGGAATATCTTGTAAAGGTAAAATTACATCTATTTATACAGATTGTGCATCCCGGGGGCCTTTTGGAAATCCCGGGATGTCGCCCTCTGCCGGGCAGTTTCTCCGCCCGGCGGATTTACATAGAGTCCTTTCTTACCTGTTTGAGAAGCTCTTCCGTTTCGCCACCGTTCCATCTGGCCAGAACCCTTCCCATGGAATCGATCTGCACAAAGGTATGCTGATAGGTGATTTCGTATTTTTTCTTCAGATCCGCCGAATCATCATAATCGACTGAGAGAAGATTGATCCCTTCCAGTTTCATGGCATTCATCCCGAAATCCTTGACAGCGGCCCGGCATGTGGGACACCAGGAAGCGTTGAAGAACAGAACTGTAGGACCGTCCTGAGCCTGCATCATGGCTTTATCCATGGAAACGAAATCCATCAGACCGCCGTTCAGGGAAGACATTTCCATGTCCCCGCTTTTCCCTATGTTATCATGACTGTCCATATCCTTTTCTCCGCTTGCGAAAAGGCCGAATGAAAGAGCAAAAAATAAAGCCGTGATAATTGTAAACAATTTCATATGTTTACCTCCTGAGAACAAAGATAGTTCTCAAATATCACGAAAATATAACGGAAGGATAAATAGTTTATAAAATCAGTAAAGTTTATTTCCTCAGGATCTTTTCCATGGCTTTGCCTTTCGCCAGTTCATCTATCATTTTATCGAGATAGCGGATTTCACGCATTATCGGATCTTCAATATCCTCAACCCGGACTCCGCAAATGACTCCTTTCACTAAAGACCGCAGCGGGTTGGGCGCCGGGCTTCCAAGAATAAAATTTTCGAAGTCGGTTTCCGCCTCAATATGTTCATCCAGCTCTTTCTGACTGTAGCCGAAAAGCCAGCGGATGATTTCATCGACTTCCGGTTTTGTCCTACCCTTTTTCTCCGCTTTGGCGATATAGAGGGGATAGACGCTTGAAAAGCTCATGGCGAATATTTTATGTTTTTCCATAGATTGAATATACAATGAACCGGGCGGATGGTAAAACATCATCTCAACAATTAGTGAGGTCCTGAACAAATGACAATCCTCTATATCATGACAGCTCTGGCGCTGCTGGTCTCTCTCCTCTTCAACAGAAAAAAAACCGGCAAGGCCATACTCTCCGGCGCTAAGAAACTCAGGAAAATAACCCCGCCCTTTCTCTCGGTTCTTATGGGCGTATCGGTCGTTCTCTATCTGGTCCCGCAGGAGATGATTTCCCGGACTCTGGGGGGAAGCTTCAGTTTCGCATCGCTGATCACCGCCTCGCTCATCGGCTCTATAACTTTTATGCCCGGCCCCATCGTCTATCCGCTCTGCCGGATACTGGTGAACCGGGGAGTGGCGTACAGTATCATAGCCGCCTTCTCCACCACTCTGATGATGGTGGGGGCCATAACCTTCCCCATGGAAAAGTCCCTCTTCGGCTGGAAGTTCGCCCTGATGAGAAACCTGGTCAGCTATTTCATCGGCCTGGCGATCGCCGCTGTTTTCTTCCTGGCCCAAGGGGTTCTCATATGAAAGATACAAAGAAAAAATTCCCCGTCAGAATCGCGCTGTTTGCTGTTTTTTCCGGCTTTATCGCTGTTTCGCTCATAACAGGCTATCAGCCCGGCAGAGATCTGGGCTCCAATTTCCTCTCCTTTTTACTGGAGATGGTTCAGGTCCTTCCGGCCGTGTTTATTCTCATCGGGCTCTTCGATGTTTGGGTCAAACGGGAGACGATTGAAAAGCACCTGGGACAGGGAGGAGGCGCCAGAAGCTTTTTCTGGGTCTTCATACTGGCGGCCCCCATGGCGGGAGGCCTGCTGCCCGCTCTCCCCATCGCCCATGAATTACATAAAAAAGGCGCCCGTTTCACCGTTGTGATGGCCTTTCTCGGCGCGGTCGGGATCGGGCGGGTTCCCATGGTCCTCTTCGAATCGACCTTCCTGGGTATCCGGTTCAGCCTTATCCGCCTCTTAGCCTCCATCCCGCTTGTTATCGTCACAGCCGTATTTATGGGACGGTATCTCGATAAAACCGGATACAGGATTCCCGGAGAAGAGCCTTGACCGACGACGGAGAGAGCAAACTCAGCAAGGGGAAAAAAGTCTTAACAGGACAATGTTTTTACTGCAAGGCAGCCATATATAACAGTGAGGGATTCCGCTCTGTTCCCCTGGGTTGCGATCCCTCATTTATGGTATGTCCGGATTGCGTCGATTCGGCAGTAAATGAAGACGTCGATCTGGAATCCCTCGACGAATCTTAAAATAACCTGGCCGATCGGCAATTGACGAATTAAATTATCAATATGAATATATTTGCAGTGAACTGGCTGGCGCTGGTAATATCAATCGTATGGTCTATGGGTTTGGGAATGGTCTGGTACAGTCCCAGATTATTTTTTCCCATCTGGCAGAAAGCGGAAGGGATTACCGATGAGGATATGAAGAATTCCAATATGGGAAAGACTATGATTTTCGGACTGACAGCCAATTCCCTATCGGTCTATTTCTTCGGGATTCTCGTCAATCTCACCGGGATCGCCTCATGGCAGGGCGGCCTCGGGCTGGCGGCTCTCGTCAGCATTGGAATCATCACGGCTTCGGAAATCAATAACGGAACATTCCGGATGACCAGGCCTGTGGTTTACCTCATTGACGGCGGATACCGTCTTCTGATGCTGATCCCCGCGGGAATACTGTTCTCCATACTCTGAGACAGCACCCCGCAGGTACCGTTTAAATCTCAATCAGCTCGTATTCCCGGCTGCCCAGACCGATTTTAACCCCATGGTCCAGACATTCCGTCCAGTCCGTATCGGGGTGGGTCATCGTGTAACGGTCATGGTTATGATGCTCCGCTTTACCGGCAAGTTTCTCACCGAGAATGCTATTGCTGATGACAGGCATTTTGTTCGACAGATCGGCGCAGGCCTGATCCAGTGCGACGGGATCGAGAGACACCAGCATCCCCACATCGGGAATGATGGGGATATCGTTTTCCGAATGGCAGTCGCAGTTGGGCGAAACATCGGTAATCAGCGAAATATGAAAACAGGGCCTGTCCTGACAGACCGCTAATGCGTATTCCGCCATTTTCCGGTTCATAACCGGGATGGAGGTTCTCCAGTCCGCGCCTATGGCATCGACGGGACAGACCGCAATACAGCGGCCGCAGCCCACGCATTTGTCCTGATCGATATGGGATTTTCCATCTTTGACAATGACCGGAGCATCGTGCGCGCAAATCTTCTGACAGGCTTTACAGGCGATACAGGCCTTTGAATTGATATGTGGCTTCCCCTCGCTGTGCTGTTCCATCTTCCCCGCCCGGGAGGCGCAGCCCATACCGATATTTTTGACAGCGCCGCCAAAGCCCGCCATTTCGTGTCCTTTAAAATGAGTCATGGAGATGAGGATATCGGCATCCATAACGGCCCGGCCGATTTTCGCTTCTTTAACATATTCGCCGTTCAACTGCACGACCGCTTCATCGGACCCTTTAAGTCCGTCGCCGATGATGACATGACAGCCGGTCTGCAGCGGAGAAAACCCGTTCAGGTAAGCCGTATCCAGGTGATCCAGGGCGTTTTTCCGGCTTCCCACATACAAAGTGTTGGAGTCGGTCAGGAAGGGTCTGCCCCCCAGTTCTTTCACATAGTCCGCCACAACTTTAGCGTAATTTGGACGGAGGAAAGCCAGGTTCCCCATCTCCCCGAAATGAATCTTGATCGCCGCATATTTATCCTTAAAATCGATATCCTCCATACCGGCTCGCTTGATCAGCCTGTGGAGTTTCTGCAGGAGATTCTCCTGTGCGGTAGTTTTAAATGTCGTAAAATAGACTTCTGATTTCATAAATTCCCCGTTTTGACTTTTCTCTCTGTATTTTATTCCATGGTAAAATATGGAGTTGACTCCAGGTCAATAACTTTTTCTGATGATTGGCATAATAATGCAAGGAGGCGTAAACTATACAACACAATCAAAAAAGGATTCCTATGAAAATGATACATCTGTCAGCCTTATTCCTGCTCTTCTTATTGAGCTGTTCTCACACTCCTGAAAAAAAAGATTATCTGGGGGTCTACAGCATTATCAAAGTTCTGGAGGGGGAAGAATCGATTCAGATTTCCCCGCTGTTGAATCAGATAGAATTAACCGATTCACTCTACATCTACAGAAT
>JAFGXR010000117.1 GCA_016936555.1 Spirochaetales bacterium | reverse complement strand
TATCACCGTATCCGTCCTCAGCTTTCTGGGAGCCATCGGTTACATTGTGATGGTCGATGTCTGGCTGATCCTGAAAGGGAAAAGGGAAGCCCTCACATTTACAAGCAGAATCATCCTTCTCACGACGTTTATCCTTTTCTCCCTGGGTTTTGCACTTATCTATCTGGACGGATTTCTGAAAAACGGACATCGCGAAGGGGATTTCCTGACGGCCCTGTTTCAATCCATGACCGCTCTTACGACCGTTGGTTTCAATACGGTTCCCATCGGCGGGCTGAAGTCCTTTTCACTCTTCGTCCTCCTCATACTCATGATTATCGGAGCTTCCCCATCCGGTACGGGAGGAGGTATCAAATCGACGACGGTGAGCGGGATCATAGGGGTCCTGAAAAGCGTTTTCTCTTTCCGGAAAGAATACATCAATTACCATCTGCCGGTTCGAAACAGCGAATCGGAGAAAGCTACCGGTAAAAAAGACAAACCGCTCTTACAAGGATTGACAAAACTGTGGCATTTCAAGAAAAAAACAGTCGCCATCCCTGAAATTGAGCTGTCTGAAGAGGAACCGGATTCGGAGCTCGAAAAGATCCTGGGCGATATTTTCAAAATAAAACTGGCGGGAAGAACCATACCTTTCGACCGGGTCATCCACGCCATAGCGACATTTTCCTTCTATTTCATCATACTGTTCGCGGGCATCCTGCTTCTTCTTCTCAGCGAACCTTTCGGCTTCGAACAGACATTCTTCGAAGCGGCTTCGGCCCTGGGCACCGTGGGCCTGAGCACCGGAATTACCGGAGATTTATCGGAACCGGGAAAGTTTATTGTCATCCTGCTCATGCTCATCGGCCGTCTGGGTCCCATTACCTTCGGAGTCTTTCTTTTCAGCAGAAGACCGAAGCCAAGGCCGGCAAATGAAATGGAAGATCTGGTCGTCTAAACGCTGCGGGTGACGATCCCGGCGATCAGATACGCAGTATAGGATATGTATACGAGCAGCAGTCCGGCTCCCTCGAATCTGTTGATGATCCCCTGGCGCCCTTTGAATCCGTATCCGATGGCAAAGAGCGAAAGCGTCAGCCCGCCCATCACGGCCATATCCCTCAGGAGAGTGACTTTTTCAACGGGAAAGGGACGAATGATTCCGGCGATCCCGACGACGGCAAGGGTATTGAAGAGGTTGGATCCCAGAACATTTCCCAGGGCGATATCGTGTTCCCCTTTCCGGGCGGCCGCCACGGAGGAGGCCAGCTCGGGCAGAGATGTGCCGACGGCAACGATGGTCAGACCGATGATCATGTCGCTGACACCGAATATTCTGGCGATTTCAATTGCTCCCCACACAAGGATTCGGGAACTCACAATCAGCATAATCAAACCGGCAATTAACCAGAAGAGGGACTTTTTCAAAGAAGTATCCAGGCCAGCTGCTTCTTTCTCCATCTCCAGACTCAATTCATCGGTTTTCTTCTTCATTCCCTGGAATATCGTCCAGCCCATCAAACCAGTAAAGAGAACGAGAAGAATCAATGCGTCGATCCGGGACAAGTTAAGATCTAACAAAAGAAAAACAGATATGACAGTTATTCCTGTCAGAATTGGCAATTCCTTCTTAAGTATGCCCGATTGAACACGTATGGGATTTATGAGAGCCGCTATTCCGAGAATGAGTGCGATATTTGCAATATTGGAACCATAGGCATTACCGATTGCGATCCCCGGACTTCCCTCCATAGCAGCCAGAGCCGATACCATCATTTCCGGAGCAGATGTGCCGAATCCCACAATAACCATGCCGATGAGAAGGGGAGACATCCCCAGTATCCTAGCTGTTGATGAAGCACCATCAACAAAACGATCTGCACTCCAAACAAGCAGAACCAAACCGATAATCAAAGCCAGTAAACCTGTCAGCATATAGACTCCACGACACTCTAAGATCACCCAATTCTACATCGTTTACTGACCGATAAACAATCTGTTACAAGAATTGTTCATTCGATTAATTATGGAATTCTCTTTGTTATTGAAGCCGGCAGCCTCTTTTAATATGCACAAGTAAATCTTCCGGACATATTCAATGGGATGTGACAAAGGATCATATACCACTGATGATTTATGATCTTCAGAGAGTACTCGACCAGGAATCTGTCGACAACTTGTAGACAGCCATATTGAATTATTTACTCTGATCATCCCGGAAATATGCTCTGAAACCCGGATTTACAGGCAAAACAAGTAAAATAAGCCTATATAACCAAAACGCCAGATCCCATCGCCGGTATAAAAAAGGTTGTGACCCAACGGATTGCAACCTTTTTTATTTCTGTTATGCAGGGACTTGATCATGAGGACCTGGTGTCAGGTATGAACACAGAATGCGGGAGCATTCGTCCTTAAAGGCGCGAACCGGTGAGCGCAAAAAGGCAGGGACAAATCTGCAGTGGCAGATCATCGATCTCGGCAATGGCTTTGTCAAAATCAAAAATAGAACTGATGGCCTGGTTCTGAACGGAGGCGGAGGTTATAGCGGATACCCTGTTACTGAATGGTCAGATGTATCCAGTACGAATCTCCAATGGCAGATCATTGACCAGGGAAATGGATATGTAAAGATCAGAAATCGTACAGACGGCCTATTTATCAGAGGAGGTGGCATAAACAATGGTTATCCTGTCAAAGAACAGACAGATGGAACCAGTACATATCTTGAGTGGCAATTAATATACTTACCGTAGAGACTATATATCTCGATTGCTTACAGCCTCAGAAATACCCACAATTATTCAAGTGGGTATTTCTGCGATTATTAGAGAAAGTGTTTCCACGGGAATTGATCTGCGCAACAATCTCAAAACCTGTAGACAACTTGTAGACAGCCATATTGAATTATTTACCCTGACCATCCCGGAGTCAGACGCTTTAACTACATTTTATGAACAAATCATGGCATATTTACCTATATAACCCAAGAACCAGATCCCATCGCCGGTAAAATAAGGGTAGTGACACACAGAGTTGCTACCCTTATTTTTTCTGTTATACAGGGACTTGATCCATGAGATGCGAGACTCGCAGCATCGAACAAGCCGAGCCGGCGAGATGAGGTTCCGATGGCGGAACCGAACAAAGAACCGGAAGGTTCTTCCTATCCACGAACGGACGTAGCCTGGAAGATTCCACGGCAGTGGAAGCTGGAAGGAAGTCCCATCGCCGGAAATTACTAAAAAAATCACTCACATCATTGCATGTCCAGGAAACCCAGAGCGGTTCACTATACATTCTGGACCCAAATTCCTACCGAACTGGTCGATAAAATGATTATGGGTTGCTTGGCTTTCGGGGTGATTTATTTCCTGAAGAAGTCATCGGGAAAAGTCATTTTTGTTACAAGGGAATAAGTGTTTAATACGGCATTTCCCCTAAGTGAAAAAAAGAGTATAATTTCTAAAGAGGAAAGATATGAAGCTGCCAAGAATTGAAATTGATGAGCAGATACTGATTGATTTATCTCAGAAATACAACATCATTGAATTGGGCTTATTCGGATCTGTACTGAGAGATGATTTCTCCATCCATTCAGACATCGATATATTAATTGTATTTTCTCCTGACTCAGAATACAGTTATTTTGATCTTCTTCATATTAAGAAAGAGTTTGAAGACCGCTTGGGGAGATCTGTAGATCTGATCGAAAAAGAAGGGATCAGGAATCCCTACCGCCGTGAAGAAATTCTATCAACCAATAAAGTAATCTATGCCGCTTAAGAAATCGGAAAAATCCTTTATTTGGGATATGCTTGAAGCCGCGAAGGATATTCAATCCTTTACGAATGGTATTGGATTCAATGCTTTTGAAAATGATAAAAAAACCAGATATGCAGTTGAAAGACAACTTCTTGTCATCGGCGAAGCGGCAAATCACATTTCAACAGAAACTCAGGAATCTTTTGAACAGATTCCCTGGAGAGATATAATCGGCTTAAGAAATATAATCGCTCATGAGTACGGAGAGATTATTTCAAAACGTATCTGGAATGTGGCAAAGGATCATATACCACAGTTGATTTAT
>JAFGXR010000116.1 GCA_016936555.1 Spirochaetales bacterium | reverse complement strand
CAGGCAACCCCCGAGGCACGAGAGGTAATCTACTAAATAGGTAAAAAACAGTCAACAGGAATTCGAAAAATTTAAATTCTTTTTTATCCGATGCTGATAACGTCGTAACAGTGAGGATTTGCATATCCCGCAGAGCGGTCTTATAATTTAAAATGAGGTGTCTTATGAAGATTAGAAATAAGATCATTCTATCATCAGTCTCTATCCTCTTTCTAACCATAGTGCTAATCAGTTTTATTAATGTTTTAAATGTAAGAACCATCATTCAAAACAACATCGACGAATACTCAGAAGAAACGCTTGAACAGAAAAAAAGCATGTTGCGCAGCAGCGTTACAATAGCGTACCAGGCTATGAAAGACTTTTATGCCAGAACTGTGGATCTGGAACGTTTAAAAGAGGAAACGGGAAAGAGAATCAAGCCCTACACCGATCTGGCATACAGTGAAATTGAACTATACTACCGTTTGTACCGAGAGGGAAAACTGTCTGAACGGGAAGCCCGGGAACAGGCGAAAACAGCTGTAGAAGCTATGCGTTATGGAAATGACGGTTATTTCTGGATTCAGAACTATGAACCCAGAATGATTATGCATCCCATTCAGAAACCGGATGAGCAACCGGACTGGTATAAACCCTATGGAATTCAGGATTTCGCTGATCCCTCGGGCAAAAAGCTTTTTGCCGCAATTGTAAATGATACAAAACAAACGGGAGAAGCCTACATCGACTACCTCTGGCCCAAACCCGGATTTGATAATCCTGTGCCCAAAGTTTCCTATGCGAGACGATTTGATCCCTGGCAGTGGATTATCGGCACCGGCGTATATGTAGAAGCATCGGAGGCTGAAGCCAAAGAAGAGGCGATGAATCTGATCGGAAACATGAAGTACGACGGCAACAACTACTTCTGGATAAATGATACGGATCTGGCTATGGTCATGCACCCCAATAATCCGAAGGAAACCGTTCCCGAATGGTATAAGCCGGGGGGAATAGCCGGCATTACCGATCCGGAGGGAAATCGGATTTTCAAGGATATGGTCGATGCTGTCCTCAGCTCTCCCGAAGGCGAAGGCTTTACCGAATATATGTGGGACAAGCCGGGCTTTGAACAGGAGGGGCCGAAACCTAAACTCTCATTCGTCAAACTTCTTGAGCCCTGGCAATGGGTCATCGGTTCGGGAATTTATATAGATGATATCAATGCGGGAATATCGGAAAAGAGTGCAGCCGGCCAGGATCTTATCAGGAAAAATCTGACCATTTCGACTCTTCTGCTTCTGGCCTCTATAGTGCTATCGGTAATACTTTTCATTATAATATCCATATCGATTACCCGGCCCATAGAGAAAATAGTCCGTCTTTCCGAACTGGTCTCTCAGGGAGACCTGACTACATCGGTGGAAATTCACTCCCGCGATGAAATCCGGAAAATTGGAGATTCTTTCAACAAACTGATAGAAACTCTGAGATCTGTTGCACTGGCCATATACAATGGCGCCGAGGAGGTTTCTCTGGGAGCTGAACAGCTCAGTATTTCTTCCCAGCAGGTATCCCAGGGAGCGACGGAACAGGCGGCCTCGGCTGAAGAAGTTTCGGCATCGATGGAACAGATGGGATCCAACATCATGCATTCTGCAGACAATTCCCTGCAAACCGAAAAAATAGCCAAAAAGTCCGCTGATGACGCGGCTATGGGTCGCGAAGCCGTCTCCCAAACGGTCGAGGCGATGAATACCATTGCCTCAAAAATCTCAATCGTCGGGGAAATTGCCCGCCAAACCAATCTTCTGGCTTTAAATGCCGCTATCGAAGCGGCCAGAGCGGGAGAATCGGGAAAAGGATTTGCTGTTGTCGCTTCGGAAGTGAGAAAGCTGGCGGAAAGAAGCCAGGCAGCCGCAGCCGAAATAGGAGAACTGTCGGTTACCAGTGTGGATATTGCCCGTAAAGCCGGTTCCCTGCTGGATGAGATTGCACCGGCGATCAAACAGACCGCGGATCTTGTGCAGGAGATATCCGCTTCGAGCAGCGAACAGAGGCTCGGTGCCGATCAGATTAACAAAGCGATAAGCCAGCTCGATCAGGTTGTGCAACAGAACGCCTCGGCTTCGGAAGAATCGGCATCGATGGCTGAAGAGCTGAACAGTCAGGCCAAGCTGCTGAAGGAATCGATAAGTTTTTTCAAGCTGGAATAAAAAATCAGTCCTGGACGACGTTGACTCTGCAGTTGATCTTGCCGTCAGGGGTTGAAGTGTTTATCTCCACATCGCCCATCACAGCTTTGCCGTATTTCACGAAAACCCAGTTTGTAACGGCATCCTTCACATCGTTCTCATTGATAATGAGTTCCTCGATTTTCACAGCGTCTATATAGTCTCCCGTTGTTTTCCTGGTGACATAGAAGATAGAGGGAATGAGAAGCAGCAGCGAAGTAAAGAGAGAGAAGAAGATCCGGGAAATAAATGGAAAAGGTTCACCGCCCTCGAGAAAATAAGGGAAAAGCGATATTGCCGTAAAACTGAGAACGATATATATAAGGAAGAAATAGAGGGAATTTCTGATTATTTTTACAAATCGTCGCATTTATTCTCCAGGGATAATATAGAAAATACCCGCTTTGGAAGAAAATGTCGATTAAAAAATGACATTTTCTTGCGTGATAGAAAAACTTGAGTTACTATTACTACATCAATAGTAACGAGGAAGAGGAATGAGTCAGAAACCATTCTATAATGTTAAATCGGAAGTGGGAAAACTCGAAGCCGTCCTGCTTCACCGCCCCGGTAAAGAGCTCGAAAGACTGACTCCCCAGTACCTTGAGGAGCTTCTCTTCGACGATATTCCCTGGCTGGGGAAAATGCGGGAGGAGCACGATCTGTTTGCCGAAGCACTCCGCAAAAGAGGCACGCAGGTATATTATTACGACCAGATGCTGGAGGAAATTCTTCATGATGATTCTGTCAGGGAAGAGCTTATCGGAGAGATGGCCGATTTTACCGGAATTTCCAAACTGAAAGAAAAAAAAGCCATACTCGATTATCTCCATTCCAGAGACAGCCGCGACCTGGCGGAGATCTTTATAGCGGGCCTTCATAAAAACGAGATCAATTACAAAAAGGAAAACAGAAGCCTTTCCTATTATATCACCGATGATTATCCCTTTTATATCAACCCCATCCCCAATCTCTATTTCACAAGAGATCCGGGAGCGGTCATAGGAAACGGCGTATCGATTAATTCGATGAAAACCCGTGCCCGGAACAGAGAAACCATGCTTCTTTCCTATATCAACCGCTATCATAAAGAGATCAAGGATACGGTTCCGCCTCAGTGGTACGATTACAAGTTCGCCGACTCCATTGAAGGCGGAGATATTCTGACTCTGAGCGACAAGGCTATTGCCGTGGGCTGCAGCGCCAGGACATCGCCTCTGGCCATTGAAAAGCTGGCGGAAAATCTATTCGACTCCGATTCCGGATACAGGGAAGTCCTGGTCATACAGATCCCCTTTAAGCGGGCCTATATGCATCTCGATACGGTTTTTACCATGCTCGATGTGAACAAGTTCACTATTTTTCCCGGAATCGAAGATGAACTGAAAGTATTCAGTATCACACCGGCCTCCGATGAGAAGGGATTCCTTGACATAACACCTAAAGATGATCTGAGAAAAGCTCTCGGACAGACTCTGGGACGGGATGACATTAAAATCATCCAGAGCGGCGGCGGAGATAAAATAACAGCCGCCAGGGAACAGTGGAATGACAGCACGAACACTCTGGCCATCGCGCCGGGGACGGTTGTCACTTACAGAAGGAATCAGGCTTCCAACGAGACTCTGAGACAGAATGGCGTGGAAGTTGTTGAGATAGAAGGGTCCGAACTCGTCCGGGGACGGGGCGGCCCGAGATGCATGAGCATGCCGCTGAGAAGAGCACCCATCATCTAGAATTTAAAAGAAATTCACTATAGTCTAGTGAGAAACCGGAGACCCTGCGGGACGATAAGAATCGCAGCTCTCCGTGTCGAAAGGAGTTATAAAATGCCGGTAAACTTAAAAGGAAGACACTTTTTAACACTGAAGGATTTCACACCTGATGAAATCCGCTATATGCTCGACCTTTCTCTCGACCTGAAGAGAAAAAAGAGAGCCGGAATAAAAGGCAATCTGCTTGAGAGAAAGAATATCGTTCTGCTCTTCGAAAAAACGTCGACAAGAACCAGATGCGCTTTCGAAGTAGCTGCATTCGATGAAGGCGGAAGCGTCACCTTCCTGACAAACAGCCAGATGGGAAAAAAGGAATCGGTTGAAGATACGGCCAAAGTTCTGGGAAGATACTACGACGGTATCGAATTCAGAGGCTTCAAACAGGAAACTGTCGATCTTCTGGCCAAACACGCCGGCGTTCCCGTCTGGAACGGGCTGACAGACCTCTATCACCCGACACAGATTCTCGCCGATTTCCTCACCGTTATGGAACACTGCGACAAACCTCTGAACAAAGTAAAATTCGTCTATGCCGGTGATGCCAGAAACAATATGGGGAACTCCCTGATGATCGGTGCCGCTAAAATGGGCATGCACTTTGTCGCCCTGGCTCCCAAAGAGCTCTTTCCTTCGGAAGATCTGGTTGCCGAAATGAAGGAAGTGGCCAAAGAGACCGGAGCTGTCATCGAATTGACTGAAGATATCAATGCGGTAAAAGACGCCGATGTCATATACACCGACGTTTGGGTTTCCATGGGCGAGGAAGCCATGTTCGAGCAGAGAATCAAACAGCTCAAACCCTACCAGGTGAACATGGATATGATTAAAAAGACCGGAAACGACAATGTTCTCTTTATGCACTGTCTACCCGCTTTTCACGACCAGGAAACGGAAATCGGTCAGGACATCAAAGAGAAATACGGTCTCGATGAAATGGAAGTAACCGATGAGGTTTTCAGAAGCAAGCACTCGGTAGTTTTCGATGAAGCCGAGAACAGGATGCATACCATTAAAGCGGTTATGGTCGCCACGATGGGTAATCTCTAATCTGGTTTTTTGGAATGATGGAGGGGCTGTTGCAAAAGTCGATAAATTCTATTCCACCCCTCAACCCCGGCCCTTCTCCCGGAGGGAGAAGGGGGTATAGCCCACTATAGTCTCCTCTCCCTCTGGGAGAGGTCGGGTGAGGGTTGTGGAAATGGACTTTTGCAACAGCCCCTTTTTTTTAATTAAAAAGCAACCGGCTCCAGGGGCAATTCCGGATAAATCTGTCCGGGAACCGGAGGCATGGAATTATAGACCCAGTCGACCTCGATGACGCCGACTCGCACACCGCCGCTTTTTCTGAAACCGGAAAAGGCGCCCCGGACCAGAACGCTTTCCATCTGCAGGGAAAGGGAATAAACGGCGACGGAAGCTCCCGTCCCGATCTTCCCGAACTCTTTTGAATACTCTCCCGGAGAAAAAACAATCTGATTCCCGTGCCGGGAAAAAAGCTGCAGGGCGGGATAAATCACAGGATATCCTTCATTATCAATCCAGGAGATGAAGCTGAGCGAATCCAGTTTATTCAAGAGTCGGGCCGTCCAGTTGTTCAAAGGAGTTTCCCCTCTGGTCTTTCCGACGAAGAAACCTCCAAGCCGTCCTTTCAAAAGAGAAGGCAACAGGGCGGGAATAGATATTTTCTTCCGCCGATAAACCGTCTTCAGATCGAAATAGTGCACCCTGTGGATTCCGAAGTAGGTGTTATAACGCCACATGGGCTTCATGTTGTACTCTTCCACTTCTTTACCCGTATCGGCTTCTCCCGTCCAGGACATGGTTCCCATCCAGTAGCTCATATCGAGAGTCAGGATCATAAATCCGCTCCGGGGACATTCCCTCAGGTTGTCCTTGCTTCTCCCTTCGCAGAACTGGCCCATAATCATACGGGTTTGATCGACGGCCTGTAAGGTTGTGATAAGGGAGACATGGGGCTTTCCCTCTCCGTCGACAGTCGAGACCAGTCCGACTTTCTCATCCTTTCTGAAGTATTCCAGATCTTCTGGTTTAAGTGCATTCTCTATCATATCCGCTCCTGTGCCGTCATTCCCGTCCAGAGCACTTTATCGCTGTCGAACCCCTCTTCAACGGCGGTGCGGACAAAACGGTCCATTTCATCTTTCTTCATAAGCGGAGATTCGGCGAACCTCCAGGTTTGCCCCAGCCGGGCATATTTATCTTTGCAGAGATTGTTAAAAGCGCAGATTTCCCATCGGTCAATCTGATCCTGATAATCAATGATGAACCGGGCAATTTCCCGTATATTTTCCACCCTTGCCGTGGCATCGGGGATAATGGGCGTTCTGATCCACAAATTAACCGGTCCTGCTCCTTTTTCCTTACATTCCATAAGAGCTCTGAAATTGGAAAAAATGATATCCCTCTCTGCGCCTGTATATTCCCGGTGCAGCTGAGGATCGGACTCCTTGAAATCGAAGAGAACCAGATCGACATAAGGCAGGATCGCTTCCATTTTTTCCGGTCTGTACATGCCGCAGGTGTCGAGGGTTGTGTGGATGCCCCGGGATTTCAATTTCCGGAAGACCGCCTTTGTGAAATCGGCCTGCATCATGGCTTCCCCGCCGGAAACGGTGATTCCGCCGCCCGACTCCTCGAAAAATGCCGCATCCTTGACCAGTTCCTCCACCAGTTCTCCGCTGGTCCATCTCTTCCCCAGAATTTCCAGGGCATTGGTAGGGCACTCTTCGACACACTCTCCGCAGCCCATGCATTGATCCCAATCGATTCGAATCTTCTCCCCGGCTAAAACCAAAGCACCGTCAGGACAGATATCGATGCAGGAACCACAGAGAATGCAGTTGGATCCGATCCACTGGAGCCGCGGCTGCGGGGAGATGCTCTCGGGGTTATGACACCAGGTACAGCGGAGAGGGCATCCTTTGAGAAAAACCGTTGTTCTCAGGCCTGGCCCGTCTTCAGTGGACATTCTCTGAATTTCAAGAACAAGGCCGCTCTGTTCGATTTCACTCATATTTTATCGTGGCTGAGACGGGCGATCAGTTCGTCCTGCAGCTCTCTCCCGATGCTGACGAAGTAAGCGTTGTATCCCGTAACCCGGACAAGCAGATGACGGTAATCGGCGGGATTTTTCTGAGCTTCCTTCAGCGTTTCCGAGTCGATCATGTTGATCTGAAGGGCCGTTCCTCCGTTTCTCGCATAGCCCTTGAGAAAGGCTTTGAATTTCTCCCGGTTGTCATCGGTACCGAAGATGGAAGGATTGAAGCTGATCGTATGACTGGCTCCGTTGGGCAGGATATTCACATACTGCTCTTCGCCATCGACAATTGTTTTGCCGCCCAGGACTTTTCCGACGGAATTGCTGTTGGAAGTGGGACCGTTCACATCCATTCCCGTGACCGGGCAGATCGCGTTGGAGAAAAAAGACCCTTTGGGGCGACCGTCGGGGCTGGCGGGAAGAATGAAACCATCACCCACCCAGTAATTCCAGCTGAGCATGCCGGGACGGAACTGCCGGCCCGTCGATTTAGTTTTATGTTTCCACACTTCATCGGTCCAGATTTTCATAACGTCAAATCCCATCCGGTCGGCATCATGATCATCCACACCGAACTTCGGGGCTTTGTTTTTCGCCTTGGCCTGAAGTATTTCATGTCCGGCCCAGTTGTCCCTCAAAGCCTGAATCAGTTCCGCCATGGTGCATACCTTTTTGTCGAAAACCAGATATTTAACGGCCAGAAGGGAATCGACTGTCGAAGCATAGGTTACAGCTTCCATGGTTGTAAAGCTGATTTCCGCACCTCCTTCGGTGATATCTTTCCCCTTCTCCGCACATCCCTGAACCAGACAGGAGAGGTAGGGCGTGGGAGCCGTATCAGCCCGGAGCGATTCCGACTTCTCATAGAGATCGACGCATTTCTTCACGATATAAGCGGTCTGTTTGACATAAGCGCCCCAGAACTCATCCCAGGCTTTAAAAGCGAGGGGATCGCCGGTTCGCGGCCCGTCCTGACGGACTTTCTCATATTTGCCGGTCATGGGATCGAAATAGGGGAAAAGATCGCGGCCGTTCCCGAAAACCAGCTCCACGGCTTTGTAGAGATTCAGGTTATTATCTACCGTTCCCGAGCGGTCGTTACCGACCATGGTGTTCTCGAGACAGCCCACAGGTGCGTATTCCGCCAGATTCGTCCGGTTGATAAGCTCGGGAATTCCGCCGCGCTTCGATTCTTCATCCATCCCCGCCATGGAGCGCTCGTCAAAGTTCAGCAGGAAGGGGGCGCCCTGGCTGGACATGATCATGTCTACGATAATATTCATCAGCTTTTCCGGACTGTTCCGGTGAATCCTGATGTTCGGCTTCGGCTCGAGAATGGGAGAGAGATCATCGATCACCTCCAGAATCATATAAGTGAGATCATTCGTTTTATCCTCACCGTCGGGACCGAGTCCCGAAAGGGTCAGAAGCTGGCCGTAGCCCGCTGTGATTCCCTGGTTGCCGCCCACTTTAATAAGGGCATCATAAGCCGTGTTGGCATGAACCCAGAAGCATCCGAGAATCTCTTTCGCATATTCCCGGTCCATTCCTTCCGATTCGGATTTCAGCCAGTAGGGATAGAGGTACTGATCCAGTCGTCCGAAGGAAACGCCCGGTCCGGGATAATTCTCATCGCTCATAATAAGCATATGGTTGATCCAGAGAGCCTGCAGGGCCTCGTGAAAAGTTTCCGGGGGATTATAGGGAACTTTACGGAGAATCCGCTCCATTTCCTCCAACTCTCTTTTTCTTCCGGGATCGGCTTCCTGTCGACACATTTCCCCGCAGAGATCGGCATAACGGGCGGCCAGATCGACGGCGGTTGTCGACGCAGTCATCATAGCTCTGAGCTGTGCTCCTTTCCGCCCTTTTTTCTCCCCTTCCGAAAGCCTGCCGTAGAAATCATCGAGCTCCTGCCGGACACCTTTCCAACCGATTTTCAGTAATCGCTTATGACCGGGAATCAGATGCCCGCTCGTGGCGCCGCTGTTGCCGTAGCCGTGATCATGAAACCACTTCATGGACGCGCGGGTCCCCTTTTTCCCGTAAACTCTCCGGTCCCGCTCCCGGGTTTCCTTTTTAGAGAGACAGGAAGAGGTCTGAATATTGAAGCGCCCGCCGGCGATGAGATCACCAGGGAGAATTTCCGCCGGCAGATAGCGGACGACCACTTCTCGGTTGAACCAGGCGATCCGCTCGGGCAGAGACATTTCCCGGAAATTTTCACAGAGCTCGACTTTCCGGGCGGTCTGGGAAAATGAACTTCTGAATGTCTGTAAAAAGGGATAGGTTTCGGGCACGATGTAATAAGTCAGCTCATTGTGCTGGAAATCCCAGTCCTCTCCGGTCGTCCAGGAGGTGTTTTCATTATTCCATTTCCGATCCGTGCCTTCAAAATAATAGTCTCTCAGCCACTTGACCCTCGGCGTGAGATTTTTCGGTTCCTTAATGCCTGTTTCCATTGATATATTCCTTTACTGTTGTCTCTCCGAATGCGAGTATCTCTTTCATGATTTCTTCCGCCTTTTTTTCATCTCTCTTTTCAAAAGCCCCGATCAGGTTCTGATGCTGAGTCATAACAGTTTTCAGGGATTCTTCGCTGCTGAAAAAGAGATCGGTCAGATAGCGGTAAACCGGTTTGAACGAATTGAAAATGAGGAGAAAAGCGATGTTTGAGGACATTTTCATTATATGGTAATGAAGTTTGTAATCCATTTCCGCCGAGTCGTGAGGATTATCCGCACGGAGCCCCGATGCCAGATCTCTCAGGGTTTTCAGGTCATCCTCATTAAGGGATGCCATAGCTTTGGATAAAGCGAAGAGCTCGATAACCTTACGGGCTTCGAGCAGGGCGTAAAGTGTGGCGGGATCCCAGCTTTCGGGATCTTTCATCATATGAATAAGAAGATCGAGCGACGCATCCTGGAGATAGTCGCTGACAAACGTACCGCTCTGGGGAAGGGTTTCCACGAGCCCCAGCTGTTCAAGATTTTTAATGGCCTGTCTGACGGTCGTCCGGCTGGCGCCGTACTGTTCCGCCAACTTTCTTTCCGGGGGAAGCTTCGTTCCTTTTTCGATGGAACCGCTTAAAATGGCTTTTTCGATCTGCAGAGCGATATCATCGGCTACCATAAAACCTCACTTAAATTGGTTGGACCAATTTAAGTGTAGATTCATTGGTGAGATTCTGTCAATTGAAAGTTTTTACAGTTTGAGAATCCGCTTTCCGTAAGCCGATTCGACAAGACTGCAGAGGCGCTCATCGTTGATCCAGCTCTTATCGGGCGTACCGGAAATATCGAAAGCTTTCATCCGCGCCGAATCGGCTACCATTTCCATGGCCAGATGGGCTTCCCGGAAGGTAATCCCCTCCCCTTCCGCCCCGATTACATCGGTGCTGAGGCGGACATAAAAACCTTCCGTTCCGGTTGTCGCCTTCCTCAGGGAGTTGATCATAACTTCGCGCATGCCCAGCAGATCGATATCCTCCATGGTGTAAACCTGGATGTTATGATCCCGGATCAGTTCCACTTCCCTCTTCTGGGCGTGACGCAAACCGATAACAACGGTGCTTTCCGGCGAAATCCGGCTCGAGAGATTCAAATCCCCGCCGTTGAAACCGAGTATATCCGCCAGAAATGTTCTGTCGGCCCCATGGGAATCCTCTTTCAAGAGAGCCGCCTCGGGAGCGAAAATAAGCAGACCGGACTGTTTCAGAGCCGATGCCATGCCCTTAATCGCTTCGACGGTCTTGTTTTCTGACCCGCCGATCAAAGGAATGATATTCTCTCCTATGGTCCGGGCGATCATGCCGTCATTTATGGATTCCTCCGAGATTTCATATTCGAACCCCATTTCCTTCAAGTGACTGAGGAGAGTTTCCTCTTTGAAAGTGGGGGAATTGCCGAGAAGAAGAGTTTTTCCTGACTTCATGGGACTATCGTCTCCTGTAAAAGGTATTTTTTTTACGTAACTGGAGGTCATGGCGGCTAAAAGGGCACCGTAATTCAGATTGAAGTTCACTTTATCGCCGAGCTTCAGCGGCCGGCTCGATTCTGTGACATCGACCAGGAGATGATCGCTCGAAGCCCCCAGAATGGAAACCTTTCTGTCAACGGGAACCAGGCTGTCGACGACGACATCTTCGCGTCCCACACTGAGAATGGCTCTCAGGATATCTCCTCTGTCGGAAAAAACCGGTTTCCCGCCGAATGCGTCCATTCCCGTTTCGCCGATGGGGACTGACGGCTTCTTCTTCAGCTCGATCACTTCGGCGGAAAGCTGGAAGGCGTCATGATGGCAGCCCGGCCAGATTGTGCCGTTGACAGTTTCACGGCCCAGAGCGATCGATTCACCCAGCCTGAGATGATTGACCCTGTTCGGCATCCCCCCTTCCATTAAAAGAGGAAGAGAAGAGGAGTTCCCGCCGGAGATGATCTTCAATTCGATGCCGAATGCCTCTTCAATCTTCTCGGCATAACCGACCAGCTCTCCCATATTTTTTCTCGAAGGAAGAACCCCGCCGAAACAGGTGAGGTTGGTCCCCAGCCCCGTCAGTTCGACTCCGGGCAGCTCGATGACTTCGCGGGCCACATCGAGGAGATCGGTAGGCCAGATTCCTTCGCGGAGATCGCCGAGGTCGACCATCAGAATGACCTTGTGAACCTTTCCTTTTTTTTCAGCCGCTTCGGAAAGAGCGCGGATAACCGACAGCTCCGAATTGAGGCTGATATCGACGGACGTGACAATTTCCTCCACCCGGGAAAGAGGCGGAATGCGCAGCATCATAACCGGCGCGTTTATACCGCTGGACCTGAGCCGCCGGATGTTTTCGATTCTCGATTCCCCGATGGAGGCGACGCCGCCGTCGAGCATGGCCTGAGCCACCATGGGCATTCCGCAGGTTACCTTTGTGACGCCGGTGACGGATATCCCCCGGGAACGGCAGAAATCGACCAGGGTTTTCGTGTTTTCCCTGATTTTTTTTATATCGACATGAATTTCCGGACCGGGCATCAGTTTCTATCCTCCAGATAGTATTCAAAAAGTTTCGCGGCATCTTCGGGATATTCCGTCGACAGAACGCCCAGAGAAGCCATGATATAGGTCTGATCAATCAGGACCTTCGGGAGAGTGGGGGGGAGCAGGTCGAATTTATGGCCGTCGGCAAAGACCTCGCGGATCAGTTCGGAACCGATTCCCAGACGGGTCAGAGCCCCGCCTGTCCCGATGATATATTTGAGAGCCGTGAGATCACGCCCTTCGGCCATGGTCTTTTTTCCGCCGCTCGCAAAGGAGTCCCGGTATTTCCCCGCATGGCGGTGAAGTCCGATCTTCAACGCCGTATAGGTCAGTTCGCCGACAAGCTTTTTCTCTCTATCTGTTTGAGGAACAGGAGGGAGGGCCCGGACGGCTTCTTCCAGAGCTTCTTCCGGCCATCCCGATCTCAGTGCAAGGCGTTTTTTGTCAGCCAGCTCATAGACATTCATACGGTTTACATAGACGCCGAGATCCCCTTCCACGGTTCTCTTCGCGTCCGGCTCCGGAGAGAGCTGTATCCGGCTGATCTCCTCGGACCCGTCGGTCACTGAATGGACATCGGTCGTCGCCCCCCCCACATCGAAGGTCACCAGATCGCCCAGTTCATTCCTGAGGAACCGGGTCGCCTCCATAACGGCTCCCGGCGTGGGAATGACATGACCGTCGACGAGGCTGCGGATTTTTTCCATACCGGGAGCATGGATGATGTGCTCTTCAAAGACTTTCTGTATAACCCGTCGCGCCGGCAGCACTTCGAGCCGGTCGATCGAAGGGTAGACATTATCGACAATATAGAGCTTTGTCCCCGACTCCAGGAAGATTTCCCGGATCTCATCGTGATTCTGAATATTGCCGGCATAGATGACGGGAATGCCCAGATTGAGTTCGGCGATTTTCTCCGCATTGTCCAGGGCCGTATCCCGCTCACCGTAATCCACCCCGCCGGCAATCATGATGATATTGGGTCTGACCTCGACCAGCCTTTTCAGATCGGTGCGCCTCAACCGGCCCGCCGTGATCTGATGGATATTGGCTCCCGCGCCGAGGGCCGCCTCCTTCGCCGCCCGGACCGTCATATCGTAAACGAGCCCGTGAACGGTCATGCGCAGCCCTCCGGCGGCGCTGCTGGAGGCGAGAAAACGATCCCAGGAGAGTTCTACTGTTTTGAGATTCTTTTTTAAATGATCGATGGCGCCTTCCAGCCCCACCGTGACATCGCCCTCCAGTACGGAAGTGGGGGCGAAACCCTGCCCGGCAAGGCGGGGCTCCGCTGTTCCCATTCCGACAAAGGCGTTAACAACTGTAGTGGTGCTGCCTATCTCGGCAGTTAAGACATCTACTTTCACAATGCCTCTTTTATATTACAGACCTCTCTCTTCCCTGTTCTTCACGAGGAAGGTGGCGACCTGCGTACCGTTGGATCCTCTTCCGAATCCCTGGTCCACACCGTTTTCTCTGGCGATATCGGGAGTCACCTGTGTCCCGCCGGCACAGAGGATCAGTTTTTCACGAACGCCTTTTTCCACGGCGTAGTCGTGAATCTTCTTCATATTCTTATAGTGTACATCATCGTGAGAAATAATGGTCGAGGCGAGTATACCGTCGGCATTGAGCTCGATGGCCGCGTCGACAAGCTTCTCGATGGGGCAGGAGGTTCCGAGGTAGTGAACCTCGATTCCGAACTTCTCGATTCCGCCGTGTTTGATATCGATAACTTCACGCAGCCCCACAGAGTGTTCATCCTGCCCGACCGTCGCCGCAACGATTTTCATCGGCTTCGCTTTCACAGCCGCGCAGAGCTCCTCAAAAGTCATGACTTCCGGAGCGGGAGGTACGACCAGCGTGTCCAGGTCGATCACATGCTGGAATTTCCCTTTGATCTCCACCCTGGTTCCCTCAGCGGCCTGAAGCACTTCCGTATGGATGACCTCAACCTCTTCGAGTCCCATTTTCTTGCCGACTTCTATGGCCGCATAATAGGCGGTCCGCTCATCGGTGGGGAGGAACATGGTTGTCTGCACGACGCCGTCGCCGAGCCATTCCATTTCGGGTTTCACGATGTTCTTTTCGCGGAAATCCTTTGTCTCCTCCATTCTGGTGTAGACGTTGTCCACTTCATCGAGCTCATCGATGAAGATGATCTTTTCCGGTTTCTCGAAGGTTCCGCCGCCGATAAGCGACGAGGGGTCCTTTTCCGCTTCCGGTCCGTATTGGGCCAGATTGTTATATCCGAAATGAGCCGTTACGGGAGCCATGTAATCCTCGGCTCTGTCGTAAACAGTTCCCACTCCGATACCGCCGTCGATATGGCGGACGATGGCGTCATCGTTTCTCTCGGGGTAGTAACCGGAGTCGACGAAGAACCCCTGCTCGACCGCATTGAAATAACCGCCGACCTCGAGCATCTCCTCCAGATAGAGAACGGCGCGCTCTTTCAGCTCCCTGACCTTATCGGCCAGCTCGCCCTTGTCCCGCTTGATCTCGAGCATTTCCGTCAGGCCGTCCATGCCGGCGAAGGCCTGGTTGGCCGTATCGGTACCCTCGATATTGTAGATGTGCCAGGGAACGTTTCTCCCCTCGTCGGGAGTGATGGTAGACTGGATCTCCGCCCTGGTCATTTTGGAAATGAGCAGGTTGAGCGTATGGGTGACCGTCGCTTCCCGGGTTGATGATCCCATGTATTTGGTGTTCTGCTGGGCTCTCATCTTGTACTCGGAGAAAACCTCTCTCAACGCTACGGCGTAGGGCAGGTCAAGACGCATACAGGGCGCGGGAGGCGCTGTCGGGGGAACCGTGGAGAGACAGATATTTTCCTTTTTCATGCCCGCTTTCACGGAGAACATGGAGTTCAGTCCGTGCTGTACCATCAGCTCGGGCATAACCTTCCAGGCATCGCGTGCCGTGGCGTTGGCGTTGTGGGCTCCGTCGATCTGAGCGATCCCCGCCCAGGCCATGACCTTCTTGGCCACGGCCGCGTCGACGAAAGATCGGACCATATTGATATTTCTGTAGAGAACGTTGTACTGGGGGTCCTGATGGGCTCCGTTCACACCTTCTTCCGCAAAGAGAACGGCGATTTCGGGACCGGCGACACCGGAGACGTAGGAGTGATAGTTGATCGGTCTTCCCACTTCATCTTCGATCAGATCGAGCGCCTTTCTCTGGGCCCTGAGTTGTTTTCTCGAGATGGGGACGCCGCCTATTCCCTGGGGAGTCCCTTCGATGAGGCCGTCCATATGGCTCTGACCGGCTGTCCGGATAACCATAAGGTGGTCAGCGCCATGCCAGGCCGCCATTCTCATCCGTCTGATATCGTCTTCAAAGCGGCCGGAAGCGATTTCCGTTGTGATCGTACTGGTCGGCTGGGGAGCGATATTATTGAAGTAATGACCGCCCGGAAGAGCTTCGTACTGTTCCAGATTTTCAGAAGTATCGTAGAACTCGAATTTCCCGATCTGCCGTTTCTCGCCCTGACCCTTTCTCCATTCCCAATGGCGGCGCCGGGGCCGGTAGTTTTCCAGATCCTTCAGGATTTCCGGGACGTTGATCTTTTCGTTTTTTTTCAGCTTATCCATTATTTCGCTCCTCCCTGAAAGAGGGAAGAGGTCTCCTCCCAGAGTTCGTTCTCAGCCAGCTTCAGCCCCGCTTCGCGGATTTCCATCCCTTTGGTCCGGGCCAGCTTGTAGACAAGATGGCCGGCTCCATGGTGGATCAGGTTTTTATCGATCGCCTTTTCCACTATGGCCTTGCTCTCGATGCTGGAGAATCCCATTCTCAGAAGCACCGATCTCTCGATCGAAGGAGATGTATGCACAGCCGCCATATCGACGATGGGGTCCATCAGTTTTTCGCAAAGCTCCCAGAATCTCTCTTCGAGCTGTTTTTCCGTCAGATCTTTCAGATGTTTTCTTCTCTGTTCAAAGTCATCTTGCCGTTCCACTGTCTTTCCTTCCTTGCATATGGTGAAGCATTTTCTTCACCGCGTATTTATTCAATTTGATTTCATCGGCCATATATTCCAGATCCTTATCGCCCACATCTTCGGGATTCCCCATTTTGGCGACGCAGTTCCTGATATAGGAGTAGCGGATTTTATCCAGATCCAGATCGACGGCCCGGATCAGAGAGGGATGTCCGGGAAGAATGATCGATTCTCCGGGAACTTCCTCTTCGGGATTGCCGAACCGGATTTCGATGCCGTTTTCCCTGGCGAAAGAGAGCTGGGGCTGAATGTGCTTGCCCGCTCCCGTATATTCCGTTTCCTGTACCACGATGACCTGATTTTCATCCATTTCCCGGGCTATAGAGAACGCCGCGGCCAGTGAGGTATTCCCGGCCGGACCTCTTTCCAGTCCTTCGATCTGGGCCAGGACCTCGGTCATATAAAAGACTTCGCCCTGGCGGACCGTCACATAGCGGTCCATATAGCGCAGAGGCCTGCCGGCGGAGCGGGGAACATCGGACCGGTCCGGGTTGGTCGCAAAGGGGATTCCGAATCCCGTATGGCCCGTCGTGAAGGATTTCCGATTAAACTGACCGTCACTGGCCATATGAAGCCCCGAAAGATCCACGCTGGCGCCTATTATCCTGACGTTTTCTGCCCCGGCTTTGAGAAGCCCCCTGGCCGTACCGGTCAGATTGCCGCCTCCGGCGTTTGTCACGACCACCGCATCGGGATCCCGGCCGATCTTCTCCTTCATCTGCTCCGCCAGCTCGTAACCGAGAGTCTCCACTCCTGCGATACCGAAAGGAGTGTAGAGAGAGGCATTGAAATACCCCGTCTCCTCAAGCAGCTGAAGAAAGGTGTAGAAGAGCTCAGGCCCTACCGAAAGCTGAACCACTTCGGCGCCGTAAGCTTCACATTTTCTCGCCTTCTCGACGATTTCCGGCTGACCTTTCCAGTTGGAGTCGTAACACTCCTGCACGATGATGCATTTAAGCCCCTGCATAGCCGCCTGGCTGGCGACCGCTGCTCCGTAGTTTCCGCTCGTCGCGGCGATTACCCCTTTATAACCGAGTTTTTTGGCGTGATAGACGCTGACCGCCGCCCGCCGGGCTTTGAAACTGCCCGAAGGATTGGCCGCCTCGTCTTTCAGAAATATTCTGGCCCCCTTTCCCGGTTCAGAAGTTTTCCGGCAGAGAGCCGTCAGATTTTTCAATTCGTATAAGGGGGTATTCCCCACTCCGGTGGAGAGTTGTATATCTCTTATTTCATCGAGGGAATAGCCGACCTTTTCCATCATGGCTTCGTAATCGAAAGCGATAGTCCCGGACTCGAAACGGCTGTAATCGATCTGAACGGCCTTTTTCATGATTTCGCCCTTCCGGGCCATCACGTCATTGTAATCCGATGCGCTCATCACTCGGCCTCCCGAAGAATGGATTTGACCTGTCTGCCGATGTGAAGAATCTCCGGCACACAGCTGCCCCACCCGTGATCGAACTGGGGATTGATCTCGATCATCTTTCCCGACAGCTTCCTGCCGATTATGGTCTCCACTTCGACTTCATCACCGATTGCGGCGAAGTCGTTCAGGAGAAAACCTTTGTCCCACATCTCCAGCGGAACCTCTTTCGTATCGTCGGGAACCTGAGGCGCCCTTTCATCGGCGGTCAGAACGACTGTGTGGATTCTGACCCAGTCTCCTTTCTTCGCATTCATACTTTCTCCTCACCCTCACCCGATCCGGACAAACACTAGGCAGTAGTGGTCATCGGGGTGAGGGTCAATCTCTTTCAATAAGGTCTCTCATATCTCCCATAATGGCTCTCGGAACGGGTAAATCGATCATTGTCTTGAGTCCCGCTCTGGCGTTGATAACATGGGGGATCATATTCACGCACATGGCGATGGTGCCGATCCCGCCGGGAACTTCCGGTTTAATGGCCATATGAATATCGGGAGTTCCCTTGATGCGGATATAGTCTCCCGTATCGGTCCCTTCGAGCTGCGGTTCGACCTGCTGGGGATGGATCATGCGGATCTTTTCCTCTCCATCTACGTAACCGAATCCCTTCATGGCGCAGCCGGCGATATTTCCGGGCTGAACTTCAACATATTTTGTTTTCCTGTATACATTGGAAACGATGGGCTCCATGGACTGTTTGACCGGCTCGCTCAGTTTCCATCCGATGGCATCGGCGATCATATTGACCGATTCGTTGAATCCCACATGGCCGGCCAGTGTGCCGTTCTTCACGCCGTCAGCAAATTCCGCCTGAGAGATCCCTACGCCCTGCTCTTCCATGACGGCGGGACCGAAGGGAGACAGGCTGTTGACTCTTTCAGCCTCGATTTCATCCACATCGATACAGGCGCCTGTCAGCGTAACGACCAGAAGGTCCATAATCAGACCGGGGTTGATTCCGGTTCCCAGGACCGTTACACCGTTGGCCTTTGCAATTTCATTGAGCTGCTTTGCCAGTTCGGGTTCACCGGCCCGGGGATAGGACATCTCTTCGGCCGTGGAAATGACATTCAGCTTGTTCTCGAGGAGAAATTTGATTTTATCGAATGCTTTGGCCGTAAAGGAGTCTGTCGCGAGCAGAGCGATATCGACGCAGCCTTCTGAAACGAGAGCTTTTATGTCGCCATTAATAATCACTTCAGGTTTGTTTCCCTTTTCAACACCCAGCACATCGTACATGCTTTTTCCCACGCGGTCGGGGTGCATATCACAGACACCGGCGATCTCAACGCCTTTCTTTTTCAGAAGCATTTCCGCCATGCCGCTTCCCATGGCTCCGAAGCCCCATAATAAAACTTTAATGTTTTCCATATTGAATCTCCATATGTAATGTCCGATAAGTGTTACTACTACGATAGTAAACTCAGTATAATCGACCATTTCCACCTGTCAAGCGAATAGTGCTGAGACCGGGTTGTTTTTTACCCGCTTAGGATTTATTGCTTTTTTTAACATTTATCTTGACCGCGCGCCTGAAGTGATTTAATACTTATCTCATCAATTACTCTTGCAGTAGTAACTATTCATTTTCTCTAGAAAGGGAGATATTTCAATGGAAGAAAAAAGTATTGTCGTTGTGGCACTGGGCGGTAACGCCATCATACAGAAAGGGGAAAAAGGCGATATCCATCAGCAGTTCGCCAATACCCGCAGTTCCATGAAGGAAGTCTACAAACTGATAGAAAAAGGCTACAGGGTTATTCTCACCCACGGGAACGGTCCCCAGGTCGGAAACCTCATGCTTATGGGGGACAAAGCCAGGGACATCCTCCCGGAAACACCCCTCGGAGTCGCCGATGCCATGACCGCCGGTTCCATGGGCTATATGCTCGAACAGAGCCTTCAGAACATCATGATCGACAATGGAAATCTTAAAAACACAGTTACGATTCCATCCCAGATAATGGTGGACCGCCGCGATCCGGCACTGGCCAATCCGACAAAACCTATCGGACCCTTCTATACCGAAGAGGAAGCCGCAGCCCTGCGGGAGGAAAAGGGATGGGTGATCAAAGAGGATGCCGGACGGGGTTACAGACGGTATGTCCCCTCCCCCTACCCGCTCGATATAGTTGAGAAAGAGGCGATTAAAACACTTTTAGATAACGATTATGTCGTCATTACCGGAGGAGGAGGCGGAATTCCCGTCTACATCGATGAGAAAAAGCACCTGGAGGGAATAGACTGCGTTATAGACAAAGACCTCGCCAGCATGAAAATCGCTCTGGCTGTTCAGGCTAAGGATCTCATAATCATCACCGGCGTGCCCGCCGTTGCTATTAATTTCGGGAAACCGGATCAGAAAGAGCTTAGCGCCATGACCCTGGCTGAAGCGAAATACTACCACAGCGAAGGGCAGTTCCCCGCCGGTTCCATGGGTCCCAAAATACTGGCGGCGATTGAGTTCGTACAGGCAAACCCGGAAAACAGAGCCATCATCACCGATGTGATAAATCTGAAGGATGCCATCGAAGGAAAAGCGGGAACAATTATTACCGCATACTGATTTCCCGGCAGAAGCGGGATTTCCCAAAAAGGAGATTCCGCTTTACAATGTTCAGGTATGACGGATATGACAGCAGATGATAAATTATACAGTGCGATGCTGAAAACGCCCTGAGGAATGAGCCATGAACGAGAACAGAAGAGCGACAAGAGCGAGAATACATCTGAAAAACCTGGACCACAATCTGGACTGTATAAGGATTCTGGTCGGTCCGAAGAGGAAAATCTGCGTCGCCGTGAAAGCCGATGCCTACGGTCACGGAGCCGTTGAAGTATCAAGAAGAGCTCTGAAATGGGGTGTAGACTTTCTGGCGGTCGCGACGGTTCCCGAAGCCATGATTCTTCGCGAAGCCGGGATAAAAGCGCCTATAATCCTGTTCAGCATTGCGACAGGCCCGGAAATAGAGCAGATTGTCTCCTACGGATTGACACCGTTCGTCGCCGACCGGGAGTATGTGAAAAAAATCAGCAACGAAGCCGGCCTTCAGAACAGATCAGTCAACGTTCATATAAAAATTGATACGGGCATGGGCCGTATCGGCGTTCAGCCGGATGGAGCAGCAGATCTGGCTGAAGTCATCCACTCCCTTACAGGAGTGAATCTCGAAGGCGTATGCACTCACTTTCCCGTTTCGGACAGCCCCGATCCGGAAGATATTGATTTTACAAGAAAACAGATTCAGATCTTCTCCGATACGATAAAAACTATCAAGAACAAAGGAATCGATCCGGGGATTCTCCATGCCGCCAATTCGGGAGCGATAATCGCCCACCCCGAAGCCCACTTCGACATGGTACGTCCGGGAATCTGTCTCTACGGCTACTATCCCGATCAGAGAATGGATAAAAGCACAGCTGATTTCAAGCCCGTCATGGAGTTTGTATCGCGTCCCGCTTTTATAAAAAAGGTAAAAAAGGGAACCTCTATTTCGTACGGAAGGACCTGGACGGCATCGGGGGAGACCTGGATAGCCTCCATTCCGGCCGGTTACGCCGATGGCTTCAACAGACTCCTTTCATCAAAGGCTCACGTCGCGATCCGGGGGAAACTCTACCCCGTTGCGGGACGGGTCTGCATGGACCAGTTTATGATCGACCTGGGACCTGAAACCGATGTGACGACCGATGATTTGGTGATTCTATTCGGACCTGACGGCATCAGTCCCGATGCGGCGGATCTGGGCGAATTGACAGGCACAATTCCCTATGAAGTGACCTGCGCCATAAATAAAAGGGTCCCGAGGGATTACTTAAAAACCCAGGACCTGTAAACCTTTTATACACTTAAAGTGCTTGTCCCGACTTAATAGTATTGAGCCCTCATTGAGAGAAACAGCAGCGATCCATATATCATTTGTTGGTATGGGAGTTCCCTGTTCTTTCAACATTTTTACGAGGAAACCATATCGAAATGAAACTTCCCGGTTAATATTTTTTATAAAAACGCCGGGGCTGGAAAGAAAAAGATCCAGTTCTTTCAGGTTTTTCTCGAGTAAAGTTCCCAATTGAAATCCAGAGTACAACTCACCAAGAACAGTGGTCGGAACATGAATCTCTTCAGCATTTTCAAGTATGCCGAGTACTGACGGGACACCTCCAGCCAGCGCGGAATAAGCATTTGTATCAAGACATAATCTCATTCACTACTCCCAGATTTCCCGATCAACATTATCAAATACAGCGGTATTTTCATTAAACTCACCGGCTTCAGATTCACTCCAGGCTCCAAATAATCCTGAGAGATCTCTTTTCTTCTTTGAATCAGCTTCCAGCCCGAGAGCCTTCATCAGAAGGATCTGAATCGTTACATTTAAACTGGTATTATTAGCTTTTGAAAGAGCGCGCAATTGACTGTCCAGAGTGGACGGAATTTTCCTTAATGTTATCTGACTCATACCATGACTCCTTGACTCACATTAAGATTACACCTCTATTAAAGTCTCGTCAAATTCAACGCATCACAAGCCTGTAATACTGTTCCCGCTGCCCGGTTGTGCGGATTTCTCCGAAATACAGGCTGGAAGAACTGTAAACCGGGTACACATTTCCCTGCCTGACTCCGAGATCCACAGTAAACCCGGCTGAGAGCAGGTACAGGGCTTCAGTTTCTCCGCTCCCGTTTACGATGTAAATCTCTGCCGTTTCCGGAGTTTCGTTCCGGATATACAATTTCACATTCTGATTATTGTATTTCGAATACATATTCCGGGGAAAGCTGACGGGAACGTATGCGCTGTACCCCTGAAAGTGAGTTCGGTTTCGGGAGATATTTTTCGGTTCATCACTTCCCAGAACCAGCACTCCGGCTTTTTCCCACGATGAAGCATCGCCAGCGGTGTTCCCATCTTCAACAACGGTGACACTTTCTCCGGAAGATCCCTCAGCGGCGGTATCCTCCCCGATGACAATGGCTCCCGAACCCTCAGCAGGTCCGTCAGCGGCGGTATCCTCCCCGATAACAATGGCTCCCGAATTTCCGGCAGAATCACCGCCGGAGGTCTCTTCGCCGATAATAATGACAGTCCCGGGATCAGGGGAATCATCGGAAATACCGGCAGGAGGAATAACAACAACGGGTTCCTCCACAACCGCAGGCTCTTCGGGAATCGGAGCCGCTCCCGCATCGAGCAGCAGCTTGACGATCTGCGCCCCCCTGGGATTATCGGGAACGACTTCGATAGGTCTCATATTATTGTAGTTCCGCTGATCAGGAGCCGCATGACTTCGCAGCAGCACTTCTACAGCGGCAACAGAACCTGACCGCGCGGCATAATGAACTGCCGTATCCCCTTCCCGGTCAATGGCATCAACCACCGCACCGGAACCTATCAGCAGAGCTGCCGGACCGGCAAAATTTCCTGTAGAAGCCAGCATCAGTGCGGTGATGCCATCCTCTTTCGTCCCGTTGGGATTGGCACCCTGGTCCAGTAGGTATTTTAAAGCTGTTTCATTTCCGCTGGCCGCAGACTGGAGGAGAAGCGGGTAAAGAGGATCTTTGGAGGGCCGGACTGAAGCGCCGTAACGGAGGAGCAGATCTCCGAGAGGCGACAGCCCGGAAGATCTTTTCACATCATTTTTCAAAACGAGATAAAACAAATTCGTTCCGTCATGACTGTTTATATTCGGGTTGGCTCCATTGGCGAGAAGAAGCTGGACCATCGGCTCATCCTTTAACTCGACAGCATAAAAAAGAGGTGTTTTTCCATAACTATCCCGCAAATCGAGATCGATCCCGTAATCGATAAGAACCGAGGCGATATTCAGATCTTTCCTGTCAACTGATACATGGAGAAGCGATTTATTAAAGGGGAGATCGACGTGAACATCAGCTCCCCACCGGAGAAGCAGCTCCGTTCGCCTGTCATCGAGCTTCTCAACAGCCTGAACGATAGGCAGCCTATTTTTTACTGAAGGAGCCTGTGGATCGGCACCGGCAGCGAGGAGAAGTTCTACCGTGACCGCTCCGTCGGAGGGATTGATTTTTTCGCTCAACCCGTATGACAGGGGCGGTCCGACGACCAGACTGGATTGATTAATCAGGGATGACGCACCGTTCGCCAGATATGTTTCCACCAGCTTCCATGCCCCGGCTCCCGCAGCAATATGGAGTGCCGTTTCACCATTGGAATAGAGCGCATTCGTCAGCAGGGCACCCCGGTCCAGCAAGGCCATTGCCATAGCAGACTGTCTGTTTTGATTGAGCATATGGAGAGGCGTGCCGTTATCCTTATCGACGATCCTGGCATCGGCTCCTTTATCGAAGAGAAAATTCAATGCCTGGGGATCAGGAGCCGAGACGCTGTAAAAAAGGGCGGTCCGCCCCTTTACATCAGGACCCTCCAGAGGCACCCCGAGTTTAAGGAGCAGATCCATCAGGGAGGTATTCCCCTTTGACGCGGCCAGCATCAGCGTGCTGATTCCTCCCCGTCCCCGGATTCTCGCATCTCCGCCGTAGCGGAGCAGAAGATCAACCATATCCCGGCGATCAGCCCCGGTTGCCATTACCACAGCCGTATCTCCGGATCTATTCTTCAGATTGGCATCAGCTCCGGCCCTGAGAAGGACCTCCAGACTGTCGGCCCGTCCGTACTGGACAGCGATGTGAATAAGGGCGTTGCCATCCTTATCTACGGTATCGGGATCCCCTCCTCCGGAGAGATACTTGTTGATCTCCTCAAGATCTCCCTTTCTGACAGCCCGGACTTCTACAGAAGCACAGGTGCTGATCAGAAAAATAATTACAAAACCGAGAAAAAGAAAGTTCAGCTTTTTCATTCAGACTCCCCATTAATTTCAGTACCCGTAATTTTAAACCTAAAGGGGGAAACTATCCAGGATTCCGGGAAAAAGGCTTTCATGGAGAAGTACGACCTCAAATAAGACCCGATAATTTAAGGAGAAAAATCCCGAGTCCCAATGTAACCACGGAGCCAAGCGTTGTTATCAATATGATCCCTGCCGCCAGATCGCTGTCGCTCCCCATGGCTTTTGCCATGACATAACTTGAAACGGCCGAGGGGGAGCCGAGCATTATGAAAATGACTCCCAGAGGCTCGCCCCTGAAGCCGGCGGCAATAAGGATCACCAGAACCAGAACCGGATACAGGACTAGTTTGATAAAAGCCGAGGCGGCCGCTTTGGGTAACTTCTCCCTGAAAGAAGAGAAATTCAGCGAACCTCCGACACCGATAAGAGCGAGAGGAAGAGTCAGGTTAGACAGATACCCCGTAAAAGTCCCGACGATTCTTCCCGTATCAATGGAGAAAAGGGAAAAAGGAAGAGCGACAAGAACAGCGATAATAAGAGGATTCGTCACGATCGCTTTCACAATCATTCTTACTGTCCCGGCATTTTCCTTCTGAAGAGGGATAACAAGAGCCATCACGGCATAAATATTATAGAGGGGAAATATAAGAACCAGATCGATCGCAGTCCGGGCCGCTCCGGAATCCCCGAAAACATTGATGATGATGGCCAGGCCGACAATGGCTATATTACTCCGGAAAGCTCCCTGAACGAAAGCGCCTCTTTCCGCTCCGTCCCGGAGAAAAAAACCGGACAGAAAATATATAAGCAAAAAGCCGCCGGTCACGACCAGAAATATAATCAGGATCTCCTCGCCGTTCAGCAGTTTCATAAAATCGACAGTGCTGATTTTGCTGAAGATCAAAGCCGGCAGGGCAACCTTGAAAACGAGTTTTGAAGAGACACCTATGAATCTTTCATCAATGAGAGAGACTTTTCTGAGAACAATCCCGGTCAGGATCAGAAGGAAAACCGGCAATACGGCATTGACCGCGAAAAAAAAGCTGCTCAATGCCCGTACTTCTTCCGGAGTTTTTCGAAGTTCTTTCCGAAGATCTCATCGACCTTATCGCCCAGATAATCGCTGACTTCGGCGATGTAGAAATCGTGAATGATAAAGCCTTCGATCGATTTGATAAGTCCTTTATTGCGGGTCCAGACCGCCTGACAGGGGACGACTCCGCCCAGACTTCCGGTGATGCACACCGTGGAGTCAATGACGAGATCGAGAGATCGCCCGACTTCATTGATATCCTCGAGATTTTCCGTGCTGTGATAATAGACGTCGGCAAAGTCCGGTTTACCTTCTCCATAGAGAAGGATATGGATCTGGACTCCCCGTTTCTCCGCCTTCTTAAAAGACTTTTCGAGATATTCCAGTTCCTTATCCCAGAGACCGACGAAAATATACTGCTCGGCCTCACCTATGAGCTGTTCCGCCATCTCCAGGGCTTCGGTCCGGCCCGAAAGATTCCAGACGGGGTCGAAATCGGCCGTGAATTTGATGGAATCGAGCTGCTGTTTCAGCTCGGATGTGAGCTTCGAATTGTCCCGCCTCAGGCGGGAGATCAGCTCTTCGGGAGAAATGGGAGAAAAGAGTTCGGGATTGGTCCCCTTCGACGTAACATAGCCTTTTTTGATGAGCCTTCTTGTAATATCGTAAACACGGGAATGGGGAACGCCGGAGTTTTTCGATACGTTATAGGCGCTCAGGGGGTGTTCATTTATAAGAGACATATAAACTTTCCCCTCGTATTCCGTAAACCCCAGATCCTTGAGATTCGTCAGTATGCCATCCAAAGTCTTATCACTCATTCTTATCCAACCTGTAGGGAAGAGCGTCTTCCAGTTTTATCATTTCATCAGTCAGCTGCCTGATTTTTTTCCTCAGAACGAAAATACAGCTCGTAATTTCATTTCTCCCCCGGACAATGTCTTCGGCAAAGGCATGACAGGTGGGAGCGCCGCAGGAACCGCAATCGATGCCCGGGAGATTTTTCTCGATCAGTTCGAGCTTCTGCAGCATCATCATGGCTTTTTCATAGTCGTCATCGAGCTTCATGAAATTGCACGAGGCCAGCTCTTCGGTCCAGCGGATATCTTTCATAGGACCGCATTCTTCACAGACGATGCCCTCTTTTTTATCCCATCTCTCCAGTATAATCGATTTTGCCACATAGGGATTCACCAGAGTCATCGGACCGCCGACACATCCACCGGGACAGGCCATAAGCTCAATAAAGCGGAACTGATCAATCTTTCCGTTCTCCAGCTCCTCCAGCAGGGATATCACATTGGAAATTCCGTCGACGGAGATAACTCCCTCCGTAGCCAGGGCACGGGCTTCTCCGTCAATCCGTCCCCAGCCGATACCGACACCCGAAGCCGTCGCCAGCATTTCTGTCTCCATATCCGAGGCGATAAGGCGCTGCAGGCTGACCTGGATATCCTTGATTCCGATAACCGCATCGACGGCCGATTTCTCTTTTCTGTGAGGATCCCGGATTTCCGAGTATTTGGCGGCGCAGGGTGAGATGAAAAAGACACCGACTTTGCCTTTGTCATCACCGGCCCGGTTTCTGGCGATTTGAGCAGCCAGCTCCATAGGGGAAATGAATGGAATGATCTGATCAATCAGAGAAGGAAAGCGGACCTGGACAAGACGGACGACGGCCGGACAGGATGAGGAAATAAAGGGACCGCGCCCTTCATTCTTATTCAGAAATTCGTTTGTCCGTCTGGTGATGATTTCAGCCGCCGCAGCGACTTCGAATACATCATCGAACCCCAGATTCTTCAATCCTGTCAGAATACGGTCCGTACTGATATGGCTGTCGGCAATCCCGTAGAGAGAGGGCGCCGGAATGGCGATCTTATAATCGTATTCATCCATAACGGAAAGAGGATCTGAGATGGCAATTTTTGCATTGGACTGGCAGACCCGGATACATTCGCCGCAGTCGAGGCAACGGTCCGATATGATCTGGGCCTTCCCGTTCTGGACCCTGATGGCTTCGGTGGGACAGCGCTTTATACAATTCGTACAGCCAATGCATTTATCAACAATAAGTTGAACCGATTGCTTATACATATTAAAATCCTGCTATGCCAGTTTGACAACAATAGTAACGGTTGTGCCTTTGCCCACTTCGCTTTCAATTGTCAAACCGTCGGAGTTCTTCTGAATATTGGGCAGCCCCATTCCGGCGCCGAAGCCCAATTCTCTCGCTTTATCGGAAGCCGTTGAATATCCGGCTTCCATGGCTTTGCCTATATCGGGTATGCCGGGTCCTTCATCTTTGAGAATGATGGTAATGGCTTCCGGAGTAATGGAAACATCAACGACTCCCCCTCCGGCATGTATGACCATATTGATTTCCGCCTCATACATGACAATTGCGGTCTTCCGCACTATCAGGGCGGGCAGACCCAGCTGATTCAGTTTCTTCTTAATCAGGCCCGAAGCACTGCCGGCCATAGAGTAATCTTCGCCGCAAACATCAAAATGAAAGTCCATATTTATCAAATCCCAGTTTATCCGATCGGTACTGCTCTGCAGTCCAGAATAAGATACTATACAATAGCTTATTGAGCAATGAATTATCTTTTCCATTCCGGGGTATTCGCTACACTACTTAAGCCTGAGTGAAGATATTTAAGTATTATTTCAGAATTTCCAATCTCTATTGTTGACCATTTATTTTCAATAAATCATAATGTTTTACAATTCCGAATGTTTTTTTAAACGGATTTTTTACAAAATCAGGCTTTGTTTCTTTCAAAAGATAGAAAATGGAGCAAAAAAACGACAACCTGATGATATTTCAGATTAGTTTTCGGAAAATTCAGTAAATATAAGACAGGATTGTATATGAATTACTTCAATACCCTTTCACTGCGTGAAAAAATCAGCCAGCTCGGAACCTGCCGGTTTATGAGTCGGGACGAGTTTAACGGAGCGGAAATGCTCAAAGGAAAGAAAATCGTTATAATCGGATGCGGAGCCCAGGGACTGAACCAGGGCCTTAACATGCGGGACAGCGGACTGGATATTTCCTATGCGCTGAGGGAAGGGGCTATAAAGGAAAAGAGACAGTCCTGGAAAAACGCCACGGAAAACGGCTTTACCGTCGGCACATATGATGAGCTCATCCCCGGGGCGGATCTCGTCCTGAACCTGACTCCCGATAAACAGCACAGCGCCGTTGTCGGTGCGGTTATGCCCTTGATGAAAAAAAACTCGGCGCTTGCCTACTCTCACGGTTTTAATATCGTCGAAGAGGGAATGCAGGTCCGCGACGATATTACTGTTATTATGGTAGCCCCCAAATCTCCCGGTTCGGAAGTCCGGGAAGAGTACAAGAGAGGCTTCGGCGTTCCGACCCTGATCGCCGTACACCCGGAAAATGACCCGCGCGGCGAAGGTCTGGAAATGGCCAAAGCCTATGCCTCGGCTACAGGAGGAGACCGAGCCGGCGTGCTTCAGTCCTCCTTCACGGCCGAAGTCAAGTCAGATCTGATGGGAGAGCAGACCATCCTCTGCGGAATGCTCCAGGCGGGATCTCTCCTCTGTTTTGACAAAATGGCCGATGAGGGAATAGATACCGGCTATGCGGCCAAACTGATCCAGTACGGATGGGAAACCGTTACGGAAGCCCTCAAACACGGCGGAATCACCAATATGATGAACCGGCTCTCCAATCCCGCTAAAATCAGAGCCAACGAACTGGCCGAAGAACTGAAAGAGATCCTCAGACCGCTCTACTATAAACATATGGATGATATCATCAGCGGCGAGTTTTCCAGAGTGATGATGGAGGACTGGGCGAACGATGACAAGAATCTCCTGACTTGGAGAGAGGAAACCGGAGAAACGGCTTTTGAAAAGCAGGCAGCCGGTTCCATGGAGATAAAGGAGCAGGAGTACTTCGACAACGGCGTTCTTATGATCGCCATGATCAAATGCGGCGTCGAGCTGGCCTTCGAAGCCATGACCGATTCGGGCATCAAGGACGAATCGGCTTATTACGAATCGCTTCACGAAGTTCCCCTTATCGCCAACCTGATCAGCCGGAAGAAACTTTACGAAATGAACAAGGTTATTTCCGACACAGCCGAATACGGCTGCTACCTCTTCGCCAACCAGGCCATCCCCATGCTGACGGATTTTATGAAGGGAATTAAAACCGATGTCATCGGGAAAGCCTATTCTCCCGAAGATGCCTCGGTGGACAACGTGGAACTGATAAAAGTCAACGAAAGCATACAGAATCACGGCGTCGAAAAGATCGGGAAAACTCTCCGATCCTATATGACAGCCATGAAAGCCATTATCTAAATAAAAACTCCTCCTTTTCGAGGCTGTCCCGGTGACAGCCTCCTTTTTTTTATAAAACTGTATTATATTCATATATGTTGCAAAGGAGATCCCCGATGAAAAAACACATACTCATATTACTGGCCTTTCTGTTTATACTGCCCGCCTCATACCTGCAGGCGAGAGGTTCATCAGAAGAGATAATTCCCGATGATCCCGACATTATCAAAGGCGTTCTCGATAACGGATTGAGTTATTATATTCTTGAAAACGATTACCCCGAAGACAGAGCCATTCTGAGACTGGCTGTAAAAGCCGGGTCGGTCCTGGAGGACGAAGACCAGCGGGGCCTCGCCCACTTTGTGGAGCACATGGCCTTTAACGGAACGGACAAATACTCGAAAAACGACCTGATCGCCTATCTGCAGTCTCTCGGGCTCGAGTTCGGCCCCGATATCAATGCCCACACATCATTCGACGAAACGGTTTACAAACTGCAGGTCCGCACCGACCTGGAGGAGCAGCTGCTGACGGGCCTCGATGTCCTGAATCAGTGGGCTTTTCATCTCACTTTAGACCCGGCGGAGATTGAAAAGGAGAGGGGCGTTATTCTCGAAGAGTGGAGACTGGGCCGCGGTGCCAGAGCCAGAATGCTGGATAAAGCCTTTCCCGTACTGTTCAAGGATTCCAAATACGGTGAAAGGCTGCCCATAGGTCTGACTGAAGTCATCACGGGCTGTTCCCACGAGAGCCTTACCCGTTTCTACAGCGACTGGTACCGCCCCGATATGATGGCGGTCATCGCCGTAGGAGATTTCGATGGCAGAAAAATTGAAAAAATCATAAAAGAAACGTTCTCGCCCTACTCCAATCCTCCGGTCACCAGAGAAAGAGAGGAAGTGACAGTTCCCGGACATAAGGAGACTCTTTTCTCCATCGAAAGCGACCCAGAAGCCACATCTTCCATGATCGAAGTCCTGACGAAATACAAACAGGAGCGAATGCGGATTCCCTCGGATTACCGGAGCAAAACGGCTGAAATGCTCTTTTTCAATATGCTGAACAGCCGGCTTGACGAATTGGCCCGAAGTGAAAACCCGCCTTTTATCCAGAGTTTCGCCTATACGACTTCCTATGCCAAAGCGACGGACTTCAGCTCCATCGGGGCTCAGACAGCCGATGGGAAACTTGAACAAGGCCTCTACGCCGTACTCAGTGAGGCCGAAAGGGCCAGACGGTACGGCTTTTCCGAAGGAGAGCTGGAAAGGGCGAAAAAGGAGCTTGCAAGCCGTATCGAGCGTTATTACAACGAACGGGATAATCTTGAGTCGGTGTATTTCGCCGAAGACATGGTTCAGGCATTTATGAGCGGACTCCCGTTGCCAAGCATCGAAAGCGAAGTGGACTTCTACAATCGCTATCTACCGGAAATTACAATGGATGATATCGAAATTCTCGCCGAGCATCTTCTCAGCAGGGAAAACCGTGTTGTTATGGTTACAGCTCCGGAGAGAGAAGGGCTGGAGCTACCCGGAGAATCGTCTTTGTCCGGCATTTTCACAAAGGTGAGAAACAGTGAAATCGCACCTTATGAAGATAATTTCAGCAGCCGCGAACTGTTGCAGGACATACCGGCTGGCTCTCCGGTAAAAGAGAGAATTTTTTACGAAACAACGGAGATTACACAGTGGACACTGGAAAACGGCATAACAATTGTTTTGAAGCCGACAGACTTTAAAAAGGATGAGATACTTTTCACATCCTACAGCTCCGGCGGAACTTCACTGGCCGATGATGAGGATTACCTTTCAGCCCTGTTCGCTTCATCCATTCCTTCGATTAACGGTTTAGGAGATTTTACAGCGGTTGATCTGGAAAAACAGATGGCGGGGAAACAGGCCGGCGTATCGCCTTATTTCAGCGATTTGAAAGAGGGCTTAAGCGGTTCCGCCCGTCCTGCCGATCTTCAGACCATGTTCCAGCTCCTGTATCTGACCGCGACTGAACCCCGCTATGATGCCAGTACCTGGGACCCCTTTCTGGGGCGGGTCGCCGATTCTCTGGCCAACAGGGACTCCGATCCGAGGCAGCAGTATTCCGATCTGATAACTTCGACAATGGCATCGGACCATTTCCGCACACGCCCCCTCCGTGCGGAAAGACTTTCTGAAGTCAATCAGGAAAAGGTTTTGGCTTTCTATAAAGACAGATTTTCCGATTTCAGCGATTTCACCTTCTTCTTTACAGGTAATTTTTCACTGGAAAAAATTGAACCTCTCATTTCCACCTACATAGGGGGCCTCCCGGTGGAGGAAAGAGAGGAAACCTGGATCGATAGAAATATACGCTATGCCGAGGGGGTTATAAAAGAGTCACTCGCATCGGGAATAGAGCCGGTCAGCATGGTTTCCCTGATCTACACCGGCGACTTCGCCTGGAGCCGTGAGGAACTGTACAAAGCCATGTCGCTCGAATCCTATCTTCAGACACAGCTCACGCGGGTTGTCAGAGAAGAGGCGAGCGGCGTATATGGTATCGGCATCCGGTTCACACCGGCCCGTTATCCCGTTGAAGACTACAGCTTCCGCTTCACATTCAGCTGCGATCCCGAAAGAACGGAAGAGCTGAAAGAGATGGTGAAAGGAGAAATCAGTAAGATAATCAGAGGCGAAGTGGACAGTAAGATCGTACATGATGTGATGGAAGCCCAGCTTGTTACCTACAGCGAATCGCTCCGGAAAAACAGCTGGTGGCTTTCCCAGATGGAAAATGTCTGGTACCACGGTTATGACAAAGAGACCATAATCAATAAAAAGGAAATGTACGGCTCTTTAACCGCTGAAGATTTGACCGAAGTCTCTGAAAAATACCTCTCCGGGAAAAATCTGATGGAAATCATACTCTACCCGGCAGAATAAATATTGGATTTTAAACCTTTATGGAAAAGGGGGTGCAGGATGCTGCATCCCCTTTTTTTGCAACGGACTTTAATCCGGAATAAGCCTTTTATGCCGGCACGAGAACTGACCAGAGAATACCGGCTGCAATGGCGGAGCCGATAACACCCGCTACGTTGGGAGCCATGGCATGCATGAGCAGATGGTTATTGGGGTCTTCGCTCTGACCGACTATCTGGACAACCCTGGCTGAGTCGGGAACGGCGGAAACACCTGCGGCGCCGACTAGAGGATTGATTTTTACTTTCAGAAAGAGATTCATAAATTTGGCAAAGAGTACACCTCCGGCCGTAGCTATGGCAAAAGAGAAGGCTCCGAGACCGAAAATCATAAGCGACTGGGGTGTCAGAAATCCTTTGTTTACCATCACGCCCCCCTCTTCAACCATTCTCACCGCCTGGGTGCTGGCCCCTACGGAGAATCCGAGAAGTATGGTGACAATATCGATCATGGCGGTTCGGGCAGTTTCGGCAAGCCTTTCGGTTACGAAGCTCTCTTTGAGAAGGTTACCGAAAAAGAGCATCCCGAGAAGAGTCAGTGAACCGGGAACGATCAGGGCTGTTACGATAAAACCGATAATCGGGAAGAAAATTTTCTCTCTTTTCGAAACGACCCGGGGAGGAGCCATTCTGATAAGGCGCTCTTTTTTTGTCGTCAGCAGCTTCATAATCGGCGGCTGAATAACGGGTACAAGTGCCATATAGGAGTAGGCGGCAATGGCGATTGCCCCCAGTAGATGGGGCGCCAGTTTGGAAGAGAGGAAGATCGATGTGGGTCCGTCCGCTCCGCCGATGATACCGATGGCTCCGGCTTCCGCTCCGTTAAACCCGAGAAACATGGCTCCGACGATTGTCAGAAAGATACCGACCTGGGCCGCTCCTCCCAGAAGGATCAGCTTGGGATTGGAAAGCATGTAGGAAAAATCGGTCATAGCGCCGATTCCGAGAAAAATCAGCGGAGGAAACACGCCCTGGCTGACACCGAAATAAATGTAACTCAACACGGATCCCTGGTCGTAAACGCCGACAGCCATACCCGCAGCGAAGGGGATATTACCGGCGATAATACCGAAACCGATGGGAAGGAGAAGGAGTGGCTCGAAGTGTTTGGCAATGGCAAGTGTGATGAATGTGATCCCGATCACGATCATGAGTATATTGCCCAGGGACATCTGAAAAAAACCCGTCGAAGATAAAAAGCTCTGAAACATTTCCATAATCTACAACTCCCTCATCCGACTTTCTGTTTTTTCTTGTAAATCGCGGCGGCTATGGCAGCGACGGCAGCACCGTCATCCGCGCTTTTGCGGACACCGGAATTCGGTTCGATATGCTTTTCCGGAATAATTTTATCCAGAACAACAAGCAACAGGGGTAAAAGCTTGATTATCGCAGCAATAACGACAAGTGCCAGAAATACAATACCCATACCCGCGACAGACAGACTGTAACCATCGTAGGTCACGATGTTCTGCAGCCCTTTCTCAAAAAAATTCATGTACACACCTTCTTATAAAAACTGACGGAATCATTATTTCAGCAATTTGTTGAATATGTCAACAAACCGGCATTCCAAAATCATCCATCAGATATTTTTCCTCGTTATTTCGGTTCGGGTATTGAGGGGACCAGTGTCCGGGGGAGAACGAATCCGGCGGGAAGATCCCTATCCACAGTTGCGGGAAGCCATTCCTGATTTCTCCCGAAAGGACCGATTTTTCCTCTTACGATCAGGTTACCCTTTTCGATCCACATATCGCAGGAGTAAACTTTAGCAGGTTCCGGATCCATGATTTTTCCCCGGCTCCACTTCCGGCCGCGATCCTCCATATCCCAGATGAAATCGAGTCCCGAATAATAGGGTTCACCAGCTACGTTAACCGCTTTTTCAACGGGATTCATAATCGAATCGAGCATCTGCCCCTGTTCATCAAATGTCGCCAGGATTCTACCGTACACGACCCCGCCATGCTCGTAGATCAGAGAAATGGACTTGGGCAGCCCCGTTGTATCATCGACACTTTTCCACAACCCCGTAATAGGCTCGGCTCCGAAGAGAGCCGCCCCGGCCATTAGAAAAAAAGTAAACCAGAAAACCTTTTTCACACTTAAACTCCTCATCAATAGTTGAAAATATCTTTGAGTTTCAATTCCGTAACTTCACCATAATTGCGAAGGGAATTAAAATCAATCTCCTTGCGGTTACCGATGACGAGGACAGTGAATTTTTTGCCTTTGATATTGCTGGCGAAAAAATCCTTAACTTCGTCAAAGGTCATTTTCTTGATCCGGTTGTAAAGATCTTCGCGGTAATCGCGGTGAATTCCCATATCGTTGTTTTCCAGATAGGTCCAGAAGAGCTCATTGTTCATGATCCGTTCGGTTTCCAGATTTTTCAGGATCGATTCACGGGCCGCTTCGAAGGAGATTTCCGCTTCGGGAATATCGTTCATTAAACCGAACATGGCGCCCAGGGCTTCTTCGAGCTTGTGGACCTGCGTCCCGATAAAGGCGTGTATATAATGGGATTTATCCCGCCGACCCGGTGTCGTGTAGGCGGAGTAAGCCGAATAGGCCAGTCCCCGGGCTTCCCGGATCTCCTGGAAAACAATGGAATTCATCCCGCTGCCGTAGAACTCGTTAAAGACATAGGCCATAGCCATGAGTTCTTCCTGAAACTGTTTCTGTTTGGAAATGAGAAGAACTTCCGCCTGAGCCATATCGTAGTCGACAAAAAAGACCCTGTTCTGATCGGATTCCAGTTCCTTATAGACTTTCTCGGCGGGGTCCGGTTCCGGCAGATTGCCGATTCTGTGGCGTTGTTCCACGATCGTCTCAATATTGCGGCACGACCGCGGCCCGTAATAGAAAACGCTGTGTTTGAAGCGGTAGAGTTCTCGGATCACCGAAATCAGTTCATCGGGGGAAATGGATGCCAGCTCGCGGGCCGAGAGAATATCGGTGAAAGGAGATTCCTTGCCGTAGCGGCCCCAGGCGTACATGGCGCCGTTGAGAATTGTCCTTTTGCTCAACTTGGCATCTTTTCTCTTTTTAAGAATCCCCTTGACGAATTTTCTGTATGACTTTTTATCCGCTTTCGCTTTGGAAAGAAGATGTTCGAGCAGATCGATCCCTTTATCGAAGTAACGGTCCCGGCCGTACAGGAAAATATAGGTCCGTCTGGAGTCGGTATTGACTCCCATCTCCAGCCCCAGCCTGAAACACTCCTGCTGAAGAGCCGAAGGGGAATAAAGGCTGGTGCCGATATAATTCAGATAGGAAGCCGCCAGCGCCAGCTTCTTACTGTGATTCCTGCCGATGTCGAAGATATACTGGAACTCGAAGAGATCGTTGCATTTGTTGCCGATACAGTTGATGGTCAGTCCCTGAGTTGTTTTTCTCCGGAAGATGGCTTCCTCGAAATTGACGAATTCCGGCTTGAGCCTCGTCGTTTTCCCCTGTTTTATTTTCGTAAAATATTCCGATTCGACGCCGTGCCGGATATTCAAAGGCGAAAACTCGGGTTTTTCCATCAGCTCAGGAGCTTTACCCTTCCCTTTTTTCTTCTGGATCAGAATGAAATTATCATTAAAGCGGGACTTTACGAAATTGACCAGATTTTCCTTGGTCAGGGCCCGGATCATTTCGATTCGGTTCAGATATTCATCCCAGGGGGTCCCGCTGATGAAAGCATCGGCGTATGAATCGACGACCATATTGGATTCGAGATCCTGAATACGCGAAATTTCAAAATAACTGGCAACCGAATCGATCATCCAGTCTTCAAAATCTCCCTGTTTCAGCGACTCTATCTGTTCGAGAAGCAGAACGGCGACATTGTCGAGGGACTGATTGTGACGGGGAAGACCGTACATAATGAACCAGCTGTAATCCCGGCAGGACAGGAAAGAGGTCCCCGCTTCCAGAAGCTTCTGATTCTGCACGAGCTTCAGGTCGAAAAGCCCGGCCTGGCTGTTATTGAGCATCATATCGATCAGAGTCAGATAGAGCTCATCCTCCGACCCGGCGCCGTCGAAACGGAACCCGATGGTGGAAAAGGCCGTATCGGGTCCATAGGCGGATTTGCGGACGGTATTCTTTATCGGTTCCTCTACGATTTTTTCCCATTCAGGGAGCTCTCCCGCGGGGAGATCTCCCCAGATCCGGTTTATGGCGGCGATCGCCGATTCAATATCCAGATCACCGGACAGGGCAATGCCCATGTTGGAGGGGATATACCACTTCTTATGATATTCCTTCAGCTTTTTCAGAGAAGGGTGCCTCAGATGCTCACCCGTTCCCAGTATAGTCCGGCTTCCGTAGGGGTGATTGGGAAAAAGAGAAGACATGAGAAGATTGCTCACCTTCTGAAAATCGTCATCCTGCTCCTGATTATACTCTTCATACACGACTTCCAGCTCTGTCGGGAAGAACCGGAAGACAGGATTGAAAAAGCGCTCCCTTTCAATGGAAAGCCAGCGCTCGAGTTCCCCGGCGGGAATATCGTTATTATAAACAGTTTCCTCGAAACCCGTATGGGCGTTTGTATAGCGGGCGCCGATATGGGTGAAAATCCTGTCCAGCTCTCCGGGAAGGGCCAGCGTGGAGAGCTCAACCGACAGGGCATCGATTTTCTTCAGAATGTCTTTTCTCTCATCCTCATCTTCCGCAGCGCTGTAATCTTCATAGAGATTCTCGAGATCTCCCAGAAGAAGGCTCTCCCGTTCCCAATCAAGCGCTCCGATCGAGGGCGTTCCCTTGAACATCATGTGTTCGAGATAATGGGCCATGCCCGTCGATTCGGCGGGATCGTTCACCGACCCTGTTCTGACAATGATTCTGGTTTTGATACGGGGTTTTTCCCGGTTGGAGCTGATATAGACTTTCAGTCCGTTTTTCAGAGTATAGATTCTTAATCCGTAGGGATCGCCTGCCGCATGTTCGAAGGGGAATCCCGCACCATCAGTATCCGTAATTAGTTTAAAGGTCATTCGCTTAAAAACCCGCACCCCGTGAAAAATGAATACAAAGGTTTATTATACAGAGAAATGACAAGGAAATACACGATTTTAACTGAAATTCTCTTTTTTTTTCACTGGACAGAGAATGTTAGTTGAATTATTCAACATTTATTCAGGAAATGCCTTTTTCCCATCTTTGCCGTAGTTACAAAAAATAATTCTTCGTTATATAATGTTAACGGTTTTTCTTCTGAAAGACCGTTTTGATACACAAAAGAGGGTTTACATATGAAAAAGAGAATTGAGTTTATGAACACCGCTTTCCGTGACGGTTTTCAGTCGGTTTACGGGGCAAGGGTTCTGACCAAAGACTTTCTGCCGGCAGTCGAAGCTGCCAGAGATGCGGGAATCAAACATTTCGAAGCAGGCGGCGGAGCGCGTTTTCAGTCCCTGTACTTTTACTGTAACGAAGACGCTTTCGACATGATGGACCAGTTCCGTGCGGCGGCCGGACCTGACGCCAACCTTCAGACGCTCTCGAGAGGCGTCAATGTCGTCGGACTGGATTCCCAGCCAAGCGATATTATCAAACTGCACGCCGATCTGTTCAAAAAGCACGGAATCACGACGATCCGGAACTTTGACGCGCTGAACGATGTAAACAATCTTATCTATTCGGGACAGTGTATTGTCGACGCGGGACTGAAACACGAAGTCTGCGTTACCATGATGGAACTTCCTCCCGGCTGCAGCGGAGCCCATACTCCCGAATTTTATGTGGAAACTCTCAGAAAAATCCTCGACGCAAACATTCCCTTCGATTCGGTATGTTTCAAAGACGCGTCGGGAACTTCGGTACCCCACAAAGTGTACGATACGATCTTCCAGGCAAGAAAGCTTCTCGGTGAGGATGTGAGAATCGTGTTCCACACCCATGAAACAGCGGGAATCTCCATTATCCAGAACAAGGCGGCGATGGAAGCCGGAGCCAACCAGATAGACCTGTCCATGGCTCCCGTCTCGGGAGGAACCTGTCAGCCCGATATCATGACCATGTACCACGCCCTTCAGGGAACCGACTGGGACCTGGGAATAGACCCTGTTAAAATATTCGAAGCCGAAGAAATCTTCAAAGAGTGCATGGCCGATTACTTCATGCCTCCCGAAGCGAAGAAAGTCGAACCGACGATTCCCCTTTCCCCGATGCCCGGAGGAGCCCTCACGGCCAACACCCAGATGCTGAGGGACAACAACCTCCTGGACAAATATGAAGAAATCACCAAGTTTATGGGTAAAGCCGTAGCGAAGGGCGGCTTCGGAACATCGGTCACTCCGGTTTCCCAGTTCTATTTCCAGCAGGCATTCAACAACACCATGTTCGGCAACTGGCAGAAAATCGCCGAGGGATACGGCAAAATGGTTCTCGGTTACTTCGGGAAAACTCCTGTCGAGCCCGATCCGGACATAGTGAAGATCGCCAGTCAGCAGCTGAAGCTAGAGCCGACGACGAAAACCGTTCTGGAAATCAATGACAATAATCCGAACCTCGGCCGTAAAGCCGCCGAAATGGTTCTTATTAAAAACGACCTCGACATCACGGATGAAAACGTGTTTATCGCCGCAACCTGCCGGGAGAAAGGGATCGCCTTCCTCCAGGGCAAGGCCGTCGAAAACATCAGAAAGATCGAAAAGAAAGGGGCCGGAGCCGAAGAGGGATACACCGTCACAGTCAACGGCAAGAAATACGCCGTTCGCTTCGAGGGAGACAAAGCCCTTGTCAACGGAAAGAGCTACGACATCGGCGTCAGCGAGGGAATCGACGAAGAGAGCATGGGGCAGCAGACCTCCGCTCCCGCCGGTTCGGGAACACCCGTCAAAGCCCCCATGCCCGGCCTGATGCTGAGAATCAGCGTCAAGGAAGGGGATTCCGTGGAGGAAGGCGACGAGGTTGCCGTTCTGGAAGCCATGAAAATGGAGAACGCCGTTTTCGCCCCCTGCTCCGGTACGGTACTGGCTGTCCTGGTCGATCAGGGGGATCAGGTCTCCTCAGATCAGCTGATTATGGAAATCGGATAATGAAAATAAAAATGACCGGAGCAATCCGGTCATTTTTATCGTCCGCTGCCCTTTCAACATTCGCGAACTGAATAAAAACTGAAGCAAAACAGGAAATCGATTACCCGTTCTAAAAAAAATAACCCAAAAACTCCGATATGATGTAAGATATTTTAAGTAATTTATCTCATTGGTATATCGGCCGATAATATCTATATGCATTACGGAGCAGAGAATAGTGAACGATAATAGTACACTTTCTTCCATTCTGGTGGTTGATGATGACACTGCGGTCAGTCAACTCATTCATTGTATCCTGACTGATGAGCAATACAAAGTAGAAACAGCCTCGAGCGGCAGGGAAGCTCTGACCAGAGATGACCTGAAATCATTCGATCTATTTCTTCTCGATATTAATATGCCCGACATGAATGGCTATGAGCTTTGTTCGGCTCTGAAAGAATCCTATGAAACGAGAGACACGCCCGTTATTTTTCTGACGGGGAATATTCTGCCGGAAGATAAAGTAAAAGGATTCGACTGCGGAGCCATCGATTATGTTACCAAACCATTTAACGGATCGGAACTCATAGCACGGGTCCGCAATCATCTTGAAGTCAAGCACAACCGCGATTATCTCAAACAGATGGCTCTGACCGATGGCCTGACTCAGCTCTACAATCACTCCTATATCCACGAGAGATTGATGGAGGAAATCAGCAATACGAAACGCCATGAGCTGAATCTGTCTCTGATCATGTTCGACCTGGATAACTTCAAACGGATCAATGACACATTCGGCCACAAACAGGGCGACAAGGTTCTGCAGAAAGTCTCGCGATCCATCAAAGATATCATCCGGGAAGAGGATGTCGCCGGCCGGTACGGAGGAGAAGAATTCATCGTCATTCTGCCCAATACGGACCACGATTCCGCTTTCAAGGTGGCCGAAAAAATCCGCATGTCCGTCAGAGATCTGAAATGGGATAATTCGGAAATGAGAATAACACTCAGCGGCGGCGTTTCCACTCTGAATAAAGAGAACCTCAACGAGTTTATCGAAAAAACCGATATCCTTCTCTACAAAGCGAAACATGCCGGCAAAGATAAAATTATCACCGCTCTGCCGGTTATGAATTAAGAGAACAGGGCCCCCTGCTGCAACCTCCTTCACAAGCCATGACTTCGACGAGTCTGCCTTCGGGTGCTTTTTTAATCCATGTTTTCATCAAACGGATTGTTTTAACCGATAGACCGTCTATCTGAGAACAGTGAATGTCCTCTTCGAGCGAGGCTTTGACAGCTTTTCCCACTCCGCCGGACCGGGCAAACCCTCTTCCCAAGGCGAAAGAGGTCACTTCTTCAGCAGCGGGATAATCAAGGATTTCAACCGATTTCGCAATAAGAAGCGTTCCCAGTTCTTCAAAGTTCAAAACGAGATCAACACCCCCTTTTTCATAAGCCTCAACCTTTTTTGCCAGGCAGGGTCCGGCAAAGACAATCGTTGTACCTGGGTATTTTTCTCTCAGGATCCGCGCCCCGGCCATCATGGGCGAAGGAGTATCCGATACATGGGAAGCCAGTTCCGGTATATGCTTTTTTACTGTCTCCACATAGGCGGGACAGCAGGATGTCGTCATGAAGGACTGACCGTTCTCCATCCTCTCCAGTAGCTCTTTTCCCTCCTCTTCCGCCACGATTTCCGCGGCTTCCTGAAGCTCGTAAACCCGTGAGAATCCCGCGGCTTTCAACGCCGCCAGAATCTGACTGTCCGCTCCCGGAAGCTGATCGTAAAGCGATGGAGCTATCATCAGGGTCATGTCTTTTTTCTGTTTTATCGCAGCGACCAGCGGCACAATATGGCTTTTCTCCACGATGGCTCCGAACGGGCAGGACCGCGTACAGCGTCCGCAGGAGATACATTTGTCCCGGTCGATCTCTATGGCATGGCCTTCTTTTTTTATAATGGCGCCGACCGGGCAGACCTCTTCGCAGGGCACGGGAATATAGACTATGGCGCTGTAGGGACAGGACTCCCGGCATTTTCCGCAGTTAATGCATTTTTCGCCATCGATCAAAGCCTTTCCGCTTTTCATGGAAATGGCATCGGCGGGGCAGATTGTCTGACAGGGGCGGGCCAGACATCCGCGGCAGAGCTCCGTAACGCGGTACTGTTTGCTACGGCAGGAGCTGCAGGCTGCCGTGATGACAGAGAGGGGGGGAAGAGCCGGTGCCCGGTCCTTGCCGCAGCGGTTGAAAAACTCGTAGAGAGAGGGGCTTTCATCAAAACTTTCCGATAAATCGTACCCCATAAGCGACAGGAGCCGGTACTTGATCATTTCCCTGTCTTTATAGATGCAGCACCGCCGGGGATCTCCTCCCGAAGGAATCATTTCATAGGGGATCTTATTGATTTCCAGGGGATTTTTGCTCTCGAAAAGAAATGTGAAAAAACGGGTGAGAAGCTCTTTCCGGAGGTAACTGTACTGATTCTTTTCCGTCAGCATAGGTTACCTCCTTCCAGGGCAGCCATAACGGCCTTTATAATTTTCTCTTCATCGGCACCGGCAATCATTTTTCCGGCAACGGAAACGACGGGAGGTTTTGAATTGGTCCAGTCCCTGCACAGCCCGCAACAGAGGACCGGTTGAACCTCCACGTAATCGCGGATATTGGCTGGCAACGACTCTTCAATAGACAGAAGCTTTCCCGATCCCATAACAAAACAGGCCGTGCCCGTACAAATTTCAACAATGATTTTTTCCATAAACACTCTCCTTGCAGAGCTAAATAAATTCCAGTTCCGTCTCTTTGAGATAATTCTCTTCGAGAGCCTTGATAATGCGCCCGATAATGGAACGCCTGATACCGATTTCAAAGGGGATGCTGGGGTCCTGATGAGCGTCGTTTATTTTCGTCCCCACGAGAAACCGGACCCTGTCGCTTTCGAGAAGGAGCTTGAGGAACCGTCCGGCACTGTTGTGCGGCAGCTCATGGAGAGAAATCCGTGTCTCCAGATGCTCGGCGATTCTGTTGAGGGTCAGCATCCCCTCCGAAACCAGATCGATGCCCGCCATGGCGGCGCAGGGCGGAAGATCGCCGTCGAAATCGGAAAGAGACACCTGGAGCTTTTTACCTTCGATGCGCGAATAAATCTGAGCTGTCGTTCCCCCGGCGATAACTTTCCGTCCATCAAAATCACGGATCGCAGCGACCAGCCTTTCATCGCGCGATTCATCTATGGGCGGGCCGGTGGATACGATCAGCCGTCTCGGTTTTCTGATATAGACAGAGGCACAGGTGATATCATCCTTGGCTTTGTATATATCGAGAGCCCTGGCTTTGGCCGTTACAGCCGAAGCCAGCTCATAGGCGGAGATGTCAGGCCGGTTCTCTACCAGATCCAGAATATACTCTTTGACATTTCCCTCCCTCCAGCCCAGAGGCAGCGGTTTGGTTCCCAGACCGGCCTGGGTGATCCCGTCGGTAAAAAAGACGATCCTGTCACCCGCTTCCAGTTCCAGCTCCGTGTGAAAGAGGTTCTCATCTTTAAATGCTCCGGGCCTTTTGAGCTCCTGCCGTTGTTTTTCGGGATGAACATAAGCCCCTCCCCGCAAAAGAAGGAATCCCGGATTGTCGTACTCGACAATGGATGTCCGCACTTTATCTTCTTTCAGATTTTCCATTCGCAGGATGGTAAAGGTGGAATAGCTGATTTTTCTCTCCCGGCAAACAGGTAGAGTATTCATGATAATTTCCGCGGATTTCACCATATCGATGGAACTGGCGGCATATTTCTGAGCCATATGAGCCGTCAGGTTGGCCAGGACATTGGCTTTGACTCCGCTGCCCAGCCCGTCGGAAAGAGTGCAGATGATCCTGTCCCTCTCCTCTCCCCTGGAGAGAAGAAATACATCGCCTCCTATACTCTGCCCGTCTTTAAAATATTGGGAGTAGTCCACTTCAATGAAATAGCTCACGGCTTCCCCTCCGAAGCCGTAAACTGGAACTGGTCGGTGAGGGACCTGAGAATGATTTCCGTTTCGGCCGCATTTTCTCCGAGCAGCGAAGCGATCTGCTGGACGTTCTGAAGGTTTTTACTGATAACTTCCTCGGCTTTCCGGATCACATCCTCGCGCTTGACCGAAGCGCTGGTTATATCCTGGATGATGACTCCCGCCAGATGGCCCTTATCGATAGAGAAAAAGGTGATCTTGAGAAACTTCCCCTTTATTTTCAGCCTCTCCTCGAAGAGACTCTTCCGGTCAGACAGAATATCATCGAGACAGGACGTGAGATCGACGAAATTGATAAGGGGCAGATCGCTGTGGCGTTTGACATATTCGGCGTCGCAGATGGAACCGGGGTCGGCGAACAGAGAGGCGAATCCGCTGTTGCATTCGACGATCTGATGTCTTCTGTTGACGATGACAACGCCCATGGGAAGGGTTCTGAGAAGCATATCGACTTTTTTCTGGGCCCGCTTGCGCATATTGGTAACACACATGGGTTTCTCTCCCATCTTTTTCAGGTAGGCGACGGCGAAATCCCGGCAGGAATTATACCCGCACCCCCCGCAATCGAGGCGGTCCTCTTCTCTTTCCTTTCCCAGATCGTGAAGGGCTTCCTCAATTAACTCTCCGGTAAAGGAATCATCCGTTTGAACCTCTGCGGGCTCTATATTTTTCAAGGGCAGTTGAAGATGCAGTTCTTCAGCCAGCTTGAGAACAGGCGACGGAGCAAATGATCTGGCCAGAGCTCTGTCAAAGTGGTCGAGACTGTTTTTCCTGTAGGCGAACTGGTTCCCGCGGTTCTTGAATCCCGACCCGTTAACACATCCTCCGGGGCAGGAGAGCAATTCCAGGAGAATATTATCCTTTCCGTCCATTTCATCGAGGGCTTCCATAATGTGAACCATTCCCGAAAGGGGAACCATGGTCCTCTTCCGATGGGCACGGCCCTCCTCAAGGGATCGGATCATCCCCCCCTCCATGGCATAGAGCGAACCGGAAACAGCCTGACAGGGATAAAAATCGGAGCTTCCATCAGAGGGCGACCGCGACAGGATTTGAGGGGATTCCTCCAGCCATTGGGAGACTTCATCAAATGTCAGGGCAAAATCTATGGCGGAATCCCGATTGTCGGCCTCCAGTTTTTTCGCGATGCAGGGACCGGCAAAAACTACCGCGATGTCCTCTCCCATCAGCTTTTTCAAAAAGTGTGCATGAGCCTCCAGAGGAGAGGGAGCTTTAGACAGGTTATCGAGATACCGGGGATAATACTTTCTGAACAGCTCATTCACTGTCGGGCAGGCCGAAGAAATCATCATGTCCCGGGTATCTTCCATTCGGCCGGCCGTCCAGGAGGAAACAAGTTCAGCCCCCAAAGCCGTTTCCGAAACAGCATGAAATCCCAGAGACCGGAAGGAGTCGGTCAGTTCTTCGCGGGTTCCGAAAATGCCAGTCGACCAGCTGGGAGCCAGAGACAGAACGACCTTCCGGCCCGAACGGATAAGCTTTTTCACTTCCGGAACATCGTTCCGGACTTTTTTGGCGTGACTGGGACAGATATCGACGCAGCGTCCGCAGTAAATACACAGTTCATCTATAATGCGGGCGCTGTTTTCCTCGACCTTGATGGCTTTAACCGGACAATAGCGCACGCACTTGTAACAGTCGCGGCATTTTGTTTTTTCCGTGTACACGGGCTGTCTGCTGCTACTCATGAAGAGCCTCCTCGACAAGCCCGGCCAGTTCCTTTTCCTTCAGATCGAAATAGTCGGTGCCGTTGATGCGGACAACCGGCCCCGATGAACAATTGCCTAAACACAGATGTCCGGTAATCTCGACCCGGCCCTGCAGCCCCTCTTCACCGATATACCGCTCCAGAAAGCCGAGAATCCGGCTGTTTCCCCTGGCGAAGCAGGAGCTTCCCATACAAAGCTCGACCTGTACTTTCATGCTGTTTCCTCCGGTTAAAAGGAGAGCCCCCGGGAAAGGACTGACCCGGGGTTCTCCGGCAGTAGGGCTATTTCCCGTAATAGGCCTTCAGATAGAGATCTCTGATTTCGCTGATCATGGGATAGCGGGGGTTGGCCCCCGTGCACTGATCATCGAAGGCCTGTTCGGAAAGCTCGTCCACCGCCTCCATAAAATCTTCCTCGGAGATTCCATACTGTTTGATTGATGCCGGTACATCCAGTTTCTGACGAAGATCTTCAATGGCTTTGATTAAATTGCCCACCTTCTGTCCGTCGTTCTTTCCGCCGAGCTGCAGATAGTCGGCAATACGGGCATAACGGGAAGCCGCAGTCGGGTATTCGTACTGGGGGAAAGCCGTCTGCTTGACGGGATTCTCCACGGCGTTGAAGTCGATGACATGGGTGATGAGGAGGGCGTTGGCCACTCCATGGGGGATATGGAAGCGGGCTCCCAGCTTATGGGCCATGGAGTGGCAGATTCCCAGAAAAGCATTGGCGAAGGCCATTCCCGCCATAGTCGCGGCGTTGTGAACCTTTTCTCGGGCTTTGGAATTTTTATCCCCTTCCTTAAAGGAAATAGGGAGATATTTAAAGAGAATCCGCAGAGATTCGAGAGCCAGCCCGTTGGTGAAATCCGACGCCAGGACCGAAGAGAAAGCTTCGATGGCATGGGTCACCGCATCGATTCCCGAGGCGGCGGTCAGGCTCCCGGGCATGGACATGACAAGCTCCGGATCGATGATGGCCATATCGGGCGTCAGGGCGTAATCCGCTATGGGGTATTTCATATTGGCCCGGTCATCTGTGACGACGGAGAACGGGGTCACTTCAGAACCGGTACCGGAAGTTGTCGGTATAGCTGTGAAGAAGGCTTTATTCCCGGTCGAAGGAAGGGAGTAAATTCTCTTTTCGATATCCATAAAGCGAAGCGCCAGCCCCTCGAAAGAGAGCTCGGGATGTTCATAGAGAAGCCACATGATCTTGGCCGCATCCATGGGAGATCCCCCTCCGAATCCGATAATCACATCGGGATTGAAGGACCGCAGCAGCTCAAGCCCCTGATTGATCGTGGAAAGACAGGGATCCGGCTTGACCTGATGGAAGACCTGACAGTCGATTCCGGTCTCCTTGAGAACCGAAGTGATTTTATCCACGAAACCATGATCATAGAGATAGGAGTCCGTTACGATAAAACAGCGCTTCTTCCCTTCCAGCTCCCGCAGGGCCAGAGGAAGACAGCCGTATTTGAAGTAGATTTTGGAGGGGATTTTAAACCAGAGCATATTTTCTCTTCTTTCAGCGACTGTTTTGATATTCATAAGATGTTTGACTCCCACGTTTTCACTGACCGAGTTTCCGCCCCAGCTTCCGCAGCCCAGAGTCAGAGACGGTTCGAGCATGAAATTGTAAATATCTCCGATAGCTCCCTGAGAGGAAGGCATATTGATGAGAACCCGTCCGGTTTTGATTTCCGAGCCGAACTGCCTGATCCTGTCCTGATTGTTCTTATCTGTGTAGAGGACAGAGGTATGGCCGATTCCTCCCAGAACGACCAGGTCCCGGGCCATAGCCAGCCCCTCTTCGAAAGAGTCGCATTTGTAGAGAGCCAGGCAGGGACTCAGCTTTTCATGGGCCATAGGCTCGCCGGGGGAAATTTCCTTTACCTCGCCGATCAGGACCTTGGTCTCTTCGGGAACGGAAAATCCGGCGATCTGAGCTATCTTGGCCGCTCTCTGACCGACGATGCCCGGATTAATGGTTCCCCTTTCGGGATCGAGAATCACTTTTCTCAGCTTGTCGGTCTGTTCCTTGTTCAGAAGGAGAGCTCCCCTTTCTGTGAATTCCTTTTTTACTTCTTCGTACAGGGATTTGTGGACGATAACCGACTGCTCGGAAGCGCAGACGACTCCGTTATCAAAGGTTTTGCTCATCAGGATAGAGTTGACCGCCATTTTGACGTCGGCCGTTTCATCCATAAGAGCCGGCGTGTTGCCGGCGCCGACACCGATAGCGGGGCGCCCCGAAGAATAGGCGGCTTTCACCATGCCGGGACCGCCGGTCGCCAGAATCAGGGCGATTTTTTTATGCGTCATGATATGGTTGGAAAGCTCCAGCGAGGGCTCGTCGATCCAGCCGATCAGCCCTTTGGGAGCCCCGGCTCTCTCCGCCGCATCCCGGATGACTTTCGCCGCTTCTATGGTGCATTTCTTCGCCCGGGGGTGGGGAGAGAAAATGATGGCGTTTCTTGTTTTAAGGGCGATTAGCGCCTTAAATATGACAGTGGAAGTCGGATTAGTCGTGGGAATGATCCCGCAGATAACGCCGAGAGGCTCGGCCACCTTCTTGATTCCGTAGCTGCTGTCCTCTTCCAGGAACCCGCAGGTTTTCATATCCTTGTATTTGTTGAAGATGAATTCCGAGGCAAAGTGATTTTTAATAACCTTGTCTTCGACGATACCCATTCCCGTTTCGGCAACAGCCTCTTTGGCGAGTCGGATCCGCTGTTCATTGGCCGCTATTGCCGAAATCCTGAAAATATCATCGACCTGTTCCTGGGTATAGGCGGCATAACGGTTCTGGGCTTCGCTGACCGCGGCAATCAGTTTGTCCAGCTTTTCAAGGCTGTCATCTTTCCGATCTGTCGTTTTCTTTTCACTCATTCTCTTCACTCCTTCTAGATATTTCACTATCGATACATTTATATCGATAGTGTTTACAAAAAAGGCTCATATCTCTTCATATGAGCCGGCACTGTTGGTCACCCCTTCTAAGTCTGATCTTTTTTCAGACGGGATGAAAGCTCGGCAAAACTGGAAGCCAGATCGACACGCTGAACCACAACTTTATCGGAGAGCTTGAGCTTTGCCGGGGCGAAATTCCAGATGCCCCTGATTCCGGCATCCTCCAGCTGCTCCGCCGTTCTCTGAGCCGATTCGGCCGGAACGGTCAGCACAGCCATGGGAATATGGGTCCTCCCGATAAAATCCGTCAGTTTCTCCATTGGAAAAACCGGTACGCCCTGTACTTTCGTTCCGATCTTTGCCGGATCGCTGTCGAAAACAGCTGAAATCTCAAGTCCGTACTGGGCGAAACCACTGTAGCCCAGAAGGGCGGATCCGAGATTTCCCGCACCGACCAGAATGGCATCGGTCCTGTTGTTCCATCCCAGACTCTCCTCGATGGCCCCGATAAGCGGATCAATGGAAAAACCGTATTTCGGCCGTCCCTCCAGTCCGGTCAGTGCGAGGTCCTTGCGGACCAGAATGGAGGAAAACCCGAGGTCCTCTGCCAGCATGGTGGCGGAAACCCACAGAGTTCCTCCCATCCTGTAAGCCTTCAATCTCCTCAGATACAGGGGATAGCGGCGTATGGCGGGCAGCGGTATACTTTTCATCACTTGCGGAACACTCTCTTTAAAAGTTTTTCCGTATTATCAGACCTCCTGTCCGAGCTGTCAATATCGATACCTATATATCGATATAATTTTATTGTTTGAAGATTACAGAATTCAGGAATGAATGTCAATTAAGAATTGGAAAAAACTGAACAATCCCCCTATACTGGCAGAAAACGAGGTACAAAAACTATGAAGATATATACGAAAACCGGAGACAAAGGCACCACGTCCCTGGTCAGCGGCCACAGGGTTTACAAATCGGAATTGCGGATTCATACATACGGAACCATAGATGAGCTGAACTCATTTACCGGTCTGCTGGCTTCACTGGACATCGATGACAGAACGAGAGGCGTTCTGAAAAAAATCCAGAGCCTTCTCTTCACGATCGGGTCGAATCTGGCCATGGATGAACAGAAGGGAAAAATCGCTCTACCCGAAATTACCGACGAGCATACGACTTTTCTGGAAGAGGAAATCGATCGTATGGAGGAGGGGCTTGAACCGCTCACCCATTTTATCATTCCCGGAGGGGATCAGAGAGTGGCGACGGCTCACGTCTGCCGTACTGTTTGCAGAAGAGCGGAGAGGCTTTTTGTGGAACTGCACAGCACCGTGGAGCTGGATCAGCGGATCGGGAATTTTATCAACCGGCTGGCCGACTACTACTTTATGCTGGCCAGGCGCTATATGAAGGATTTCAATGTGGAACCCATAATCTGGGATCCCAAAGCCTGAGCTCCAACAGAAAAAAACACCCGGTCAGGAAAAAGATGACCGGGTGTTTATCTGGCAATTATCTATTGATAACACCTTTTTTCAAAATGATATTGCCGTATTTGGCCGTTTCTCCGGTCATAAGGACAGCATAGGCTTCTTTTGCCCTGTCATAGAAGGCAAATCGCTCCAATCTCGCAATGGCCGCAGTGTCAGGCCAGGTTTCATCGATAGCCTTCCGGTATGATGCCTCGACACTCCTGTCCAGCTCATCGCCTACCACGGGCTGCATCATGATCAGCGGACTGTCCACATAACTGTCCAGGGTGATCAGAGGCAGAATGCCCCTCAGGAGCTGGGGGATTCTGATTCCATCGGCCCGGACAACTCTCTTCCCGAACGTGTCCCCGGGAAAAAAAGCATCGGCCAGTACGATTTCATCCCCGTGCCCCATACGGAACAGGACATCGAGCAGTTCCGGCGAAACGACCGGATCGATTCCTCTCAGCATAAACAACCTCCCATGACTTTTCATACATTATCAGACGCGTTATTTTAGCAGAGATCAATAGTTTTTTACCAGAAACATGTAGCAACAAACTTCATTGATTACCCCGGTTTTTTATCATATGATTCTGATGAATTTAAAAAAAAAGGACTCACCATGATTAAATCATCCAATCCGAACCTACGGATCTACAATATATTTACTCTCGTCCAGGCTTTCGGCCGCGGCATCTGGATGGGCAATATCCTCAGTCTCTACATCATTCTTCTTTCCGAAGAAAATTCAGGACTCCTGGGACTGACCCCCAATGAATTGCTGGGAATCACATCAGCGATCACGGGCATTGCCCTGATCATGACAATACTTCCCGGCGGTTTTGCCGCCGATAAATGGTCGAGGGAGAAAGCCCTGATTCTGGCCGCCCTTGTCGGGACGGGCGGCCTTCTCTTCATCGGACTATCCGCGTCGCTCTACCACATTATGGCGGGTCTGTTCCTGTGGGGCGTATTCCAGGGCCTCAGCCAGCCCTCTGCGGAGTCTATCCTCGCCAATTCGCTGCCCTCGGGAGAGCGCTCGAAACCCTATGCCCGGATTCACATGTTCCAGCAGTTCGGACTGGCTTCGGGACCGGTTCTGAACATCATTCTCTTTTTCATTCTCGGCGATAAATGGGAACTGGAGATTCTGAAAAAAGTCATGATCGTCGGGCTTTTCATATCTCTGGCCTCCATCGTCATCATGCTGCTCCTGAAAGACCGGCATGAAATGGGAAAGCGGAGCGAAGGGATTCTGGCGGAGGAGACAGATGAAAAGCCGATCGGGGGATTTTCCTTCAGGAACCGGAAAGCCGTTCCCCTTATTCTCATCTCCTCGAGCTTTATAATAGGGACGGGAGCGGGCATGACCGTAAAATTCTTCCCTGTCTTTTTCAGAGATATCTACGGGCTGAAACCCATTGCCGTGCAGATTGTTCTGGGCCTGTCCTTTTTCATCACCGGGCTGATAAGTGTTTACACACAGAAGCATTCTGTCCGAAAAGGCCGCCCCCAGATGATAATTCTGGTCCAGGGCCTCTCCATAGCCTGTCTGGCGGGAATGGCCTTCTACCCGCCCATCTGGCTTCTCATCCCGCTTTTCATAGCGAGAGGCGCCCTGATGAACGCCTCCCAGCCGCTGAACCGGTCGATCATGATGGATTTCGTCCCCAAAAGCAGAAGGGGCTTCTGGAACAGCCTCCAGACAGTGGCCTGGGGACTGTTCTGGAACGCCTCGGCCGCCATAGGGGGATTTCTGATCGGAGAGAATAATTACGCCCTCTGCTTCTCTATCACGGCCATTGTCTACGTGATCGGAACGGTGCCCAACTTCTTCCTTATCCCTCTGGTCAAAAAAGAATTATCCTATTAAAGATCTAGGTGGTGAGCTTATCCACTTTGGCGGTCATGAAATCCTTATTCTTGTCGCCTACCCAGTAGCGCTCGCCGGAAATGCACCAGATAAAACAGAGCGGCTCCTCATGGCTGAATACGGGATGGTAATTGAGTATGGGGATGGTTATATGGTCCCCCACTTCGACAGAGGGGACAAATGTTTTGAACTCATCCTCTTCGTAGACTTCCATGGCGCCGCGGCCTTCGATGAAACTGTAGACCTCTTCCTGGTCCGTATGGTTATGGGGCGGCCAGGCCCGGGTTCTATCCTGATAGAAGGTGTAGCCGACCATGAATTTATTGGCTTTTTCGGAGACATCGAACATTTTGTAGACAACTTTCCTGTTGAGGTGGCGGATTCTCTCCTCATCTTTCCGACAGGCTTCCCAGTCGGCGTGATAGGTTTCGTACTTCACGTCCCCCAGCGCCCGGTATATATAGAGCCAGCCCTCTTCATCGCCTTTATGGCTGATGGTAAAGGGAGTATCGATGGGGATGTAGAGCATATCGTAATGTTTTACCACATAGTCTGTCCCGTCAACTGCGACAGTAACATCCCCTCTCAGATTGACAATCAGCGTCTCCTCTCTTCTGTATGTTGTTTCTGCCATCCGGCTGTTCTGAATTTTCAGATCCGCCATTGCCAGCCATTTCAAATTGGAATTATCCTGATTGAATACTTCTTTGAGAGTGCAGCTGCTCATTTCGGCATTGAATTTCTGCCCGTCCGCCACTTTGCCCATTATCTTATCTCCTATTTTAGTTACTTTCTGTAAGTAAATATAGTAATTAATAACACGGTGCCGCCGTTCTGTAAAGTTGGATTATCTTGTTTCTTGACAGAACAGGCAGAGAGGGTCAATAATACATAAGTTATATTACACGTGTACTATTGGCGAAAATATGAAAAAAAGAATGATATATCAGGTCGATGAGACCAGAGAACAGATTCTTCATGAGGCGGAAAAACTATTTCTGGAAAAAGGGTTCTTCGAAACCCGGATGAAAGACATAGCCGAGAGAGCCGGACTGAGCCGCAACACTGTCTACAGGTATTTCAGAGATAAGAGCGATCTGGCCATGACAATCGTCGAAATAAGCCTTTCCCGTTTTGAGGAAACACTTCGCACCCGCTTTGAAGCACTGCTGGAAGACCGGTCTAAAACCGGCCTGGAGAAATTGAGGATCTTCCTCTACGAACACTGGATCAACGAGAAAAGCACTCTCGAAGAGAAGCTGATGGCCGAATTCGATGCCTACTACTCCGGCTCCAGGCTCACCGATGAGATGAAAGAGAAATTCGTCCTTTTCGACAGACCGGAATACGTGCAGAACCTGATTTCCCTTATAGATAAAGGGAAAGAAGACGGTTCAATCAGAAAAGATATCGATTCCCACCTCGCTTTTGTCACGATTTTAAACGGCATTCGGGCTTTGAATCAGAGAATCATTCTGCGCGGCGATGTGCTGGTGGAAACAACAGAAGGAGAGACGGAGAAAATGCCGGCTCTTCATCTGGATTTGCTCATAGAGGGACTGAGAAACAGGAGTAACAGAAGATGAAAGAAAAAGTTGATAAATTGCTGAAAGAACTGACGCTGGAAGAGAAAGCCTCTCTCTGCTCCGGACAGGATCACTGGCATCTGAAAGGGGTTGAGCGTCTGGGGATCCCTTCCATTATGGTAACCGACGGACCGCACGGCCTGAGAAAGCAGGATGGAGAGGGCGACCACGCAGGCCTGGGGCAAAGCGTACCGGCGACCTGTTTCCCCACAGCTGCAGGGCTGGCCGCCTCCTGGGACAGAAGCCTCCTGAAAGATGTGGGCAAAGCTCTGGGTGAGGAATGTCTGGCCGAAAAAGTATCTGTTCTTCTGGGGCCGGGAGTCAATATAAAGAGAAGCCCTCTCTGCGGACGGAATTTCGAATATTTTTCCGAAGATCCTTATGCGGCGGGAGAACTGGCCGCTTCATTGATTGAAGGGATACAGAACAAGGCCGTCGGGACGAGCCTCAAGCATTTCGCCGCCAATAACCAGGAAAGATTCCGGATGTCCATCGACACCATCGTCGACGAGAGAACCCTGAGGGAAATCTATCTGACCGGATTCGAAAAAGCGGTTAAGCAGGCGCAGCCCTGGACTGTCATGAATGCCTACAATCAGCTGAACGGTGACTTCTGCAGCGAGAACGGAACTTTGCTCAATGACATCCTGAAAGAGGAATGGGGCCACGAAGGACTGGTCATGACAGACTGGGGGGCGGAAAACGACCGCGTCAGGGGAATTGCCGCAGGCCAGGAACTGGAAATGCCCGGCAACGGCGGTATCAACGACCGGAAAATAGTCGAAGCGGTCCGGAAGGGAGAACTGGATGAATCGGTCCTCGATTCGAGGGTCAGGCGAATACTCGAGCTCATATTCAAATCGGAAGCGGCCCTTTCGGAAGATCACAGCTACGACAGAGATAATCATCATGCTCTGGCCGTGGAAGTCGCCGCCCAATCCATGGTTCTGCTGAAAAATGACAACAACAGGCTTCCGCTGGAAAAAAAAGGAACCATCGCCCTGATCGGGGAGTTTGCCGATAAGCCCCGGTATCAGGGAGCGGGAAGTTCCCTTATCAATCCGACGAGACTCGACTCCGCCTTAAACAGTTTCAGGGAAGTGTCGGGAGACGATTTTTCCGTAACTTACGCCCGGGGCTTCAGGAACGATAAGGATGTAATTGACCAGACCCTCCTGGACGAGGCCGAGGCTCTTGCCCGTAAGGCCGACCGAACCGTCATATTCGCTGGATTGCCGCCTTCCTTCGAATCGGAAGGATTCGACCGTTCCCATATGTCTCTCCCGAATAACCAGCTGGCTCTGATTGACCGGGTTCTGAGTGCCGATCCGGCGGCCGTCATTGTTCTGGCCAACGGATCGCCCGTTGAAATGCCTTTTATAGACCGCTGCGATGCCGTTCTGGAATCCTATCTGGGGGGGCAGGGAGGAGGAACAGCTGTCATGAAGATTCTCCTCGGGGAGATCAATCCTTCGGGAAAAATATCCGAAACCTTTCCCCGGAAACTGGAGGATATCCCCTCTTATAAATACTTTCCCGGATCAGCCGGGCAGGTGCTGTACAAAGAAGGGCTCTATGTGGGATACCGCTATTTTGATATCGCAGGAAAAGAAGTCCTCTTCCCCTTCGGACACGGCCTCTCTTATACAGAGTTCTCCTACAGCGATATAAAAGTATCTTCGAGGGATATAGCCGAAGGAGACTCCCTGACCGTATCATGTAAAGTGAAAAACAGGGGAGACCGCGCCGGTAAAGAAGTCATTCAGCTCTATGT